>DATJVY010000097.1:0-5200 GCA_035501615.1 Myxococcaceae bacterium
GACGAGCGACGGCTCACCCTGGCGCTCTTCGCCGTGGCCTGGGGAGCGAATCAGTTCACCCCGCTGCTGGTCGTTTATCGCCAGCGGTTCGGCTTCGGGCCGGCGGTGCTCGGAGCGCTGTGGGGCTGCTACGCCGTGGGCCTCGTCCCGGGCCTGCTCGCCGGGGGCGTCGCGTCGGACGCGCGCGGGCGGCGGCCGGTGGTCCTCCCCTTCTTCTTCCTCTCGCTCCTGGCCACCGGCGTGCTCATGGCCGGCGCCATCTGGAGCCCCGCGCTCGCGCTGGGGCGGCTGCTGGCGGGCGTCGTCTCCGGCGTGGTGTTCGGTGCCGGCTCGGCGTGGCTGGTCGAGCTCTCGGCGGCGCTCCACACCCGGCGCGCCGCGCTGGCGGTGACGGCCGGATTCTGTCTCGGGCCGCTGACCGCCGGCCTGATCGCCGATCCGCTCCCCTGGCCCGCGGTCGTCCCCTACCTGCCGCACCTGGTGCTCGGGACGGTGGCCCTGCCCGGGGTCCTCGCGGCGCGCGAGACGCTCCGCCCGGGCACGAGGGCCCGGCGGGTGCCCCCGTCGGCGGAGGTGCGTCGCCACTTCCGCCGCGGGGTGGCGCCCGTCGCGCCCTTCGTCTTCGCCAGCGTGGCGGTGGCCTTCGTGGTGCTCCCCACGCGATTTCCGCCGCTGCCCCACCCGGCGGCGCTGGTGGGGTGCATGACCGGGGTGACGCTGGGGATCGGCGCGGCCATCCAGTCGCTGGGGCGGCGGCTGGAGGCGGCCCGGCCCGGGCGAGCGGCGGTGGCGGGGCTCGCGCTGGTGGCGGTGGGCCTGGCCGTGGCGGCCTGGACGTCACGGGCGCCGGGGCTCCCGGGCGTGCTCCTCTCGATGGCGCTCCTCGGAAGCTCCTACGGCCTCTGCCTCGTCGGCGGGCTCGCGGCCGCGGGTCGCCTCGCCGACGCGACGACGCGCGGAACGCTGGTGGGCTGGTTCTATGCCTGGGCCTACCTCGGGTTCGGGGCGCCGTTCGTCGTCGCCGGGCTCACGCGGTGGGCGGCGATGCCCGGCGTGCTGCTGGGCGGGAGCGCGCTGGCCGTCCTCGCGCTGTGGACCGTGGGCCGCGAGCTGGCGCGGTGGAGGCAACCCTCGCCCCCGCTGACCCCGGCGGCACCGGCGCGCTCCCCCTGAGTCGCGCCCGCACCCGAGGAGGCGCCGGCACGCTGGCCGGGCCACGGAATTCGTGACAGCCTCGCGGACGGATGGAGGGGAGAGGCGGATGACGGGCGCGGAGGAGCCTCCCGACGACGAGTCCAGCGCGACCCTCGTCCGCCCCTCGGGCGAGGAAGGCACGCAGGATCTCCAGCGGCGCGGCACCTTCACCACCGGGGACGGCGACCCCGACCTCCCCCGCCTCCACCCCGACGAGCTGCTCGCCGGGCGCTTCTCCATCGTCCGCTTCATCGCCCGGGGCGGGATGGGCGCGGTCTACGAGGCCGAGGACCTGAGCCTCCGCACGCGCGTGGCGCTGAAGATCATCCGCAGCGCGCTGCTCGCCGAAGCCTCGGCGCTGGAGCGGTTCCGCCGGGAAGTCCTTCTGGCCCGTCGCGTGGCGCACCCCAACGTCTGCCACGTGTTCGAGTTCTACGACGCCCGCACTGCCGAGGGAGTTCCGGTCCACTTCCTCACCATGGAGCTCCTCGAAGGCGAGACCCTCGCCCGCCGGCTGCAGGCGCGGGGACCGATGGCGCCCGCCGAGGCGCTGCCGCTCGTCCTCCAGATGTGCGACGGGCTCGCGGCCGCGCACGCCGAGGGCGTGGTCCACCGCGACTTCAAGAGCAGCAACGTCCTCCTGGTGCAGCGCCGCGGCACCACCGGGGACTCCGGGACGACCCGGGCGGTGATCACCGACTTCGGCATCGCCCGGCCGATCGAGAACGACGGCGATGGTGGGCTCACCGGCGCGGGGATGATTGGCACCCCCGAGTACATGGCCCCCGAGCAGGTGACCGGCGGCAGCGTCACCCCGGCCACCGACGTCTACGCCCTGGGCGTGGTCATGTACGAGATGGTGACGGGCGAGCTGCCCTTCACCGGGGACACGCCCCTGGCCGCGGCGGCGAAGCGGATCCAGGAGCCGCCACGGCCGCCGCACGCCGTCCGCCCCGGCCTCGACCGCCGCTGGAGCCAGGTGATCCTCCGTTGCCTGGCGCGGGAGCCGGAGCGCCGCTTCCGGAGCGCCGAGGAGATCCGCGCCGCGCTGCTCGCCCCTCCCCCGCACCCGGTGCGGCGCGCCGCTCTCCTCGGGGGCGCGGTCCTGGCCCTCGCCGCGGTCGTGGTGCTCGGCTCGCTCTACGTCCGCCGCGAGGCGCGGGTGCGCTGGGCGCGCGACGTTGCGTTCCCCAGGCTGTCGGAGCTGATCGAGCTGAACCGGTACCCCGAGGCGATGGCGCTCGCCGAGGAGGTGCAGCAGGTCCTCCCCGACGACCCGAAGCTTCGAAAGCTCTTCCCCGACTTCTCCCGTCTCTACGGCGTGGAGACCACCCCGCCCGGGGCGACCGTGGAGGTGAAGCCCTACGCCGCCCCCGACACCGCGTGGCGGAGGCTGGGCGTCACCCCGGTGCGCGGTGTCCGGCTTCCCTACGGCTTCCACCTCTGGCGGGTCACCCTGCCCGGGTACGAGACGGTGATCTCCGCCTATCCGTCGGTCTACGCGCCGCCCGAGGTGACCCTGAAGCTCGCCCTCGACCGCACCGGCTCCATTCCCCCGGACATGGTCCGCGTCCCGGGGAAGAGCGTCGGGCTCCCGATCCCCGGGATCGACCATCTCCCCGAGGTCGTCCTCGGCGACTACCTCATCGACCGGACCGAGGTGACCAACCGCCAGTTCAAGCGCTTCGTCGACGCCGGCGGCTACCAGCGCCGCGAGCTCTGGAAGGAGCCCTTCGTCAGGGCGGGCAAGACCCTCGGCTGGGACGAGGCGATGGCCCTCCTGCAGGACAAGACGGGCCGGCCGGGTCCCGCGACCTGGGAGCTCGGCGACTACCCCGAGGGCCAGGGCGAGCATCCGGTCACCGGCGTCAGCTGGTACGAGGCGGCCGCCTACGCGGCCTTCGCAGGGAAGGAGCTCCCCGACGCCTACCAGTGGGCGCACGCGGCCGGGACCTACGCGACGCCGGACATCGTGCCGGCGAGCAACTTCCGCAACGCCGGGACGGTTCCGGTGGCGACGCTGGGGGCCATCGGGCCCTTCGGCACCCACGACATGGCGGGCAACGCCAAGGAGTGGTGCTGGAACGCGGTGAAGGACGGTCGCCGCTTCATCCTCGGCGGCGGCTGGAACGAGCCCACCTACATGTTCAACGACGCCGACGCTCAGGACCCCTTCGCACGGGGCCCCTCGTTCGGGTTCCGGCTGGTGAAGCGGCTCGACGATCGCACCGCGCCGCAGGCATCGGCGCCCATTCCCCTCCCCCACCGCGACTACGGCAAGGAGAAGCCGGTCCGTCCCGAGGTCGCCGACGCGTACCGGCGCCTCTACGCCTACGACAAGGGACCGCTGGACGCGCGGATCGAGGAGACCGACGAAAGCTCGGACCGCTGGCGCAAGGAGAAGGTGAGCTTCAACGCCGCGTACGGCGGCGAGCGGGTGATCGCCTACCTCCTGACTCCGCGGACCGGACGTCCCCCGTACCCGGTGGTGGTGCTCTTCCCGGGCTCGAACGCGATCCACGAGCGCTCGAGCAAGACGCTCCCCGGGATGCGCCTCCTGAGCCCCATCCTCCGCAGCGGTCGCGCGGTGCTCTACCCGGTCTACAAGTCCACCTTCGAACGGGGAGACGCGCTCGACTCCGATTACCAGGCGCCCACCGCCTTCTACCGGGACCACGTCATCCAGTGGGCGAAGGACCTCGGCCGGAGCATCGACTGGATCGAGACTCGCCCCGACCTGGACGCGAAGCACCTGGCCTACTACGGAGCGAGCTGGGGGGCGTTCCTCGGACCGGTGATGCTGGCGGTGGACGAGCGCATCAAGGTCGGCCTCTTCGTGGGCGGCGGCCTGGAGTCCCAGGAGAGCCTACCCGAGGTCGACCCGTTCAACTTCCTCGGCCTCGTCCACCAGCCGGTGCTGATGGTGAACGGTCGCTACGACTTCTTCTTCCCGGTCGAGGAGACGCAGGTCCCGATGTTCAAGCTCCTCGGCACCCCGGCGAAGGACAAGCGCCACGTCGTGCTCGAGGCCGGCCACGTGCCTCCCAACGAGGTGCTGACCCGGGAGGTCCTCGACTGGCTCGACCGCTACCTCGGCGCGACCGGCTGACGGACGCAGGACCGCGACCCGGAGCCCAGGAGCACCCTCTCGAGCTCCGGATCCCCCTCGGCGGTGACGCCCCGGCCCGCGAGCTCGCCGAGCCACGCCGTCGCGCGCGCGCTCTGACCGCCGCGCACCATCGCCCGCGCGGCCTGGCGGGCATCCTCGGCCGAGCCGGCCTGCTGGAAGGCACGCTGGAAGGAATCGATCGCGGAGCCGTGGTCGCTCCGGGCGAGCGCCACGGCACCCTCGGCACGCGCCCGGGGCACGGCGTCCGTCCAGGGGTGCCCGGAGACGAGCCGGGCCGCCTCGTCGCTCCTCCCGACCGCGAGGAGCACCCGCACCAGCACCGCCGCGGAGGTGTCGGTCGGCTCCCGGTCCAGCGCCGCCTGCGCGTGCGGGAGCTCCTCGGCGGGCCGTCCCTCGGCCTCCAGGGCCAGTGCCCAGGTGAGCGCCCGGGCACGCTTGCCGGGCACCTGCCCGACGTGGCTCAGGGCGTGGGAGGGAGAGCCCTGGGCGAGGTCGGTCCAGGCGAGCAGGTCCAGCGCTTCGGCGCGGGCGGCATCGGTGCGCGCCGCATCCAGCGCCCGCGTCGCGAGTCCCGCCGCCTCCACGTCCCAACCCATCTGGAGCGCCGCCCAGCCCTCCTTGACCCACCCGCGGGTCACTCCGAGCTCGGCCGTGGGAGCCGGGACGGGGCTGTGCCATGGGGGGCGGCAGAGACTGCACAGCACGCGCTGAGGGGTCAACTCGGGTGTTCCGGACCCCCTCGAGGCAGCGTCTCCGCCGGCGGACCCACTATGGTGGCGGAGCGTGCTGCGCGTCATCCCCCTCGGCGGACTGGGCGAGATCGGCCTGAACTCGATGGTCTTCGAGTGCCGGGACGAGCTGCTCCTGGTCGATGCC
>DATJVY010000098.1:0-27757 GCA_035501615.1 Myxococcaceae bacterium
CGCGTGCAAGTCAACTTGACAAGGCCCCGACGAGCCGACGGGCGAAGTCGCCTGGCGGAGAGGCGCGGAACCGGTCGAAGCCGCCCACCGAGCGGACCCGGCCCGACTCGATCAGGACCACCGGTGCGTCGAGCGCCTCCATGTCCTGCAGGTCGTGGGTGACGACCAGCGAGGGGATCGCCAGCTGGCGCAGCGTCTCGGCCAGGAGTACCCGGATGGAGCCGCGCGTGTCGGCGTCGAGCGCCGCCAGGGGCTCGTCGAGCAGGAGGGCCCGGGGCTCGGCGGCGAGCGCCCGGGCGAGGGCCACCTTCTGACGCTCGCCCCCGGAGAGCATCCCCGGAGGGCGCGAGGCCAGGGTTCCGAGCCCGAGCTGGTCCAGGGCCGCGCCGGCCCGGCGCCGTCCCGACGGACCGGAGGTGCCGAAGGTCACGTTCTCGAGCACCGTGAGGTGGGGGAAGAGCGCGTACTCCTGCGGCACCCAGCCGATGCGGCGCTCCTCCGGAGGCAGAGAGAGCCCGGCCGCGGTGTCGAGCACGGTGCGTCCCTCGAGCACGATGCGCCCCCGACGGACGGGGATCGCGCCGAGGAGGGCCCGGAGAAGCGTGCTCTTCCCCGCGCCGTTCGGGCCCA
The DNA here is from genome assembly GCA_035501615.1 of Myxococcaceae bacterium. Classification (GTDB taxonomy): domain Bacteria; phylum Myxococcota; class Myxococcia; order Myxococcales; family Myxococcaceae; genus RPRB01. The sequence continues at coordinate 631 of DATJVY010000098.1, forward strand.
CGAGGAGGGTGGGTCCGCCTGGCAGCGAGAGCGCGACGTCGAGGACGAACCCGTCGCGTACCACCTCGAGCTCAAGATCGAGCACGGACCGCCTCCACCACCGTGCCCCGACCGAGCAGGAGCAGGACCCCGAGCGCCACCGCCACCAGCAGGACGCTCAGCGCCTTCGCCGGGCGGAGGTCCGTCTCCAGGGCGGTGTAGATGGCCAGGGGGAGCGTCTGGGTCCGTCCGGTCAGGTTCCCGGCGAACATGAGCGTCGCCCCGAACTCGCCCAGCGCCCGCGCCCAGCTCAGGGCCGCGCCGGTCACCACGCCCGGGCGGCTCAGCGGGAGCACCACCCGGAAGAAGCGGCGGGTCGGCCCCGCGCCGAGGCTCCCCGCGGCCCAGAGCAGGTCCTCGTCCAGGCCCCGGAAGGCCGCCGCGGCGGACTGGACGTAGAACGGGGCGGAGACGAAGAGCTCGGCCACGACGACCGCCGCGGTGGTGAAGGGGAGCTCCCAGCCGGCACGCTCCAGCAGCGGTCCCAGCAACCCCCGGCGCCCGAAGGCGAGCAGCAGCGCGAGGCCCGAGACGGCCGGCGGCACCACGATGGGGAGCTGGACCAGCGTGGCGACCGCCCGCTCCCCGGGTCCGGGGTGCCGGGCCATCCACCAGGCGAGCGGCGTCCCGAGCACGAGGGTGAGCGCGAGGCTCAGAGACGTGGTGAGCAGGCTCAGCCGGAGGGCGGAGACCGCCAGCGGATGGCGGAGCCCCTCGAGGAGGTCGGCGCCGGTGGTGGAGAGGAGGAGCGCCACCAGCGGAATCGCGAGCACCCCCACCATCGCCAGCGCCGCGACGCCCGGCAGCAGCCCGAGCGCCCGCGAACCCGCGCCGGGCCTCACGTGGCGCCCACCATCTGCCCCGAGCGCTCGGTCCCGTAGCCGGGGAGCGCGCCGACGTCGCGGCGGAACCCCGGGCTGCGCGCGGTGGCGAGGAGGCCCTGCAGCTCGGGGCGCTCGATCTCGCCGGCGGTCACCACCAGGTTGAAGCTCTCCTCCGAGAGCTGGCGGAAATCGAGGCCGTGCCCCGTCGCCGCCGCCTGGGTCGTCAGGCCGACGTCCGCGGCCCCGAGCGCCACCGCCTGGGCGACCGCGTCGTGTCCCTGGACGACGTGCCCGTATCCCTGGACGAAGACCGGGGCGAGCCCCAGGTCCGCGAGGAGTCGATCGAGGAGCACGCGGGCCGACGCGCCCGGCTCGCGATTGACCAGCCGGACGTCGGGGCGGCCGAGGTCGACGACGCCGCGGATCCCGCGGGGGTTGCCCCTGCGCGTCGCGAGTCCGAGCGGCCAGGTGGCGAGATGCACCAGCACCCCGCCGCGGACGCGACGGCGGTCGCGGTCGGTCAGCGAGTGCACCCCGGCCAGATGCACGCGTCGGCGGACCAGGAGATCCACCGATCGCCCGGTGCCGGCGCTGAGCCAGCGGGCGTTGCCGGCGCGCATCGCCAGCAGCCGGAGCGCGGGGTCGCACCCCGAGACGAGGAGCGTGTGACGCCAGCGCTGGGGCTCGAGCAGGGCCGGTGGACGGTCGCTGGACTCGACCACCGCGTCCGCTGGCTCGCCCGAGCTCGGGTCCAGGACGTGGCCGTGGATGCGCCCGTCCACCTCGGTCAGGAGCAGCCGGGTTCCCGGTGGGCCCGCGCGCGAGGGGAGGGCGGTGCGACCGGCCGGCGCAGGGCCGAAGAGCAGCTCCACCGTCGTTCCGAGGAGACGTGAGAGGGCGAGCGCGGTCTCGACCGACGGCTGTGCGTGCCCGCGCTCGAGCGCGTTGAGCGCCTGCCGGCTGATCCCCGCACGGCGCGCGAGCTGGTCCTGCGACCAGCCCCGGAGGAGGCGGCGTTCGCGGAGGAGGCTCTGGACCGGCAGGGGCAAGGGCCCGAGCGTCGAGGCCCTCGGAGGGCAAGTCAAGTCGACTTGACCCGGACGGTGTCGGACACCTTCGGTCTCCCCTCCGGCCGTCCGCTGCTGCATTCTCGCCCCCTCCATGCTCACGGAGCGCGACGTCATCATGCGGCTGGTGCGGCAGCTGGCCGAGCTGCTCGCGGCCGCGCTGCGTCTCCGCCGCGAGGGAAGGAAGGACGAGGCGCTCGGGCAGATCGACGGGATCACCGGCCGCCTCACCGGGATGGACGCCGGCGCGCTCTGCCTGTTCGGCGAGGCGCCACTCGCCGGGCTCCCGCGCGAGCTCAAGGTGCCGCTGGCGTGCGTGCTCCGCGCACGGGCGCGACTCCTCCGCGACGCCCACCGCGAGTCCGACGCGCGCCAGGCCCTCCGGGCGGCGAGGCTGCTGGTCCGGAGCGCACGCCCACCCGGACCATCGTCCGGCTGACACCGGCGGCTGCTCGCGCGGTTTGACCTGCACGGCAGCCGCCTTGCAATGTGCCGGGCACGATGACCGACTCGCTGGCAGCGGTGGTGCTCTGCGCGGGCAAGGGGACCCGCATGAAGTCCGAGATGGCGAAGGTGCTCCACCCCGTGCTCGGGCAGCCGCTCGGCGCGTGGCCGGTCGGCCGCGCCCTGGCCCTCGGCTGCAACCCGGTGGTGGCGGTGGTGGGACACCAGGGCGACCAGGTCCGCGCGGTCTTCGAGGCTCGCTTCCCCGGCCCGGCGCTGCGCTTCGCCACGCAGTCGGAGCAGAGGGGAACGGCGGACGCGGTGCGCGTCGCGCTCGGACCCCTCGACGGCGTCCAGGGACCGGTGCTCGTCCTCTACGGCGACACTCCGCTACTCACCGAGACGACGCTCCGCGCGCTGCTCGAGGCCTTCCGCCGGGGAAACGCCCCCCTGGCGCTGGTGAGCACGGTGGCTCCGGACCCCACCGGCTACGGCCGCGTGCTCCGGGTCTCGGACCGCATCACCGGCATCGTGGAGGAGCGGGACTGCACGAGAGACCAGGCGTCGATCCGCGAGGTGAACGCCGGCGTCTACGCCATCGACGCGGCGTTCCTCCGCGAAGGCCTCGCCCAGCTCCGTCCGTCGAACGCGCAGGGCGAGTACTACCTGACCGACCTGGTGGCGCTCGCCGCCCGCCGGGGCGACGTCCCCTCGGTGAGCGCCGGATTCGAGGAGACCGCAGGAGTGAACGACCGTGCCGATCTCGCGGCCTGTGCGCGCGTGCTGCGCGAGCGCATCAACCTCGAGCACATGCGGGCCGGCGTCACCTTCCACGACCCGGCGTCGGTCACCATCGAGCCCGAGGTCACCATCGGTCCGGACACGGTCATCGAGCCGATGGTCTCGCTCCGCGGAAAGACGCGCATCGGTCACGCGGTCACCCTCGGCCAGGGAACGGTGCTCACCTCGACCGAGGTGGGTGACGGGACGACGGTGCTCCCCTACTCGGTGGCCACCGAGGCGAAGGTGGGCCCTCGCTGCCTCGTCGGTCCGTTCGCGCGGATGCGCCCGGGCAGCGAGCTGGCCGAAGCGGTGGAGCTCGGCAACTTCGCCGAGACCAAGAAGGTCCGCATCGGGCCGGGCACCAAGGCCCACCACCACTGCTACCTCGGCGACAGCGTCATCGGGGCGAAGGTGAACGTCGGCGCGGGAACCATCACCTGCAACTACGACGGCTTCGCCAAGCACGTGACCGAGATCGGGGACGGCGCCTTCATCGGCTCGGACAGCCAGCTGGTCGCCCCGGTGAAGGTGGGCGAGGGGAGCTACCTCGGGGCGGGGACCACCCTGACCGAGGATGTCCCTCCTGACACCCTGGTCTTCTCGCGTACTCCTCGGATCGAGAAGAAGGGATGGCCGAGCCGCCGCCGCGCCAAGTCCCCCGGACGGCGCTAGTGTTCATGGTCGTGCGGGAGGCTTGTCGGCCGTGGCTCCCGGGCCCAGCTTCCGCATTCCGGGGAGCCCGGGTGCGCTTTCTTCCGGGCCGGAGGAACGAACGAAGACATGTGCGGCATCGTCGGGTACGTGGGAGATCAGCAATCCGCGCCCATCCTGGTCTCCGGCCTGAAGAAGCTCGAGTACCGCGGTTACGACTCGGCGGGGCTGGCGGTGGTGAACGGCGGCACGCTGAACGTGGTCCGGGCCACCGGGAAGCTGAAGAACCTCGAGGCCCGCATCGGGACCGAGCCGCCGACGGGCACGCTCGGCATCGGCCACACCCGCTGGGCGACGCACGGGCGGCCCACCGACGAGAACGCCCACCCCCACGCCTACGACGGCGTCGCGGTGGTGCACAACGGCATCATCGAGAACCACCTCGAGCTGAAGGCGATGCTCCGCGCCCGCGGCCACGTGTTCGCGAGCGAGACCGACACCGAGGTGTTCGCCCATCTCATCGCCGCAGAGCTTCGCGCAGGACAGGACCTCCCCGAGGCGGTCCGCGCGGCGGTGGCCCAGGTGAAGGGGACCTACGGGCTGGCGGTGGTCTGGGCCAAGGACGCGGGACGCATCGTCGCCACCAAGGACAGCTCGCCGATGGTCATCGGCCTCTCCGAGGGCCAAAACTTCGTCGCCAGCGACGTCCCGGCGCTGCTGGAGCACACCCGGGACATGGTGTTCCTCGAGGAAGGCGATCTCGCGGTCCTCAGCCGGGCCCGGGTCGACCTCTTCGACCGCGAGGGCCGCGCGGTGAACCGCCCCACCCGCCGCATCGACTGGACGCCGATGATGGCGGAGAAGGGCGGCCACAAGCACTTCATGCACAAGGAGATCTGGGAGCAGCCCCGGGCGCTGGCGGACACGCTCCGCGGCCGGGTGCTCCTCTCCGAGGGAGACGTCTTCTTCGAGGGCTGGACGCTGGGTCCCGAGGATGTGCGGGCCCTGTCGCGCATCACGCTCCTCGCCTGCGGGACGTCGTGGCATTCGGCGCTGACCGGCCGGGCGATGATCGAGTCGCTGGCCCGCATCCCGGTGGAGGTGGAGCTGGCCTCCGAGTTCCGTTACCGCGACCCGCTGGTCGATCCTGGGCAGCTGGCGATCGCCATCAGCCAGTCGGGCGAGACGCTGGACACGCTCTGTGCCCTTCGCGAGGCGAAGGCCCGCGGCGCGCGCACCGTCGCGCTGTGCAACGTGGTGGGAAGCGCGATGACCCGCGAGGCGGATCTCACCGTGCTGACCAACGCCGGCCCGGAGATCGGCGTCGCCTCCACCAAGGCGTTCACCACCCAGCTGGCGGCGCTGTTCCTGCTCGCGGTGAAGCTCGGCCGGCTCCGGGGGACGCTGGACGTGGGGCGAGCGCAGGAGCTGCTGACCCACCTGACCGAGATCCCGAAGAAGGTGGAGGAGGCTCTCCACTGCGAGGGGATGGTCAAGCAGATCGCCCGCACCTACCAGGCGGTGCAGGACTTCCTCTTCCTCGGGCGCGGCCCGATGTACCCGGTGGCGCTGGAGGGGGCGTTGAAGCTGAAGGAGATCTCCTACATCCACGCCGAGGGCTACGCCGGCGGGGAGATGAAGCACGGCCCGATCGCGCTCATCGACGAGAAGATGCCGGTGGTGGTGCTCGCCCCGCGCGAGCCGCACGTCCCCTACGAGAAGATCGTCGGCAACGTGGAGGAGGTCCGCGCCCGCGGGGGGAAGGTGATCGCCGTGGTGGACGAGGAGGACACCGCGGTGGCCTCGCTCGCGGACGACGTGATTCGCCTGCCGGCGAGCTCGGCGCTGCTCGGGCCGATCATCACCGCGGTGCCGCTCCAGCTGCTCGCCTACCACGTGGCCGACCTCCGGGGGACCGACGTGGACCAGCCGAGGAATCTCGCCAAGAGCGTCACCGTGGAGTGACGACGATCGGCGAGCAGGACCTCGGGGGCACGTCGAGGGGCGCGAGGCGATGCGCCGCTACCTCCGGAAGCTCCTCGCCTCGTGGCAGATGACCTGGGCAGGCCGCGAGGTCTTCTACGGGCGCTGCGCGGTCGCCGTCGGGCCCCCGATCCGGATGAGGTGAATCACCCCGCGCGCGGTGCCGACCGCGAGCAGATGCCCGTCGGGTGAGAACGTCGCGCTCGTCGGGAAGTCGTCCTGCAGCGCGAGCGTCAGCCTCCCGGCCACTGCGCCCGAGGGCCAGCTCCGCAGCCGCAGCTCCGGGCCGTCGGCGTCCACGCTCACGTCGCCGCGCGGGGAGAGCGCCACCGGACCGCCGGTCCGCGCCCGGCGCGGGATCGCATCGCGAATCACCGGCCGCCCCACCTCCCAGAAGCCGAGCAGCTTCGAGGAGGCGAGCAGCATTCGCTTCCCGTCCGGCGTCGCCTCGCAGGACAGCACCTTCCCCAGCCGGCTGCCGGCGCGGGCCAGCGGCTCGCCGTCCGGGTCGCGGAGCTGGATGCCTCCCCGCTCGCCGCGGGTGACGAACGCGCCTCCGGGCGGGATGCAGCCGCCGAGGAGCTCCTGGTCGATGGGGAGCGTCTGGAGACGCCGGCCGCTGCGCACCGCCACCCGCTCCAGGTGGTAGTGGCGACTGCAGCCGATGGAGCAGCCGCTCCGGAGGAGGCTCACGCAGGACTCCTCGGCCACCGGCGCGAGGACGTTCTCGCCGTCGGAGGAGAGCACCAGCTCGGGCACCGTCTGCAGGCCCGCCCACGCCGACGGGTCCCGCACACCGAGCGGGCTGTCCGCGGCGGGCTTGGTGAGCTCCGCCACCTGGGCCTGGGCGGAGGCGCAGGCGGGGGTCGCGCGCACCGGGTCCGGCGACGGGGGTGGGACCAGCACCGGTCCCGGCGCCCCGTCATTGTTCACCCGCCAGGTGCGGACCGAGTCGTCCTCGTGCTGCGAGACCAGCGTCTCCGAGGCCGGGGTGAAGCGGAGGTCGACCACGGCTCCGCCGTGCGTCGAGCTCGAGAGGCGCTCCGTCCGCGTCCCCACGTCCCAGACGCTCCAGACGCCGGTCGCATCACCCGAGGCCAGCCGTGCGCCGTCGGCCGAGAAGCGCAGCGCGGTCACCTGGGCGCGGTGCCCGGGGGGAGGCGAGGGCGGAGCTCCGGACCGCGTGTCGAGACGGACCAGGGTGGTCGAGATGGGGTCCACCCGGTCCCGGACCTGCCCGGCGGCCGCGACCAGGATCGAGCCGTCCCGGGCGAAGAGCGCGGCCGTCACCTGGACCGCCTGGATCTCCCAGCGGATGCGGCCGGTGGGGAGCTCGATCAGGCGGAGCGACCCCGAGGTGCGGGCATCGTCGCACTCCTCGCCACCGGTGAGCACCGAGACGAGGGCGAGCGTGCCGTCGCCGTTGAAGCTCAGCGCGCGGAGCGACTCCTCGCACGACCGCCCGCGGCCGCGTAGCACGTCGAGCTTGAAGCTGCCGCCCTGGCGGTCGTAGCCGCGCACCGTGCCGTCCTCGCCGGCGGTCAAGAGCCGCCCGTCCGACGTCGGCTGCAGCGCGACGATGCGCACGTCCTGGGCGTGGAACCGCGTCACCTGACCGCCCTCGATGGGGATGAGCTCGACGTCGCCCTCGGGCGTGGCCCGGAAGGCCGCCGAGCCGTCCGCCGCGCTCGCCAGGGCGGTGGTCCCGTCGACGCCGGGCACCGGAAGGTCCCGCGCGGGGCGCTGTCCCGCCGGGTCACAGATGCGGAGCGCTTGCCCCTCGGCGGTGAGGAGCCTCCCATCGGGCGTGACCGCCAGCGGCGGGGCGAGGAGACATCCCGCGACGCGCTCGCCGGGGAGGGCGAACCCGGCAGGGCCGACGACGGTCCGGGTGCCGGGGGAGGCGACCCCGACCTGCTGCCAGTCGGTGACGTCCCAGAGCCGCGCCAGCCCGGCCGCGTCGACCGCGAGCACCCGGCGCGCGTCGAGCTGGACGAGCGTGTGGACCCGATTCGACGACGCCAGGTCGGCGCGTCCGAGCGTGCCGGCGGACTCGGTGGACAGCGAGGGTGCGGCGAGGGACGACGCCGAGACGAGCGCGAGCAGGACGGTGGAACGCACGGCGCCTCCTAGGCTAGCGGGGCCACCCCCTCCAGCAACAGGCGGGTAGATCGTCACTCCGGGACGCGCGAGGAATGGCCGGCATTCACGCGGGACTCCCTGGAGGACGCTCCCCGCCGCACCGTCGTCCTGCGGGCGACGCCTGTGGTGTCCACCCCACTCCCGGCAATCCGACCCTGGCTCCTCGCCCGCCCGGGGGGTATGCCCCCCCTTGCCATCTGGAGGCACCATGTTCGTCGGTCACGGGTGGTGCTCGGTCCGTGGGTCGACCGCGGCCCCGCGCCCGAGCGGGTCAGCGGGCAGGCTGCGGCGTCGCCGGACGCGCGCTGACCGCGCTTGCCTCGGTCTTGGCCGGCGCGTGCCCCGCCGCGGACACCGGCGCAGCGTCCTTGAAGCGGAACTCGACGTCGACCACGCCCCCCTCGGGAGGTGGCACCTCGTCGGCGCCCACGTCGCGCAGGAGGGCGATCATCGCCGAGTTGACCGCGAGGACGTCGGCGCGGAGGCCCTTCAAGCCGTGCGCCTTGCCGACCTCGATCATCCGCCGCATCAACGCGGTGCCCACGCCCTTGCGCTGCCAGGCGTCGGCGATGACGATGCCCAGCTCGCCGATCCCGCTGACCGGGTCGAGGTCGTACCGGGTCAGACCGATGAGCGTTCCGTCCTCGGGCAGCTCGGCGACGAAGGCGCAGCCCCGCTGAGGGTCGGCGTCGAGCATCACCTGGATCTCGTCGCGCGGGTACCGGGTCCGCAGATGGTGGTAGCGCGTGTAGACCGACTCGGGTGAGAGCCCGTACAGGAGCTCCTGGACCTTCGCCTCGTCGGTGAGCCTGGCGGCGCGGACCCGGATCTCGCGACCGTCCTTGAGCAGCTCCATCCAGGAGCGCACGTCCAGGGGAGGACGGGGGACCTGCTGGTCCAGGAACACCCAGCGGCGCTGTTTGGCCGCGGCGAGGAGCTCGGCGCGGTGGTCGGGGTGGGCGATGGCGGTCAGGGCGAGCGCGCGCTCCCGGACCGACTTGCCCCACAGGTCGGCCACGCCGTACTCGGTGACCACGAACCGGACGTCTCCGCGGCTGGTCACCACCGCCGAGCCATCCGGCAGGGTGGGCTGGATCCGGCTCACCGTCCCGCCCCGGGCGAGCGAGGGGAGAACGATGAGCGCCCGGCCGCCGTAGCTCCGGGAGGCGCCGCGCACGAAGTCGACCTGCCCGCCGATGCCCGAGTAGAAGCCGCCGTCGAGCGTGTCCGCCGCCACCTGGCCGGTGAGGTCCACCGCGAGCGCGGTGTTGATCGACACCATCCGGACGTTCTGGGAGATGACGTAGGGGTCGTTGACCCAGTCGCTTCCCCGGAGCTCGAGGTCGGGGTTCTCGTGCGCCCAGGCGTAGAGCGCGTGGCTGCCCATGAGGAAGCTGGCGACCATCTTCCCGGGGGCGAGCGTCTTCCGGAGCCCGTTGACGACGCCGAGCCGGGCCAGCTCCATCACCCCGTCGGAGAGCATCTCGGTGTGGATGCCCAGGTCGCGGTGGTGCCGGAGGGAGGCCAGCACGGCGGAGGGGACGTCACCGATGCCGATCTGCAGCGTGGCGGCGTCGGGGACCAGGTCCGCCACCAGCTCGCCGATGGCGTGCCCCACCTCGTCGGACGCGGCCGGGTTGCGCTCGGGGAGCGGGGCGTCCACCGCCACGATGTGCTTGCAGCGGCGGATGTCGAGGAGCGTGTCCCCCGGCGTCCGGGGCATGCGGGGGTTCACCTCGGCCAGGATGAGGCGCGCCGAGTCGACCGCCGCCCGGACGATGTCCACCGAGACGCCGAGGGAGACCATCCCGTGCGCGTCGGGGGGGCTCACCTGGATGAGGGCCGCGTCCACCGGGAGGCGGCTGCTGCGGAGGAGGTGCGGAATCTCCGAGAGGAAGACCGGGGTGAAGTCCGCCCGGCCGTCGCGCACCGCCTCGCGGACGTTGGCGCCGATGAAGAAGGCGTTGTGCCGGAACCGGCCCTCGCAGGCCGCGGCGGTGTAGGGCGCCGGCCCGAGGGTCATGAGGTGCACCAGCTCGTTGTCCGAGAGCTGCCAGGCGGCATCGACCATCGCCTGGACGAGCCGGGTGGGCTCGGCGGCCCCCGAGCCGATGAGGATCCGGCGGCCCGGCCGGAGGGCCCGGACGGCCTGCTCGGGCGTGGTCAGCAGGCGCGCCCAGCGCGTTCGCCACTCCGGATCGGGCTCTGCGCGGAATCCCTCGGCGGTCTCTGACACAGTGCGGCAATCCTATCAGCGGGAGCCTGGACGGGCCCGCCCGGGCGGGTCTAGGGACGATGCTAGGCGCTCATGCCACCGGGCGGGGGTCCCGGGGCAGAAACCAAGCGATTCCAGATGGTTGGGACATGCTGAGGTCGATCGAAGGTGTTTGACACCTTCGAGGCGGCCTGCGGGGTGGAGTACCTCCGTCGGCGGATGCCCGGCTGCCCGCCCGTCCTGCCTCTCAGGGCGGGGGTGCGGCCGGGGAGTCCGGGCGGGCCCGGGCGGCCTCGAGCTCGAGCAGCAGCTCGAGGTTCTGGCTCTCCGCGAGGTGCTCGAGCAGCTCGAGGTTCCGGATGACCTCCTCGTCCTCGGCGCTCCGGGCCGAGGGAGGCGCCCGCACGCCCCCGTCCGGGGCTCCCGGGCTGCCTGCATCGGCGACCAGGAGCAGGACCAGCAGGAGTCCCGTCACCGGTTGCGCCTCTCCCTCAGCTCCCGCAACCGCTGGCGGAGCTCCTCCCGCTGCTCGCGCGACAGCGACCTCCACTCGCGGAGGTTCTCCAGCAGCTGCCGCCGGCGGTCGGGATTGGCCTGGAGGTACTCGCGCAGCTGCTCCCGCAGCTCCTGTCGCTGCTCGGGAGGCAGGGACTGGAACTCGCGCCACTGCGCCAGCAGCTTCTGCCGCTCGTCCGGCGTCAGCCGCTGGAAGGCCTCGAGGTTCTGCCGCACCCGCGCCTTCTCCTCGGGAGGAAGCGCGCGCCAGCGAGCGAGATTCGCCTGGATGCGGGCCTGCTCGTCGAGCGGCAACGCCTTGAACTGCCGGAGCTTCTCGCGGAGCGCGGCCTTCTCCTGCTCGCTCATCCGGTCGAAGCGCGACGCGGCGTCGTCCGGCGGGGTCGGCTGCGCCTGCGACCAGGCCGGGCCCATGCAGAGGAGCAGCACCGTCAGGAGCCAGGTCCTCATGGGTGGCCCTCCTTCAACAGCTGATCGAGATGCTCCACCACCTCGAGGTCTCCCGGCGCGAGCCCCACCAGCTCGTAGTCGGTGAGCAGCTCGTAGTTCTCCGCCACCGCCAGCTCCTGGCGCCGCTCGGCGGCCGTCCGCTGGCCCACGACCACCGCCACCACCGCCGCCGCGGCGAGCGCCACCCCCGCCGGAGCCAGGGCACCGGGGGAGAGCCAGCGGCGCACCCGCTCCGACCAGGGGCGGGGGAGCGCCTCGACCTCGGCCAGGACGCGGCGACGCAGCGCCGGGGAGGGCTCGTAGGCCGGGAGCATCGCCACCTCGGCCATCGTCCGCCGGAGCAGCGCCTCCGTCAGCCGGCACCCGGCGCACGCCGCGAGGTGGCTCCGCACCCGTGCCGCCTCGACCATGGAGAGCTCGCCGTCCACGTAGGCAGTCAGATCTTCTTCCACCGTGCAGCTCATGCCTCGCTCCTCGCCGGGCCTCGGGCACCGGCCTGCCATGCGTCCACCGCCCGGGCGACCGAGAGGGTCGCGCGGTGGATGAGACTCTTCACCGCCGCCTCGCTCGCCGAGAGCACCTCGGCGATGTCGCGGTACGCCATGCCCTCGAAGCGGCAGAGGGCGAACGCCGTGCGCTCCCGAGCGCTCAGCCGCTGCAGCGCCGCCGCCACCGTGGCCTCCAGCTCGCGGCCCTCCACCGCCCGCTCCGGGGACTGGGCCTCCGGCGCCGGCATCTCGAGGGCTCGGCCCTCCTCGTCGTGGTCGCTCACGTGGGCGACCCGGTACTCGCCGCGGCGCACCTCGTTGAGGCAGTGGTTGGCCGCCACCCGGAAGAGGAACGTCCTGAAGCGCGCCTGGGGCCGGTAACGGCCTGCATGTCGATACACCTTCACGAAGATGTCCTGCGTCAGCTCCTCTGCCTTGCCCGCGTCCTGCACGAAGCGGTGGGCGAAGCGCGCCACGGACCGGTGGTGCCGGTCGTAGAGCGCTGCGAAGGCGGCGGTGTCCCCGGCCGCGACCCGCAGCATCAGCGCCGCGTCCTCGTCCGTTCGTTCGTCCACGGGCACTGGATGTGAACACGAGCCACGGCCGGGCGGTTGCGGGCAGCCGTCCGCCGCGTCGCGTGGCCCCGCCCCCGGGCCCCTGGTAAGGAAGGCGGCAGCGGTGGAACGTCAGCAAGAGGCACACATCGCCCCCGGTCCGGTGAGCGAGGTCGAGGCCCTGGTGCCGGAGGACCCGCTCGGCCGCGCACTGTCCGCCGCCCGGGCACCCGGCGCCGACGCCGGCGCGGCCCGCTCGTTCGTGGACGGCCTCGCCCGGCTGGACCTCGGCAGCCCCCGGGCAACTGCCGACCGGTTGCACCAGTTCCTCGCCTCGGGGGAGCTGGACCTCCTCCGCGCCTCCGACGGCACCTCCGCCCGGGCGGTGGCGGTGGACCGCCTTCTCGGCCTCGGCTACCCCTACGCGCTCGAGGTGTCGCCGGAGGACCTGGCGCACTGGCGCGCGGAGCGCCCCTCCGAGGCGACCGACGGGCGGGGACTCGCGGTGCTGGTGATGACGGTGGCCGCGTGCCTCGCGCTGTGGGGACTGTCCGACCCGCCGACCGGGGTGGGGCTCGCCACGGTCCTCGGGCTCGAGGGGGTGACGATCGCCGGGGCGGTGCGCCCGTCGCTCCGGCGCTGGGCCCGGAAGGCGCTGTTCGTCCTCGGCATCGTCGCCTGCGCGATCGGGGCTCGCTACGGGGTCGGAACGCTGCTCCCCGGCATCGCCGGGGTGGTCACCGCGCGGTTCATCTGGCCACGCGGTGTCAGGGGGCTCGACTAGGAGATCGCCGTCGGACATACTGAAACAGCGTTCAGTCCCATCCCCCTGAGCTCGGCGAGGTCCAGGCCCCCATGTCGGTGAATCCAGAGAAGGAAAAGGCGATCGAGCTGGCGATGGGCGCGGTGGAACGCCAGTTCGGCAAGGGCTCCATCATGCGGCTCGGCAAGGACGAGCCGCTCATCCGCGACATCCAGGTCATCTCCACCGGCTCCATCTCGCTGGACATCGCGCTCGGCGTCGGCGGCGTGCCCCGCGGCCGCATCGTGGAGATCTACGGGCCGGAGTCCTCGGGCAAGACCACCCTCAGCCTCCACGTCGTGGCCGAGGCCCAGAAGAAGGGCGGCATCTGCGGCTACATCGACGCCGAGCACGCCATGGACGTGGGCTACGCGCGCAAGCTCGGGGTCCGCACCGACGACCTGCTCCTCTCCCAGCCGGACACCGGTGAGCAGGGGCTGGAGATCGCCGAGATGCTGGTCCGCTCGGGCGCCATCGACGTGCTGGTGATCGACTCGGTGGCCGCCCTGGTCCCCAAGGCCGAGCTCGAGGGCGAGATGGGCGATGCCCACATGGGCGTCCAGGCGCGGCTGATGAGCCAGGCGCTCCGGAAGCTCACCGGCACCATCGCCAAGAGCCAGACCTGCGTCGTCTTCATCAACCAGATCCGGATGAAGATCGGCGTGATGTTCGGCAATCCAGAGACGACCACCGGCGGCAACGCGCTGAAGTTCTACGCCAGCCAGCGGCTCGACATCCGCCGCATCGGCGCCATCAAGAACGGCGAGCAGGTGGTGGGCAGCCGCACCCGGGTGAAGGTGGTGAAGAACAAGGTCGCGCCTCCCTTCAAGGAGGTCGAGTTCGACATCATGTACGGCACCGGCATCTCCCGGGAGGGCGACCTGCTCGACCTCGCTGCCGCCGAGAACATCGTCGAGAAGAGCGGCGCCTGGTACGCCTACGCCGGCGAGCGCATCGGCCAGGGCCGGGAGAACGCCAAGGACTACCTCCGCGATCACCCGGAGGTGTCCGCCGCGGTGGAGCGGAAACTTCTGGAAAAGGTGGGCGTCCTGAAGCCCTCGCCGGTGCAGGCGGTGCCGGACGAAGCCGACGAGAAGCGGGCGCGGGTCAAGGCCGTGAAGTGAGCACGGGGCTCCCCGCCCGGTGACCGCGGCGCTGGGGGCCACCGATCTGCGTCGCTCCGCTCTCGCTTGAACTGTCCGGCTTCCGGAGGTTAGAGCAGCGAGGACGAGGGGCGGGGCGCAGGAGTCATGGCTTTCGGTCAGTCGGGCTGGTTCACCGCGCTGCTGGAGCAGGAGCTGGCGCAGCACCAGCCCCTGGTGGATGCGCGCGCCCCGGGCAGTCCGCGTGCGCGTGCCCGGTCCCACGTGCGGATGGTGCTCCACGACAGCGGGCTCCTCTACGGAACCCCGGAGCAGGTGGACCACCCCGCCGGCATGACCCGCGAGGAGCAGCTGTCGCTCGCCGTGCTCCGGACGCTGGTGCGGCTGGCGATGGACCTGGCGGACATCGCCGGGCTGGGCCCCGAGCGACGGGTGGAGCGGCTCACCATCCTCTTCGCCGCCTGGAGCGGTCACCTCCGACTCGCCGAGACGCTCCAGACCGCGCTCCGGACCACCGGGACGCTCCCCCGCCGGAGCGTCCTGCGGCTGGAGGAGCTTCTGGAGCACCGGGCCATGTCGCTCGGTGCGGATCCGCTCTACGGTCTGCTGCTTCACAACGGGGCGGCCTACGTCGACGCCCAGCTCTTCGCCCACCTCGCCCTCGCCGCCTGGCTGCACACGTCGCTGGCGCTGGACCAGGCGCGCCGCCGTCTGGCGGTGGCCGCACGGCAGAAGGCGCTCCTCGTGGAGGTGCTCACCGCGCTGGCCTGCGCCGAGCGGACGCCCACCCCGTCGGCGCGCCGCGCCATCCTCCGGCAAGTGGACTCGCTCGGGTTGCCCAAGCCGGTGGGTCCGCTGCTCCGCACCCGGGTGAAAGAGGTGTTCCGCGAGCGCCCGGACCTGGACGTGCTGGTCCGTCCGGTCCGGAGCCTTGCCCTGCGGCGCTTCATCCTCCAGCAGACGCTGCTCGCCTCGCTGGTCGAGGGGCGGCGGTCCCCGGCCGAGCTGGCCTTCCTCCGCGCCCTGGCCCGGGCGCTCCGCATCTCACCGGAGGGGCTCCGGGAGATCGAGGGCGAGGTGGCCGAGTTCTACGCCCAGAACCGGCAGGTGCTGGACGTCTTCCAGGTCACCGACCGGGCTGCCTCGCTCGGCGAGGAGTGGGTCAGCAGCATGCAGGAGAGGCTGGACGACAACGTCCAGGCGCTGCTGCTCGAGGCCCGGATGATGGGCGAGCTCGGGGTGTTCCTGGGGAAGCTCGCCATCGGGCAGAGCCTGACGACGGACGAGCGCCGGCGGATGAAGCTCGAGCTGATGGACGTGGCCAAGGCCATCCCCGCGCTGGCCATCTTCGCCGCCCCGGGAGGGGTGCTCCTCCTGGCGGCGCTGGCCAAGGTCCTGCCCTTCAGCCTGCTCCCCAGCGCGTTCCAGGGTGCCCGCCGGCCGGCGCTCCCCGCCGAGGCGGCCGCGGGCGAAACCGCGATCAGGCTTGCTCGCCCCGGCGACGTACCTCGGTGATCAGCCGGCGGAGCTGCTCGCTCGTGGCCGCGTAGTCCTGCCGGCCCCGGTCCGAGGAGAGCTGCTGCTCCATCTTCGGCAGGAGCGGCACCAGCTGGCGGGCGGCAGCCCCGTCGCCCTGGACCAGCCACATCAGCGCCTGGAGCACCGCGGCCCGCGTCTCGGGCTCCTTGTCCGCGAGGTGATCCGAGAGCGACATCACCGCCTGGGCCTTGCCCATCCGGCCGAGCTCGAGCGCCGCACGCTGCCGGACCGGGCCGTCGGGGTCGCCGAGCTTGCCGGCCCAGCAGTCCAGCGAGGCCTTGCACTGCCCGGCGGCCCGCAGCGGGGCCTGGAAGATCTTCACCGTCTTCAGCCGGTTCGCGGCCACCTCCTCCACCGGGAGGTTGCAGCCGTAGCGCTTGCAGTCGGCGGCGGTGAGCTTCGGCTCGTCGGCGGCGATCCGGTCCATGGTGGGCTGGTCGCGCTCGTCGCCCAGCATGCCCAGTGCGCCGATCGCGTACTGTCGGGCCTCCCACGGACCGTGGCCCGCCGAGCGCTGCAGCGCCGGGACCGCCTCGCGGCCGCCGATGAGGACCAGCGCACGGGCGTACTCGGCACGGGCGAGCGGCTCGGGCTCGTCGAGCATCCCCTCCAGCGCCGCCCGCCCCGCCGCGGAGCGCATCTTCCCCAGGGTGCTCGCGGCCGCCATGCGCGCGTAGAGGGTCTGCTCCGGGGCGGCGGTCCGGTACGAGAGCTGCCTCACCAGGGCCGGCTCGGCGGTGGTGGTGGCGAAGTCGCCGAGCGACTCCGCGGCCCGCACCAGCACCACCGCCTCCACCACGTCGTTCGCCCGTGCCCAGGCGGCGAGGTCCCGGTCCCGTCCCTCGAGCACCGCGGTGAGCGCGTCGGCGGCCGGCTTGCCGATCTGGAACAGGGAGTAGCTGGCCTCCTGGGCGAAGACGGTGTTGCCCCGCTGCTTGAACATCGCCTTCAGCAGGGTGGGGATGGCCCGGGGGTCCCCGACCTCACCGAGGGCGACGATCGCCCGCCGGTTCACCGCGGGCGGGCTCTTGTCGTCCAGGGCCAGCTCGACCAGGGTCGGCACCGCCGCGGTCGCCCGGAGCTCGCCGAGGGCCGCGATGGCGTCCTGGCGGACGTAGTCGTCCCGGCTCCGGAGCAGCGAGATGAGGGCCGGGGCCCCGCGGGGATCGCGAATGTCCCCCAGCGCCTGAGCGATGGCCGCGTTCATCCGGGAGGTCGCACCGTCGGCGGTGTTCACGTCCAGCGAGGCCGCGAGCGGCTCGACGCTGGAGGGGTCCTTGAGCTCCCCGAGCGCGCGGGCGATGACTGCCCGGGTCTCGGGGCTCTTCTCCGAGGCCAGGCGGGCGTTGAGCATCGGGGCGAAGCGCTTGTCGAGGCGCTTGCTCGAGCGAAGGGTCTCCAGCACCCGGACCTTCTCGCTGGGGCGCTGGGCCGCGTCGAGCTGGTCCTCCCAGTAGGCCGGCGTGCTCGGATCCTTGCTGCAGCCGACGGCGAGGAGGCCCAACGAGAGCGCCAGTGCACACCGCAGCGTGCGTCCCATCCGTCCCCTCCGGGGTCCTGTCCTGACCGGCCAGCGGTTTTACGCCAATCACCCGGCTGGATTCCATTCCAGCGCGAGGCCAGCACGGCAACGGCATGGCCCCGGCGCGGTCGAGAGTAGAGTGTCGGGCCGACGCTCCGTGAGCCCCGAGGCCTACACCCGCCGCCAGGTCCTGGTCGACCGCCGCTTCCAGGTGAAGTACGCGGTGGGGCTGGCGCTGGGCGGAGCCTCGCTCTGTGCCGCCTTCGGGGGCGCGGTGTGGCTGGCGCTCCACCAGGCCCGCGAGACGCTCGGGCCCGAGTCGCAGGCCACGCTCCAGGGAACCGAGACCACGGTGCTCGTCCTGGCCGCGTTCATGGCCCTCGTCATGTCGCTCGTCCTCTCGCTGGTGGGGCTCCTGGTGACCCACCGGGTGGCGGGCCCGATGCGCGTGCTCCGCGAGCAGCTCCGGCGGCTGGCCGAGGGGCGCTTTCCCCGCTGGCGCCCGCTGCGGAGCCACGACGAGCTGCGGGACGTCTTCGCCGAGTTCCACGCCACGGTGGATGCACTCCGCCGGCGAGAGCACGAGGAGCTCGCCGCGGTGGAGTCGGCGCTGGCCACCGGGAGCGGCAGCTCCGGGCGGACCACGCTGACCTCGCTGGCGGCGGCGAAGCGCGCCCGCCTCGACGGGCCGGACGATGGCTGAGCCGGAGGCGCGGGAGCCGGCCCGCATCGCCTTCTTCGGGACGCCCACCTTCGCCGTGCCGGCGCTCCGGGCGTGCCAGGCCGTCGGCCGGGTGGTGGCGGTGGTGACCCAGCCCGACCGCCCTCGCGGCCGGGGGCAGCACGTCACTCCCTCGGCGGTGAAGGCCGAGGCCGAGGGGGCCGGGCTCCCGGTGCTCCAGCCGCCGCGGCTCAAGGGAACGGACTTCGGCGAGCGGCTCGCCGCGCTGCAGCTCGACGTCGCGGTGGTGGCTGCCTACGGGCGCATTCTTCCGCCAGACGTGCTCGCCGCCCCGCGGAGGGGCTGCGTCAACGTGCACGCCTCGCTGCTTCCGCGCTGGCGCGGTGCGGCCCCCATCCAGTGGGCGATCGCCTGCGGGGACGCGGAGACCGGCGTGTGCCTGATGCAGATGGAGGCGGGGCTGGACACGGGGCCCGTCCTCGCCCTGCGGCGGACGCCCATCGGCCCCGACGACACCGCCGAGACGCTCCAGGCGCGCCTGGCGGAGCTCGGCGGCGAGCTCGTGCGCGAGGAGCTGCCCCGCTTCCTCGCCGGGATGCTGCGCCCCGTGCCCCAGCCGTCCGAGGGTGTCACCCTGGCGCGGCTGATGGAGAAGGAGGACGGGCGGCTGGACTGGACGCGGCCGGCGGTGGAGCTGGAGCGGCGGGTACGGGCCTTCGTCCCCTGGCCCGGCGCCTGGACCCGCGTCTCGGGTCAGCTCCTCAAAGTCTGGCGAGCACGGGTGGTCTCCGGATCCGGTCCGCCGGGCACGGTCCTCGCCACGCACGGGGGCCTCGACGTGGCCTGCGGCGAGGGGGCGCTCGCGCTGCTCGACGTCCAGCCGGAGGGCCGGCGGCGGATGACCGCCGCCGAGTTCCTGAGCGGACACCACCTCCGGGAGGGTGACCGTCCATTCGGAGGAGGCGTGACATGAACGTGCTCGTGCTCCACGGGCCTACGCTCCAGTTCCTCGGCCAGCGTGCAGGGGACGTTCCGGGCCTGAGCCTGGCCGACGTCGACCGGCGTCTGGGCGAGAAGGCTCGCGCGCTGGGCCACGTGCTGCGCACGCTGCAGAGCAACCACGAGGGGGCGCTGGTGGACGCGCTCTGGGAGCAGCGGGCGTGGGCGGAGGGCGTGCTCCTCAACCCAGGCCCGCTGGCGCTCGGCTCGCACGTGCTGCGGGCCGCGGTCGCCGCGTCCTCGATGCCGGTGGTGGAGGTGCTGCTCGCTCCGGCAAAGGGACGGGCGGCGGCGCAGCGACGGTCGATCCTCCGCGAGGTCTGTGCGGCGCACGTGGCCGGCACCGGAACCGAGGCCTACCTCGAGGGGCTCGAGCGTCTCGGGCGAGCGCATGGCCGTGCGGCGGCGGCCCGGGCGACGAAGACGCTGGGGCGGACGCCGGAGGTGGTCGCCCGTGCGGCCAAGACGACGGCCGGCGGTGAGGTCGCCGGCCGCACGGTGGCTCCGATTCCTCCGCCTGCGTCCCCGCGCACCGCGGCCGTGGCGGCCCGGGCGGCGGCGAAGACGCTCGGGCCGACCCGGACCGAGGGAAGGCGCGAGGCGGCGGGACCGGAGGGTGCCGGAGCCGCGGGGAAATCGCTCGGTCGCGTGGCGTCCGCTCCCGCCCCCGGGGCGCGGCGCCCAGGCTCCGGTCTCACCCGGGCCGAGGTCCGCGCGCGCATCGCGGACCGGCTCGCCGGGCGGCTCACGCCGGCAGGCCTGGCCACCTGGGCCCGCGGCGAGTGGGTGGCGCTCCAGCGAGGGGCCGCGGTGGAGGCGGGTCGGCGGGACCAGCTGGAGGAGGTGCTCCAGGCGCTCTTCCTCGCGGTGCAGCCGAAGGGAGCGCTCGGCGACACGCAGCTCGTGGAGTGGATGGCGGCGCTCGAATGAACGCCCGGGCGGTCGCCATCGACGTCCTGGCCCGTGTCGAGGCGACCGATGCCTACCTGAACCTCGTGCTGGACCAGCGACTGGCCGAGGTGCCGCTGCCCGATCCGCGCGATGCGGCCCTGGTGACCGAGCTCTGCTACGGCGCGACCCGCCGGCGTCTCGGGCTGGACCGGGTCGTCTCCGGATTCTCGGACCGGAAGCTCGCCGCGCTCGAGGACCGGGTCCTGGCCGCGCTCCGCATCGGCAGCTACCAGATCTTCCACTCCCGGGTGCCGCGCCGCGCGGCGGTGTCGGAGACGGTGGAGGGGCTGAAGCAGCTCGGGCTCTCGCGCGCCGCGGGATTCGTGAACGCTGTGCTCCGGAAGGTCGCCGCGCTGGAGTCCCTGCCGCTTCCGCCCGAGTCCGACCCGGCCGAGTACCTCTCGGTCCGCGAGAGCCACCCTCGCTGGCTGGTGGAGCGCTGGCTACGGCGCCACGGCGCGGCCGGGGCCGAGGCGATGCTGGTCGCGGACAACGAGCCGCCCCCGGTCACCGTGCGCACGAACGCGCGGCTCGGGACCCGCGAGGCGCTCGGGGCGCTCTTCGCCGAGGCGGGGCTCGCCGCCAGCCCCACCACCCGCTCGCCGGTGGGGTTCCGGCTCCAGTCGTCCGGACCGGTGGAGGAGCTGATCGGCTTCGCCGAAGGACGTTTCCAGGTACAGGACGAGGCCGCCCAGCTGGTGGGGCTCTACGCCGCCATCCCCGAGGGGGCGCGGGTGCTGGACGCGTGCGCCGCGCCGGGCGGAAAGGCCTGCCACCTCGCCGAGACGCACCCGGTGCTCGCGGTGGACCTCTACCCCGCGAAGCTGGAGAAGATCCGGTCCGAGGCACGCCGGCTCCGGCTCGAGGACCGGGTGGAGGTGCTGGCCCACGACGCGACCGAGCCCTTTCCCCCGTCCATCGGGCCGGTGGAGGCGGTGCTGCTCGACGCGCCCTGCACCGGGCTCGGAACTCTGCGGAGGCACCCCGAGCTGCGCTGGCGCCGGCAGGAGCCGGACCTCGGGCGCCTCGCCACGCTCCAGCGCCGGATCCTCGAGCGCTGCCAGGAGGTGGTGCCACCCGGTGGCCTCCTGATCTACGCGGTCTGCAGCACCGAGCCCGAGGAGGGACAGGACCAGGTGGACCTCTTCCTCCGCAGCCATCCCGACTTCACGCTGGAGACGCCGCCGGTGGCCGAGCGGCTCGGCTGGCCTCTGTCCCAGGGGGCGCTCCGCACGCTCCCCGGGCCGGAGGGCATGGACGGCTTCTACGCGGCGCGGCTCCGTCGCCTCGCCTGAGGCATGGTGATTTTCGTGCCCCGCCGTCGTCTGGACTCCGGCACAATGTCGCCCCTCCCAAGGAGACCCCCATGACCCGCGCGCTCGTCGCCGCGCTGTGCCTCGCCGCCCTCCCCGCGATCGCCTTCGAGGGCGTGATCGAGACGAAGATGACCATGAGCCGGAACAAGGCCGACGGCGCGGGCGCGCCGATGTCGATGAGCGGCACCGGCCTCATCTCCGTGAAGGGGTTGAACGTCCGGATGGAGCAGCAGATGACCATTCCGGGGATGAACGCTCCGACGTCGATGGTCACCATCCACCGCGCCGACGAGCCCACCACCACCTACATCGTCCACGACGCCAACAAGACCTACCAGAAGCTCAGCGCGGACAAGGGCGAGCGCGAGGAGGCCGAGGCGAACAAGTGGACGGTGAAGAAGCTCGGCAAGGACACCGTCGCCGGCCGGAGCACCGAGCACGTGCAGGTCTCCCACGAGGGGCGGGGCGACGTGCTGGACGTGTGGATCGACAAGAACCTCGTCTCGGCCGGAGATCTGGAGAAGGCGTTCTCCGCCAACGGCGGAGGCGGAGGCTGGTGGAAGGCGCTCAAGAATCAGGGCGTGGCGGGAATGCCGCTGAAGGTCGTGGCCAACAGCAGCAAGGGCGAGGGCGGCGTGACCTGGGAGGCCACCTCGGTCAAGTCGCAGTCGGTGCCGGACTCGGCCTTCAAGGTTCCCTCGGGCTACACGGAGACCAAGGGTTACGGCGGCATGAGCTCCGAGCAGCAGCAGCAGATGCGCGAGCAGATGATGCAGCGCCTCACGCCCGAGCAGCGCCAGAAGATGCAGGAGATGATGAAGCAGCACGGGGGCGGCGGGCAGTAGCCGCGCGCACCCCGCGGACGCCGAGTCCCCGGCCGGCGTACCCCTTCAGTCCTCGACGTTCGCCGCGTCCTTGAACGCGTCCAGCACCGCCTGCGAGGCGCGGTCGAGGTACTTGCCCTTCCGCACCAGGAGCCCGATGGGCCGGGTGAAGGTCCCCTCGGCGAAGGGACGGGCGACGAGCGTGCCCTGGGCCACCTCGTGCTGCGCCGTGGCCGCGGGGAGGATGGAGACGCCGACGCCCATCTCCACCGCCCGCTTGATGGTCTCGACGTTGTCCATCTCCATCACCGGCTCGAGCTCGACGCCCTTCTCGCGGAGGAGCCGGTCGAGCGCCTTCCGGGTGGGGGCCTCGCGGTCGAAGGCGATGAACGGGGTATCGGCGAGCGCGGTGAACGAGACCTTGGCCTTGCTGGCCAGGGGGTGGGTCGGGGCGCAGACCACCGCGAGGCGGTCGTCCCGGAAGGGGATGACGTCCACGCCAGCGCGAGGCTGGGGATAGGCCACCACCCCGATCTCCGCCGCCCCGAGGATGACGTCGTCGTAGACCTGATCGCTGCGGCGGTAGGTGAGCCGCATGTTCACCTTGGGGTGCGTCTTGAGCAGCCCCTTCTGGATGCTCTGCAGCTCGTGGAGGCCGACCGAATAGATG
Organism: Myxococcaceae bacterium; assembly: GCA_035501615.1. Lineage (GTDB taxonomy): Bacteria > Myxococcota > Myxococcia > Myxococcales > Myxococcaceae > RPRB01. The sequence continues at coordinate 23,195 of DATJVY010000098.1, forward strand.
GTGGAGACGGTGCAGGCGCCCACGACGTCGGTGGACTGCTCGCGGATCTCCTGCTCCACCTCGCCGAAGCGGGCGAGGATCTCCTTGCAGCCTCGGAACAGCCGCTCACCGGCCGGCGTGGGCGTGACCTGCCGGGCGCTCCGGCTGAGGAGCTTCTGCTCGTAGCGGTTCTCGAGCGCGCGGATCTGCTGGCTCACCGCGGACTGGGTGACGTGGTTCAGCTGGGCGGCGCGCGAGAAGGAGCCAGTCTCGACGACGTCGCAGAACATCTTGAGCGACTCGAGTTGCATGAGGCACCCTCATGTGGAGGACAGGGGCTATTAGCGCCCCGGGGGCCGTTCACGCAACCGATCTCAAGAACCGCTCAGGCCGCCTCACCGCAATCCACCGGGAGTGCGGCTCCGGTGAGACCAGCTGCTGCAGGCGATGAGAGATGCAGCACGAGCTGCGCGACCTCCTCGGGGGCGACGGGCCTCCCCATCGGGTTGGAGGCGAGGACCGCGGCCTTCGCCTCCTCCTCCGTCCGCCCGGTCTTGGCGACGACCGCGTCCAGCGCGCGGTGGAACATGTCGGTGTCCGTCCATCCGGGGCAGACGCAGTTCACGGTGACGTTCCGCTTGCCCCACTCCACCGCGAGGGCGCGGGTGAGCCCGAGGAGCGCGTGCTTGCTGGCGCAGTACGCCGACGTGTAGCGGATGCCCTTGAGCGCGGCGATGGAGCCGATGTTCACCACCCGGCCGCCGCCGGCCTCGGCCATGCGGGGAATGAGCGCGCGGCAGAGGAGGTAGGGGGCGACGGTGTTGATCTGCAGGACGCGGAGGAGCTCCTCGGTGCTCGTCCGCTGCAGCGGCGCCGAGATCGAGATGCCGGCGTTGTTCACCAGCACCGCCGGAACGGGGTCGACGTCGGCGAGCGCCTGCGCTGCGCGCTCGACGTCGGCGAGCTCGGCGAGGTCGGCGCTCATCGTCCGGATGCCGCCGGCGCGCGGGCCGGCCTCCGTCCGCAGGGCGTCCAGGCTGGCGGCGCTGCGCGCGAGCGCGACGACGGGCCAGCCCGCGCGCAGATAGGCGAGGGCGATGGCCTTGCCGATGCCCCGGTTCGCTCCGGTCACCACCGCGCCGCGCTGCTGGAAGTCGCTCATGGCAGGACGCCACCCTAGCCGGAGCGGCGCCCCGTCCGGGAGCGTGGCAGAGTGCCGCGGGTCAGCCATGCTGCACAGCCAGGTACTGAGGCGAGTCCGGCGGTTCCAGGCGGCGAGCCACACCGTTGCCGGGCTGCTCCTGGTGCTCGTCGCGCTGAGGCAGGAGCGGACCGCCGGAGCGCTGGGCTGGACGGCGGGGACCGCGGCGGTGCTCCTCCTCGGGCTGGCCGGCTGGGAACGGCTGCAGCCCGGAACCCAGCCGGTGAGCGCGGAGGTGTTCGCCGAGCTGCTCGGAGCCGGAGTCCTGGTCGCGGCCGGGCGCCTCTCCTTCCGGTCGGCGGCGGCGCTCCTCGGTGCGGTGTACCTCGTCGCCGCGGTGCTGCTCGTCGTGGCGCTGGTGCTCCACCGGGTTCGCCACCGGGTGCGGCACCTGGCCGCGGCGGAGAAGGCGGCCGCCGGATGAGGACGCTGGCCATCCTCACCTCGGGCGGGGACAGCCCGGGAATGAACGCGGCGCTCCGCGCGGCGGCCAAGACCTGCGCCGCGCGCGGGGTGCGCCTCCTCGGCGTGCGCGAGGGGTTCGAGGGGCTGATGGACGGGCGGATGGTGGAGATTGTCCCCGGTCCCTGCGCGATCCTCGGAGAGCCGGGGCTGGACGTGCTGGGGAGCCAGGGCGGAACGGTGCTCGGCTCGGCGCGGAGCGCGCGCTTCCGCGACCCGGCGGGCCGCGCGCGGGCGGCCGAGGCCCTCCGCGGCGCCGGGGTCGAGGGGCTCCTGGTCATCGGAGGCAATGGCTCGCTCACCGGTGCGCACGCCCTGGCGCGCGAGCACGGCGTCCGGGTGATGGGCCTCCCCGCGTCGATCGACAACGACATCGGCTGCACCGCGCTGGCCATCGGCACCGACACCGCGCTCAACACCATCGTCCAGGCCTGCGACCACATCGACGACACCGCGCGGGCGCACCGGCGGGCATTCGTCGTCGAGGTGATGGGCCGGGCCTGCGGCTACCTGGCCATGGCGTCGGCGGTGGCGGTGGGGGCCGACGCGGTGCTCTTCCGGGAGCAGAAGCGCGACGAGGAGACGATCGTCGAGGCGGTCGCCTCGGTCATCCGGCAGGGCTTCGCCCGGGGCAAGCGGCGGGTGCTGATCATCAAGGCCGAGGGCGTGGAGATCCCCTGCACTCGCCTGGTGCGCCGGGTGGAGGAGCGGCTGGGAGGCCTGGAGGTGCGGGCGGTGGTTCTGGGCCACCTTGTCCGTGGCGGGAACCCGAGCTCCCTCGACCGTCTGGTCTCGGCCCGGCTGGCCTTCGGTGCGGTGGTGGGGCTGCTCGAGGGCGGCACCGACGAGATGGTGGCCTGGAACGCTCCGCTGGCCGGGGGGACGCCCACACCGGACGGCTCGGTGAAGCGCTTCCCGCTGGAGCGGGTCCTCCAGGAGACGGCGGCGCTGGAGGACGGCTCGAGCCCGGTGATGGCCCGGAGGCTCCAGCTGCTGCAGCAGGTCGAGGGCGTGCTGCCCCTGTAGGGGAACGAGGAGCCGACGTGGAGCGGAGCGGGGTCGAGGCGCTGTACCGGATGGACGACGCGCTCGGCGCCGAGGAGCGGGCGGTGCGCGACGCGGTGGCCCGGGTGGTGGACTCGGAGGTGCTCCCGGTCATCGGGCGCCACTTCCGCGAGGGGACGTTCCCGGCGCAGCTCGTCCCCCGGCTGGGAGAGCTGGGGATCCTCGGAGCGAACCTCGCCGGCCACGGCTGCGCCGGGGTGAGCAATGTCGCCTACGGGCTCGGGCTTCAGGAGCTGGAACGCGGCGACTCGGGGCTGCGGAGCTTCGCCTCGGTGCAGGGCTCGCTGGTGATGTACCCCATCCATGCCTGGGGCTCGGAGGAACAGAGGCAGCGCTTCCTTCCGGCAATGGCGCGGGGGACCTGCATCGGGTGCTTCGGGCTGACCGAACCGGAGGCGGGATCGGATCCGGGCAGCCTGCGGACCCGGGCGGTGCGCGACGGCGACGGGTGGGTGCTCGACGGCGGCAAGGCGTGGATCACCAACGGCACGGTGGCCGACGTGGCGGTCGTCTGGGCCAAGACCGGAGAAGGCGGCCCGGAGTCGATCCGCGGCTTCCTGGTGGAGAAGGGGATGCCGGGCTTCGTGGCGCGGGAGATTCCGGGGAAGCTGTCGCTCCGGGCGTCGTGGACCGCGGAGCTGTCGTTCACCGAGGTGCGTGTCCCGGACCGGAACGTGCTGCCGGGGGTGCAGGGGCTCCGTGGCCCGCTGAGCTGCCTCAACAACGCCCGGGCCGGAATCGCCTTCGCGGTGACCGGCGCGGCGATCGCCTGCTTCGAGTCCGCGCGCGGCTACGCGCTGCAGCGCCGGCAGTTCGACCGGCCCATCGGCTCGTTCCAGCTCACCCAGGAGAAGCTGGCCGACATGCTGGAGCGCATCGTGCAGGCGCAGCTGCTCGGGCTGCGGCTCCTGCGGCTGAAGGACGAGGGCAAGGCGACCCCGGTGCTGGTGTCGCTGGCGAAGCGGGCCAACGTGCGATCGGCGCTGGAGGTGGCGCGGTTGGCGCGGACCGTCCTGGGAGCCAACGGCATCACCGACGACGCCCCGCCGCTGCGGCACGCGCTGAATCTCGAATCGGTGCTGACCTACGAGGGGACGCACGAGGTCCACACCCTCGTGCTGGGAAAGGCGATCACCGGCATCGACGCGTTCGGGTGAGCGGACCGCCCGCGGGTGCAGGCCTCTGGTCGCTGGGCATCTGAACCGCCGCCTCCGCCTCAGACCGTGCTGCGCTCCGACAGGCGGCCAGCACCACCAGCGACGACGGATGGAGTTCGACCCGAGTCCGGTGTCGCCTGTCACTCGGCCTCGTGAAAGATGATGCCCAGCGTGTGGCGCCGCCCGGAGCGGACCTCGCTCACCCCGTGGCGCATCCGGACCCGGTAGACCCCGCGGGTTCCCTGGACGGGACGCTCGTTCACCGCGAAGGCCACCGCGTCACCCTGCGCCAGGGGAACGACGTCGACCCGGGACTGCATGCGGGATCGCTGCTGGGTGAGGACCAGCTCCCCGCCGGTGAAGTCGACCCCCGGGCGGCTGAGGAGAACCGCGACCTGGAAGGGGAACGCGGCGGGGCCATAGAGGTCCTGGTGGAGGCAGTTGAAGTCGCCGGGTCCGTACTGGAGGAGCAGCGGGGTGGGCCGCGTCTGCCCGGCGGCGTGGCAGACCTCGAGGTACTCCGCGAGCCGTGACGGGAACCGGATGGGCTTTCGCAGCGCCTCCGCCCACCGGTTCGCGGCCGGCGCCAGCGCCTCGTAGAGGGCCGTGCGGAGCTCGACCACCCGCGCGGGCAAGGGGTGGCCGAAGTACTGGTACTCGCCGCGGCCGAACCCGTGCTTCGCCATCACCACCCTGGAG
>DATJVY010000099.1:0-13544 GCA_035501615.1 Myxococcaceae bacterium
GGCCTCAGGGTGGGGGACGTCCTCCTCTCCGCCGAGGGCAAGCCGGTCGACTCGCTCGATGCTCTCCGCGCGCTGCTCACCGACCGAGGCCCCGGAGTGCCCGTCGACCTGGGCGTCCTTCGCGCCGGGGCACCGACGACCTTCCGCGTGAGCACGGTCTGGTCCACCGCGCTCCGGCCGCACCGTCGGGGCCTCTTCCAGGCCGATCCCGGCGCGTGCCTGCCCTCGCCGCGTCGCTGGCCCTGGGCGGAGTCGCTCGGGCTGGCCGGCCTGCTGGCGCTGGCCCTCGTCGCGACCCGGAGGGGGCGCGGGACTGGGCGCCTGGCTCACCGTACTGGCGATCCTCGGAGGCAGCGTCGGCGCCCTCGTCGCATCTGTGGGAACCTGCTTGCTCTCCGGTGGGCCATCGACCGGGGCCGCGGTGCTCGGGCTCTGGGGCGGGTCGATCGGGCTCGGAGCCATCGCCCTGTTCGGGAGAGCCTTTACCGGACCATCGAGGACGGCGCGCCCTACGCGCTCCAGCCGTACCTCCAGCGGAGCGGATGGGTTGCCGCCAGCGTCTCGGCCAGCGCGTTCTCGAGCGACGTGACCGGCTACCCCGAGGCCTACGCGGGAAACGCACTCGGCGGATCGCTCTCCATCGACTCCTACCCCCGTCACGGCGCCTTCACGCTCTGGGTCTCTGCGTCCTTCGCGCGGTCGTCGACCAGCGGTCCCTCCCCCGGGGCGGCGTCGACGTACCTCCTTCCGCGCGCGGGGATCGCCCCTGGGCTTCGCTTCGGGGACACGCGCGTCAACCTCGGGTACCGATACGCGCCCACCATCGCCGACGACGTCTACGACGGGCGGGGCTTCGGGGAACCCTTCCTCAGCGTCGACCACGTCGTCGCTCGCAAGGTGTCGATCTCCGGGCTCGTGCAGCTGATCCTCTCCGGAGCGCGAGGGACCCTGGACATCGCCTTCTATCCCACGCGCGCGCTCGGCCTCGGCGCGAGCTTCGAGTACGCGGAGGGCGCCATCTACGACGACAGCCACACCGTTACGACGACAGCCACACCGTCTACCGGCGGCTGCGGGCAGGACCCGAGCTCACCTGCTCGATCGGTGACCGTGGCTGGCTGAGACTGTCCTGCGCGTTCAGCCACACCCTCGCGGTTCACCAGCCCGGAGACACGTCCGATACGCACGAGCTCGGCGTGGGATTCGGGCTCCGCTTCGGCTGATCCCCTTCGGCTCCGGACGCTTCGGGCCAGCACCCATGCAAGCACCTCGACCCGCGCCGGATCTCGCCCGGCGGCGCCAGGGAGAGGCCGGGCTGCAGCCCCTCGCGACGGAATCCCCCCGCCACTCCTGCCCGATCCTCTCCAGAAATCGCCAGCCGCTTCGGGCTATGGCGCCTGGTCGGCGTCGGCGACGGCAGCTTCGCCTCCTTCGAGGAATACAGTGATCTTCGGCGTGGGGATGTCACTGTCCCTGGGAATCAAGTCCCCGCTCGATTACTCGGTGTTCTCCGCCTCGGCCGCCGCGCTGCTCCTCGCCGCACGGTCGCCCTCCGCCGAGCATCGCTGACCGACATGCGCGCCCCGCTCGACCTCTCCTCCCCTCCTGCTCCCGCGGCCCCGCCGGCCACGCTCCACCCCGGGGCGGTCGACTGGCTCCTGCTCCTCGGCCCCGGCCTCATCTGGGGTGCCTCGTTCCTCTTCATCGCCGAGGGACTGCAAGCCATCGGCCCCAACGGCCTCACCTTCACGCGGATCCTCGTCGGCTTCGTCACCCTCGGGCTCGCCCCCAGCGCCCGTGGCCCCGTCGCCCGCGAGGACCGGGGAAAGGTGGCGCTCCTCGGCCTCCTCTGGCTCGCCCTCCCCCTGAGCATGTTCCCGCTGGCCGAGCAGCGCGTCTCTTCGGCGCTGACCGGGATGCTCAACGGGGCGAACCCGCTCCTCGTTGCCATCGTGGCCGCCGCCTTCTCGCGCCGGCTGCCGCCCCGGGAAGTGCTGGTCGGTCTCGCCGTCGGGCTCACCGGGACGGTGCTGGTGGCCTGGCCCAGCCTCCGCGTCGGAGGGAGCAGTCTGGACGGGGTGCTCCTCGCCCTGGTGGGCGTGACCTGCTACGGCTTCGCGCTCAACCTCGCCCGGCCGCTGCAGCAGCGGAGCGGGGCCCTCCCCGTCATCTGGCGCGCGCAGGGCTGGGGGCTCCTCATGACCGCCCCGCTGGGCGTCCCCGAGCTGCTGCGGGCACACTGGAGCGCCGGACCGCTGCTCTCCGTCCTCGCGCTCGGGGCGCTGGGGACCGGGGTCGCCTACGTGCTGCTCGCGGTGGCCGCAGGGCGGGTGGGCGCAACCCGCGCGGCGGCGACGACCTTCCTCATCCCCGGCGTGGCGCTCCTCCTCGGATGGCTGGTCCGCGGCGAGCACGTGGCCGCGCTGTCGATCGTCGGAGGGGCGGTGTGCGTCGCCGGTGCGTGGCTGATGCGGCGCGCACAGCTCGCCGCGCACTGAGCCACCCGCCCACGCGGTCGCGGGACTTCCCCGCCCACGGCGGATGAGGTCTCCTCCCCGTCCACTCGCAACCCGGAGGTGTCGATGTCGCGCCCCGAGCCCGAGCAGAGGACGGCGTACCACTACTTCCGCCGCATCCCCACCCGCTGGATGGACAACGACGTCTACGGGCACGTCAACAATGTCGTCTACTACTCGTACTTCGACACGGTGGTGAACGCCTTCCTGGTCAAGGAGGGCGGCCTGGACATCGAGTCCGGGCCGGTCATCGGGCTGTGCGTGGAATCGCAGTGCCGCTACCTCTCGCCGGTGGCCTTCCCGGACGTGCTCGACGCCGGCCTGCGCATCTCGCGGATCGGCCGCTCCAGCGTGCGCTACGAGGTGGGTATCTTCCGCTCGGGCGAGGACGCGGCTGCCGCGCAGGGACATTTCATCCACGTCTTCGTCGACCGGGCCACGCGACGTCCGGTGGACCTGCCCGATCGGATGCGCACCGCGCTCACCCGCCTCGCCTGAACCGTCCTCCCCGCCATTCTCCATCCGGTTCCCAGAGCGGGCCCCGAAGGAGGCGATTAGTGGAGCGGTCCCCTGCCGAGGAGCGCGCAATGAGAGCAGCCGTGCTGACCCGCTATGGCGACGTTGACGCACTCGAGGTCCGCACGGTCGACGAGCCGAGACCCAAGGCGGGCGAGGTCAAGATCCGCGTCGCTGCGGCCAGCCTGAACGCGCTGGACCTCAAGCAGCTCAGCGGCGCGGTGAAGTCCTACTTCCCCGTCACCTTCCCGGCCATCCTCGGCTTCGACGCCTCGGGCCAGGTCGCGGAGCTCGGCGCGGGCGTGAGCGGACTCGCGGTCGGAGACCCCGTCTTCGGGCAGGTGCGCCACGGGCTGGCCGAGCTCGCCACTGCACCGGCGGCCGTGCTCGCCCGCGTTCCGCCGGAGATCTCCCTGGTCGATTCGGCGGCCGTCCCCGTCGTCGCCCTCACCGGAGCGCAGCTCGTCGAGGAGGCGATCCAGCCGAAGCCGCGGGACCGTGTCCTGGTGACCGGAGCGCTCGGTTCCGTGGGGCGCGTCGCCGTACACGTCGCCCGGACCAGGGGCGCGCGGGTCATCGCCGGCGTGCGTGCCGTGCGCCTGGCCGAGGCGGGCCGGCTCGGGGTGGACGAGGTCGTCGCGCTCGACGATCCGGCGGCCATCGAACGCCTCGCACCGGTCGATGCGATCGCGGACACGGTCGGTGGGCCCACCGTCCTTCAGCTCGTTCCCCGCCTTCGCCAGGGTGGGGTGCTGGGGAGCGTGCTCGGCAAGCCCGCCGGCGTGCCGGACGCCGTCACCGTCCGCGCCATCGTCGCGCACGCGGACGGACCGCGCCTGGTGGCGCTGGCCCGGGAGATCGGCACCGGGAAGCTGGTCCTCCCCATCGCCGGGCGGTTCCCGCTGGACCGCATCCGCGACGCGTTCCGGAAGGCGGCGACCGGGGCCGGCAAGGTGCTGGTCACACCCTGAGACGGACGGACGCGGGTCACTTCACCGCGTTCGAGATCCGCTTGAACTCCGGCGTCCCGGCCACCCCGAGGAGATCGAACAGCACCGCCTCGACCGAGGACAGCGTGGCCCCCGCAGCGCGTGCCAGCTCGAGCCCTGCGTCGCGGTCCACCCCGTGGCGGCTGAGCACCGCATCCATGCAAACCACCGGGTGCCGGCCCTCGGCGACGAGGTCCCGGATCGTCTGGTAGACGCAGACGTGCGTCTCCATGCCGGCGACGACCACGTGGCGGCGGCCGGAGAGGCGGGTTCGCACGGCATCGTCCAGCGCCGAGAACCTGAGCTTCTCGACCACCGGGACGTCGCCCAGCCGCTCGCGGATCGACGGCACGGTGTGCCCCAGCCCCTTCGGGTACTGCTCGGTGACGGCGATGGGCAGGCCGAGCACACGCGCACCCTCGATCAGCGCTCCGAGCCGGCCGACCATCCGGGCCAGCGCCTCGGGCTCCATCACCGCCGCCAGGCGCTCCTGGACGTCGACCACGAGCAACGCGGTGTCCTGCCGCTTCAGTGCCTGCGCCTTCATACCGCGTACCCCATCGCTCCGGCCTTGGCTGGCGCCTCCGGATCCAGCATCACGTTCACGCAGGCCACGGTGCCCGAGCCGAGCGCCCGCTCCAGTGCCGGGCGGATCTGCGCCGGCTCGGTCACGTGCTCACCCCAGCCGCCGAACGCCTTGACGACCAGGTCGTACCGGGTCGGCGCGAGCAAGGTGGCGGGCGACTTCTCCGGCCCGAACATCCCCAGCTGCGGGAGCCGGATCTGCCCCCAGGCGGCGTCGTTCCCCACGACGCACACCATCGGCAGCTTGAAGCGGACCGCGGTCTCGAAGTCCATGCCGTTGAGGCCGAACGAGCCGTCCCCCTGCACCACCCAGGCCTGGCGCTCGGGGTGGAGCAGCTTCGCCGCGATCGCGAACGGAGCGCCCACACCGAGGCAGCCCAGCGGACCGGGATCGAGCCAGCGCCCCGGCGCCTTGAGGGCGAGCACCTTGGCCGCCAGCGCCACCCAGTTCCCGCCGTCGGCGATGAACATCGGGTCCCGACTGCCGGCGTTGGCGACGTCGGAGAGGTCCTTCGCGAGCCGGTAGTGGTGGATGGGAACGGCGTCGCTCCGCGTCCACTCCTCGAGCGCCTGGAGCTTCCGTTGCTCGGCAGCCCGGAGCTCCTGGACGTAGGCGGTGCGCGTCACCTTCTTCGCACCGTCGGCGAAGGCCGAGAGCGCCGAGCGGCTGTCCGCCACCAGGCCCACGTCCACCGGACGGTTGCGCCCCACCTCGGTGGGATCGATGTCCACCTGGACGATCTTCGACGCGGCGCTGAACGTCGGCTCGGCCCCGTAGTTGAGGCGGAAGTCGAAGGGCGTCCCGACGACGAAGACCAGGTCCGAGCCGGTCAGCGCCTCCTTCCGGGTGTGCTGGTAGAACATCGGGTGGTCGGGCGGGAGGCAGCCCCGTCCGGCGCCGTTGAGGTAGGTGGGGATCTGCGCCCGCTCGACGAAGGCCCGGAGCGCGTCGGACGCGTCGTCCCACCAGATGCTCGAGCCGGCGATCATCGCCGGGCGCTCGGCGGCGGCGAGCAGGGCCAGCGCCTCGTCCACGCCCTTCGGGTCCGGGGCCTGCCGGGCGCGCGTCCGGTAGAGCCGGGGAATCTGCAACGTCGCCTCGTCCACCCCGTTGCAGAGGACGTCCCAGGCGAGCTCGAGGAAGACGGGGCCCGGCCGGCCGCTCAGCGCGGTCCGGAAGGCCTTGGCCATGTAGAGGGGGACTAGGTCGGGCGACGGCACCCGGTCCGACCACTTGGAGATCCGGTGGAAGAGGTCCACCTGCTCCATCTCCTGGAGGCTGCCGCGGCTCTGGTTGAAGAGGGGCGCCGCGCCGCCGAGGAGGATGAGCGGCGAGTTCGCGGCGTTGGCGTTGGCAACCCCGGTGAGCGCGTCGGTGACCCCGGGACCGGCGGTCACCACCGCCACTCCCACCCCGCGGGTGATGCGCGCGTAGGCGTCGGCGGCGTGTGCCGCGGCCTGCTCGTGCCGGGTGTCGACGACCTCGATGCCCTCCTCGACCAGGCCGGCGTAGATGGGCGCGACGTGCAGACCAGAGAGGGTGAAGACGTGGCGCACCCGCTCCTCCTTGAGCATCCGCGCCACGAGCTGCCCGCCGGTGACCATCCCCATCGCATCGCTCCCGCCTGGCGCCGTGGCCCAGGCCGTCTAGACTGAGGGCGTCGTTTATCGCCCGTGACCGATCCTTTCCAGGACCTACGCCCGCTCGCCGACGGCTACGCGACGGCGCTCGCCCAGGAGGCCTTCGCGCGTGGGCTGGTGACCACCGCCGCCGACGGGACGCAGAACGCGATCCCCCCCGGTGCGACCCCGGTGGTGCTGCCCTCCCGGGTCATCGAGGAGCGCCACCGGCTGGCGCGACTGCTCTCCTCCGCCGGCTTCAAGATGGCGCAGGCGACGGTCCAGGGGCCGTTCCGCGAGAGCCTGCTCGGAGCGCTCTCCCCGCTCGAGCGCCGCCTGGTGGAGCTGTCCGCGCCGGGGACGCACCGGCTGGCGATCGCTCGCATCGACTTCCTCGTCTCGGACCGGCCCGCGGCGCTGGAGCTGAACGCGACCATCCCGGCGATGCCAGGCTACTCGGACATGGCGGCGGGCGCGTTCCTGCACGTGGTCGGCCGCGCGCTCGGCCTCGAGCCGTCGCTGGTGGCGCAGCTGACGCTGGACAACGGGAGCAACGTCAAGGCGCTCTACTGGGCGCTCCAGGCCGCCTCGGTCCAGGAGTCGGGCCGGCCACCGGACCGCATCGCGGTGCTCTGCCGCCGCGGCGACAGCCAGCTGTCGGAGGTCGACCACCTCGTTCGCCGGTTCAACGAGCTCGGGACCGAGACCCACCGCGTCTTCCCCGACGAGGCGAGCGGCGACGGGATGTTCACCGCCCACGGACGGGAGTTCGACCTCGTCTACCGCCACCTCTTCGTCCACCGGCTGAGCGAGAAGCCGAGCCCGTTCCTCGAGGCGTTCTTCGCCGGGGAGACCGCCGGCGGCTCGCTGCTCCTGAACCGGCCGGCTGCGCACGTCGAGGCCAAGAGCAACTTCGCCCTCCTGTCTCGCGCGCTGGACGAGCCTGCCCTCGCCCGCACCGCCCGCCTGAGCCCCGACGAGCTGGGAGCGATCCGCGCGGCGGTGCCCTGGACCCGGGTGCTCGCGCCGGGGCCGGTCCGCGGGCCCGACGGCGAGGCGGTGCGGGACCTGATCGCCGAGGTCGCGGCGCTTCCCCGGCGGTTCGTGCTCAAGCGCGCGTGGGACTACGGCGGGAAGGCAGTCTTCGTGGGCCCGGCGGCGGAGGAGCCGGGCTTCGCCACCCGCTCCGAGGCCGCGTTCGGCGAGCGGCTCGCCTGGCCGGAGCTGGTGCGCCGTGCGGCGGACGACACGCGAGGTGGTGGGTTCGTCGTGCAGGCCGTGGTGGACGTCCCGCGGGAGCGGCATCTCCTGGCCACGCCCCGCGGCCCGGTCGAGGCGGAGGTCTACGTCGACTACTCGGCCTTCTCCTCGGTGGGCGTCGATCCCGAGCCGCCCTGGAGCGGCGTGGTGCGGGCGTCCGCGTCGCGCATCGTCAACATCCAGGGGGGTGGCGGTGTCCTCCCCTTGCTCCGGGAGACGGTCTGGGCTCGGCTGCTCGATGCGCTCGGGACGGAATCCTGAGCAGCGTCTGGGCGTTGTGGACGCTGGCCACTGTCCGGCCCTGCGTTATGAGTGACGGGATTCGGGACGCTCGTCCCCACTGAGGAGAAGGCAACCATGGCCTGGGAATTCGATGCACGGAAGGCGGCGCGCGGCGGCGACCTGAGCGAGACGGGCGCTGGCAGCTACGGCCGTGCCGGGGCGATCGCCGGGACGGCCGCAGGCTTCATGGCCGGCGTCTACCGGTGGATGACGCTCGGCCTGGCGGTGACCGCCGGCGTGGCGCTGTACACCGCGAGCAACGTCCCGCTGGCGACGATGGTGGCCCGGAACATCTGGCTCGTCTTCGGCGCGCAGTTCGTCCTCGTGCTCGCGCTCACGTTCATGGCCCAGCGGCTGACCGGGCCGGTCGCAGCGCTGATGTTCATGGTCTACGCCGGGGCAATGGGGCTCACCATGAGCGGCATCTTCTTCATCTACCCGTTGGGCTCGATCGGGGTGACGTTCCTGGTGACCGCGGGCGCATTCGCCGCGCTCAGCCTCTACGGCACGGTCACCAAGCGCGACCTCGGCGCCTGGGGGACCTTCCTCTTCATGGGGCTGGTGGGCGTGGTCATCGCCAGCATCGTGTCGATCTGGTGGCACAACCCGGCGTTCAACTTCGCGCTGACCTGCGCGGTCGTCGTGGTGTTCGCTGGCCTGACCGCCTACGACACCCAGAAGCTCCGGATGCTCGGGGCGCAGTTCGCCGGGACCGGGCTGACGTCGGTCACCATCCTCGGCGCGCTGAACCTCTACCTGGACTTCATCAACCTCTTCATCGCCCTGCTTCGCCTGTTCGGCGGCGGGCGCCAGCGCGAGTAGCGGGGAACGTCCTCGCGGACGGGTCGAGGGACACCTCCGGCGAGCCTCGACGGGGCGCGCCTGGGTAGCCGGCCGGCGGCGTCCGCTCCGGGACCCGGGGGCGAAGCCAGATCCCCACGCAGAGCTCCTTCGGGCTCGACGGGCTCTCGATCGACGGGTGAAAGGCGACGTCCGTGGGTCGAGGTTCCGCACGCGCGGAGCGTCCGGCGACGCACTCGAGACGACGCGCCTCCTCCTCGGCTACGCCGGCTTCTTCGCCGCCCAGCTGAGGCAGTTCCCCTCGGGGTTCACCGCGCCCGAGAAGAGCTTGCAGCCGCCGCACTCCTTGTACTTCCCGGCCTCGAACTGCGCGCAGTTCGAGCACTTCTTCCCGCGCGCCGTGGACTTCTCCACGTACTGGAGCACGCGCCGCATCTGCACCGCCGCCGGATCAACCACGACCTTCTTGCTGCAATCGAGACCCGGATCGGCCCGAGCCTCCGTGCCGGCCAGCGCGAGCACCCCGCTCGCCGCACCCAGCCCCGCCCCGAGGAGCTGGAGCGCACGCCGGCGGTTGAAGCGCGTGGTCTGGTCGTCGTGTCCGTTCACGTGTCGTCTCCTCCAGGAAGGGTCCGCCCCGCTCCAGGCAGCCGGGGGACTCTCGGGGACCGCGGCCATCGAGTCAACAATCAGCTGTGACGGCGGTCGCTTAGGCGGAATGGGAGGAGCACGTCCTCCCGGAACACGTGCTGGATGCACGGGCGCGCAGGCTTGCGCCGGCCCCTCCCGGCGCGCTTCGCGCCGCGGACGTGCTGAGCGTCGCCCCTGCCCCGGCTCGCACCGATTCGCTACAGCGGACAGACGCCGACCGACCCGGCAAGCGACTCTTGACAGGCCACCCCGGGAGCGGGAGCCTCGACGACAAGTGGTCTGATGACCTGATCATCTGGAGACCCGAGTGAGGAACTCCCCCGGCCGGCAGCAGCGGCCTTCACCCGAGCCCGAGTTCCACGCCGTGCACAAGGGCCGGCGCTACGAGCCGGTGGCCGAGCAGATCCAGCGGCTGATCGCGAGCGGCGCCCTCAGCCCGGGCGATCGCCTCCCGCCCGAGCGGGAACTGGCGGCGAAGTTCGGCGTCGGCCGCAGCTCGCTGCGCGACGCCATCCGCACGCTGGAGGTGATGGGCATCGTCGAGTCCCGTCACGGCCGCGGCACCGTGGTCCGCGACCTGTCGACCGACGCGCTGGTGGTGCCGCTGGCGAGCGTGCTCTCTCACAAGCGCGAGCTCGTGGCCGAGCTCCTCGATGTCCGCCGGATGATCGAGCCGGCCCTGGCGGCCCGCGCCGCCGCCAACGCCACCGAGGACGAGCTCTCCCGGCTCGAGGACATCCTGCGGCGGCAGGCAGAGAAGGTGCGCCGCGGCGAGCCGAGCATCGAAGAGGACTCCGAGTTCCATTACGCAATCGCACTCGCCGCCCGGAACAGCGTGGTGCTGCGGGTCCTCGACGTTCTGATGGATCTGCTCCGCGAGAGCCGTGCGCGCTCTCTGCAAGTCAAGGGTCGCCCCGAGCAATCCTGCGCGGGTCATCGGCGCATCCTCAGGGCGATCAAGCGCCGCGACGGTCCCGCCGCCGAGGCCGCGGTGCGCAAGCACTTGAAGGAAATCGAAGAGATCGTGACTCGGCAGCTCTGACCGGAGGCGAGAGATGGGGCGTCTGTTCGCAGTCGAGATCGTCTATCGGGGAATCTTCCAGAAGAACCTCGCGCGGAACATCAGCCGGGCCATCGTCCTCGCCGCCCACCACGAGGGGAAGCCCGGCATCTCCTTCGGGCGGTACGGAGACAGCCCGGAGCGCAACGGCATCCCGGCGAAGAGCTTCGCCATCGTCGCCACCGACGACCTCACCCTCGAGGAGGGGATGGCCAAGTACGAGCCCAAGGAGGTCGACATCACCATCGTGGTCGACGACACGCTCTGCAAGGGCGTGGAGTCGTGGGCCTGGTACGGGCTACAGCCCATCAACCGGCTGACGAAGTCCGGCGGCACGGTCATCGTGACCTCGCACGAGAAACCCGAGACGCTGATCTCGATGGCCCACCGCAAGGAGACGCCCTACCAGCTGGCGATCGTGAAGGGCACCCCGAGCTTCTCCGGCCTCTGGGTCTACAAGGACGATCACACCGACGTGCGCATCCTGGGCACCATGGCCAAGGTCCTGCCCGAGCTGTTCGGCCTGGCCTCCGTCCAGCAGGTGATCCGGGACGAGTGGCACGACGAGCTGAAGGCCACCTCCGCGCAGCGCGCCTACGAGCGCGCCACCACCGTGACGGTCCAGCCCACGCAGGGCAATCCGGAGAAGCCCTTCGAGTTCCAGATGCCCAAGTGGACGGAGATGCGCGAGGGCATCGCCATCCCTGGCATTCCCCGTGGACATCAGATGAAGGATCCGACCACCGGCAAGACGGGCGGCTACCAGCCGGAGCGGAATCCCACCTTCAAGAAGTTCACCACGCGCACCATGCGGCCGGTGGTGAACTTCGACACCTGCATCAAGTGCACGCTCTGCTGGTTGCAGTGCCCGGACTCCTGCTTCGACGTCACGCCCGACGGCCTGTACGACGCCAACATGGAGGCGTGTTGCGGCTGCGGCGTGTGCGAGGCGGTCTGCCCGGTGTCCAACTGCGTCACGATGGTCAACGAGACCCAGTTCGCGAACAACGACAGCCAGTGGGAGGCGTGGAGGGAGGACAAGGCGGGCTACGAGGGCTGGCTCAAGGAGAAGATCGCGAACCGCCCCGAGCGCTCCCACGGCTTCCGTTTCCGCGGGCAGTACGAGAAGCAGGTTCCCGACATGCTGAAGATCGCCAAAGAGCGCTGAGGACCAGGGAGACCGATCATGACAGAGGCACTGGCAACCCCTCCGCAGACACGACCCACGACCGACAAGACCTCCCTGATCACGGGGAGCGAGGCGATCGCGGTGGCCTGCAAGCTGGCCGACGTGGACGTGATCACCGCCTACCCCATCCGTCCCTACGACACGGTCATGCAGTACGTGGCGAAGCTCGTGTCGAACGGCGAGCTCGACTGCGAGTACATCGTGGCGGAGAGCGAGCACTCACAGTTCGAGATCGTCAAGCACGCTTCCGCCGTGGGGGCGCGCGTGTTCTGCGGCTCGAGCGGCGTCGGCTGGATGTACGCCTTCGAGGCGCTCACCGTGACGCCGGCGCTGCGCATTCCCATGGTGGCCATGGTGGGGAATCGCGCGCTCGACGACCCCGGCGCCTTCGGCGTCGAGCACAACGACGCACTCGCGGTGCGCGACCTGGGCTGGCAACTGGTCTGGGTGGACAACGCTCAGGAGGCGCTCGACACGGCGCTCATCGCCTACCGCGTGGCCGAGGACCGGCGCATCTTCCTCCCCTGCGCCATCAGCTGCGACGGCGCTTTCCTCACCCACTCGCAGGCGCTGGTGAAGGTCCCCGCCCAGGAGAAGGTGAAGGCCTTCTTGCCCCGGTACGACCGGGGCGATCTCCTGCTCCACCCCGACAATCCCATCACCGTGGCCCCGCAGGCGAACGAGGACTGGCTGATGGAGATCCGCCGCCAGACCGCAGCCGCGATGGAGCGCTCCTCCACCGTCATCCGCGAGGCCTATGCCGACTTCGAGCGGATCTTCGGCCGGAGCTACGGGAACCCGTTCTTCGAGGAGTACCAGACCGACGACGCGGACGTCGTGCTGATCGGCATGGGAACGCTGTCGACTCCGGTGAAGGTCGCCATCCGGCAGATGCGCCAGGAGGGCAAGAAGGTCGGCTTCGTGCGCATGCGCTGGTTCCGGCCGTTCGCTGCCGAGGAGCTGGCGAAGACGCTCGGGCGCTTCAAGGCGGTGGGGGTCATCGACCGCGACTTCTCGCTCGGCGCGCCGTACCAGAGCGGAGTCCTCGCGACCGAGGTACGGGCGGCGATGTACCCGGCTGCCAAGCGGCCCCCCATCCTGGGGTTCATCTGCGGCCTCGGAGGCCGTGAGGTCACGGTGCCCGACGTGAAGAAGATGACCGAGAGCGTCTACCTGGCCGCGGAGGGAAAGACGCAGCCGGGAACGAAGTGGATCGGATTGCGTGAGTAGTCGAGCGTGGGAGGATCAACCATGGCTGTGAGCGACAAGGAAATGGCGGAGCTCCTGAAGCTTCGGCCCACGCAGACGCTGGACCCTTTCAAGGGCGTGAAGAAGCTCCCGCTCGAGGAGTTCTTCACCTCTGGGCACCGGACGTGTCAGGGATGCGAGTCGGCCCTGGTCATGAAGATGATGGTCAAGGCCGCGGGCCCCCGGACCATCGTGCTCGGCAGCACCGGCTGCATGTACGTGGCGAACACGACGTACTACAGCACCTCGTGGGTCGTCCCCTGGATGCACACCCAGCTCGGGTCGAGCGGTTCGGCGGGACTGGGCACGGCGGCCGGCCTCAAGGCGCTGATGCGCAAGGGCAAGATGAAGGACGAGCCGATCAACGTCATCGCCTTCTGCGGCGACGGCGGCGGGGCGGACATGGGGCTGTCGGCGATCTCCGCGACGCTCACCCACCCCGACTACAACGTGCTGATCCTCATGTACGACAACGAGTCGTACGCCAATACCGACATTCAATTGTCGGGTTCGACGCCGTACGGGGC
Source organism: Myxococcaceae bacterium (assembly GCA_035501615.1). Classification (GTDB taxonomy): domain Bacteria; phylum Myxococcota; class Myxococcia; order Myxococcales; family Myxococcaceae; genus RPRB01. The sequence continues at coordinate 13,245 of DATJVY010000099.1, forward strand.
GCACACCACCTTCAGCCCGCCGGGCAAGCTGAAGCGCATCATGCACCACCGCTGGAAGAAGAACATGGCCGGGATGATCGCGGCGGGTCACCCCACGTGCCGCTACGTGGCCACCGTCGACATGTCCTTCCCCGTCTATTCGATGAACGCCGTGCGCAAGGCGCTCTCCATCGGCGGTCCCACCTTCATCCATTCGCTCGACCCTTGCCCGAAGGGCTGGGATTACGATCCCATGCTGTCCCACGAGCTGGGCGAGCTGGCGGTGACGTCCGGCGTCTGGCCGCTCTACGAAGTGGAGGA
>DATJVY010000100.1:0-14772 GCA_035501615.1 Myxococcaceae bacterium
GGCAGAAGATCCACCTGAACGTCAACGGGAAGACGCGCGACTTCGACATCAGCCACGTCGATTCTCTGTGGAAGATGTCCTTCCAGATGAAGGACGTCTTCGAGTTCATCGGCAGCAACCTGCGGCCCAGCGAGGACACCCGGGACGTGGAGTACGCCGCGGTGAACGGGATGCTCTCCACGCTCGACCCGCACTCGGTGCTCCTCAAGCCCGAGTACTACCGGGAGATGCGGCTCACCACCAAGGGTGAGTTCGGGGGCCTGGGCTTCGTCATCCAGATGAAGGAGAGCAACCTGACGGTGGTGCGGGTGCTCCCGAAGACGCCCGCCTCGCGCGCCGGCATCAAGAAGGACGACCAGATCAAGAAGATCGGCGAGGAGTCCACGGTCAACATGGACCTCAACGAGGCCGTGTCCAAGCTGCGCGGCCCCGTGGACAGCCGGGTCACCATCACCGTCGAGCGCAAGGGCCTCGACAAGCCGATGGTGCTCACCCTCGCCCGGGCGACCATCTCCATCGAGTCGGTCCAGTCGAAGCTGCTCGCCGGGAACGTGGGATACATCCGGCTGAAGAACTTCCAGGGCAACACCACCCGCGACATGCAGGCCGCGCTCGGCAAGCTCCAGAGCGATGCCGAGGCCACCGGCGGCCTGAAGGGCCTGGTGCTCGACCTGCGGGGGAACCCCGGCGGGCTCCTGGAGCAGGCGATCCAGGTCTCGGACCTCTTCCTGAGCCAGGGGACCATCGTCACCACCGTCTCGCTCAGCGAGCGGCAGCGGGAGGAGAAGCGCGCCCACGCCGACGACGGCGACAACAAGTACCCGCTGGCAGTGCTGGTGAACCCGGGCAGCGCCTCCGCCTCGGAGATCGTCGCCGGCGCGCTGAAGAACCTGAACCGGGCGGTGATCATCGGCCAGCAGACCTTCGGCAAGGGCTCGGTGCAGGTGCTCTACGAGTTCGGCTCGCCCACCGGGAACCCGAACGACGAGAGCGCTCTCAAGCTCACCATCGCCAAGTACCTCACCCCGGGAGACGTCAGCATCCAGGAGGTGGGCATCGAGCCGGACATCGAGCTCGTCCCCACCCGGGTGACGGCCGACCGGGTGAACGTCTTCGCTCCGCGGAAGACGCTGGGTGAGGCGGATCTGGAGCACCACTTCGGCAACTCCGCCACCCAGGCCGCGGCCACCAAGCGCGAGGAGGTGCTGGGGAAGGAGAAGCCCTTCGTCAGCATCCGGTACCTGAAGGAGGACGCGAAGCAGAAGGACGCCGCGGCCCGGCAGCAGAAGGCCGAGGAGGGCAAGGACCCCAAGCTCTCGAAGAACGACAAGGAGAAGGGGATCAAGCCCGACGCGAAGAAGGGCGCCGCCCATCCGCTCCTCGACACCGACCCGAGCAAGCTGGACGAGGATCTCTACGACCAGCTGGACGCCGAGGCCCAGGACGAGGTGAAGGAGGACTTCGAGGTGCTCTTCGCCCGCGACTTCGTCCTCAAGGAGCCGTTCGTCCAGCGCGACCGGATGCTCCAGTCGGGCAAGGCCTACCTCCAGGAGAGGGGCGACACCGAGCAGGAGCGGATCAACACCGCCATCGCGGCGCTGGGGGTCGACTGGTCTCCCGGGGCCACGCCGAAGGTGCCCCAGCTCCAGGCCACGCTCCGGCCGGGGCCGGAGAGGCGGCTCAACCCCGGAGACACCTTCGACCTCGAGGTCACCGCCGAGAACAAGGGCACCGAGCCCCTCTCCCGCATCCGCGCCTGGAGCGAGAGCGAGGACCCGCTGCTCGACCGCCGCGAGTTCCTCTTCGGCTCGCTGAAGCCCGGTGAGAGGCGGACCTGGAAGGTTCCGGTCAAGGTTCCGAAGGACATGTACAGCCGTCGCGACGACATGACGGTGAAGTTCTTCGACGACCAGGGGGCGTTGCCCCAGGAGCTGGTGGCCGAGGTGAACTTCGGCGAGCTACCGCGTCCGGCCTTCGCCCTGGACTGGCAGCTGGTGGACGACTGCACCCAGTGCAACGGCGACGGCGTTGCCCAGCGCGGCGAGAGCGTCACCCTCCTGGTGGACGTGACCAACCAGGGGACGGGGAAGGCCCTGGACGCGGTGGGGTCGATCAAGAACGCCGCGGACCAAAACATCTTCATCGAGAAGGGGCGCTTCCATCTCGGGGAGATCGCCCCCGGCGAGACCAAGACCGCCCGCTTCCAGCTGGAGGTCAAGAAGGGCTACGTCGGCGACACCTTCCCGCTGAAGCTGGCCATCATCGACGAGTCGCTCGAGGAGTTCTCGACCGAGCGCCTGAACCTCCCGCTCTCCGACAAGGCCTACCCCGTCGAGGCACGCAAGGGGAGCGTGCGGCTCGAGGCGGGGACGCAGGTCCTGGCCGGACCGGACGAGCGCGCGCCGGCGATGGCGAAGGTGAGGAAGGCCGGCGTGCTCCCGGTGCTTGGCCGGGTGAACGGGCTGACCAAGGTGGAGACGGAGAAGGGCCGCTTCGGGTTCGTCCGGACGACGGACGCCCGCGACGCGCGCAACGCCCGGGCTGCGGCGCCGGAGCTGGTCGCCCTCCCCTACCGCGAGCCGCCGCAGATCGTGCTCCAGGTGGACCAGTCGCAGGGAGGCGTGGTCGCGCCCACGGACCGCTTCACCCTCTCCGGGACGGTCAACGAGCCGAAGGGGCTCCTGGACATGTACGTGCTGGTGAACGACCAGAAGGTCTTCTTCCGCACCTCGGACAGCCCGAAGAACGAGCCCACCAAGCTGAAGTTCAGCGCCGACTTCCCGCTCAAGGAGGGCGCCAACTCGGTGATGGTGGTGGCGCGGCAGACGCAGGACTTCGCCTCGCGGAAGGTCCTCATCATCCGGCGCCGGCCCGCGGCCGTGGCCCAGGCGCTGGCTCGGAACCAGGCCGAGGCCACGGTCCAGCGGTAGAGGTCGCTCCGCCGCAGGCTCAGCGTTCCGCACCCAGCGCCTTGCGCAGCGCGCCCGGGCGGTTGGTGATGAGCGAGTCCACGCCCCAGGCGCGGAGCCGCCGCGCCACGTCCGGATCGTCCACCGTCCAGACCGCGACCTCCCGGCCGGTCGCGTGCCAGTGCCGCACGTCCGCCTCGGACACCCGGGAGGCCTCGGGGTGAACGGCATCGCGGCCCACCAGGGGGAGCGCCAGCGCCCGCTGCGGAAGCTGCGGTCGGTCGGGGTCGAGGAGCAGGCCCCGGCGGATGCGCGGATGGGACAGGGCGAGCCGGAGCAGGCAGCGCAGATCGAACGAGGACACGACGACGTGGCCCTCGTGCCGGCCCGCGAGGAGCAGTTCCCCCGCGGCCTCGGCGACGGCCGCGGTGCGCCAGCTCTCGCTCTTCAGCTCCACGTTGATGAATGCCGAGCGCGGCAGGGCCTCGAGCACCTCGGACAGCAGGGGGATGCGCCCCGGTGCCGCGCCCGGAGGACCGGCCCGGACCTCGAGCCGGCCGAGGGTCGACCACGGAGTCTCGGCCACGCGGCCCGCCGCTCCGGTGAGCCGCTCCAGCCGCTCGTCGTGGAACACCACCACCTCGCCCGAGCCGCAGAGGCGGGCGTCCAGCTCCACGCCGTCGGCGCCCTGGGCGAGCGCGAGCTGGAAGGCAGCGAGCGTGTTCTCCGGCGCGTCGCTGCTCGCGCCCCGGTGGCCGAGGATGCGCACGGATGCGGCCAGCGTCCGTTCGGGGGGCCTCGGAGGTCAAGCCGCTTGCACCGCCTGGCGGTCGCGGGCGATGTTCCGGGCCGCGCCATGCCTCGGGTCGGTTTCGGAGAGCTGCTGGTCATCGGATTCGTCCTGCTGGTGGTGTTCTCCGCCTCGCGCATGTCCGCGCTGGGCAACGCGCTCGGGAAGTTCATCTACTCGTTCCGCAAGGCCTCCCAGGGGCAGGGCTTCATCGACGTGAAGCCCGAGCGCGCCCTGCGCGAGCCGGGCCAGGGTGAGCCGGGGAGCGGCGGAGACCGCCGCGCGTCCAGGCTCAGTCCCCCGGACAAGGGCGACGACTGAGGGACGCCCGGGCGGCGGCTCCGCTCAGTGCTCGACGCTGGCGCTCACCTGGAGCCTCAGCCCCGCGAGGTCGCGGGGGGCGTCGTCGAGCACCACCAGGAAGTCCGCCCGCTGTCCGTCGGCCACCGGGGTCGCCGCCGAGAGCAGCCGCGCGCGCAGGGCCTCGACCTCGGCGGGCGTCGCGGCCCGCCACAGCTCCTCGGGCGTGGCGATGGCTCCGGCGAGCGTGTCCCCGCTCTTCACCGCCTGGGCCCCGTCCCACACCTCGGCCCGGACCCGGACCAGGCCGGCGGGCACGCCCCGGTTGAGCACCCGTCCTCGCACGTAGAGCAGGGTGCGACCGGACTGCGTCTCGTAGGTCCCGGGGGTGACCTCCACCGGCGTCACCCCGCTGCCCGGCCGGAGCGCCTGGAGGAGCCGGCGAGGGGACAGCGCGGAACCCTCGAGCCTTCCCGCCGTGGCCCAGCTCGAGGCGAGGCCTGCGACCACGAGGAGGAGCAGCGCGGCCAGGCCCACGTTGAGGATGACCGCGCTCACCCGCCGCGCCGCTCCCGGCTGCTCGCGCTCCTGGAGCCCGAGCCGCGCCCGTGCCGGCGGCTTGGAGATGGCGGGCATGGGCGCCGTCGCCGGCGGGCTCGGCGCCGGCTCCGCGGCCTCGGGGATCTCGGGCAGCAGGGCGGCCGAGGTCGCGGGCGCTTGCCCCGACGGCATCTCGAAGAACCCATGGTCCGGGCTGCTCGGTGGGGCGGGCGGCGCCTCGTCGAGCACGACCGAGTTGGGTGCCGAGGGCGTCCTCGGGAAGGAGATCGCCGGCTCGGGCGGCGGGGCGCGAGGCGCGTCGGCGAAGGGATCGTCCCAGCCGAGCCCGGCGGCAGCGGTCGGGGGAGGCGACGCGGTCGCCGGCGGGCTCGAGGCCGGGGGCGCGACCCACGCCGCATCGGGGGACGGGGCGGGCGGGGGCCGGTCCAGCTCCATCGGGGGGAGGTCCGACTCGAGCTCGAGCTGCATCCCGCCGTCTCCGGTGGGCGGGGCACCGGTCCAGCTGCGCGCGTCGTTGCCCGGGTCGAGGTCCAGTCCCGCCACGGGGAGCGGCCCGGTGGGCTCGAGCGCAGGGAGGTCGTCGAGGACGGTGCCTTCCCCCCCGTACTGGGGCGGCGGCGAGGGCGCCTGCGATTCGGGAGGAGGCGACAGGGTCGAGACGTGGCTGGAGAGCGTGCCGTCCACCGACAGGGCCCGGACCGGTGCCGAGAGGCCCCAGGCGGGGGTGAACCCGGCGAGCCCGGCGAGGAGATCTGGACCCTGGGGCGCGGGCGTGGCGGCCGGCGGCTCGGGTGCGGCACCGGCGGGGGCGAAGGGCTCCGCGGTGAACGACTCGGGCTGCGCGGAGGGCACCTCCGGCGGGAGGGGTCGGACCGGGATGGGCACGAGGTCGAGGCCGGCGTCGAAGGGGTCGTCCTCCGGCGGGCGCGCGTCGAGCGCGGTGTCGAACAGCTCGGAGACCACCGCGGCGGGCGGCATGGCCGCGGGGGCCGGCGGGAGGGGGCGGGCCGGCAGGGGCTCGGGCTCGGCCAGACCGGCGAAGGAGACCTCGGGTCCGCCGGGGTGGAGGTCGGCAGCAGGCTCGGACTGCAGGGCGACCGCCGCTCCGCCGGCGTTCCTCCCCGGGCGGGCGGGAGCGGGCGGGAAGTTCCAGGCCGGCTCGGTGCTCGTCGGCTCCTCGCCGGAGACGTCGACGTCGAAGTCCTCGCTCGCGTCCGCCGGGGGCGCCATCTGGGCGAGCAGCGCCGAGACCTCCGTCCCCCGGGCCGGCGTCTTCTCCATGTCGGAGGTGCCCTGCGGCCCGAATGCCTGGAACGGGTCGGGCCCAGCCGGACGCGGTGCGGCAGCGGGTGGGCCCGAGACGTCGCTCGCCGACTCGGGGAAGATGCGGAAGGTGTGGCCGCAGCGCGAGCAGCGGACCTTGAGGCCCCGTGCGGTCACCTTGCCGTCGGGCACCTTGAAGCGCGTGTGGCACTGCGTGCAGGCGATGATCACGGGGAAGCCGGCTGCCGGGAGGCTGGAACCTGCGAGAATACCAGGGGAAGCCTGCCCGGCCGGGGTGTAGGTGCAAGCCCTCCACCTTGTTGCACCGAGCCAAACCGTGCTGCTATCCAGCGGAAACCTGGCGGTCGCAGGGAGGCGCTGCAGCGCGGCATGGTCGGCCAACGGCAGGCCCACCGTTCACGACGGCGACACACGATCCATGACTGAACCCGAACAGCTCCATCCCCCCCAGGAAGAGGCTCCTCGCGAGCCGAAGATCATCAAGCGCTACACGAACCGGAAGCTCTACGACACCGTGGAGAGCCGGTACGTCACGCTCGACGAGATCGCCGAGATGATCAAGCAGGGCGCCGAGGTGAAGATCGTCGACAACCGGAGCAAGGACGACCTCACCTCGGTGACGCTGGCGCAGATCATCTTCGAGGAAGAGAAGAAGAAGAATCAGATGCCGCTCAGCGTGCTGCGGGAGATCATCCGCCGCCCGGGCGACGCGCTCTCCGGCTTCATCCAGAAGGAGGTCACCCCGCGGGTGGCCTCCATCCGCGAGGAGGCGGAGACCCGGCTGGACCGCCTCCTCCGCCGCGAGGAAGGTGGCTCGGGCGAGCTGAAGGAGGACCTCCTCCGGGCCGGCCAGCGGACCATCGAGGACTGGCAGCGCCGCGCGGACGACCGGGTGAAGGCGCTGGTCGAGGGCGTGACCGGGAGCCTCCCCGCGCTCGGCTCGGACCTGGGGCAGCTCAGCCGCCGGATCGAGGAGCTGGAGGCCCGCCTGGCGTCGCTCGAGGCGAAGAAGAAGGACGCTCCGCCCGGCTGAGCGTTTCAGGCGGCGGCCTCTCCCAGGCGCCAGACCGCCTCTGCCACCGCGGTCATCATCTCCGCGCCCTTGCTCCGGGGGGCGTAGTCCCAGACCGTCTTGCCGTGGCTCTGCGCCTCGTCGATGGCCACGCTCACCCCGAGCGGGGGCGTGACCCGGCCGGGGAAGTACGCCTCGAGCCGCTCCTGGACCGCGTCGGCGAGCGCCGTGCGCCGGTGCATCATCGGCACCACCGCGGTGACGCGGAGCCCGGGCCGGTGATGCTCCTCGGCCACCCGCTCCACCGTCTTCGCGACCTCGGCGCAGCCGTCGAGCGCGAGATAGGTCAGGGCGACCGGGATGACGACCTCGGTGGCCGCGACCAGCATCGCCGAGACGCTCAGGCCGAGCGACGGGGGGCCGTCGAGCACCACCACGTCCTGCTCCGAGGCGAACTCGTCCAGGCGCTCGGAAAGCCGCTCCACGGCGGACCCGGAGGTGCCCAGGGCCGCGGCGAGCCCGGCCATCTGCTTGTAGGCCGGAAGGACGGAGAGGCCGGGGATCTCGGTCGGGTGGCGAACCTGGTCGAGGGTCACCGCACGGTCGGTCAGGAAGTGGAACACGTTGGGCTCGATCTCGCGCACGTCGAGGCCCAGCGTCTTTCCGGCGTGCCCTTGCGTGTCCAGGTCCACCAGGAGGACCCGCCGCTCCAGAGCTCGGGCGATCCAGGCCGCCACGTGGACGGCGAGGGTCGTCTTCCCGGTGCCACCCTTCTCGTTGACGAAGGCGATCCGTCGCACGGGCGGCGCCTCCCCGGCTCAGCGGGGCTGCTCGGGCACCCGCTCGAGCTTGGACTCGATGCGGCTCAGCGTGGCGTCGAGGTCGGCGATCTTCCGCCGGAGCGACTCGACGTCCTCGGTGGAGGGCAGGTTCATCGCTGCCAGCGCGGAGCGCAGGCTCTTGTCGAGGACGCCCTTGGCGGAGAGCGTCCGCTGGATCAGCGTCTGGATCGCCACCACGAACCGCTCGTTGGAGAGCAGCGCCTGGGCGAGCTTCCCCACCCGCTCCTCGCCGGTCTCCACCAGCCTCTTGACCATCGGGTTGTTCTTCAGCATGTCCGTCTCGCGGTGCGGGGGACTTCGCAGCCGCGCCCGGAGCTGTCAAGCACGCTCCCGCGTCTCCCGGCGTTGACAGCCCGCGGACGTGCTCCCTACGGTCCGGCGCTCCTTCCTGCCCTCCAATGTCCGGTCTGCTCGACAGGCGTCTCCTCCTGGTGACCGGAAAGGGCGGCGTGGGCAAGAGCACCGTGGCCGCCTCGCTCGCGCTGCGCCTGGCCTCCGCGGGGCTGCGGACCCTCCTCTGCGAGGTCAACGCCGGGCGGCACCTCGGGCAGATGCTGGGCCACCCCGAGGTGGGCCCGGACGTGACCCTCGTCGAGCCCAACCTCTCGATGGTGGACCTCGAGCCCGACGCGTCCATGCGCGAGTACGTGCTCTCCAAGATCCGGCTGGAGCGCGTGTACCGGGCGGTCTTCGAGAACCGGATGGTGCGCTACTTCCTCCGCTTCATCCCCGCGCTGGCGGAGACGGTGATGCTGGGCAAGGTGATGTGGCACCTCCGGCAGTGGCCGGACGCGCCCGGGGGCTTCGACCGAATCGTCTTGGACCTGCCGGCCACCGGGCACGCGCTGACCCTCCTCGGCGTGCCGCAGGGCCTCGTCACCGCCCTCCCCTCGGGGCCGATGGCCACTGAGGCAGGCTGGATGCTGGACTACCTCACCGACCCGGTCATCACCGCGGCCCTCCTGGTCAGCCTGCCCGAGGAGCTTCCGGTGAACGAGACGCTCGAGCTGGCCGGAGCGCTCCGGACCCGGCTCTCGGTCAGGGTCGGCGCGGTGGTCCTCAACCAGTCGGTGCCCTCGCGGTTCGGGAAGGCGGACCGGGCGGCGCTCTCCGGGCGCCCGGCGCTCACGGCGCTGGTCCAGGCCTACGAGGAGGACGCCCGGAGGACCGAGGAGGCGCTGGAGCGGCTGCGGTCCGTCGATGCTCCGCTGGTCCAGCTGCCGCGGCTGGTGGTGCCGCAGCTGGGACGCGGCGAGCTCGTCGCGCTCGGCGACGTCCTGGCGGAGGCGCTCCGGTGAGCGCCCCCTCGCTGGAGGAGGTGCTCCGGACGCGCCGGGTGCTGGTCTGCGTCGGCGCGGGCGGGGTGGGCAAGACGACGCTCGCAGCGGCCCTGGCGATGCGGGCGGCGGCCCTGGGGCGGAGCGCGCTGGTGTGCACCATCGATCCGGCGCGCCGCCTGGCCAATGCGCTGGGGCTCACCTGGCTCGGGAATGCTCCCACCGAGGTCCGCCCCGACGTCCTCGCCGGCGCGGGCATCACCCTCGCGGCCCCGCTGCAGGCGATGATGCTCGACCTCAAGGCGAGCTGGGACGAGCTCATCGAGCGCCAGGCGCCGCCCGGGCAGCGCGAGCGCATCCTCCAGAACCGCTTCTACCAGACGCTCTCCACCGTCCTCGCCGGCTCGCAGGAGTACATCGCGCTCGAGCGGCTGGGGCAGCTCCGCGAGCGCTCGGAGGTCGAGCTGATCGTGCTCGACACGCCTCCCACCGCGCACGCGCTCGACTTCCTCGACGCCCCGGCGCGCATCCTGGACTTCCTGGACAACGAGGCCGCGCGCTGGCTGCTCGACCCCGCGCTGCGCGCCTCCCGGCTCTCGCTGCGGCTGGCCCGCTGGGGAGGGGGCGTGGCGGCGAGGACCATCGGGCGGATCATCGGCGGCGACACGCTGGAGGAGCTGGCGACGTTCCTCAGCGCGGTGAGCGGAATGAACGAGGGATTCCGGCAGCGCGCCCGGTCGGTGCGGGCGCTCCTCTCGTCGCCGGAGACCGGATTCATCCTGGTGGCAGGCGCGTCTCCCGAACGCCGGGAGGAGGCCCTCGGCTTCGAGGCGGTGCTCGGGGACCGGGGGCTGCAGCGAGACGGGGTGGTGGTGAACCGCGTGCAGGAGGAGCCGCCGGCCTCGGCCGAGTCGGAGCTCGCCGGGCTGGAGGAGCCCCTCCGGGGAACGCTGGTGCGCACGCTGGCCGAGACCCGGGCGCTGGCCGAGCGGGACCGGGAGAGCGTCCGGGTCCTGCGCGAGGGGATGGCGCCCGCGCCCCTGATCGCCGTCCCGCGCTTCTCGTCCGAGATTCACGACCTGGGCGCACTGTGGCGCGCAGGCTCCTACCTGCTGGGCGAGGCTGTGATCCTGTAGGCTGGAACCGCGGTTTCCCCCGACCTCCCCTGCCCTTGCGCGCCGCGATTCACCGGGCCTTCGCCCTCCTCCCGCTCCTCTTCCTCGCCCGCTGCGCGACGACCTCGTCCGCGCAGAGGCCGGAGACCATCATTATGCCCCCGGAGGAGGTCCGGGCCGACCTGGCCCTCCTGAGGATGAACGACGAGGAGCTGTTCGCCGCCGGGTCGAGCGCCTTCGCCGCGGGGGACGCGGGCCGGGCGGCGGCGTGCTTCGAGCGGCTGGTCACCGCCTTCCCGGAGAGCTCGCACCGGGTGCGGGCCCGCTTCAACGCCGGGCTCGCCCGGGAGCGGCTCGAGGAATGGGACGCCGCGCGTGCGCACTTCGCCGAGATCGCCGATCCGCTCGGCACCGGCGACGCCCTGGACGCGGCCTTCCACCACGCCGAGGCGCTGTACCACCTGGACCGGTACCCGGAGGCCGGGAAGGTGCTGGGGCGCATCGCGGCCCGGACGGATCTCCCCGCGTCCCGCCGGATCGAGGCCCAGGTGCAGCAGGGCATCTGCCAGGTCGACGCCGGGGATCTGGACGAGGGCGAGAAGACGCTCCGCTCGGCGCTGGTGACCGCCAAGGAGACAGCCGACCGGGGCGAGCCGGCGGACGAGTACATCACCGCGCAGGGTCAGTTCTTCCTCGGGGAGATCTACCGCCTCCACTGCGAGGGCGTGGCCTTCGACCCCGAGGCCAAGGCGGACGAGCTCTCACGCACGCTCGAGTACAAGGCGGAGCTCCTGCTCTCGGCGCAGGGGCACTACCTCCGGGCGATCAAGATCGGCAACGGCTATTGGGCCACCGCCGCGGGCGAGCGGATCGGCAACCTCTACGAGGTGCTCCACCGCCAGATGATCGACTCGCCGACGCCCAAGGAGCTGAACGCCGAGGAGGCCGAGGTTTACCGCCAGGAGCTCCGGCGGCGGATCAAGATCCTCCTGACCAAGGCGATCGGCGTCTACGAGACGACGGTGGCGACCGCCGAGCGTATCGGGACCGGCGGCCCCTTCGTCGACCGGGCTCGGGCGAGCCTGGAGCGGATGAAGCAGCTCCTGCTGGCCGAGGCCGACGTGCCGGACGACCCGCCACCGCCGCCCGAGCCCGCCACGAAGCCCTCCTCGCGCCGGCGCAGCATCGCCCGGCCGCGGGCCACGCCGACGAGCACGGCCCAGAGCACGAGCCCGGACAGCGGAGGTTGAGCGGGCCGCGGGAGAAGCCGCACCGCCGGAGCGCTCCCCCCATGCGCTCCGGCGGCCCCCTCACTGCAGGCCGAGCCGGGCCACCGCGTCCGCGGTGATCGCCTTCGCCAGCCTCGCCGCCCTCCGCCCGGCTGCGGTCCGCCCCTCCGGATCCGCCGCCACCGCTGCCGCCACGTCACCGAACCCCTCCTGACGACCCTGGCGGAGCAGTAGCTCGCCCCGGTTCCCGAGCGCGACGGGGTGGCGCGGGTCCCGGGCGAGCGCTTCCCCGTAGGTCCGCACCGCGTCATCGGTCCGGCCGAGCTTCTGGTACACGGTACCCAGCGCGGCGTGGGCGCCGGCGTCCCTGGGGTTGATCTCCACCATCGCCTCGAACACCAGCGCCGCCTCTCGCAGCCGGCCCGCCTGCGCCAGCTCCACCCCCGTCCGTGCCATCCGGGCCGCGTCCCGGGCGGTGATTCCCTCCACCTCCGCCCAGGTGGCCTCTCCCCGGGCGAAGGCCCGCAGCCTCTCGCGCGCGTTCCCGTCCATGTTCAGCGTCCCATGTTGGCGATGGCGGTCTGTGCCATCGAGGCGAACTTCATCTCGATCGTGGACAGGAGGTTGGAGAGCTGCTCCTTGCGCTTCACCAGCCGCTCCATCTTGAAGTTCAGGTCGCGGTCCACCTTGTCGAGCTGGGCGACCTTCTTCCGGTCGTCCTTGGCGCTCTTCTTGTCGTCGTTCGTGTCCATCTGCTGGGTGACCGAGAGGATCTGATCGTCGGTGCGGTTCTCGAGCACCATGAGGATCATCTCGATCTTCTCCTCCACGCTCAGGCTCTTGTTGTTGAGGATGTCGGTGATCGAGGGGTCCTTGCTCTTGCTGCTGCTCGACTTGGTGGTCGAGGTGTTGCCGCTCGACGACGTGCCCGAGGTGGTCGGCTTCGGGGCCGGGGACCCGGTGGAGGTCGGCGATGAGCGACGGGCGTCCTCGATGCCGATCTCCAGATCGGCGCGGGAGATTCCCTGCACGCCGTAGCCCTGCGACCGGGAGAGCTTCTCGAGCAGATCGGGATGGTCGAGCACGTAGCGAACTGCGCGCTTGAGCACCGGCTCGGTCTCGGGATCGCCCGCGGCGCGTTCCAGCTCGTCCCGGCTGAGGACCTTGTCCGGGGGGAGCCACCCGCCGGTCATCCCGTTCAGCCGATCGAAGCTGGCCAGGAGCGTCCGGAGCGCCGAGAGTGCGTCGCCCCCGACCGGGGTCCCCGTCCCGCCGCCCGACGGTGCCGGTCCGGAAGGGCCATCGGGCGATCCGGTCCGGTCCTCCTCCTCGACGAGGTCGACGTCGCTCCGGGAGATGCCCTGGTCGCTTCCGTCGCGTGACCGGAGGAGTCGCTCCAGCAGGTCGGGGTGGTCGAGGACGTAGCGGGCCGCGCGCTTGAGCTCGAGGGGCGCATCCGGGTCCTCGGAGGTCTCGCGGAGCTCCTTCTCGGTGATGACCGAGTCGCCGAACGCGCCGAGGAACCCGTGATCGCGGTTCATCGCATCGAAGCTCGTCCGGAGAGTCTCGAGCGTGCGCTGCTCCTCCGGGTCGAGGTCGCCGCTCGCGGTGGCGTCGGGCAGCACGTCGACGGCGTCGGCGGGCCCTGCCCCGTCGCTCGCCGTGGCCGGATCGGCGTCGGCGGCCGACAGGGCCGCGGACGAGGCGGGTGCCCATCCGTCCGTGCCACCGAAGGCCTCGTCCGTGGGGGGCGCGTACTCGGTCTCCGCGGCCTCGCTGGCCAGGTCCCTCGCGAGCTGGGTGGTCCCCTGCATCAGGGTGACGAAGTCGCCGGTCGCCGCGCCGACGGCCATCTTGAGGGCGTCCCCGAGGACGGGCGGCAGGCCGAGCAGCTTCGTGCCGGCGTCCAGCACCGCGGTCATGGGCGAGGCGATCGCCCCGAACGCGTCCCCGATGAAGTCGAAGAATCCCATCCGCCCCCCTTCCGGACCGCCGGTCCGGGCGAGAGCGTCCGGGTTGCACGGCCGATGCCGGTGGGGCGCACGTCTTGGAGAGCCGGGGCGGGTCCCGGGCGCGGGATGGGCGCGGTCCACGCGGCAGGACGGAGAGGCAGCGGCTAGTATGGGGCACGGGGCATGCGGCGCAGCTTCGGACTGGACGTGGGCACCAAGACGGTCGGGGTCGCGGTCTCCGACGCCCTGGGGATGACTGCCCAGCCGGTGACCACCCTGCGCCGGACGAGCCTCCGTGCGGACCTCACCGAGCTGCGCCGGCTGGCCGAGCAGCACGGGGTGGAACACGCAGTGGTGGGCCTGCCCCTGAACATGGATGGCAGCGAGGGGCCGAGCGCGGCCGAGGCGCGGCGCTTCGGCGACGCGGTGACCCGGGCCCTGGGGATCCCGGTGGACTACTGGGACGAGCGGCTCACCACCGCAGCCGCGAACCGGATCCTCCTCGAGGCGGACGTGTCGAGAGCGAAGCGGCGGGCGGTCGTCGACCGGCTCGCCGCCGCGTTGATCCTCCAGGGCTGGCTGGAGTCGCGGCAGGCGGCCGCCCACCGGGACGAGCCGTGAAGCGGGCCATCGGCGTGGTCCTGGCAGTGCTGGTGCTCGCTGCTGCCGCGGGGGTGGGCTGGTGGTGGTGGCGCGACCGGCGGATCACGGAGTTCTCGCGGACTCCGGCGGGTGCTCCGGGGACGGTGAACGTGATCATCCCCCCGGGGAGCGGTCCGCGGAGGGTGGCGGACGTCCTCGCCCAGGCGGGGGTGGTCTCGGACGCGGAGCTCACCTACGCCTGGCTCCGGCGGGACAGGCTGGGGCCGAAGCTCCGGGCCGGCGAGTACGAGTTCACGCTCCCGCTCACGCCCGAGCAGGCCATCCAGAGGGTCGCCGCCGGGCAGCAGAAGACGTACCACGTGACGATCCCCGAGGGGCTGAGGCTGGACGAGATCCTCCCGCTCCTCGCCGCCTCGCCGCTGAAGCTCCGGCTCGACCGGCTGGAGATGCTCGCGGCGGATGCGGCGTTCGTGAGGAAGCTGGGGGTTCCGGCGAACAGGCTCGAGGGCTTCCTCTTCCCCGACACCTACAGCTTCACCCACGGTTTCACCGAGGAGAGCGTGCTCGCGAAGATGGTCTCGCGCACGCTGGAGGAGCTGCACGCGGCGATGGCCACCGCCGACCCGGCGGTGACGCTCGACCCGTTGCAGGTGGTGACGCTCGCCTCCATCGTGGAGAAGGAGACGGGCGCGCCCGACGAGCGGCCGCGCATCGCGTGCCTGTTCCTGAACCGGCTGCGGCTCGGGATGCCGCTGCAGACGGACCCCACCGTGCTCTACGCGATGATGCTGATCCGCGGGAAGTTCGTGAAGAACATCACCCGCCAGGACCTGGTCACGCCGCATCCGTACAACACGTACACGGTGCACGGGCTGCCCCCGGGGCCGATCGCGAGCCC
>DATJVY010000101.1:0-4769 GCA_035501615.1 Myxococcaceae bacterium
CCTCGAGTCGTCGTCGTCTCGATGGGTCCGGCAGCGGTCGTCGCAGTCGTCGTCGTCGTGGTCGTTTGCTGGCTGGGGGCAGGTGGTCGGGACGAGGGTGAGCGCGTCGTCGATCAGCGTCTGGGCCTGCTGCGGGGTGAACGCAGCGGGGATGTGGTCCACGACTTCCTCGACGAACTCCCCGAGCAGCTTCCGCAGCGCCTTGCAGCAGTCCGGGGGAAGCGCCGCTCCCTCGTTGAGGATCCGGCAGAGCTTGGCCGCGAGCCGCGGGTCGGTCGAGTCCTCGCGCACCAGGTCGCACAGGCCCTGTGCCGTGACCTCCACGGTGAAGGTGATGGAAACGGTGGTCGAGTTCCCGGCGAGATCCATCGCCGTCGCGGTGAAGGTGTGCGGGCCGAGCCCGAAGCTGCTCGCCGGGCCGTTCACGTCCGCGCAGGTGCTCGAGGCCAGCCCGGAGAGTGCATCGGTCGCAGAGCAGGTGATCGCCACCGTGTCGCCGACCCCGTAGGTCCCGGCGTTCCCCGTCCAGGTCACCACCGGAGGCGTCTTGTCGATCCGAATGTCGAGGTGCTTGTCCGCCTCGACGTTTCCCGCGTTGTCCACGGCGTGGAAGGTGAGGTCGGTGATCCCTTCGACGGCGAAGAAGACGCTCACCGGATTGGCCGGCACCGTGGTCGCAGGAACTGGCTGCGCGCCGGTCGCGGAGAGGTCGATCTCCTTGATCCCGGACGACGGGGAACCGGGATCGGTCGCGGTGAGAGTGACCGTCACGTCGGCGTCGTTCCAGCCACTCCCGTTGGCCGGAGGCGCCCCGCTCGCGGTCGTCACTGGCGCGGTGGTGTCGGTCGGGGGCGCGGCCTGACCCGGGACGCAGGCATTGTCGGCATTGGACCAGTAGGGGGCGACCCCGAAGACGGTCCCGTCCGCGGCGGTGTGGTCGACCTCGCTCAGCCCCATGTCCTGACAGATGTCCGCGGCCTCGCCCTTCTTGAAGAGCGACAGCACCTTGGTGATGTCGAAGCCTCCCTTGCTGGTTCCGCTGGAGAAGTCGATCCAGGTGACCGGACCCGGGCTGCCCTGACACGGGTAGAGGAACCCCCCGGTGGTGGCGCTCCCCTCGAAGTGCAACCCGGGCACGCCATACTGGCGGAGCTTGTCGAAGTACGTCGTGGCGACGACGTCCTTCAGCGCCTTGTCGATGTCCGCCCTCTGCAGGCTTCCGGGGAGCGAGTCCCAGTTCTCGCCCCAGTAGACGTTGAAGATTCCGAGCCCCGACAGGTACGCGAGCGGGATCCCCATCTCGAGGTCGAGCGGGACGTCGTTGGTCGGCGCCGGACAGGTCGTCTGAGGCGTCTGGGCGCCGGTGGTCTGGCCGATCGATCCGTCGGAGGGGCTCCCCGGGGGCGAGCAGGCGACGAGCAACACGATGGCAACGACCCCTCCGGGAAGAAGTGGGCCTCGACGGTCGCGGCGCATGTTGGCGCCTCCACGCGAGCCCCCGTACAGGCTGCACTCACCCGACGACGCTGCCCCCCGGGCTCACTCGTGCACGGACTGGAGCGCACCCGCCGAGGGCGCGATTTCGTCGCCCGGGCAGTGGGTCACACCCCACCCCGCCGGCGCTCACGCGCGCTCTGCCCGACGAAGGCCGGCCTCGGCAGCGGGCACGCCTTCAGGCTCAGGACGATCTGCGGCCGTGGCGGTCGCGCCATGAGACAGCGGAAGCAGGCGCTGGCGCGGACGGTTCCGTCGGGTTGGCGAAACGCCCTGTCGCGGTGGCCGGGCCTACTGCAGGCGTGCGGCGGTTTCCGTGCCGCAGGCGGTGCTCACCTGGGTTCCGACAGGATTGAGGACCGAGATCGAGATGGTGCTGGTGAAGCTCTTGCCGTCCGCGCCCAGAGTGATCGTCCGTTGCACCCGATTGGAGCCTGCAACGCTGCCGTCCGAATTGAAGCGGAAGAACTGGAACACGCTCCCATACGTTCCACCGCCCTGACTCTGCCAGGTCCCGAACGCCGGGCCGTGGGTCGTCGGCGGTTGACTGTCCGTGTCGCTCACCGTGCCGCCATCGTGGAACAGATTCAGCGCTTGAAACTGGCGCGTGGTCGTGCCCTGGCAGTCGGTGATGGTCACCGCGGAGCTCCACACCCCCTCGATGGGGTCGCGGGTCTCCGTTTGGGCGCTTGCCGTCGAGGCGTTGCAGGCCTGCCCTAGCAGCCCAGCCACTGCGCTGGCCACGGCCAGCACTCCCGCACTCTTTAGGACTCTCTTCACCATGGTTCCTCCGAGCAACGCACGATCGCCGTGCGCGACGGCTAGCCTCTGGGCTCGGAGCGTGAAGAGTCCTTAGTATTCGGGTGAAAAATCCTGAAAGATCCTGAGAGAGGTCATGCCAGGGAAGGAGCGGCTTCGGGAGTTCGGGGATTTTCGCGTCGACGTTGCGTTGCGACGGCTCTATCGCCGCGACGGCGAATGGGTGCGGCTGACGCCCCGAGTGTTCGACACCCTGCTGTACCTCCTCGAGCATCGCGACCGGCTGCTCGACAAGGAAGAGCTGCTGGCGGCGATCTGGCCCGGCCGCGTGGTCGAGGAGAACAACCTGACCCAGGCCATCTCCGCCTTGCGTCGGGCGCTCGGCGATCACGACGGGGAGCAGATCCTGACCGTGCCGGGGCGCGGCTATCGCTTCGTCGCGCTGAGCGAGTCGCGCCCGCGTGTGGTTCTCGCCTCCGCCGGCTCCGCTCGCCCCTCCGTCGACCACGGGGCCAATGTCCTGGCGCTGCCAGTGGCCACGCGTGGTGACGTGGATCGTACGATGCGACCACCCGAGGCCAGCGACGAGACCACACCGATTGCGAGCCTCGCGGTGCTGCCCTTCAAGCCGCTCGTGGACGATCAGCGCGACGACGTCCTGCTCCTGGGGATGACCGAGCTGCTGATCAATCGGCTCAGCGCCGGAGGCGAGTTGGCGGTGCGTCCACTGGGCGTCGTGCGCCGTTACGCGAGCCCCCGACAGGATCCGCTGGTCGCTGGTCGCCAGCTCGGTGTCGAGGCAGTCCTGGACGGCGGGGTCCTGCGCGCCGGCAAACGGATGCGGGTCACCACCCGCCTGCTCCGCGTCGCCGATGGAGTGGCGCTGTGGGCCGACCGGTTCGACGAGAGCTTCGCCGACGTCTTCGCCGTTCAGGACGCCATCACCGAGAGAGTGGCGCGGGCGCTTGCGCTCCAGCTCTCCGGAGAGACGCTGAAGCGCCTGAAGCAGAGGCATACCGAAAACGTCGATGCTTACCAGCTCTACCTCGCTGGACGGCACCATGTCGGCAAGCTCACCGTGGATGGCCTGTTCCGGGCCATTGCCTTGTTCGAACGGGCCATCGCGCTCGACCCGGGCTATGCGCTCGCCCATGCTGGCCTCGCCGACGCTTACCGGCGACTGCCGATCGCATGCGACCTTCGACCGCAGGAGAACTTCCCGAAGGCGGCAGGAGCAGCAACCTCAGCTCTGGCGCTCGACCCGGGTCAGGCCGAGGCCCAGACGGTGCTTGGTTTCGTCCGATTCTGGTACGACTGGGACTGGGTCGAAGCGGAGCGCGCGTTCGTCCGCGCAATCGAGCTCAATCCGAACGCCGCCGAGCCTCACCTCGGGTATTCCCATCTGCTCTCGAACCTCGGCCGCCACGAGCGGGCGCTGGCGGAGATCCGCCGCGCGCGAGAGCTCGAGCCGTTGTCGCTGATCGCCAATACTCTGGAAGCGTCCTTCCTCTCGCTGGCAGACCGCGACGACGAGGCCCTTGCACGCCTGGGCCGGGTCTTCGACGTCGACGCGAATTTCTGGGTTGCTCGGCTCCACGCCGGAGGAATCGCCCTGAAGCAGGGCCGCCTCGAGGATGCGATTGCTGACCTGCGCGTCGCTCGCGAACAATCGGGCGAGGTGCCGCACGTCATCTCGGCGCTCGCTTACGCGCAGGCTGCTGCCGGCGACCACGCGGTTGCGCGCGAGGCCCTGGCCGAGTTGCGGGCCATGGCCTCCCGGCGCCATGTACCAGCGTCCAACTTTGCACTCATTCATTGTGCGCTGGTCGAGACCGGGCCGGCACTGGACTGGCTCGAGCGTGCTCACCAGATGCGCGATCTGCGGGTGACGTTCCTGAAGATCGACTGGCGCTGGCGACCGCTCTACTCGCAGCCGCGCTTCGTTCGCCTGCAGCGACTCATGCAGCTCGCCGATGTGGACTGAATGCGCCCGGGCGCCCAGGTCCGGACGCACCATTCTTCAGCGCACCAGCATCGCCACTGCCCGGTCGCCGCCGCTGTCGCGAGACTCTCCCGGCAGATCAGCGACTCGCGCTACTTGCCGCCGAGCTCACTTCGACGACCGTCCCGTGGCCCCAAGAATTCCTCTGAGGATCGCCAGGGGACTCGGCGGGCAGCCGGGAACCGTGATGTCCACCGGAATCACCTTGCTCACGCTCCCGCGACTCGCATAGCTCTCTCCGAAGATTCCTCCGCACGTCCCGCAGTCTCCCACGGCGACGACGAGCTTCGGGTCCGGCGTCGCGTCGTAGGTCCGGAGCAACGCCTCCTCCATGTTCACCGACACGGGTCCGGTGACCAGAAGGACGTCCGCGTGGCGTGGGCTGGCCACGAAACGGATCCCCGCTCCTTCGAGGTTGTAGTACGGGTTGTTGAGAGCGTGGATCTCCAGCTCGCACCCGTTGCAGGAGCCGGCGTCGACGTGCCGCAGGCAGAGCGCCCGACCGAGCACGGCC
>DATJVY010000102.1:0-11267 GCA_035501615.1 Myxococcaceae bacterium
GCTCTGATGCGGCTGGCGCGTGTCGTGCAAGCGCGCACCGGGAGTCCGCCGGTGGGTGCGGACCCGTCCGCGGTCGGATCAGCCCGGAGTTGCGGCGCGTTTCTGGCATGCGACCCCGGCGCACACGACCCGGCGGGGATCTCCGGGCGGCGCGAACGGGCGCGTCGCGAGCGGTGCCGGGGTCGCCGGCGGGCCTCGGTGAGAGCTTTTCCACCCGGTAGCGCGGCCGTCGGGGACCTCGGCTGGAGTGGCGCCACGGCCTCTCCGGGGGCCCTGGGAGCGTTCCAGCAGCGCGGGAGGGGGGGCCGGAAGCCCCGGCCCGCACGCGGATGCTCGCGCGGCCGAAGGCCCCTCCGGACCGCGAGGTGTCAGAGACCTCGTAGCTCGTCCCGAGAACCTCCGGAACGAGGTGCTGCCCTCCGGGAACGAGGTGCCCGAGAACGAGGTGCCCGAGAACGAGGTGCCGAGAACGAGGTGCCGGGAACGAGGTGCCAGACACCTCGTTACGGCCCCCCTCGGCACTCCTCGGAGCACCCCCGAAGCGCCCGACCACGAGGTTCCCGGCCGAGGTGTCCCGGAACGAGGTGCCGGGACGAAGTGCCGGAACCGAGGTGCCCGGAACCGAGGTGCCAGACACCTCGTTACGGCCCCCTCGGGCCGGCGCTCACTCGATCAGCCGGAAGCGCTCGCCGAGGTACACGCTCCGGGCACGCGCCGACTCGGCGAGGGCGCGGGGGGTGCCCTCCTCGATCACCTGGCCCTGTGCGATGAGGTAGGCGCGGTCCACGATCCGGAGCGTGTCCTGCACGTTGTGATCGGTGATCAGCACGCCCAGGCCGCGCTCCTTCAGCCGGGCGATCTGCCGCTGGAGGTCGCCCACGTTGATCGGGTCCACCCCGGCGAACGGCTCGTCGAAGAGCATGAACCTTGGAGCGGGAATGAGCGACCGGGCGATCTCCGCCCGCCGCCGCTCGCCTCCCGAGAGCTGCTCGCCCAGCGACTCCGACACGGTCGTGAGCCCGAACTCCTCGAGGAGCCCCTGCGCCCGCTCCTCGCGGGCTGCCCGGTCGAGCCGCGGGTCCAGCTCGAGCACCGCCAGGAAGTTCTGGCGCACCGTGAGGCGCCGGAAGATGGACGGCTCCTGCGGCAGGTAGCCGAGGCCGGCGCGCGCCCGCCGGTGGATGGGCAGCCCGGTGAGCTCCACCTCGCCGAGCCACACCCGCCCCTCCTCCGCCGGGACCAGCCCCACGACCATGTTGAACGTCGTCGTCTTCCCCGCCCCGTTCGGGCCGAGCAGGCCGACGATCTCCCCGGGGTGCACCTCGAGCCGCACCCCGTCCACGACCCGCCGGCGGCGGTAGGCCTTCACCAGGCCCTCGGCGAGGAGCCTCTCCGGCATCAGTGGACCTTCGTGCCGGGGGCCGGGGCCGGCTGACCGCCGTCCTTGCTCTGGCCCGGCTCCTTGCCCTTCGACTCGAGCACGCCCGACACCCGCTCCACCTCGATGAGGTCGGTGCCCACGTAGAAGACGACGCGGTCGCCCCTCATGGTGTTCGTCCCCTGCCGCGCCTCGGGGTTCCCGGTCATCACCAGGACCTCCTTCACCGTGTCGTAGTCGGCGTGGTCGCCGTGGGCCCAGCGCTCGCCGTCCACGGCCACGACGTTCCCGAAGCACTCCAGCCGCGTGAGCTGCGTGGCGTCCTTGCCCACGTAGTACCCGATGGAGCGATCGCAGGTCAGCGTCGTCGTGGCCTTCACCATCTTCACGTGGCCGGTGCAGACGAAGCGTCGCTCGGTCCCTTCCATCCGCGCCTTGTCGCAGTCGACGAACACCGGGTTCTCCGGAGTGGCGAGCGGCGTCCGGGTCCCGGCGTCGGCAGGCGCGAGGGCCGGGGTGGGAGCCTTCCCACGCGCGGGAGCGAGCTTTCCGGCGACCGGCCTCTGCGCCGGGCTGGAGCTCGTCTGCGCGCGCGCGGTGGGCACGGCGAGCAGCACGAGCACGGACAGGAGCCACCCGGCCCTCACCCCCCCGCGCCTCACAGGGTGCTCACCCGGCTCTGGACCTGGTCGAACTCGTACAGGTCCTCGCGGAGGTGGAGGTCGAACCCCTGGGCCTGCAGCCAGTACCCACCCGGGCCGGTCACCTCGACGTGGCCGGTGCCGGTGGAGTGCATGGTGGACGAGTCGAGGTGTGCCCGCTCGGTCCGGCCCTCGAGCCCGGTGGGCGTCCGCAGCTGCACCCCGCCCCAGACGTCGATGCCGCGGGTGAGGAGGTTTCCCCGCGCGGCCTGGGTCTCGATGCGCGTGGCCGGCGGCAGGTGCCCGGCGAGCGAGGCGGCCTCGCGGCTCAGCACGTCGAGCGTTCCGGGGCCGGAGACGACGTCCGCCGAGGATCGCTCGTAGCTCACGATGCTCGAGCGCCCCACCGCGGTCAGCATCGAGCCCCGGTAGCTGCGCAGGCGAACGTCCCGGAGCGTCACCTCGGGCGGAGCGGGGCCCTCGTCCTTCGGCGGGGAGCCGCAGGCGACAAGGAGGGCGAGTGCTGGGAGCGCGACCTTCACCGGCACGTGCAACGGCCTAGCATGCTTTGGTCTTCCATCGCTGGTGCATCCAGACCCACTGCTCGGGGTGGGCGCGGATGGCGGTCTCGATGCGGGCGGTGAAGCGGGCGGTGAGCTCCACCACGTCGCGCTCGACGTCGCCGGTCCGGGGCACCTCCAGCTCCTCGGAGGTGGCGCGGTAGGTGCCGTCCTCGCGCTTGTGGACGAGGCAGACCAGCGCGGCGGCTCCGGTGCGGAGCACGAGGTCGGCGGCGGCGCGCGGGGTCGCGGCGGGCTGGCCGAAGAACGGCACGAACACGTTCTGCACGTTGGTGTCCTGGTCGATGAGGATGCCGAGCAGCTCGCCCTTGCGGAGCATCCTCAGCAGGCCCACCGCCGCCCCCGGCTGTCCTCGCCAGATGTTCCGGACGCCCCCCGCGGCCCGGAAGCGATCGATGAGCCGGGTGAGGCGCGGGTCGACGTTCTCCTTCCCCACCGCGTGCAGCGGGAGGCCATGGCGCGCGACGCCCCAGGCCTGCAGCTCCCAGTTGCCGAGGTGGGCGGCGACGCAGACCGCGCCCTTCCCGCTCGCGTGGGCCCGGTCCATGGCCGCGAGCGCATCGCCCGAGCAGTCCACGAGCCGGTCGAACTCGCTCCGCGACAGCCGGGGAGCCACCGCCATCTCCAGAATCGCCGTGCCCAGGTGACGGAAGCAGCGGCGGGCGAGGTCCAGGCGCGCCTCCTCGGAGAGCTCGGGGAAGGCGATGGAGAGGCTGGCCAGCGCCTTCCGCCGCTCGCCGCGGGCGAGGTGGAACGCCGCGCTCCCCAGCGCGCGGCCGAACGCCTGGGCCCAGGAGAGCGGGAGGCGGCCGACGACGGCCAGCGTGGCGCGGAGGAGCCCGTAGCGAAGAGTTCGCTTCAGGCGCTTGGACAGGGGTGGTGCCACCGTGGGAAACGAGGGGCTTCATATGGCACAGCGGGAGTGGAACTTCGACGGACTGGTGGGGCCCACCCACAACTACGCCGGGCTCTCGCCGGGAAACCTCGCCTCCCAGAGCCACGAGGGGAACGTCTCGAACCCTCGCGAGGCCGCCCTCCAGGGGCTGGAGAAGATGCGCTTCGTGGCCGGTCTGGGGGTGGGCCAGGCGGTGCTCCCGCCGCAGCCCCGGCCCTCGCTCCGCACGCTCCGGGCCCTCGGCTACGTGGGGACGGACGAGGAGGTGCTGGCCCGGGTGTCGGTGGAGGACGAGCACCTGCTCCGGCTGTGCACGAGCGCCGCGGCGATGTGGACGGCCAACGCGGCCACCTGCGCGCCATCGAGCGACGCCGCCGACGGCCGGATGCACCTCACGGTGGCCAACCTCCAGGCGATGTTCCACCGGGTGCTCGAGGCGGACACGACGCACGCGGTGCTCCGTTCCATCTTCTCCGACGCCCGTCGCTTCGCCGTGCACGGGCCGCTGCCCGGGGGCGGGCACTTCGCGGACGAGGGAGCGGCGAACCACGTCCGCCTGGCGGTGGCGGGCCGGCCAGCGATGCACCTCTTCTCCTGGGGAAAGAGCACCTGGCATCCGGTCAAGGGGCCGGAGAAGTTCCCGGCGCGGCAGACGCTGGAGGCCTCGCACGCCATCGCGCGCCTGCACCAGCTGCACCCGGACGCGTGCCTCTTCCCGCAGCAGGCGCCAGCGGGCATCGACGGGGGCGCGTTCCACACCGACGTTCTGGCGGTGGGGAACGACTCGTTCCTGATGCTCCACGAGGAGGCCTTCGTCGCGGTCGAGCCGCTGCTCCAGACGCTGCGGAACCGGCTGGGGGACGAGCTGCGGTGGGTGATGGCCGCCTCGCGCGAGCTGCCGGTCTCGGAGGCGGTGTTCGGCTATCCGTTCAACAGCCAGGTGCTGACGCTGCCGGACGGGACGATGTGCATCGTGGCGCCGGTCGAGTCGCGGCAGCGGCCCCGGCCGCGAGCGTTCCTCGAGCGGGTGCTGGCCGAGGACAACCCGGTGAAGCACGTGCACTACCTCGACGTGCGGCAGTCGATGAACAACGGGGGTGGGCCGGCGTGTCTCCGCCAGCGCATCCGCCTGACCGACGAGGAGCGGGCGGCGGTGAAGGCGAGGGTGTTCCTCGACGAGGCGCTGGGGGCGGATCTGGAGGCGTGGATCCGCCGGCACTACCGGGACCGGCTGGCGGTGCGCGACCTGGCCGACCCCCTGCTCGCCCGCGAGTCGATGGCCGCGCTGGACGAGCTGACGAGCATCCTCGAGCTCGGGAGCGTCTTCGACTTCCAGCAGACGCCGGGCTGATCGCCCGGACCGCGCGACGCCTGCTCGGACCGCTCAGAGGACCTGAGCGTCAGCCGGAAGCTGCAGGTCGACGTCGAGCGCAGACGCGGGCCCCATCAACCCGAGCACCGCGGAGTCGTGACACTGCTTGCCGATGCTCGCCATCGTCGCCGGACTGGCCCTCATCAGCGCGCCCGGCACCTCGTCCACGGCATCCGCCGGACGTCCGAGCAGCCGGTGGTGAGCGACGTCTCGGCCCACGGTCTCGTCCACGAGGAAGCGCACGTTGTACGCCCGGCCATACTCCCACCGGAGCCGGTTGAGCGTGGTCTCGTTGCTCGCGAGCCCGGGGAGGCCCTTCCATGCCTGACTCACGGCCAGGGCCATCCGCCGCGAGGTCCCCGCCTCGACCCGACCCGTCACCACCAGGCGCATCGTGCCGTCGCGGCGAACTCCCACGTCGGACTGGAAGCCGTAGGACGCGCCCTTCGTCTCCCGCTCGATCACCCTCCACTGCCTCGCCAGCTCGGAGCCGAGCATCGTCAGGGCGAGCTCGTCCTCGAGGGTCCGGCCAGTCACGGTGCAGCCGAACCGGACCCTCAGCTGCTTCGCCTGAGGGAGGGTCGCCTTCAGGACTCGCAGATGCCCCGGGGGAGGCGGGAGCGGCGGCACGGCGGAGGGCAGGAACTTCTCCGGGCCATGCCAGCGACCGAGCCAGTGGTCGACCTCCTCCTGGAGCGAGCCCTTGATCTCGCCCGAGACCACGAGCACCGACGAGTGGGGGTTCAGGACCTGATCGATCCAGTCCTGGGCAGCACCACCGGAGAGTGCCGCGACCTCGGCGAGCGGGCGGGAAGCCTGACTCCCGGGCTCTCCGAGCAGCGCCTGCCAGAAGCGGCGGTGGAAGACGTCCGCCTCGGGAGTCATCGATTTCCTGCTGAGCTCGAACTTGGGGGGGTCCGACGTGCGGAGGGTGAGGAGCCGCTCGGCGAGCATGGCGAGGAGATTCGAGAGATTCCCGGAGGCTCCCCGGTAGACCAGGAGGCCAGAGTCGTCGCTCCAGTCGCTCTCGACGCTCGCCCCCATGTAGCTCGGCCGGTGGTACGCGTAGTTCTGATGTGCCCAGCGCAGGCGATCGGCCAGGCCGGGGGGTGACGAGGTGAGGCGGCCTCCCCGGATGCCCAGCGCGACCGTCACCAGGCCCGAACCGGGGTCCGGGATGGCGAGGACCTCGAGCCCGTTCGAGGCCGTGAATCCGGTGACACCGCTGAGGTGCGGACCCTGCACGAACCTGGCAACGGCCTCCGTGGGGTACTCGGCACGCCCTCCCTCGGGAGCGAACGCCGCGGGCCCCTCTGCCGACGCATCTGGACCGGTCTCGTCGTGCCCGCCGACCGGTTTCAGCAGCACGGCGCGTGCCCGGTCCGAGGTCACGTACGCTCCACCCGCGGAGAGCACGCTGGCGTAGGTGAGCTTGGCGATCGCGGTGTTCTGCGCCGTGAGCGTGGTCGCCTGTCCCGAGAACCGCGCCCGGGTCGCCCTCAGCACGGCGCGAGTGACCGGAGACTCGGTCCTGCGCGCCAGGTCGACCACGGAGGCGCCGCGCACCTGGCCGAACAGGTTCTCCACCCTGGCCTGCGACGTCAGCGTTCCTCCCCCCCATCGATCGAGCGTCCAGAGCTTGCGGACCGTCTTCCAGACCTCCTCGGGGTCCGCCTCTGGCTTGAGCTCGAGCTCGAGATACAGGACGCTGGCCGCGTCGAATCGGCCGAGGCTCGCGTCCTGCGATTCGATGTCCTGCGAATCGAACCAGCCCACTCCGAGCATCGCGGGGAGCACCGAGTAGACGTACTCGTTCTCACCCTCGGCCGGGGGGAGTCTCCAGGCCACGACGAGCGTCGGCCGGCTGACCGGCGCGTTGACGATGGGCAGCGTGGCCGGCGCGGGCGGCTCCGGCTCGGTGATGGCTTGCCTGCGTGGCGCGGGCGCACCCTGTGGGTCGGGCGCGCGCAGGACCGCTGGCACCCGCTTGTCCAGGATGGCCGCGGTCTTCTGCGGATCCAGCGCCCCGCCCAGGACCCAGGTGACGTTCCGGGGCCGGTAGTGCTCTGCCGTCCAGGCCTGCGCCTGGGCCAGCGTGAGGTGCGCGAGACTCTCGGGTGTTCCCCCCACCCAGCGGGAGTAGGGGTGTGAGGCGGGAAAGAGCTGCGATGCGATCGTGCGCCAGAGCTCCTGGTAGTGCCCCGACTCGTCGCGCTGTCTGAGCTCTGCGAGGACGACGCCCCGCTCGGCGTCGAAGATCGCCTCGTCGATCCCCTCGAGGGGGGCGCTCATCCGGGCGACCTCGGCGTCGATCATCCACGCGAGGGTCTCGGGCGGGCCAACCTCGTAGTAGTTGGTGAGGTCCGGGGTGGTGGCGCCGTTCCAGCTCCCGATGCCGTGCAGCGCGAACCAGCTGGTCAGGTTCGGCTGGCCGGGATGGTGAGCACGGAAGGTGAGGTGCTCCACCAGGTGGGCGAGGCCCTCCTGTCCCGGTGGATCCTCCGCCGCACCGGCCGACACCACGAGCGCGCTGGTGACGACGCGCGCGGACGGATCGTCCTCGAGGATGACCCGAAGGCCGCTCGGCAGCTGGACGTCGGCGACCGAGAACTGGCGGACGGGGAGCTCGATGCGCGACGACGGCGGCACGGGCGCGCAGCCCGGAACCAAGAGGCAGCCGAGCAACCAACCCAACCCACGGCGAGCGCACATGGAGGTCCCCCCTCGCTGTGCGAGATGAAACCCTGGCGCCTCTTCTGGAGCAAGCCCGGAGGCGTCGGACCGGGCGGGTCATCCGGAGGGCGCCCGGCCGCGAGCCGCATCGACCGCCTTGGGGCTCCAGCCCGGCAGGTACGCCACCCCGAGCGCCACCACGGCCCCGCCGATGACCGCCAGGATGCGGTCGATGGCGAAGTGGAGCTCCTCGGCTTCGGCGAGGTGGGGCTCGGGCCGGATGAGGAGCACGGCGGTGCAGACGCAGGCCGGGCGGAGACCCTCCTCGAGCCCGAGGGCAGCGCAGACCGTCACGGTGACCGCCAGCGCGGGGAGGAAGGCCGCCGCGCCCTGGAGGCCGAGGGCGACGGCGCCGACGCTGGCGGCCCCGCCGATGAGGGTCGCGACGAACCGCATCAGGCTGTTCCGCCGCGTGGCCACCGGGTCCGGCTGGAGCACGAGGATGGCGGAGATGATGGCCCAGAGCGCCGAGAGGTGGACCCAGCGGGCGAGGAGCCCGGCCAGCACCGACGCGAAGACGAGGCGCGCCTCGTACGCCCGTGGCGACCAGGCGTGGGCCGCGTCACGGAGTGCCTCGCGGAGCGTCCGCCGCGGTCCCGGTTGCGCCTGGTCGGCCATGGCCGGCGCCGAGTCTAGCGGCTCCACGCCGGTCGCCGGGGCCAACGCGTGAGCTACTCGCGACAGGTGGCCTGCTCGTCGACCGGGTAGAACGTCGCGATCCCGTACGTCCCGTTCCGGGTGCCGCAGGCGATGCGGAAGCGGTACTCGCCGAAGTCGCCGGCCTCGAAGACGCCGACGGCGTTCTTGCCCTGGCGGGGGCAGCAGCGGACGAAGGCCCGGGTGCCGAGGGCCACGAGCTCGACCGGGTCGTGGGCCTCGCGGAAGCCGCCGACGTCCTTGACGCCGCAGGACCACGGCATGACGCCGGTGAACTTGAAGAGGTACAGCCCGTCGTGGAACGGGCCGCCGCGGCGCGCCGGGCCGGCGTAGCAGACCTTCCGGTCCTGCTCGAGCTGGACGTAGCGCGGGAGCCAGTGAAGACCGCCGATCTTCGCGCGGGTCCAGTCGTCGCCGCAGAAGACGTGGGTGAAGGCGTTGCGCGGGCCGCTGCCCACCCAGAGGTCGGTGAGCCAGGCGATGTTCTCCTCGCGATTGCCGGAGCGGCCCGCACGGGAGAGGGCGCGCTGGATGCGCGGGTCGTCGAGGTGGGCACGGAAGAAGCGTTCGACGTCGCCGCGGCTGACCGAGGCGTCGGGACGCGCCGGGCACATCTGGAGCACCTCGCGGTCGCTCGGCGTGAGCGCCGGCATCGACTTGAACAGGGGGACGACGTCGCAGCGGGTGGCGCACTTGCCGTTGCCGGACCAGGTGGGGCCGTGGTCCGCCGAGGGCGTGGGCGGCGTGGCTGGACCGGCGTGGGAGCAGACGACCCAGCCCTCGCCGTGGGGCGTCTTCAGCTTGCACCACTGCTTGTCGGGGCCGCCGACCTTGAGGAGCGGGTAGCTCTTGCCGCGCTCGAGGTGGTCGACGACGGTGTGGCTGCCGGGCTGCTCGACGGCGTCGACCTCCTTGCCGACGAAGAACGTTCCGGAGGAGTCGCCGGCGAGCTGGAGGACCAGCGCGGCGGCGACGGGCAGCAGCGAGGCGAGGGCCATCGGGCGGCGGGGGAGCAGAGCAGAACGCGCGCCGGAAGCCGAGACGGAGCGGGGGCCGGGTCCTCCCGCGCGGACCCACCGTCCCGCCCAGGGACGCGTGGCCTCGAGCCCGGACGACTGCGAGGTGTCAGACACCTCGTAGTTGGCCGCCCCGGGCGCCGACTGCCGGGAGGCGCCCGAGGGAGGTGCCAGACACCTCGTGACGAGGTGTCAAACACCTCGACGGGGGCACGAGCCGCGCTTTCCCGTGTCCTCGCGGGCGGTTTCAGCGCCCGTGCACGCGCGCGCCGGGCCGGGCCGGCAGGCCCGCGTCCGCGGGCTCGAGGGCATCGAGTCCCGTCGGCGCCTCGAGCGCCCGGACCGTCTCGGTGTCGATCGCCGTCCTCAGCCGCTCCATCCACGCCTGGGTGCCGGGGTCCACCCCCTGTCCGGCCAGCTGGACGGCCGCCTCCACCTCGCGGAGGGCCTCCCGGGGCCGCTTCAGGCCCTCGTACAGCTCGGCCGCCTGGCGGTGCAGGCCCGGGTCGCCCGGCGCCAGCCGCATCGCCGTCTGGACCAGGTCCAGCGCCCGCCCGAAGCGGCCCTCGGCCCGGTACGTCGCCGCCTCGGCCAGCACCAGCCGCGTCCGCGCCCCGCCGCCGCCGATGAACGGCTGGAGCCGCTCCAGCGCCGCGCGAGCCAGCGCGGGACGCCCCTCGGCGACGAGATAGCTCGCCAGCGTGAACCCGATCTCGGTGTCCCCTGGCTTCCGCGCGACGGCGGACTCGAGCGTCCGGATCGCCTCCCGCCGCCGGCCGAGCGCGGCCAGCGTCTCCGCCCGCGTCAGCACGACGTCCTGTCCCGCCTTCTCGGCCTCGTCCAGAAGCACCAGCGCCCCCTCGGCATCCCCGGTCTGCAGCCGCATCCGCGCGGCGGTCACGGTGAGCTCCGCCGCCTCGGGGCGGTCGGCGAACGCGAGCAGCGCCCGGTCGAGCAGCCCGCGCGCGTCGTCCATCCGTCGCCGCTTCCACAGCTCGGAGACCAGGAGGTCCACGTGCGCCGGCGACTCTCCCACCAGGTTCCACAGCGCATCGACGTCGTGCGCCCGCGGGAGCGCATCGGCCAGGACCGCGCCGGCATCCGCGCCCGACTCGAGCGCCAGCCGCTCTTCCACCAGCGCCTGCTCCACCGCGCCCAGCTGGAACAGCGCCCGGGCGACGACGCGATGGGTGTCCGGGTCCAGCGGCCGGAGGAACAGCGCCCGGTTCAGCCACGCCAGCGCGACCCGCGGCTGACCTCCGGGGCGCGTCGCCTCGGTCCACCCGGCGATGCGGTACAGGAGCGCGTCCGCCGGGTGGTGGTCCACCAGCGCCCGGGCCTCGTCCCGGACGGCGGCGGCATCCCCGCGAGCTCCCGAGGCGAGCGTGGCCTCGGCCCGCGCCGCGGAATCCGCCCCCCGGACGAGCCCGAACAGGACGACCAGCGCGGCCACCGCCAGGCCGCCGAGGGCCACCGGACGCCGCAGGGGCCGCTCCTGCTTCTCCACCCACGGCCCCGAGGCGACCCCCAGGGCGACGGCGGCGGCAGTGGCACACGCCGGCAGCTCGAGCGCGAAGTCGAACAGGTCGTGGAGCACCAGCGCCCCGACGCCCGCCCAAGCGGCGAGGACCAGCGGCCCGTTCCTGGCGCGCGCGGTCCGCACCGTGGCCCAGGCGGCCAGCGCCACCAGCCCCACCGTCGCTGGCAGCCCCACCTCCGTGGCCAGCTGAAGAACGATGTTCTCCGGGTACTCGAAGGTGAAGAGCAGCGTGGAGTGCGCGGTCTGCCACCGTGGAAAGGCGATCCCGAACGTGCCGCGCCCCAGCCCGGTGAGCCAGGCGGCGACGGCCGGCCGGGAGAACATGGGCCACAGATCGATCTTCGAGTTGCGGAGCTTCTCGACCGTGTCGACCGTGGCCATCCTCGCGCCGATGCGGTCCAGGGCGAGGTAGCCGGCGACGAGCACCACCGTCCCGACGGCGAGGGCCACCGGG
>DATJVY010000103.1:0-4051 GCA_035501615.1 Myxococcaceae bacterium
GAAGGCGACGGCGTCGAGCGCGTCCACCCCGATGCCGCCCTCGCGGAGGCAGGCGCGCGCCGCGTGCTCGGGGAAGCGATGGTCGTGCTTCACCCGGCTGAAGCGTTCCTCCTGCGCGGCGGCGACGATCTCTCCGTCCCGTAGCAGGCACGCCGCCGCGTCGTGGTAGTACGCCGAGATTCCGAGGATGGTCGCCACCGGGAGGGCGCGGGAGTGTAGCGCCGTGGCGGCGATGGCGGTGCAGGTGCGGCCGGCGCGGGTACGTCGCGGTGGTCGGACAGGCGCACGCCGGGTGCCCGGCGCCGATGCCTGCCGAGGGTGTGGAAGACTCACTGTCCGCCATGCTGGACCCGAGCCAGGGCCCCACGAGCAAGGCAGTCGCGGTCGACGCGCTCAAGCGCCCGCGGACGAGCCTGGCCGACGTCGAGGCGGTGGAGCAGGCCCTCCGCGGACAGGTCGTGCTCTACGAGTCGGTGCTCGCTTCTCTGGCGGCGGTGCACGCCGATTCGCGTTGAAGGCGACGATCTGGCCGACCGGCGAGTGCCAGTACGTGAACGAGATATGGTGGGCGGATGCGCTCCACCCGGAGGAACCGGGAGCGGGTCGTGGCGGCCTGGAGCGAGTCGACCCGGACCGGAGAGCCCTACCGCGGCGAGTTCCGCTTCCGCCGGCCCGACCGTGAGGTCCGCTTGGTGCTGGTCACGGCGCGCACGCTCTCCGACGACGTGGGCCGGGTGGGTGGCTTCGTCGGATGCGTGAACGACATCACCGAGCTCCGGCAGCTGGAGCACGAGCGCGAGGGGTTCTTCGAGCTCGCGCTGGATCTCCTGGCCGTGGCAGACCTCGACTCCGGCTTCCTCCGCGTGGGCCGCAGCTTCGAGCAGACCCTGGGCTGGACGCGGAAGGAGCTGGTGCGGGCGATCGTCGAGCCGATGGAGGTCCTCTCCTCCGCTCCCCGGGTCGGCGTGAGCATCGGGATCGCGCTCTGGCCGGAGGACGGGAGATCGGCCGCGTCCCTGCTGGTCACCGCGGATCGCGCGATGTACCGGAACAAGCGGGACGTGTCGGCCGCCGACGCGGCGTGACGAAAGTCCCGGCGTTGCCATCGGGCTTCCGAGGCAACAGCGGTGCACGGCGACGAGGCACGAGGGCCGCGACAAGCAGAGTGCCGACTGCCATCGTCCAGGACCGAACCCTTCCCCGGAGGTCCTGCATGAAGCGGTCGATCGCGCTGGTTGGCGCAGTCCTCGTCGCTGCAAGCGTCGCCTGGGCTCACAGCAACGGGCACGAGTCACGTACCCCCGCCGAGTGCGAGAAGCTTCCTGGAACGGCCACCAGCGGTGAGCGCGGAGCGTGCCTCAAGTGCGTGCAGATGAAGGACAAGCACCACTACCACCCCGACTACAAGGAAGGGGAGCGCTGCCGGCCGGACGACGGCAAGCCGTAGCGAGTGCCCGGTCAGGCGAGGCGGCGTGCGAGCCAGTCCGCCGCCGCCTCCACGGCTCGCCGCTGGCCCGCGCCGAATGAGTGTGAGGCGTCGGGAATCACCTCCAGCGCGAGCCGGGGGTTCCTCGCTGCCAGTCGCCTCAGCGTGCGGACGGGCCCGAGCGGGTCCGCCGCTCCCTGCACGATGAGCGTGGGGCAGGGCAGCTCTGCGAGCACGGCCTCGTCCTCGGGACGTCGCCGGCCGCCGGCGGAGCGGACCGGGAAGCCGAGGAGCACCAGCGCCCGGGGACGCGTCAGCAGCGCGAGCCGGGCCAGGACCCTTCCTCCGAAGGAACGACCGGCGTAGGCGACGACCGAGGAGTCCGCGTCGGCCAGCGCCCGGGCCGCCTCCACCTCGGCCTCGAGGCCAGGCGAGGGGCGGCCGCGGGGAAGCGCCGCGCGGACGGCATCGAGCGCCCGCAGAGTGAGCGCGCGCTCGAGCGCGACGAGGATCGGCTGATCCGCCCGGCCGCCGAATCCGGGAAGCATCAGGATGCGCGGGGCCACGGCCCGACGTTCGCCGTCCGGGGGAGGCGACGCAACTGTGCTCCCGGCGCCGCGGTACGCTCCGGTGCATGGCCGGCCCACGCACCGTCCGCACCATGTGTCCGATGAGCTGCCATCCGACGCTGTGCGGGATGCTGGTGGACCTCGACGGCGAGGACCACGTCACCGCGGTGCGCGGCGACCCCCAGAACCCCGACAGCCGCGGCTTCCTCTGCCAGCGGGGGCACGCGAGCCGGGAGATCCTCGGCAACCCCGAGCGGCTCCTCCATCCTCTGCGCCGGAGGGCCCGGAGCGGGAGCTGGAAGCGCATCTCGTGGGACGAGGCGCTGGACACCATCGTCTTCACGTCGCGGACGGTCGGCCCCGAGGCGGTGGGCGCCTGGGCAGGGCACGGCATCTTCGCCGGAAGCTACGGCACCCGCTTCCACGCGGAGCTGATCAAGCGCTTCACCAACCTCTCCGGCTGGCAGTGGTGGAGCCCCTCGATGGTGTGCTGGGGCCTGGGCGGATTCGGGCTGGGGCTGACCGGCGTTCTGAAGGTCCACACCCCCGAGGACCTGGCCGCGCACACCTCGCTGGTCCTCCTCTGGGGCGCCAACCTCGCCAGCCAGCCGACCAGCGGCCCCCACCTCCAGGCGGCGCGGCGCCGGGGGGCGACGGTCGTCACCCTCGACGTCCGGCGCACGGAGGCCTCGGCGCTCTCCGACGAGACGGTGCTGCTCCGGCCCGGGACCGACGCGGCCCTCGCCCTGGGGATGATGAGCGTCATCGTCTCCGAGGGACTGCACGACCGGGCCTTCGTCGCCTCGCACACCGTCGGGTTCGACACCCTGGCGGAGCACCTCGTGAAGCACGACGCGGCGTGGGCGGCGGAGATCACCGGGGTGCCGGTCGCGCAGATCGCCTCGCTCGCGCGGCGCTACGCGACCACCCGTCCGGCGATGATCCTCCTCGGCGGCAGCTCGATGCACAAGGGCGCGCAGGGCTGGGAGGCGGCGCGGGCCGTGTCCTGTCTCCCCGCGCTCACCGGCAACCTCGGCATCCCCGGTGGCGGGATGGGGCCGCGCCATGGCGGCCGGACGCAGGGCCAGATGCTCGCCGACATCGCCGGCCAGCGCCGGTCGGCGGCCCGGGTCGTCCCCAGCCAGATGCCCCGGGTGACCGAGGCGCTGGAGGACGGTCGGGTGCGCGCGCTGCTGCTCTTCGGCACCGACATGCTCTCCTCCTACGCGGACTCGGGGCGCGTGAAGGCGGCGCTGGGGAAGGCGGACCTGGTCGTCTCCTACGACCTCTTCTGGAACGGGACGTCACGCGCGCAGGCGGACCTCGTCCTGCCCGGGACCGCCTGGCTGGAGGAGCTGGGGTGCAAGAGCACCAACACCCATCTGTATCTGATGCCGAAGATGCTCGAGCCAGCCGGGGAGGCCCGCTCGGTCCCGTGGATCCTCCGCGCGCTCGCAGCGCGTCTGGGCCTGGAGGGCTTCTTCCCCTGGGAGGACGAGCGCGGGGCGCTCGATGCGCTGCTCGACCATCCCTCGACCGGGCACGCCACCGTGGAGGCGCTGGAGGCCGAGGGCGGGATGCGCCCGCTGGACATCTCGCCGGTGGCGTACCCGGACCTCGTCTTCGACACGCCCTCGGGCAAGGTGGAGCTCCTGTCCGGGCGCGCGGCGACGCTGGGGCTCCCCGGGCTGCCGGTGTTCACCCCGCCGGCCGGCCGGGACCACCCGCTCGCGCTCCGGAGCGGACGCACGCTCACCCACTTCCATGCCTTCTACGACCAGGGCCGTGCGCTGCCCTCGCTCGCCCGCGCCGAGGCCGGGCCACGGTTGTGGATCTCCCCGGCCGATGCCATCGCCCGGGGGCTCGCGAGCGGAGACCCGGTCCGGGTCTTCAACGCCCGCGGCGAGATGCGCGCCGAGGCCCAGGTGACCGACCGGATTCCCCCGGGCACCGTCTGGATGCACGACGGGTGGGCGGGGCTCAACCGCCTCACCTCGGGAGCGGCGGTCCTCCCCGACGACGCGGTGGAGGTGTTCGGCTTCTCCGGCGGCCAGGC
>DATJVY010000104.1:0-6861 GCA_035501615.1 Myxococcaceae bacterium
GCACCGAGCGCGCCGACCGCGGCGTCGTGCACCGGGGTGGGCACGCCGACCTGACGGCCGAGACGACCCACCGCCCCGCCGAGCACGTCCAGCTCGGTGGGGCCACCGCGCTCGAGGTCGAGCAGGAAGCTGGGCTTCATCCCCTCGGCCATCGAGCTCACCTGACCGAGGACCCGCGTCACCTCGTCCGGTGCGAAGGGGATGCCCAGGGCCCGTCCGACGGCGATGGACTCCGCGGTGGCGCGCTCCAGCAGCTCCCGTCCCAGCGGCGCCATGCGCAGCGGACCGATGGAGGTGCGCGACAGCCCGCAGCAGCTGGCCATGGTGGTGATGAAGACGAACTTCCGCCACAGCTCGAGCGGCATCTCGGTGCTGGCCCGGGCCTCGGCGCCCGCCGCGGTGAAGACGCCGGCGATCTCGGTCGCCCGTGACGACAGGCCGCCGGCGAGCTCGCCCACCACCACCCGGTTGAACGGGCTCCTCCGCGCGATCTGGCCTGGCCCGGTCCGCTCGACGCTGATGGCCGTGAGGCCACCGAGCACCGATTGTCTCGGAACACCGAGGTGCTCGAGGCGATCGGCCGCCTCGACCCCGTTGAGCAGGGGGAGGACGGTCACTCCGTGGCGCGCGAGATCCGCGGCAACCGGCGCGATGGCGTCGAGGTCGTAGCTCTTCACGCTCACCACGACCAGCTGCGCGCCACGCAGCGCGGCGGGGTCGTCGGTGGCCGCGAGGCGTGCGGTCCAGATCGTGCCGTCAGCCTCGTGGATCTTCAGACCGTCGCGGTGAATGGCCTCGAGGTGCTTGCCGCGGGCGAGGAGCTGGACCTCGTTCCCCGCCCGGGAGAGCACCGCGCCGTCGTAGCCTCCGACCCCGCCTGCACCGAGGATGGCGATCCGCATGGCCGTGCGATGCTAACCCGGTCGCCCGGGGCGCGCCGCCCGATCGAGCCCGGTCACTCCGCGGGCGCCGGTTTCGGATCCTGGGAGCCGGCGTCGGCCGATCCGGTCTTGCCGCGGACCGCCGTCTCCTGCGCCCGCAGCACCTCTTCGAGCTTGTCGAGCCGCGCCTCGAAGGCCTGGAGCCGCGCCTGGACGTGGCGGAGCCGCGCCGGGAGGTCGGGCAGCTCCGCCTGGCCCGCGTCCCCGAAGAGCCGCGCCGAGCTTCGATCCAGGGCCAGGGAGAGCTCGCGCGCCCGCGCATAGAGAGGAGGAAAGGTCCCGTCCTGACCCGGGCCGGCAGGTGCCCTGGCCAGCACGACGGATCCGCCGTCGGCCGGAGAGGCCTCGCGGGAGAACATCACCGCCTCGGCCTGCGACAGCTTCTGCGCGATCCGCGCGGCCTGCGCACGAACGTCCGGGAAGTCGGCCCCGCCTCCGTCCGGAGCGCCGCCGAGCGCCTGGTCGGCCCGCTGCGCCCGCTGCTCCAGATCCACCGCGAGCCGGCGCGCGTCGGCGAGGTCCGCGGCCAGCTGCTCGAGCTGCGCCTGGACCGAGCGGTCGTCGCCGGTCCGCGTACCGGCCCGCCGGCCGCCCGGACCGCCGAGGTAAGTCATCACGTCACGGGCCCGTCCGATGCCGGCATCGAGCTCCTGCTGGAGCTCCCGCGCCAGCACCGGAACGTCACTCAGCTCCTTGCCGTGAAGGGCGTCGAGCCGGAGGCGGATGTCCTGCTCGAGGATCCGCGTGTCCTCCAGCGCGACCTTGGCCGCACCGAGCTCGTCCCCCACGGTGTGCTTGAGGTCTCCCAGAGAGTCCCGGAGCCCCTCCTGTGCGTGGAGCACGTCCTTGAGGAGCTTCCGCTCGGCGATCAGGAGGAGCGCCAGCAGGACGACGCTCAGCAGGGCGGGAAGATGCCGGCGCTGCGCCCACGCCCAGGCCTCGCGCAGCCGCCCGGGCAGCGTTCTCGAGGGAGGGGCCTCCTCTGGAGGGTGCGGCGCCATCGAGTTGTCGCGCGAGGTCATGGGAGGAATGAAACGGGCGGTGGATTGTAAACTCGAGGAGCGTTGCGCGGATCAGATGAAAGCGTCGACGCGCCACGGCCTCCTCCAGAGGCCGCTTTACCGTTGACCCTGCGTCGGGGTTTCACTCGAGGAATGAACGCTCGCACTCCGACCTTCTCCGCGACGCCGAGGCTCCTCGCGATCGCGCTGCTGCTCCCTCCGGCACTCGCGCTGGCGCAATCGCCGACTCAGCCTGCCAACCCGCCACCGACCGAGGCTCCTCCTCCCCCGCCGGCCGCGCCTCCGCCGCCTCCGATCGAGACGCAGCAGATGGTCGAGGTTCCCGAGTCCGAGTCCGAGCCCGAGCCCCAGGCGGCCGCCCCCGAGCCCTCCGACACCGGCCAGTGGGTCTACACCGGACAGTACGGCTGGGTGTGGATGCCCTATGCGGGGACGGACACCTATGTCCCGACGACGGGCGCGCCGCCGGAGATGTACGTCTATTACCCGGCGGTGGGCTGGTGCTGGGTCGTGGCGCCCTGGGTCTGGGGCCTCGGACCGCAGCCCTACTTCGGCGCGTACGGGACCGCCCGCTTCGTCTGGTACGGGCGCGGGTTCGGCCGCTGGTACGGATACGCCCCCCGCTACGCCACCTGGGGGCCCCGCAGCTACTGGATCGGCGGACGGTGGAGCGTCCCCGCGACGCACTACACCGCGCCGCACGTGATCGTGAACCGGCCACCGCCCCGTCCGGTGGCACACGAGGAGCACGGCGGCCGCGCCCGCCGGTAAGCTCCAG
The DNA here is from genome assembly GCA_035501615.1 of Myxococcaceae bacterium. Classification (GTDB taxonomy): domain Bacteria; phylum Myxococcota; class Myxococcia; order Myxococcales; family Myxococcaceae; genus RPRB01. The sequence continues at coordinate 2,742 of DATJVY010000104.1, forward strand.
GGACGCCATGGACATCGGAGAGGGAATCGTCCGGAAGCCCAGCCCGCGCAGCGTCACGGAGACGCTCGACCGGCTGGAGGCCATCCTGACCTCGAAGGGCGTGAAGGTCTTCGCCCGCTTCGATCACTCCGGGGAGGCGGCCAGGGTCGGCCTCGCCATGCCGCCGACGCAGGTGCTCGTCTTCGGCAATCCCCGGGCCGGGACCCCGGTGATGCTCGCCGCACCGACGTCGGCGATCGACCTGCCGCTCAAGGTCCTCGCCTGGCAGGACGCCGCCGGTCAGGTGTGGCTCGGCTACACCGATCCGGCGTATCTCGCCCGGCGGTACGGCCTCTCGCAGGAGCAGGTCGCGCCGATCGCCGTCGTCGCGCAGCTCGTCGACGCCGCGGTGAAGTGAGCCCCCCGCTTCCGCGACGGGGGCCGCCGATGTTCAGCCCACCCCCGTCCGTTCTACTCTGAGCGAGTGCGCAGGCGCGTCTTGCTCGTGGGCTACCGGGACGCCTACGGCCTCGATCTGTTCGGGCCCGCCGAGGTCTTCTCCGAGGCCGTCCTCCGGCTCGGGGCTCCGGTCTACGACGTCGTGATGAGCTCCATCGGAGGCGGCGCCATGACCCTGACCTCCGGGATCTCGGTGGCCGCCACCGACCTCACCAGCGTCCGCCCGCAGCCGAACGACATCGTCCTCGTGGCCGGCGGCTCGGACGAGGCGACCGACGCTGCGGCGAAGGACCGCGTCCTGCTCGGCTGGCTGGCGCGCGCCTCCCGGACGGTGAGCCGGATGGGCTCGGTCTGCGACGGTGCCTTCATCCTCGCCAGCGCTGGCATCCTCGACGGGAAGCGGGCGGCAACGCACTGGTACTCCTGCGAGCGGCTGGCACGCCTGTATCCCAGGATTCACGTGGATCGCGAGGCGATCTTCGTGCGCGACGGCCGCATCTGGACCGCCGCCGGTGTCAGCACCGGGATCGACATGGCGCTGGCCATGGTCGAGGAGGACCATGGCCGGAAGCTCGCCGACACGGTCGCCTCGCACCTCGTGCTGTTCGCCCGCCGCCCGGGATTCCAGTCGCAGTTCAGCGAGGAGCTGGTGGCCCAGACCCTCGCCTCCGATCCGCTCGGTCCGGTCATCTCGTGGATGCGAGCGAACCTCCGCCAGCCGCTCGACGTCGCCACGGTCGCGCACCGGGCCGGCATGTCCGTGCGCACCCTTCACCGGAGCTGTCTGCAGGCGCTCGACCTCACTCCGGCGAAGCTCGTCGAGAAGCTCCGCGTCGAGCATGCCCGCTCGCTCCTGACGACCACGCAGCTGGGCACGAAGGTCATCGCGGCTCGATCGGGGTTCGGATCGACCCCGCGGATGAGCCGTGCCTTTCAGCGCGCGCTGGGAGTCACCCCGGGAGCCTATCGGCTGATGTTCTCCCGGGGGTCCGGGGCGACGTCGAGCTGAGCCGGGCCGGCCGGCGCGGCCCCCCGGGCCCTCAGCGCTCGTGTTCGCCGAGGACCTCCAGCTCCGTGGTGGTCGGCCCGGTGACGGTCCCCCTCGTCGTGACGACGCGGCGAACGATCGTGTGGTGACCGGGACGAAGCGGCTTGACGAGGATGAAGAAAGCGTCGACGGCGGCCGGCTGGAATCCACCGGTGATGCACGAGTCGATGCTGCTCTGCAGGCTCGTGTCTCCCTTGAAGAACATCAGCTCGTGCGAAGCGAAGTGGTAGCCGAGCACGTCCTTCAGCGGCTCGCCGTCCAGGGTGACGTCGATCTCCGCGACGTCCGCGTTCCCCGCGACGGCCCCGGCGAGGAGGAAGTCGAACAGGCTCTGGCCCGGAGCGGGCTGGAAGGTCGGGTCCGGGCAGGGATAGTCGTTCAGGACCGTCGACAGGCTGATGGCCAGCGCCTTGCCGTGCTCGACCGTGCAGGAGCGAACGAGGTTCTTGCTGCCGACCGCGACCGGAGGGACGTTGAACACCGGCCCGGCCTGATGGACGCTGCAGTCGGCGTCCGCCGCCAGGAGAGGATTCTGGGCCGCGGGGATCGAGAGCTCCCACCGCCACCAGTTCATCGCCCACGTCTCCATGTCGAAGCCGTAGGGGTGTGACTGCGCCGGGAAGAGGGCCGGATTCGGATTCGGTCCTCGACTCGCGGCCTCCTCCATGTCCGAGTCGGGAAGCGCCAGCGCGGCCTCGACCCGGCGACCGCCGGCCACGAGCAACCCGATCACCACGACGGATGCTGCCCCGAGGAGCATCCTTCGCAACCGCCTCGTCACGTCCGACGCCGTCATGTGCCACCTCCAGTGGCACCTGCTTACGAAGGGCCCCCTTGGCAGGAGTGACAAAGAAGCTCTGATTTCTGCCACCGGGCAGGAGCGTGGAGGGACGGGCGTGGGTGAGACGCTCACCCCCGCAGGCCTGGCCCGTGCTACGCGGAGCCTCCGTCCCCGAGGGAATCCTGCATGCCCACCCCGCTCGCCCCCGTCCGTCCCGTCACGCTCGAGGAGGTCCGGCAGGCCCGCGAGCGCATCGCGGGGACCATCGTGCGAACGCCGCTGGTCCGCCTCGAGCTGGGGCCCGGTCAGCCGGACGTCCGGCTCAAGCTGGAGAACCTCCAGCCCATCAACGCCTACAAGCTCCGCGGCGCAGCCAATGCGGTGGCCATGCTCCCCGAGGCGGAGCGCAGGCGCGGGGTGTGGACCATCAGCGCCGGCAACGCCGGACAGGGCGTCGCCTACGCGGCCCGGAAGGCCGGCGTGCCATGCACGGTCGTGTTGATCGAGACGGCCCCCGCCGCGAAGCGCGAGCGGATGAAGGCCCTGGGTGCCCGGCTGGTCCCCGTGCCGTACGAGGTGGCCTGGCAGGCGCTCGAGGAGCGTGCCTTCCCTGGCGTGGAGGGCACCTTCGTGCACCCGTTCGACGACCAGAACTTCATCACCGGGCATGCGACCATGGGCCTGGAGATCCTCGAGGACGCGCCCGATGTCGCCGTGGTCATCGCCGGCATCGGCGGAGGCGGGCTGATCACCGGGGTGGGCAGCGCGGTGAAGGCGCTGAAGCCGGAGATCGCCGTCTGGGGGGCGGAGCCGGAGACCGCCGCCCCGGTGGCGCGCTCGTTCGCCATGGGGTCTCCGCAGCCGTTTCCGGAGTGGAAGGCGTCGTTCGTCGACGGCGCCGGCGGCCAGAGCGTCTTTCCGCGCATGTGGCAACGCCTGCGACCGGTGGTGGACGGCTGCATCGTGGTCAGCCTGGAGGAGACGAAGCGCGCCATGCGGCTGATGGCGGAGAAGGCGCGGGTCATCTCCGAGGGCGCCGGGGCGCTTCCCCTGGCGGCGGCGTTGACCGGGAAGGCCGGGCCGGGCCCGATCGTTGCCATCGTCTCCGGGGGGAACATCGACCTGGAGAAGTTCTCCGAGCTCGTGGGCTCGGCGGCACGCTGACGGAGACGGGACATGGCGGACAAGGCGACCACCAGCTTCATGCGCTCGCTGTGCATGGGCGTCATCGAGGAGGACGTGCTGCTTCCCTTCCCGGCGATGGCCCAGAAGGAGGGCGAGACCCTGCGGGCGATCTTCGACTCGCTGAAGCAGTTCCTCGGGAACCGGGACAGGGACTTCCGCGCCTGGGACCTCGCCGGCGAGATGCCCCCGGCGATGCTGGACGAGCTCCGCCAGTTCGGGCTGTTCGGCCTGGTGCTCCCCGAGGACGCCGGGGGACTGGGGCTGGGGAGCACCGCGTACTCGCGCACGCTTCAAGAATTGTCCCGCTACGACGGCTCGGTGGCCGCGACCGTCGGGGCGCACAGCTCCATCGGGCTGCGGGGGCTGCTCCTCTTCGGGACGCCGGAGCAGCGCGCGCGCTTCTACCCGAAGCTGGCCACCGGGGAGATGATCGCCGCCTTCTGCCTCACCGAGCCGGGCGCCGGCTCCGACGCAGCGGCCGTGCGCACCACCGCGGTGCGGCAGGGCGACCACTGGATCCTGAACGGCGACAAGCTCTGGATCACGAACGGCGGCATCGCCGACTTCTTCACCGTCTTCGCGAAGACGCCGGAGGTGCAGAAGAACGGCAAGGCGCAGATGACGGCCTTCATCGTCACGCGCGACATGCCGGGCGTCTCGGCCGGCCC
>DATJVY010000105.1:0-15805 GCA_035501615.1 Myxococcaceae bacterium
TGGCCGGTCTGGCGTCCTGGTCCGTGCAGGAAGAGCTGCTCGAGCCTCTCCTCGCCGAGGACCCGCGCGAGCTCCCGGAAGGCGAACAGGGGGACGAGCGCGATGACCTCGAGCGGAATGCGGGCGAGCATCTCGTACCCCTGCGGCCCGGCGAGCTGGAACTCCTGCCCGAGCGGCCGGTGATGAATGAGCGCGGCGACCACACGCTCGACCACCGCGAACGCCACGATGAGGAGCCCAAAGCTCAGCGTCTTCCAGAAGGTCGAGATCGCGAGAGGTCGATCCTCGAACCGCTCACCGACGTGGAGGAGCTCCCCGATGAGGATCACCTTGGCGAGGATCAGCGCCTTGAAGATCGCCCACCCGTACTCGAAGTAGCCGATCTGGTACTCGGCGAGCACGAGCCGGCGGTAGGTCGTGAAGGCGCCGAAGAAGACGCTGAGGAACGCCGCCATGACGAGGTAGCGCCTCATCTCGCGCATGAATCGTTCCCGGAGTCCGGGCTTGGCTTCCGCTGTCTCGGGCGACATGGTCAGCCTCCACTTCCGACGACCGTGAAGCACTGCTTCACCGGCCGCCTTCTCTATCATCCCGTGCGCCACAGCGGAGGAAGCCCATGGTCAGCGACGCTCCATCCAAGTCCACCCCGAAGCCGCTCGTCGACTTCGCACCCAAGCTCGCGGCTCTCACCGAGCAGGTCCTCTTCGGGGACGTGTGGGAGCGGCCTCAGCTCTCGAAGCGCGACCGCAGCCTCGTCACCTGCGCGGCCCTGGTGGCGATGGGCAGGACCGAGCAGATGACGTTCCACTTTCCCCGCGCCATCGAGAACGGCGTGACCCGGGAGGAGCTGATCGAGCTCATCACCCACCTGGCCTTCTACGCCGGCTGGCCCAGCGCGATGTCCGCGGTGACGCGCGCACGGGAGCTCCTCTGACCCGGCGAAGCGGGGTGCGGCACTGCAGCCGCGGGTGTGTCGCGGTGGCCACCATGACCACCACGACCGGAGCCCCGCGGCACGCATGGTAGCCTCCGCCCGTGCAGCCCCTGCACGGGCGATTCGAGCTGATCTCCGTGGCCGGCGCCGGAGGCGTGGCCACCGTGCACCGCGCCCGCGACCTCACGACCGGTCGGCTCTGCGCGCTGAAGGTCCTCCATCCCCATCTGCGCGCGGACCCGGTGGTGTGCGAGCGCTTCCGCCGCGAGCCGGCCGTGGCCCGTACCGTGGGCCATCCTTCGATCGTCCACATGGACGCGCTGTTCGAGGACGAGGACGGCCTCTCCATCTCCATGGAGCTTCTCCAGGGTCGAACCCTGAAGTCCGCGATCCTCGCCTCGGGCGCGCTCCCCCCGGCCGAGGTGGAACGCGTGGCGCGCGCTTGCCTCGCCGGCCTCGGCGCGGCCCATGCCGCCGGCGTCGTTCACCGCGACTTCAAGCCGCAGAACGTGTTTCTCTGCGACGACGGCGCGGTCAAGCTGCTCGACTTCGGGTTCGCCCGGACCAACGCCGCGGCCGGCCTCACCACCCGCAGCATGCTGGTGTGCACTCCGGACTACGCCGCGCCGGAGCTCATCGAGGGCGGCCCGGTGGACGGCCGTGCCGATCTCTACGGGCTGGGCGTGGCGCTGTACGAGGCGCTCTCCGGGCGGCTCCCCTACACCGGGAGCTCGACCTTCGAGCTCCTCCGTCGCCAGCTGTCCGAACCACCGCCGCCCCTCTCCTCGCTCCGGCCGGCCCTCCCCCCCCGCCTGTGCGCCGTGATCCATCGGCTCCTGGCCAAGGCGCCCGCATACCGGTTCCCGACCGCGGAGGCGGTGGTGGATGCGCTGGACCGCAGCAACGACGAGCCCCCGGCCGCGGCAGGCGTGTGCAGCGCCTGCGGGGAGCCGCGCGACCCCGGCTGGCCGATCTGTCCGGCGTGCGGTGGCGAGGCGGGCAACGTCGCCGCCGGCGACCACCTGGTGCTGCTCACCCGAGCGCCCGGACCGGGCACGATCCCAGCGCTGCGGGAGATCGTGCGCTCGGTGGGCGCAACCCCTCGCTCGGCGCTGGAGCGGGCCGACGCGGCCATCGCCCGCGACGTTCCGCGACTGCTGCTCAAGGAGGTGGGCGAGCCGGTCGCGCGGCTGCTCCGCGAGCGCTGCCTGCCCCATGACCTCCAGGTCGAGATCCGCCGCATCTCCGACGGAACCGCCGATCTCCTCCACCGGTCCAGCGTGCCGCGCTGGCTCTTCCTCCTGGGGCTGATGGTCCCCTGGGCGCTCCTGCTCGGCGCCGGCGTCGTCCTCTCGGTGCGCGACGGCGCCACCTCCCACCTGCCCCTTCTCCTCGGGGTGGGCGTCGGCGGTCCGGTGGCCGCCGCCTGGATCCTCCGCAACGCCCACCGGCTCGTGCCGGCGCTGGCCACCGTCCCGGTCACCGCCGAGCCCTTCCCCCTTCCCGCCGGCCTCGGGGCGCGCTACCGGGCCACGCTCCGGCAGCTGAAGGATCGCGCGCTGCAGGCGACGGTGCGCCGTCTCGTGGAGCGGACGTTGATCCTGCACCGCTCGTTCCGCGAGGCGCCGCCGTCGGTCCAGATGCTGTTCGACGAGCCGCGACTGCAGGCCGTCCAGCTCACCGTGCGGGCGCTGGACATCGCCGGAGACGTGCAGCGGCGCCTGGACCGCATGACGGTCGTGGACGAGCCACGCCTGCTCGCGCGGCTCGAGGAGCTCCGGAGCCGAGCCACGGCCGAGCCCGAGCACGCCGCGGAGCTGGGTCAGGCGATCGCCGAGGTCGAGCAGGCGTGCCGCGAGTCCGGGGAGCTCGAGAGGGCCCAGGCCCTGGCGATGAGCCAGCTCCTGCGCATCTCGGCAGCGCTGGAGACCACCGTCGCCCGGCTCGACCTCGCCACCGCCCCCGGGGACACCGGCGTGTCGCGCGAGCTGCGCCGGCTCCAGGAGGACGTCGGTTTCGCCGTCCGGGCCACGAACGAGATCGCCAGAGAGCGAGGCGCCGCGTGAAGGCGCGCACCCTCGGCGCATCCCTCGTGGACCTCCTCCTCGCGGGGGCGATCGCCGCCCTCCCCGCCCACGTCCTCGCCCTGGAGTGGGGCTCCGGGCCACTGCTGGCGAACGGCTTTCCGGCGCGGCTCGCCCATGGCCCGTCCCCGATCACCCGGATGCTCGTCTTCCTCGCCATGACGGCCGCCGTCTTCCTCGTGCTGCGCTGGACGCTCGAGCACGGGGGCCAGGGCCCGGGCAAGTGCCTCCTGTCGCTGCGAGTCGAGGGCGGGAAGGTCGTGGAGGACCGGGACCGGCTCGAGCCGCTCGAGCGGCTGGGAGTCGTTGCCGCGCGCTTCCGGATCCCGCTCCTCCTGGGCCTGGCGAGCATCCTGGTCGTCGGGCTCTGGGGCCGCTCGATGGAGCGGTCCGCGCTGGAGACCCGCGACCGACAGCTGCTGCGGCGGGCCTACGCCTACGATGCCGAGTTCGGGTGCTGCTCCAGCCTCCAGGAGAGGTACGACTGCCCGCGCATGCTCGAGGTCTGGGCGGCCATCGCCGACCACAGCGACGGGAAGGGCGACCTCCCGCCCCGCGACTCCCTTCTCGAGAGGTGCCCCGCCGCCCGCCGGCACAGCGGACGGTGAGCAGGACGCAGGCCACCGTGGCTGGGAGCGTGGAGTAGTCAACGACACGCCGGCCCCGGCGCCTCGCTCGGAGTGGACATCGACCCCGAGAGCCAGGGGAGGCTCCCCGCCTTCCGGTCGACCACGCACAGACGGGAATCATGAACGTGCACGTCGTCTTCCCCTGGCTGCTGAGCTTCGAGGACGCCGCGCTCTTCGTCCTGCGCCTGGTCGTGGCCATCGTCTTCGGCGCGAGCGGCTACTACCACCTGAAGGATCCGGTCGGCCGTGCGAAGAGCATCGAGCTGAGCCCCTCCTCGACACGGGCGCTGGGCGCCGCCGAGGCGCTGGGAAGCCTGGGTGTCGTCACCGGAGTCCTCGTCCAGCCCGCAGCCCTCGGCCTGATCCTCGTCGGCCTGGGAGCGATCCAGAAGAAGGCGTTCAAGTGGAAGCTGGGCTTCTGGGGAGAGAAGGCCAGCGGCTGGCACTACGACCTCATGCTCCTGGCCATGAACCTCGTCATCGTCGCCACGGCCGGCGGCCGTTGGGTGCTCCTCGCATGAGCACCATGCCGACGTCGCCGCGCTGGCGGTGCACATCATGATCGACACCGCGTTGACCGGCGCGACCTACGACATCGATGGCGGACAGCAGCTCGTCTCCTAGCGACGAGGGAAGCGATGGAATCGCGTCTCCTGATGACGTTGCAGGTCGAGGTCGGTAGCCCGCAGAGGATCGGCACCGTGCCGCTGGGCACCCGCGTGACGGTCCCCATCGTCGACGGCCGATTCGAGGGCCCACGGCTGCGCGGCAAGGTGTTGCCCGGCGGTGGGGACTGGACGCTCCTCCGGGGAGACGGCGTCCTCGAGCTGGACCTGCGCCTCACGCTCGAGACCGACGACGGGGCTCTCATCCACCTGACGTCCTTCGGCCTCCGTCACGGGCCGCCGGAGGTGATCGCTGCCCTCGGGCGCGGCGAGTCGGTCGATCCCGCCCGGTACTACTTCCGGACCATCCCTCGCTTCGAGACCGCCGAGCCGAGGTACGCCTTCCTGAACCGCCTGCTCGCCGTCTCCACCGGCGATCGACGCGCCGAGGGCCCGATCTACACCATCCACGAGATCCTCTGAGATGTCCGTCCAACGAGACCGGTGGACGAAACACCACGCCCGAGGTTATCCAGCCTGAAACCGAGGAGGGAGCAATGGCCCCACCGGATCACCGCAGCGCCGTCGCCCGGGCCCGCGAGATCGCCGCGTCGAAGGTTGGCCCCGCCGCACACGACCTCGACAAGGCCGGAAGCTTCCCCGTCGATGCCATCGCCGCTCTCGGGGAAGCCGGCCTGCTGGCCCTCACCGTCCCCCCCGCCTTCGGGGGCTCGGGCCTCGGCCCCCGCACGTTCGCGGAGGTCAACGCCGTCCTCGCCGAGGCAGACCCGTCGGTGGCGATGGTCTACATGATGCACGTCTGCGCCACCGAGGTGATCGCCGCCGGAGCGAAGGCGGGCCGGAGCCCGGTCTTCGAGGCCGCGCTGTCGGACATGTCCCGCGGCAAGCACCTCACCACCCTCGCCTTCAGCGAGGCCGGATCCCGCAGCCACTTCTGGGCACCGCTTTCCCGGGCCTCTCGCAACGGGCAGGGCGTTCACATCAGCGCGAAGAAGTCCTGGGTCACCAGCGCCGGCGTCGCGGACAGCTACGTCGTGACCACCCTCTCACCCGAGGGGAGGGGCCCCACCGACTCCACGCTGTACCTCGTGCCGCGGTCTGCGAGCGGGATGCGGGTCTCGGCTCCGTGGGACGGCCTGGGCCTGCGCGCGACGGCGTCGTCCCCCATGACGCTCGAAGCGGTGGCGGTCGCCGACGACCGCCGGCTCACCGACGAGGGCGGCGGCTTCGCCACGAAGCTGAACGTCGTGCTGCCATGGTTCAACCTGGCCAGCGCCACCGTCTCGCTGGGCATCTGCCGGGCCGTCGTCGCGGCGACCGTCTCCCATCTGAAGACCAGCAAGTTCGAGCATCTGGGCAACACCTCGCTCGGAGAGGCGCTTCCTACGCTGCGCCAGACGCTGGCCCAGATGCAGATCGACACCGACGGTCTCGCCCACCGCGTCGACGAATGCGTCGGTGCTCTCGAGAACCCGGGGCCGAGCACGATGCTCCGCGTCCTCGAGGTGAAGGCCGCCGCCGGGGAGACCGCGATCCGGGTGACCTCGAGCGCGATGCACGCCTGCGGAGGCGCGGCCTTCTCGAAGCACACCTCGATCGAGCGCTACTTCCGGGATGCGCACGCCGGCTCGGTGATGGCGCCCACCGTGGACGTGCTCCGCGAGTTCATCGGAAAGTCGCTGCTCGGCATCCCGCTGTTCTGAGCCATGCTCGACACCATCACCGTCGGCGCCGTGGCATACGACCCGAAGGTCGTCGGGATCTGGGAGGGCATCCGCACCTACTTCCGCGACGAGGCCCGCATCCCGGTGGAGGTCGTGCTGTACCTGAGCTACGAGGCGCAGGTGGCCGCGCTCATCGCGGGACGCATCGACATCGCCTGGAACACCAACCTCGCCTATCTCCAGGCCGACCACCTCAGCGGCGGCAAGTGCCGCCCGCTGGCGATGCGGGATACCGACCTCGAGTGGTGGACCGAGATCGTGGTTCGCACCGGGAGCGGCATCCGGCAGCTCCCGGACCTGCGCGGCAAGCGCGTCGCGCTCGGAAGCCGCGACAGCGGTCACGCGGCCATCCTTCCGGTACACTTCCTGGCCCAGGCCGGGCTGGTCGAGGGCCGGGACTACCGATCGCTCCGCTTCGACACCGATCTCGGCAAGCACGGAGACACCGGGACCAGCGAGGTCGACGTCCTCCGGGCCGTCCTCAACGGCGAGGCCGACGCGGGCGCCGTGGGCAGTCCCTTCTGGGCAGGCGTCCGCACGGGCCAGCTCGTCCCGGCTGGCGCGGTGGAGTCGATCTGGTCCTCTCCGCATTACCACCACTGCATGTTCACCGCGCGGGTCGGCCTGTCCGCCGAGGACGCGAAGCGGTTCACCGACGCGCTCTTCGCGATGAACGGCAAGCCGCACCTCAAGCCCATCCTCGATGCCGAGGGGCTGAAGGAATGGGTGGCCCCCCGCACCGAGGGCTACGACTCGCTCCGCGAGGCGGCGAACCGGCAGGGCTTCCTCGCACGGTCCGGCTGACGATGGGCTCCCCGCGCCACAGGGCCGAGCTTCGAGCGGGCGCAAAGGACTTCTCGACCGGGCTGCTGAACGACCTCCTCGCGGAGCTCCAGAAGCTCGCCGACGGCGAGGTCCTCTCGCTCCAGGGACCGGCCGATCTCGGGCCCGACCTCGACCGCTGGGCTCGCTTCACGGGGAACTCCATCGTCGAGGTGATCGCGGAGGGCGAGACCAGCCGGTTTCTCGTCCGCAAGGGCGCACCGCGCTCGTACGACGAGGCACTTGCCATCGGGTCGCGGCTCTGGCTCTACAGCAACTTCGATTGCAACCTCGCCTGTGACTACTGCTGCGTCCGCTCCTCGCCGCGGGCGGAGCCCCGGATTCTCCCGCTGGGGGACGTCCAGCGCGCCGCCGCCGAGGCGCCCGCTGCCGGCGTCCGGGAGATCCTCGTCACCGGTGGCGAGCCCTTTCTCCGGGGAGACATCGAGGAGCTGCTCCTGGCCTGTGCCAAGGCGCTGCCCACGACCGTGCTCACCAACGGCCTCCTCTTCTCCGGCAAGCGCCGCCTGTCCCTCCGCGGCCTCCCGCGTGACCGTGTCGTCTTCCAGATCAGCCTCGACAGCCCCACCCCCGCGCTCCACGATCAGCATCGCGGCGAGGGAAGCTGGGAGAAGGCCCGGACCGGCATCGCCATCGCGCGCGAGGAGGGCTTCCGCGTCCGGCTGGCCTCGACCGTGCCCGATGCCCGGGCCGAGGAGGAGTTCCAGGCCTTCGTCGAGCGCGAGGGCATCCCACAGAAGGACTGCGTCCTGCGCCGCGTCGCGCTGCGGGGGTTCGCCGAGGAGGGGGTCGCCCTTTCCCGCTCGGATCTGGTCCCGGAGGTGACGCTCACCGCGACCGGCGTCTACTGGCATCCGGTCGGGGCGACGGACCAGGACTTCTTCGTCACCGCCCGGTGCTTCCCGCTCGCGGGGGCAATCGAGGCGGTGCGGCTCGCCTTCGCCGAGGAGCGGCGCTTCTCCACCACGCTGGCCAGCGTCTTCCGCTGCGCGTGATCCGTTCACCATGCGATGGCTGGTTTCGGCGAGACTCGCGAGCTAGGGTCACGAATCCACGCCTCGAAGGAACCAAGGGAGAAGGAGGGATCCTTTGGACGACCACGGCCAGCAGATCGGGGCCACTCACCCGGAGCGCGCGCTGGCCGTGCTGCGGGTGGTGCTGGGCCTGATGCTCCTCTCGACCTTCCTCGAGAACCTGAGCAAGGGCGCCTATTCCCCGGCGGGGTACAAGGGGGTCATCGACTTCTATCTGAAGAACGGACACGCCCCAGCCCTGTGGAAGAGCGTCGAGGCGATGGCGGCTGCCAACGCCCGCATCGCGGGGCCGCTGCAGGCCATGACCGAGCTCGGGCTGGGCGTTCTCCTGATCGCGGGCGTCGCGACGCGCGTCGTCGGCCTCGTCGCCGGAGCGTTCCTCTTCAGCCTCTGGCTCTCGGAGATCGGCGCCGCCTGGCCCTGGGAGCTGGCGATGTACGTCGTCGTCGCGTTCTGCGTCGCCTGGGCGCGGGCCGGGCGCACCTGGGGCGTGGACGCAGTGCTCGTGCGGCGGACTCCGGGCTGGCGCCTCGGATAGGTCGACCGGAGTGCGGGTCAGCGTCGTCATCCCGACCTACAACGAGGCGAGCTCCATCGCGCGTGTCCTCGCCGACATTCCGGCCGCGCTGGTGACCGAGGTGCTGGTCGTCGATGCTGGCTCGACGGACGGGACCCGCGAGATCGCCGCAGCGAATGGCGCCCAGGTCATCGTCGAGCCGCGGCGGGGCTACGGTCGCGCCTGCATCACCGGCCTTGGAGCCGCGAACGCTCCCGACGTCGTCGTCTTCCTCGACGGGGACTACAGCGACCGTCCTCGCGAGCTGAGCCGCGTGCTCGACCCCATCCGCGAGGGCCGGGCCGACATCGTCCTCGGATCGCGGCTCGCTGGAGGCCTCGAGCCCGGCGCGATGCCCTGGCACGCCGTGTTCGGCAACCGCCTCGCGGCGACGCTGATCCGTTGGCTCTACGGCGTCCCGCTGACCGACCTCGGACCGTTCCGGGCCGCGCGACTCGAGGTGCTGCGGACGCTCGCGCTGCAGGAGATGACCTACGGGTGGGCCGTCGAGCTGCCGACCCGCGGCACGATGCGCGGATACCGGGTGGTGGAGGTCCCGGTCAGCTACCACCCGCGCATCGGTGTCTCCAAGATCAGCGGAACCTGGAGAGGCTCCATCGGCGCCGCCTGGCACATCCTCACCGGCATCGTGAAGAACCGGCTGCGCGAGCCGGCGAGCCCCACGGAACCGGGACGGGCGACATGAGCCCGGGTGGAGCCAGGTCCGGAGCGGAGGAGATCCGCGGCGCCGTCGTGATCATGGCGAAGGCGCCCCGCGAAGGCTCGGTGAAGACGAGGCTGGCCGGAGCTTACTCTCCACGAGAGGTCGTCCAGCTCTCGGAGTGCATGCTGCGTGACACGCTGGCTCTGGCCGGGGCGGTCCCCGCGGTCCACGTGGCCGTCCTCTGCCCCGCCCAGGACGTGGCCGATATCCAGGCCCGGTTGTCGGGGGGCGTGCACGTCGTCGGGCAGCGGGGAACCGGGCTCGCCGCGGCGCTCGTCTCCGCCTTCGACCACTTCGTTCCGGGCTTCCGGCGGGTCGTCGCCGTCGACAGCGACAGCCCGCACCTGCCGCTGGCGATCCTTCGCTCGGCCTTCGATCTCCTCGAGACGAACGACGTGGTGGTCGGCCCGACCGAGGACGGCGGCTACCACCTGGTCGGGGCGTCGGCGATGCACCCCCGGTTGTTCGACCCCGCGACGCTGGGCACGGGGACCGCCCGCGATGCCCTGCTCGGGAACGCCCGGGCACTCGGACTTTCCGTGGCGTTCACCGAGCCCTGGTGGGACGTCGACGTGCCGGCGGACGTCCTCCGGCTGGCAGCCGCGCTCCGCACCGAGCCCGCACGGGCGCCTCGCACCGCCGCGCTGCTCGCGTCGTGGCCGCTGGCCGCGCACGACTCCGACTCCGGACGCACCGGGTAGCGCCACGAGCTCGATCCGCGCCAGCTGGGGAGTGTGGGGAGGTGGCGCCACCACCCTCCTCGCCCTCCTCGCTCTCGGCCTGCTTCGACCGGCGGACGGCTCGGTTACCTTCTTCGTCCTCCTCGCGGTCGCCGCCACCGGGTGGCTCGTGTCGCTGTACCAGGTCGCGAACGGGTTCCGCCCCTCGGGCCGCGCGCTCCTCGTCTGCGCCGCCCTGGCCCTGGCCTGGCGCGTCCCCCTCGTGCTCGCGCCGCCCGAGCCGGCCGCCGACCTGCGCCGCTACGTCTGGGATGCCCACCTCGTCCGGGCAGGCCTCAGCCCCTACGGGGTGGTTCCGGCCGACCCGGCGTACGCGACCCTGCGGACGCCCGAGAGCTGGCCGCTGAACAACCCCGACGTGCCGAGCCCCTACCCTCCGGGTGCGCAGCTCTTCTTCCTCCTGGCGACGATGGCGGCCGAGTCGGCGCGCTCCGTGAAGCTGGCCGCCCTCCTCTGTGATGCCCTCCTCGGGCTCGTCGTCTGGAGATCGCTCCTCGCCCGCGGCGCGAATCCTGGCTGGACGCTCGCCTACCTCTGGAGCCCACTCGTCTCGCTCGAGGTCGCCCGCCATGGCCACGTGGACGTGGTCGGTGCGCTCCTCGTCGCGGCCGCCGCCCTGGCCTTCACTCGCGGGCGGGCGATGGCGGGCAGCATCGCCTTCGCGCTCTCGGTCGCGGTGAAGCCTCTCCCCGTCGTCCTTCTCCCCCTCCTGTGGCGCCGTGTCTCGCTCCGGCACGTCGGGGCGGGGCTCGCCGTGCTGCTGGCGCTCTACCTGCCCTTCTGGGACCGCCACCACCTGCCGATCGGATCCGTGCCCGAGGTCATCGACCGCTTCCGCTTCAACGGGCCCGTCTTCTCGGTCGTCGCCGCGATCGCCGGCCCCACGGCAGCCACCGCGTTCGCGGTGTGTGCCGGGCTCGCGGTCGCCGTCTGGGCGCGCCGGCGGCTCTCGCCCGAGGCACCGCAGGCATGGGCGTGGCCGATGGCCGCGGCGCTCCTCTGTGCGCCCCTGGTCTATCCCTGGTACCTGCTCTGGCTGGCGCCCTTCCTCGTCGTCCCGCGGACGTTCCCCCTGACGATCTGGACGGTCTCGATCCTCACCACCTACGTGGTATGGCGGCTGGTCGGCGTTCCCTGGGCGATGCCCGCCTGGGCGCTCCTGGTCGAGTACGGGGCGCTGCTCGGTGCGGTCCTCTGGACGAGGCGGAGAGAGCACCGGCGATCGGGCCCGCTGCCGTCGACGGTGTCGCCCTGACGATCGCCCGCGGCTCTGCCTGCCGCGAGCCCTACTTCGGCACCATCCAGGCGCTCGACCCCGCCAGCTTGACGGCCACGTTGGTGAAGAAGAGACGAAACGGACCGCCGTCGGCCGTTCCGTGGTGGTCCAGCGAGAGGAGCAGCGGTCCGGCCTTCTTGTACCCGGCCCAGGTCGCCTTCACGAGCGACGGCTTCGACGCTCCCCCGCGATGGAACTCGAGCTCCTTGACCCGATTGTCGTGCCCGACGAAGAGGATCCAGGTGTCCCCCGGCAGATACCCGCCCTCCGAGGGATACTTCACCACGACCTTCCGAGCGGAGCCCTTCCCCAGCGGCAACCTCGCCATCCCCGCGTCCTCGACCGTCGCTCCGGTGTCCCAGATCATGTGGAACGGAAAGAGGAGCCAGTACTGGTCATTGAAGAAGCTGGGATCCACGCCCTCCTTCACGAATGTGACCTGGCTCCCGAGCTGCGACCGCGCGTAGGTGACCTTGAACGGCTTTCCCTCCTTGTCCGCACCGTCGTAGGTCACGGTGTCGGTCTTCGGCTCCCAGACCCACGAGCGGTGGAGCTTGAACTTCGGCCCGCCGTCCAGGGTGAACGTGTAGCGGATCGCCTCGATCTGGCCCCAGGAGTCGATGCCGTAGGCCTTGGCGATCTGCTCCGCGATGGCCGGGCGCTGCTGCGCCGATGCCGGGGCCGCGAGAGAGAGCGCTCCGGCCAGCAGAGCTTCGATCACCGGAACGTGTCTCGGCTTCGTCCTCATGGGTGCCCTCCTGGGTGCGGGAGACCTCGAGGGACGCCTCCTAGTCGATGGGTCGTCCCGCGAACAACCACCGCCCGCGGAAGCGCGGACCCACTGTCAACCCGCCATCGCCTGGACCTTCCCCGTCCGAGGGAATAGACGGGGCGCTCGTCGAATCTGTACGCCTGATCGGCGCCCCACACGCGGGTGCCTCGGGAGATCGGTCCATGAATCTCAAGAGTCTCGTCCGCTTCTTCACTCACCCGCCGACCTCGGGACCGGCGGCCTCGATCCTCATCCGGCTTATGGCCGGCGGGGTCTTCTTTTCAGAGGGCCTGCTCAAGTTCGTCTACGTGAACCAGGGCGTGGGCCGGTTCACCAAGCTGGGGATGCCGATGCCCGGGGTGCTCGCGCCTGCGATCGCCATCCTCGAGATCGTCGGCGGGCTGCTCCTCGTGAGCGGACTGGGGACACGCCTGATCAGCGCGCCATTCATCGTGGAGATGGTGGTGGCCATCCTCTCGACGAAGGTCGGGCTGTTCTTCGGGACGTCGCCGCTCCCGAAGCCCCCCTCGCCGCCGTTCACGGGCTGGTGGGCCGTGTTCCACGAGACGCGTTCGGATTACGCGCAGCTCATGTCCTGTCTCTTCCTGCTCATCGCCGGACCGGGCAGTCTCTCGCTCGACGCCGTGCTGCAGCCGCGAAGCGAGGGCCACGGTGCGGTTTCCCCGCGCCCGACGAAGCCCGCCAGCGGCGTCGCGTTCTGAGCCGCGAGCAGCCCTCTCTCGAGGGACCACCGGGGTCAGCGGCGCGAGAACCTCAGCTCGAAGACGGTGTCCTTGCCGGCCTCGGTCTTCGTCCACTCCTCAGAGAAGTGGTCGCCATCGACGAAGGTGAGGACGACCCGCCGCATGTGTGGTGCCGCCGGCGAGTGCAGGTTCGAGGAGCCGACCAGCAGGAACTCGAGAACTCTCGGGGCCGTTCCGACCACGGGTCCCGTCCTGAGCCGCGCGACGTGCCCGTCCGGTGTCAGCGCACAGACATGGGTGAGGAGCAGGCCGGAACCGCTCCGGGTGTAGAACGAGACCTCGTTGTCGGCCGGTGTCCCGAGGGTCTCCTCGAGAGCCGTCCCGTTCGAGACCAGGCGGATCGAGCTGCTGATCGTGCCGAACCCGGGGAGATCGGCCTGCCACTCCCCGACCAGGACCTTCATCCGGTCGAACGCGTCGCCTCCCACCGGCCGTGGCGTTCCTCCATCCGCGGCGAGAACCAGCGCGAGCCCGAGGCCGAGGAGCGGCACGGCTACGGGATGCCGGGGAGCAGGAGGAACGTGACGCCGCGGGCGCAGCTCTCGCGGATCTTCCGCGCCTCCGCGTAGGCGCTCCCCTGGTGCCAGGCGCGTGCCGCCTCGACGCTGGGGAATTCCAGGATGACCACCCGACGTCCGTCGTGCTTGCCCTCGAGGACGCTCTCCCCACCGCGGGCCAGGTATCGCCCCCCGGCGGCGGCGATGGTGGGCGGGGCGGCGGCCTTGTACCGCTCGTACGCAGCAGCGTCGGTGACGTCGAGCATCGCGATCACGTAACCGGGCATGTCCACCCTCCTCGGGCGAGGAGAATGCCAAGGCCGGGGGCCGGGGAGCCAGCTCGGCGGTGACGCTTCGCGGCTACGAGCCCGACGCCCGGGCGCCGCGGGGAGGCAGGCGGCGCCAGAAGATGTACGAGAACCCCCAGAGCAGCCCGGTGGTGACCGCCCAGCCCCACGCCTCCGGGCCATCCCCCACTGAGAGGTGCGCGATGACCGCCGAGCCGAGATCGATGGCGAAGCCGGCGTAGGCCCACTCCTTGAGGCGCGCCGGCACGGCTGCCAGCAGCAGCGCGACGCCGAGGAGCTTCGCCAGCGAGAGCTCCACCCGGAAGTAGGCGGGGAAGCCGAGGTGGGTGAACGCCTCTGCGGCCTGGGGCAGTCGCAGCTGCGCGTAGGCGGTGAAGCACATCTGGACGCAGAAGGCAGCCGTGACGATCCAGTAGAGGAGGGTCCTGGCCCTGAGGGTGCGCGCCGCGGCGACGAGGGCCGGTTCCTGAAGCGCCGATTCCATGAGGTGTGTCCTCCCTTGCTTCAGCCCTTCGGCGTTCCCGTCGACCAGCTCGCGGCCTCGACGCCAAGCTGCTTCGCGTACTCGGCGTTCAATCGCTGCCAGCCGGCGAACTTCATGACCTCGGGACCGACGATGCGTCCGATGGGCTGCCCGGTGAGAAGGCGATCCAGCACGTCGAGGCAGATGTGCCAGCCAGCGGCTCCCATCGAGATGAAGCGACGGTCGATGTTGTGCCAGAGGGTGAGGCGGGTGCCGCCGGCTCCCAGCGGCTCCAGCTCCCAGCGGATGTCCTGTCCTCCCCAGTTGAACTCGAGCACCCTGGGGGCGTCGGCCCGCTTCACGCGGCTCTCGGAGACCTGTGGCGTGGGCGCCCCCACCGTGGAGAGCCTGGCGACGCCGGCGGTGCCGAGGCTCCGGTCGGAATCGAACGGGGCCCACTCCTGGAGATGCTCGGGATCGGTCAGCGCCTCCCAGACCCGTTCCGGAGGGTGGCGAAGGTCGCGGACGAGGACGAGCGTCCACCTCTCCCCCTCCTTCCGGATCTCGGCGCCGGAGGCGGCGCCGGGCACGTACGGCTCACGGTTGCTCATGTCCGCTTCCTTCCTTTCGCGGGGGAGGCCTTCTCCATCCGATCGAGGTGCCGCTCCAGGGCATCGACGTGCTTCGACCAGAAGCGGCGGAACGGCGCCAGCCACGCGTCGACTTCCTGGAGCGGTCCGGGATTGAGGCAGTAGACGCGGCGCTGGGCCTCCACGCGCGACTCGACGAACCCGCCTTCGCGCAGCACCTTGAGGTGCTTGGAAACGGCAGGCTGCGGCAGGCGAAGCCGGTGCACCAGCTCGCCCACCGAGCGCTCGGAGGTGGACAGCATGCTCAGGATGGCGCGCCGGTTCGGCTCGGCGAGGACTGCGAAGGCAGATTCCACGCGGCTTATATACCTACTGAGGCATATGCCTGTCAAGGGATGCGTGGAGGGGATGCGGGCGGGCGACCAATCGGGAGGCGGACGGGGCCGAACCTACTCTGCTGCGCGCTTCCGCATCGTCGCCGTCCAGCGCGAGGCGACGGTCACTTCAGGCGGCGCCACACGGAGATGGGAACATCCCCGTTGGGCCTCGGGGGAACCCGGTAGCTCAGCTCGTCACCCTTCAGCTCGTACTCCCTCACCTGCTGCGTTCCCTCCCAGTTCGGAAAGGACGAGGCCTCGATGTGGTAGGTCAGCGTCTTCCGGCCGGGGTCCATCTCGATGGTCCCGAAGTGGCAGCTGGAGCCCATCACGGCCGCCTCGAACTCGGCAGGCGTTCCCTTCTGCTTGTCCCCGGCCGCGAACCTGGGACGCTCGCTCTTGTAGATCTGCGCCGAGTACCGGCCCCGGGCGTCGACGATCATCAGGCCCCGTGGACTGCCCCCGTAGTCCCGGCCGCGTGTCCCGTCCGGGTGCAGGACGTCGGCGGCGACGAGGGTCCAGGACCCCGCCAGCGCCGAGGGCTGCTCCTCGGCCCTGGCCCCGCCGGAGGTGACCCCCATCGCCAGCAGGACCAGGCTCGTGAACCCACCGATGGAAAGCGTCAGGTCTCTCATGGCCTGCATCCTCGGTCGCGGGACATCCTTCGGACAATCGAATAGTTTGGAAGCAACTCTTTCCTGGAAACGCATGATGGCTCCGACGCACCTCGACCTGGACGTGCTCCGAACGCTGGTGAGAGCGGACGAGCTGGGGAGCTTCCACCGCGCCTCGCGGGAGGTCGGCCGCTCCCAGTCGGCGGTGAGCCAGCAGCTCCACCGCCTCGAGGACCTGCTCGGAGAGAAG
>DATJVY010000106.1:0-52955 GCA_035501615.1 Myxococcaceae bacterium
GCGGACACCGGGCCCATGACCGCGCTCGACCCCGAGCGACGGCGGGTGCTCGCCGTGCTCCGCCGACATGGCTGGAACGCCACCTCGTTCCAGGTCCTCGAGCCCGGCTTCCGCTACTGGTTCGCCGACGAGGACGCCTGCGTCGCGTACGTGGACACCGGCCGGGCCTGGGTCGCCGCGGGTGCTCCGCTCACCTCTCCGTCACGTCTCGCCGAGGTGGCCGGGCGGTTCCAGCTCGCCGCCCGTGCCTCGGGTCGCCGGGTCTGCTTCTTCGGCGTGGAGGAGCGGGTCGTCCAGTCGCTCGGCTGGCGCTCGCTCCTCGTCGGCGAGCAGCCGGAGTGGGATGCGGACCGCTGGCCCGAGGTGCTCCGGCAGAGCGCCAGCCTCCGCGAGCAGCTCCGGCGTGCGCGGGCCAAGGGCGTGGCCGTGCGGACCGCTGCTTCCTCCGAGCTCGCGTCGACGTCGTCCCCGCTCCGTCGGGAGCTCGAGGCCCTGGTGACCGGCTGGCTCGGCCGGCACGAGATGGCGCCGATGGGCTTCCTCGTCCAGGTGGACCCGCTGACCCTGCTGGAGGAGCACCGCGTGCACCTCGCCGAGCAAGAGGGCCGCCTCGTCGGGTTCCTGACCGCCGCGCCGATCTTCGCCCGCCCCGGATGGCTCCTGCAGAACCTCATCAGGGCTCCCGGGGCGCCGAACGGCACCGCGGAGCTCCTGGTCGATCACGCGATACGCACCGCCGAGGCGGAGGCCGAGGGAGATGACTCGCCGATGGTGACGCTCGGCCTCGCCCCGCTGGCGGGACAGGTCGTCCCTGCGCTGCGCCTGGCGCGGTCGGCCGGGTCGGTGCTCTTCGACTTCGAGGGCCTGCGGGCGTTCAAGGCCCGGCTGCGCCCCACGCGCTGGCGGCCCATCCACCTCGTCCATCCTCCGGAGCAGGGAGCGGTCCGCACCCTGCTCGACCTGCTGGAGGCGTTCGCCCGGGAGCACCTCCTCGCCTTCGGGCTTCGCACCGTGCTCCGGGGGCCCACCCTGGTGGTTCGCCTGCTCGCCGCGCTCCTGGTGCCCTGGACGGTGCTCCTCGCGCTGGCCGACCCGTGGTACTTCCCCGCGCCCTGGGTGCGCTGGGCCTGGGTGGCCTTCGACGTCGTGCTCGCAGCCTCGCTCTTCCGGCTCGCGGTGCGGTGGAGCGACCGGCTCTCCCGCATCGTGGTGGCGGCGGTGGGGCTCGACGCGGTGGTCACGCTGGCCGAGGTCCTGGCCTGGAACGTCCCCCGGATCCGCAGCGTACCCGACGTCGTGGTCTCGCTGATCGCCGTCGCGGCCCCGTCGCTGGCCTTCGTCATCCTCTGGCGAGCGCGCGTGCGGCGACGCGCTCCGCCCTGAGGCGGGGCCGGTGCGCGCCCACCAGGTCGCTGCGGGTGAGCATCCCCACCAGGACCGGATGCGGTCCGTCGGAGAGGACCGGAAGCCGGCCCACCCCGGTGTTGGCCATGACGTCCGCCGCGTGCCGGAGGGTGTCCGAGGCTCGGACGGTCACCGCCGGTCGCTGGACCACCTCGCCGATTCGCCGCTCGGGGTCGGCGGTGAGCAGCTGATGGCGCATCACCACGCCCACCACCCCGCGCTCGGGGTGCACGACCGGGAAGCCCTGGTGCCTGACACTCGCCAGCTGGCGCAGCGCCTCGCGCACGGTCGCCGCAGCGGGGAGGGTGACCACCGGGTGGGTGGCGAAGTCGCCGGCGTGCCACTGGGCGAGCCAGTCGGCGGCGTACTCGGCGGGAACCACCCGGCCGCGGCGGGCGATCCGCTCGGTCATGATGCTGTGCTTCATGAGCGCGGCCGAGACCAGCCAGGCCATGCTGCAGCCGCCCAAGAGAGGCAGCAGGCCCAGCGGCTGCCGCGTCGTCTCGAAGGCGAAGACGACCGAGGCCAGCAGCGCGCGCGAGGCCCCGGCGAAGAGGGCCGCCATCCCCACCAGCGCCGCCAGACGCGGGTCCACCCCGGCCCGCGGGAGCAGCGCGGCGAGCGCGGTTCCCACCAGCGCACCCAGCGCCCCACCGATGGTGAACAGGGGAGCGAGCGTTCCGCCCGACGTCCCGCTGCCGAGCGCCACGGACCAGCTCACGAACTTGAACGCGCAGAGCGCGAGGAGTGGCCCGGTGGCCAGCGCACCGGTCAGCACCGCGTCGATGTTGTCGTAGCCGACGCCCAGCGTCCGGGGGACGAAGTAGCCGATGACGCCCACCGGGATGGCTCCGAGCGCCGGCCACCACATCCAGTGGACGGGGAAGCGCTCGAAGGCGTCCTCGATGCGGTAGACCGCCCGGGTCACCCCGACGGAGACCAGGCCCACCAGCGCGCCGAGCAGCACGTAGAGCACGAGCGCGGCTCCGCTGGGCTCGGTGAACCCCGCGCTGTGGAATGCCGGTGCGCTGCCCGCCCAGCTGAAGCGCACCGCCGTGGCCGTCGCCGCGGCGAGAGAGACCGGGATGAGCGAGCGGGGCCGGTACTCGAAGAGCAGCAGCTCGATGGCCAGGAGCACTGCCGCGACTGGGCTCCCGAACGTGGCGGCCATGCCCGCGGCGGCGCCGGCGGCGAGCAGGGTCTTCCGCTCGGCCGCGGTGACCGGGAGCATCTGGCCCACCACCGAGCCCATCGCCCCGCCGGTGGCGATGATCGGACCCTCGGAGCCGAAGGGCCCGCCGGTGCCGATGGCCACCGCGGCAGAGAGGGGCTTGAGGAACATCACCCGGGCGGGAATGCGGCTCTCGTTGCTCAGGATCTGCTCCATCGCCTCGGGAATGCCGTGGCCGCGGATCGCCTGCGAGCCGAAGCGGGCCATCACGCCGACGAGCACTCCCCCGAGCGGAGGCACGAGGATGACCCACGGGCCGAGGTGAGAGGTGGTCGGCCCCACGGCCTCGAGCGAGGCGGTGCCCCGGAACGCGAGGTTGGTCACGAGCGCGATCAGCCGCTGGAGCACCTGGGCGATGCCGGCGGCCATCACCGCCACCCCGATCGCGAGCGCGCAGACGAGCACCGTCCGCCGGTTCACGTTGGCGGCGTGCGGCGCGATGTGGGCCGACGCCAGTCCCGGGCCCATCGACGGCGCGACGGGGAGGCCCTCGGTCGTCGAGCTCGTCCTCGAGGTCTTCTCAGCCACGGCTGCGCGTCCGTGCGCGCGCGCCCGGCGTCCGCGCCCTGCGCCGTCCGAGCCGGGGCTCCCCCTCGAAGAACATGGGGCTGGGAGCGCTCTCGTCGATGCCCATCCCGCGGACCACCTGCTCGAGGAGCCGCTCCAGCTCCTTCCGCTCTCCGGCGCTGAGCTGCTCGAGCGCGTCGAGGAGCTCGGCCTGGGGAGAGCGCGGGGCGGTGACGAGGAGCCGCCTGCCGGCGGCCGAGAGGCGGAGGGTGGTGCGTCGCGCGTCGTCCGGCGCGGTCGCCCGGACGACCAGCCCGCGGGCGCCGAGGCGCTGCACCACCACCGAGACCGAGCTGGCGTCGGTGAAGGTCCGGCCGGCCAGCTCGGCCATCGAACCGGCCGGCCCCTCCGCGAGCCGCTCGAGGACGAACAGCTGGGCGGCGCTGAGGCCCAGGCGCGCCTCGGCGGCCCGGTCGGCCAAGCGGAGGGCGCGTACCAGTCGTCTGAGCGCTCGAAGAGTTCCGGCCGAGGACAGGGATACTTCCATGGGTTCCCAACCAATAGCACCGGTCCAGCCGGGTCGCAGCCCCCGGGGAAACCCGTGTTCAGGGGAGGCCTCTAGTGGACCAGGCGCTCGAGGACCGGAGTCCGGGCTCGCTCGAGCTTGCCGACGCAGGCGAGCAGGAGATCGCGGTACTCCACGGTCGCCCGCACTCCGGAGATCATCCACCGGCTGGCGATGACCAGGGTCGGCACGCGACGGACCCCCCGGCCGCGGGCCAGCCGGTGCTCCTCGCGGATGAGCCGCCGGGTCTGGGGCGAGCCGAAGGCAGCCGAGAAGCGGTTCATCTGCAGCCCGGACCGGGCCGCGAGCTCGAAGACGACGTCCGGCCGGGTGACGTTCAGTCCCTGCTCGAGCGCCGCATGGCGGAGGCGGGTCTGGAGCTCGACCCGGGCGCTCTCGCCCTGCAGACGCGCCGCCTCGAGCGCTGCGAGCGGCTCGACCGTGGAGCGCGGCGGGTCTCCCGACGTCCACAGCTCCGCCCGCAGGGGCAGCGACTCGGGCTCCCGGGCCGCGTCCTCGAGGTCGCGCACCGCGCGGGCGATCTCCTCCTCGCTCGGCAGCGACTCCATGGGGCGGAGGGGATAGGGGCGGGAGACGAACCGGAAGACGTCCGCGAGCTCGCGCTGCAGCGGCACGAGGCGCATCTCGGCGAGCCAGGACCAGGGGCAGAGCACGTCCTGGTACACCAGCACCTGACTCTGCTTGGGAGAGCGGCTCATGCGTTGGGCGCGAGAGCCCGAACTGTAGAGAACGCGGCCGAGGGTCGACAACGGTGTCGTCGACGCCCCGTCGTCGAGCGTCCAGGCTGCCCCGCAATGGCTGCAGATGGCGTCGCCGAGCACACACACCCGGACTGAACTCCACGTCCGCCTGCACGGTCCGGCGCGTCCCCGGGCGAGGCTCAGAGCGCTCGACGCGTCACGGCGTGCCGCGGACGGACGAGGGCGAGCGCCCGGTCGACGATGGCCCCGGCCGCGTCCAGCCCGGTCGCCCGCTCCAGCCCCTCGAAGCCCGGGCTGGAGTTCACCTCCAGGAGCGTCGGGCCGTCCTCCGTCTCAAGCAGGTCCACCCCGGCGACCTCCAGCCCCACGACCGCCGTCGCCCGGAGCGCCGCCTCGACGTAGGGCGGCGCGAGCGTCACCGGACGGCCCCGCCCCCCGCGGTGGAGGTTGCTCCGGAACTCGCCTCGCTTGGCACGGCGTCGCATCGCGCCCACCACCCGTCCCCCCACGACCAGGGCGCGGATGTCCCGGCCTCGGGACTCGGCGACGAGCTCCTGGAGGACGATCTCCTGGCCCAGCCCCTGGAAGGTGTCCAGGATTCCCTGGAGCTCCGGAATCGTCGAGGCGAGCATCACCCCTACCCCCTGCGTGCCCCGGACCAGCTTGACGATGGCCGGCAGGCCGCCCACCTCGTCCACCAACCTGGTGACGTTGCTCGCGTCGCGGGCCATCACCGTGCGCGGGATGCGCAGCCCCGAACGGGCGAGCAGCTGGAGGCAGCGCAGCTTGTCCCGGCTCCAGGCGATGGCCTGGGCGCCGTTGAGCGCCGGGACTCCCATCATCTCCAGCTGCTCGACGACTGCCAGGCCGTAGCCGGTGATCGAGGCGCCGATGCGGGGGATGACCACGTCCAGCCCGCGCAGCTCGACTCCCCGGAACACCACGCGGGGCGCGCCCGAGGTCAGGACCAGGTTGCAGCGGAGGGTGTCCAGCACCAGCGGGCGGTGTCCTCGCGCGCGGATGGCCTCGACCATCCGCCGCGTCGAGTAGAGCGAGCGCTTGCGGCTCAGGATGGCCACCACCCGGCGGGCACCGGGCACCGGTCGGCCCGGGGCGCGACGCTCCCGCGCCTTCGTGCGCTGTTTCCTGGGCGGGGCCACGGGCGGGCCGCGGACGCTACCACCCCCGGACGGAGCGCGGTTTGCGCGGAGCGACGGAGGATGCTAGCCGAGCGGGCTTTCTCCTCTTTGCACCGCCATGTCCGACGCCTCGGGCGACAGCCGCTGGAAGCAGACCCTCAACCTGCCGCGCACCGACTTCCCCATGAAGGGGAACCTGACCCAGCTCGAGCCCCGCATCCTCGCTCGCTGGGAGGCGGAGGACACCTACCGGGCCCTGCTCCGGAAGAACGCCGACGGTCCGCGCTTCGTCTTCCTCGACGGGCCGCCCTACGCCAACGGCGAGCTGCACGCCGGCCACGCCCTGAACCACGTGCTCAAGGACATCGTGGTGAAGTCCCGGAACATGGCCGGCCGTCTCTGCGCCTTCCGGCCCGGCTGGGACTGCCACGGCCTGCCCATCGAGCAGGCGGTGGAGAAGCGGCTGCGCGACCGGAAGGTGGACCGGCGGAAGCTCACCCGGGACCAGTTCCTCGAGGCCTGCCGCGAGTACGCGCTCGAGTACATCGGCCTCCAGGCCGCGGTCCGTCAGCGGATGGGCAACTTCGCGCTCTGGGACGAGCCGTACCGCACGCTGGACTTCGCCTACGAGGCGCAGGAGCTCCGTGAGCTGGCCCGCATCGCGCGCCGCGGGCTCATCTACCGCCGGAAGAAGGCCGTCTACTGGTGCGTCACGGACCAGACGGCGCTGGCCGAGGCCGAGGTCGAGTACGAGGATCACCGGAGCCCCTCGGTCTACGTGGCCTTTCGTACCGAGCGGGGCACGCCGGGCCTCTTGCCCGAGCGCCGGCGTGAGTCCCTGTCCGAGGCCTTCGCCGCGCTCCAGGGCAGGCCGGTGGACCTGGTCATCTGGACCACCACCCCGTGGACGCTTCCGGCCAACCTGGCCATCGCGGTGCACCCGGGGCTGGAGTACGTCTTCTACGACCTCGGGGCGCGGGTGGTGGTCGTCGCCAAGGACCTCCTCCCGCGCGTGCTGGGAGAGATCGCTCCGGACCAGCTCGCGGTGAAGACGGTGGCCGCGGGCGGTGGCGAGGTTTCGGCGGCCTCGCTGGTCGAGCCGAGGCGGATCCTCGGTTACGCGAGCGGGAAGGAGCTGGAGGGCTTCGCCTACCGTCACCCCCTCGCGGACCGGCAAGGGGTGGTGGTGCTCGCCGAGCACGTGACGCTCGAGCAGGGCACCGGGCTGGTCCACACGGCGCCCGGCCACGGACAGGAGGACTACGAGCTCGGCCTGCGCTACGGGCTGGACATCTACAACCCGGTGCTCGCCGATGGCCGCTACGACGACACCGTCCAGCCGCCCGAGCTGCGGGGGGTGAAGGTCTTCGACGCCAACCCGCGGGTGGTGCAGATCCTCGTCGACCGCGGGGTGCTCCTGAACAGGCCGGGCGACACGGTCGAGCACAGCTACCCGCACTGCTGGCGCTGCCACAACCCCATCATCTTCCGCGCCACGCCGCAGTGGTTCATCGCCATGGACCGCCCGCTGGACGACACCGCAGGGCTCGACGCCACCCTCCGCGGGCGCGCCCTGAGCGAGATCGACGGCCGGGTGCGCTGGGTGCCGGAGTGGGGTCGCTCGCGCATCCGCGGGATGGTGGAGAACCGCCCCGACTGGTGCATCAGCCGCCAGCGCACCTGGGGCGTGCCCATCCCGGTGCTCCTTTGCGAGGGATGCGGCGAGTCGGTGGTGAACCCCGAGCTGATGGAGCGGGTGGCAGGGGAGGTGGAGAAGGAGGGCACCGGCATCTGGTACTCCGCGCCGCTGGAGCGGTTCGCGACGCCGGGCCTGAGGTGCGAGTCGTGCGGCGGGACGTCGCTCCGGAAGGAGACCGACATCCTCGACGTCTGGTTCGACTCGGCCTGCGCCTTCGCCGCGGTGAGCGAGCGGCACTCCGACATGGGCTTTCCGGGAGACCTGTACCTCGAGGGCTCGGACCAGCACCGGGGTTGGTTCCAGTCGAGCCTGCTGGTGAGCGTGGCGAGCCGGGGACAGGCTCCCTACCGGGAGGTCCTGACCGCAGGGTTCGTCGTGGATGGCGAGGGGCGGAAGATGTCCAAGTCCCTCGGCAACACGGTCAAGCCGGAGAAGCTCATCCAGCAGTCGGGGGCGGAGATCATCCGGCTCTGGGTGGCGGCGGCCGACTACCGGGACGACGTCCGGCTCTCGGATGCCATCCTTCGCAACCTCTCCGAGGGCTACCGGAAGATCCGCAACACGCTCCGCTACGCGCTGAGCAACCTCCACGACTTCGACCCGGTGAAGGACGCGGTGCCCGAGGACCGGCTCCTGCCGCTGGATCGCTGGGTGCTGACCCGCCTCGACGACGTGGTGGGCCGCGTCCGCCGCGCCTACGACGAGTACGAGTTTCACCTCGTGTACCACGCGCTGGTGGACTTCTGCGGAAGCGACCTGAGCGCGGTGCACTTCGACATCTCCAAGGACCGGCTCTACACCTGGAAGACCGCCGGCCATGCCCGCCGGAGCGCGCAGACCGTGCTGCACCGGATCCTGCTCGACGTCACGCGGCTCCTCGCGCCGGTCACCTCGTTCACCGCCGAGGAGGTCTGGGAGCACCTTCCCGGCCGCCCGGCTCCCTCGGTGTTCCTCGCCGGCCTGCCGGAGGCGACGGGGAAGAGGGACGCGGTGCTGATGGAGACCTTCGAGCGCCTCTTCTCGGTGCGCTCCGCCGTGCAGCAGCAGCTCGAGGCGGCGCGGCGTGACAAGCTCATCGGGAGCTCGCTCGAGGCCAGGGTGGTGCTCCACGCCGACACCGAGGGGTACGCCTTCCTCGCCCGTCACCTCGCTGCGCTCCCCACGCTCCTCATCGTGAGCCAGGTGGTGCTCGAGCCGCGGCCCACCGAGCGGATGGTGCGGGCGACCGCGGCGCTGCCGGGGGCCGGCCACCTGGGCATCGAGGTGCGCAAGGCCGACGGGGCGAAGTGTCCCCGCTGCTGGACCTACGCCCCGGAGGTCGCCGCCGGCGCCGAGGTCTGCCCCAAGTGCCAGGAGGCCCTGTCGTGACCGGTCCGGGTGTGGAGGAGGCGGTGGTGCCGCGGACTCCGGGGGCGCTGGCGCGCGATCCGGAGCTGCTCCGGAAGCTGGTGATCCTCTACGCCTGCGCGCTGGCCCTGGTGCTGGTGGACCAGTGGGTGAAGTACGACATGGTGGCGACGCTCACCACGCGCTTCGACGGTCTGGGCACCGTCGGCGCTCGCCTCGCCGCGCTCTACGGGCCCGCTCCCGCTCCGGGCTGGGACGGGCTGCACTTCCGGCCGAAGCGCTCCATCGTCTTCAGCCCCGACTTCCTGATGCTCCGCTACGCCGAGAACCCCGGCGCGGCCTTCGGGCTGTTCCGGCGGCTGCCGCCGGGAGCGCGGGGACCGCTGTTCCACCTGGTCTCGATCGGCGCGGTGGTGCTCATCACCGCCTACTACCTCCGCCTCAAGGGCGCCCGGGAGGAGCGCTGGGCGCTGGTGGGCCTGCCGCTGGTGCTCGGGGGAGCGCTCGGCAACTGGGTTGACCGGCTGGCGCGGGGATTCGTCATCGACTTCGTCGAGGCCCACTGGAAGGAGGTCTACACCTGGCCGTCCTTCAACGTGGCGGACAGCGCGATCGTGGTGGGGGTCATCCTCCTCCTGATCGACGGGATCGTCCGGCGCGAGCGAAAGGCGACCCCTGCCGCGGGGTGATAGGACTTCGCCCGTGCTGCCCACGCTGATCCAGATCGACTTCGACACCCCGTTCGCCCGGTGGGCGGCATACCTGCTCGCGGTCGTCTTCCTCTGCTACGGCATCTGGGCCGGCTGGCGGAACGCGCCCGGCCGGATGGACCGGAAGTCCGGCAAGGAGCTCCCGCCCACGCGCGAGGAGCGGACCCAGCGTGCGGCCCTCTACGGGGTGCTGTTCGCGGTCGTCCTCTACCTCGGCCTGCGCTATGCGCTTCCCCCCGCCGCCTTTCCCGGTGGCAAGGGCGAGGGGCTGCCCCTCCACACCTACGGCCTGATGCTGATGGCCGGCTTCGTCGCGGCGATCATGGTCTCGGCGCGGCTGTCCGAGCGGGAGTGGGTCGGAGCCGAGGGCGTCCAGCGGCGGAACGACGTGATGGACCTCGCGGTGTGGGTGGTCGTCAGCTCGTTCGTCGGCTCGAAGATCCTCTTCATCCTCGTCACCCCGCAGGAGTTCCTCGACAGCCTGGGCAGCGTCTTCAGGGATCCTTCCCGGCTCTTCGGCGCGCTGGGGGGCGGGTTCGTCTTCTACGGCGGGCTCATCGGCGCGGCGGCGGCCGTCTGGTGGTTCTGCCGCGAGCGGAAGATCAACTTCCTCCGGTTCGCGGACGTCATCGCTCCCACGGTGGCCCTGGGGCAGGCCTTCGGACGGCTGGGCTGCTTCGCCGCGGGCTGCTGCTGGGGGAAGCCGGCGACGGTGCACGTGCCCTGGGCGGTCCGCTTCCCGATGCAGTCGCTCGACGTCTTCGGGCACCACGTCTCCGGGGCGATCGCCGCGAGCGTCCAGTCCCAGGAGCTGAACCGCTGGGTCATCGCGTCCACCGGGCAGGTGTTCGACCATCCGGTGCCCGGGGCGATGCGGATCAGCGACTGGGTGGCGCAGCACGGGACGACGCTGCCCATCCACCCCACGCAGCTCTACGAGTCGCTGGCCCAGCTGCTGCTCTTCGTGGCGCTGATGATCGCCCGGCGGTACCGGCGCTTCCACGGGCAGATCCTGGCGCTGTACCTCATCGGCTACGCCATCATCCGCACTACGGTGGAGCTGTTCCGGGGAGATTTCGAGCGCGGCACCCTCCACAAGCTCGTCGAGCAGATCCCGCTCGACGCCTGGTGGAACATCTCCACGAGCCAGCTCATCTCCCTGGTGATGTTCGCCCTCGGCGTCACGCTCCTGGTCCGCCGCTCGGCGGAGAGCCGCGCGCTGGCATCCGCCTCGGGCGCACAGCCGGTCTGAACCGGTCCCCCGCGGGGGCGGAACCCACCTGCCCCGACTTGCGCCGCTTCCCGGACAGTTGAAATCCTGGGGGCTCGATGGCGTCTCCCTCCAGCCCCGACGACCCGTTCGCCAAGGCCGCGGCGGCCGCGGCGAAGGGCTGGGCGGAGGTGGCCCAGGACGTGGACGAGGTCGAGTCGGAGCTCAACGCGCTCCGGGGGCTGTACGAGCAGTTCTTCCTTGGGATGGAGAAGCGGCCTCCGACCCGGGCGCACGAGCGGTTCAGGAAGCGGATGGCGGCGCTGAGAACGGCACCGGCGCGCAGCGCCGCGATCACCTTCCGGCTCCAGTCGCTCCAGGCCAGCGTCGCGACCTACGAGCGGCTCTGGTTGCGGACGCTCCAGGAGATGGAGGACGGGACGTACCGGCGCGACCTGTTCAAGGCGCGGATGCGGCGTCGGAACTCCCGGCCCGAGGTGCCCGCGGCGAAGCCGCCCGAGCCCGCGTCGGCCGCGGCACGGAAGCCGCCCGCGCAGGACAAGGCCGAGCCCGCGCCGCCGCCTGCCGCTCCTCCCGAACCGGTCATCCACATCGCAGGGGCGTCTCCGCCGGATCCGCTCTCCGAGACGCGCCTGCGCGGGGTGTACCGCGCCTACGTGGAGGCCAAGCGCCGCTGCAACGAGGACACCACCCGGCTGTCGTTCGACGCCGTGGCAACGAGCCTCAAGAAGCAGGTTCCCGAGCTGCTCGAGCGACACAACGCGCGCGACGTCGAGTACCGGGTCTTCGTGAAGGACGGCAAGGCGATCCTCAGGGCGGTGCCGAAGGTCTGAAGTCAGCCGGAGTGGTCGGGGCAGCGGATCGGCGGGAGGCCCGGTGACGTCCTCGTCGGGGAAACTCGCGTGGGGTCGGTCCCCACCAGCATTCCGTGCTTTCCCTTCCCGGCCCGGCGGCGTGTCGGGGGGACCGACCTCAGCGCGTCACTGCCTTACCACTGTCAGCAGACAGGCAACCTCGCAAAAAGTTTCGCGGCCTCCTGCCGAATGAACGGTCGGTCGAGAGCCGCACCGCGTCGAGTGGCCGACGTTCTCCGGCGCATGCGTCCTGTGCTGGCCGGACCGCGACCCCACTGTGGGTGCCGTTCGAGGGGCCGCTCCCTAGCTTCCCTGCCGACGCATGCGGCCGCTGCTCCTCTCGCTGCTCCTGGCCGGGACGGCCTGCTCCATCTCACCGGAGGAGGAGCGGGCGCGCCGCGAGGCGCTGGCGGCGGAGGGCCGAGCGCTCGAGCTCGCCGCCGACGCGGTCGAGGCCCGTCTCCTCGCCGGCGAGGCGCGTCTCGCGGTGTGGACCGAGCTCGCCACGCGACACCGGGAGGTCTCGGAGATCAGCTGCCGGGTCGGCGACGCACACTTCCAGGACATGGCCCGACTCTTCGAGGAGCAGGCCGAGAAGGGACGTGGCCGTCGCCGCGCCCGCGGGTGGGCCAGCGGGGTGGACGCTCTCCCGCCGATGGGCGGCCCGCGCGTGCCCGCGGTCGCTCCCTGACCGCAGCTTCGCGCCGGGTGTGGAGAACGGCGCACGCTTCGTGCTCAAGTGCTGCGCGGTGCGACTGCGTGGCGTGGTCCGGGTTTCGATCCTTGCGGGGGTGCTCCTCCTGGGCTGTGATGGCGGACCGTGCAAGGCGACCGTGTCGGCCGTGCTCGGCCTCGACGGAGGCCAGGTCCGCTGCATCAGCCCGGAGGACTGTCCGCTGAGCGGGAACGTCGCCATCTGCGCCGACACGGGCGAGCCCAACCTTCCCACGCAATCCTGCGTGCGGTGCGAGCAGACGCAGTGCGTGAAGTACTCGTGCGCGCGCTAGCGGTGGTGCTCGCGCTCTCCGTCGTGGCCTGCGCCCGCTCGGGCCCGGAGCACCTCGCCCGCGCGCGGGAGGCCGTCTACGGCCGGAAGCCGCAGGCCGCGCTGCGCGAATACCGGCTGGCGCTCGACGCGGTCGAGAAGTCCGACGGGCCCGATGCAGCACGCATCCGGGCAACGGCGCTGCGCGGAGCCGCGGACGTCTACTGGCTCGAGCTCCACGACGTTCCCAAGGCGGTCAGCGTCTACCGGGAGCTGGCGGCGCAGGTGCCCGATGCGCCCGAGACGGCCGAGGCCCACGTCATCCTCGCCGGCATCCTCGAGTCGCACTACCGGGACCTCCGCGGCGCCATCTCCGAGCTCACCGCCGCGCTGGCCCGGGATCCACCTGCGGCGGCGGACCTGCGCTACCAGGTGGCGAAGCTCTACTTCGAGCTCGGCGACTACCAGCAGTCCGAGCTCGAGGCCCGGACCCTCATCCAGAAGTTTCCCTCCAGCCCGCTCGCCGCCGGCGCGTGGATGCTGGTGGGCCAGTCGCTCTCGATGCGCGAGGGCATGCAGTCCGAGGCGATGAAGGCCTACGGCACGCTCATCGAGCGGTTCCCGTCCTCGGAGCTCGTGCCCCATGCGCTCTTCGAGCTCGGAAAGATCCGCGGCGAGACCGGCGACGACGCCGGAGCCATCCAGGCGTGGGTCCAGGCGCTGGAGCGGCACCCCGATCCGCAGGTGGTGCAGAGCGCGATCGCCCGGACGCGGAAGCGCATCGCCGAGACGACTCCGCGCGGTCTCGGCTCGCGCGAGGCGTTCCAGCGGCCGGAGCAGACCCGGCACGTCGTGCAGGCCAGGACGTCCCTCGAGGCCGCCGGCGGGACCGCCGAGCAGGCGGCCCGGGAGCACGGGGACTGACGGCGCGGAACTCCCCGGTTTCCGGGCCTGATGCCATGCAGTGCAGGGCGCACGGGTGGCCCCGTTCTGCTATGCCCCGCCGCGAGCCGTTCATCGCAGACTCGTTTCCGGAGGAAGCCCCGTTGAAGCGACACCTGGCCCGCGTCTTCACCGTCCTGCTCTTCTGCATCCCGGCCCTCGCCGCCGCCCAGAACGCCTCCTCGTCCGTGCCCCCCCAGGTGGCGGGGAAACCCAAGACCCAGCTCACCTGGTACGGCCACGCGGCGTTCAAGCTCGTGACGCCCTCGGGGAAGGTCCTGCTCATCGACCCCTGGATCACCAACCCGCTGAACGTCACCGGGAAGCAGGACCTGGCCGACCTCAAGAAGGTCGATCTGATCCTCATCTCCCACGGACACTCCGACCACGTCGGCGACGCCGTGGAGATCGCCAAGCGGACGAAGGCGAGGCTGGTGACGAGCTTCGACCAGGCCCTGACCTACGCGCAGCATCTGGGCTTCCCGGCCGATCAGTTCGGCCTGGACTCGGTGGGGAACGTCGGAGGGACCCTGCCCTTCTTCGATGGCGAGGTGAAGATCACCCTCGTCAACGCCGTCCACGGCTCGTCGTTCACGGTGAAGGAGAAGGGCGCCGACGTGCCCTACGCCGCGGGGAACCCGATCGGGTTCGTCATCGCGGTCAAGAACGGGCCGACCATCTACCACACCGGTGACACCGACGTGTTCACCGACATGCAGCTGCTCAAGTCGATGAAGATCACCCTGATGCTCGCCTGCATCGGCGACCACTTCACGATGGGGCCCGAGCGTGCGGCCGACGCGGTCGCGCTCGCCCAGCCGGGGAAGGTCGCTCCGATGCACTACGGAACGTTTCCCGTCCTGACGGGGACGCCGGCTCAGTTCGCCGCCGCGCTCAAGGCGAAGGAACTCCTGTCGAGGTACCAGTCCCTGCAGATCCACGAGACCCTCGACCTCGACTGACATGGAGCGCCCTGGAAGCCAGCGCCTCTTCGACCGAGCTCGTCGGGTCATCCCCGGCGGCGTGAACTCGCCGGTCCGCGCGTTCCGCGGTGTCGGAGGCACGCCGGTCTTCTTCAAGGAGGGCCGGGGCGCGTGGCTGACCGACGTCGACGGCAACCGCTACGTCGACCACGTCGGCAGCTGGGGACCGCTCATCCTCGGCCATGCGTACCCGCCGATCGTCGAGGCGGTCACCGCGGCCACCAGCGCCGGCACGAGCTTCGGCGCGCCGCACGCGGGCGAGGTCGAGCTGGCGGAGCTCATCTGCCAGCGCATGCCCGCAGTGGAGGAGGTCCGGCTCACCTCCTCGGGCACCGAGGCGACCCTGGCTGCGCTTCGCGTCGCACGCGCCTACACCGGCCGCGAGGTGCTGGTGAAGTTCGAGGGCTGCTACCATGGCGCCGGCGACCCCTTCCTGGTGAAGGCGGGGAGCGGCGTCGAGACGCTCGGCCTGCCCGACTCGCCCGGCGTCCCGAAGGAGCTCGCGGCGCTCACCCTCACCCTGCCCTTCAACGACCTCGCCGCAGCCCGCGCGCTGTTCGCCCGGCGTGGCCAGGAGATCGCCACGGTCATCGTCGAGCCGGTGGTCGGGAACATGGGGGTCCTCATCCCGCGCGCCGGGTTCCTGGAGGAGATCCAGGAGCTGTGCCGCGCGCACGGAGCGCTCCTCATCTTCGACGAGGTGATGACCGGCTTCCGGCTGTCGCGAGGAGGGGCGCAGGAGCTGTTCGGTCTCGACCCGGACCTCACCACGATGGGGAAGGTCATCGGCGGTGGGCTCCCCGTCGGGGCCTACGGCGGCCGGCGGGCCATCATGGAGACCGTGGCGCCGGCGGGGCCCGTGTACCAGGCGGGAACGCTGTCGGGGAATCCGCTGGCGGTCGCCGCGGGCCTGGCCTGCCTGCACGCCCTGGGCGAACCGGGCATCTACGAGCGGCTGGAGGGCATCTCCCGGGGGCTGACCGACGGGCTGCTGGCCGAAGCGAGGGCAGCGGGTGTTCCGGTGACGCTGAACCGGGTGGGGAGCATGTGGACCCTCTTCTTCGCCGCCGGCCCGGTGTTCGACTACCCGAGCGCGAAGCGTGCGGATACCCGGAAGTTCGGGATCTTCTTCCACGCCCTGCTCGACCGCGGGGTGTACCTCCCCCCGAGCCAGTTCGAGGCCGCCTTCGCCTCGCTGGCCATGGGGGAGCGCGAGGTCGAGCACACGCTGGCCGCCGCCCGGCACGCCTTCCGGGCCCTCTAGGCCGCCCACGAGGTGTCAGACAGCTCGTGACCGACCCCTCGCGTGACGTGGGCCCGAGGCGTCCTGCCCGATAAGGCCGAGTCATCCTGCGCTGTTGCGTGACTGGCCCCCCGGTGCTAGACGCGCGCCGGTTCTTTGGATCACCGACGGAAAGACGGGCCGGACGAGGACGACGGGCTCAGCCCCGAGGCGCGCGCCCAGCGCGCGGCTGCCCCGTACATCAGCGCGGTCTGGCGGGTGGTGGGGGGCATCCTGGTGGGTGGCGGTGCCGGCTGGCTCGTGGACGGCAAGCTCCACAGCTCGCCGTGGGGTCTGATCGTCGGACTGTTCCTCGGTCTCGGCGCCGGGTTCTACGGGCTCGTGCAGAGCCTGAGCTCGATGAACAAGCGATGAGGTTGCTCGCCTTCATTGCCGGGCTCGTCGGGCTCGGCCTCGTGGGGTGGTGGGCGACGCACACGCCGGAGGCGCACGCCGGGGTGGTGGTCTCGGTGGTCGCCAGCGCGGTGGTGCTGGTGGGGAAGTCGATCGCCGTCCGCCGGAGCATCCAGGTGGCCCTCGGGGCGAGCGTGGCGGGGCTGGTGCTGCGCCTGGCGGCGTGGTTCGGGGGCTACCGGTGGGTCCGGGCGCGGCAGGAGGACGTGGGGGCCTACACCCTCGCGTTCTTCGGCGTGTTCGTGGTGGCCCTGTGCCTGGAAATGACGTACGTGCTGGTCGCCGCGAAGGCCCAGCGGCGAGGAGCGACGTGATGCAGCGGTGGCTGTGGTGTGCAGTGCTTGCGGTGTCGATGGCGGCGCGGGCCCAGGAGGGTCACGCGGGCACGCACGGCACCGAGCCTGCCCCCGGCGAGCACGCGGCTGCCGGGCACGAGGAGAAGGTCGACACCTCGACCTACATCCTCGAGCACGTCGCCGATTCGCCCGAGGTCGAGTTCCAGGTCCCGCTCTCCGACAAGGAGTTCATCCTCCACTTCCCGTTGTGGCGCCTTCCGCTCAAGGCAGGCGCCTGCCCCGCAAGCGCGGAGGAACCGGCAGTCCTGAAGGAAGGGTGCCTGGACATCTCGCTCACCAAGCACACCTTCTGGATGCTGGTCGGCTCGGTCATCGTGGTGCTGCTCTTCACCTTCGGCGCGAACCGCAACCCCGCCCAGCCGGTCCCCCACGGTCCGCGGCAGAACCTGCTCGAGATGCTGGTGATCTTCGTCCGCAACGAGATCGCCATCCCCAACATCGGCAAGGAGGAGGGGCCGCGCTACACGCCCTATCTCCTCTCGGTCTTCTTCTTCATCCTGACGCTGAACCTGCTCGGGCTGGTGCCCTGGGCTTCCACCGCGACCGGCAACCTCGGGGTGACGCTGTCCCTGGCCCTCTGCACCTTCATCCTCACCCAGTTCGCCAGCATCAAGGCGGCGGGCATCGGCGGCTACCTGAAGCACATGACCGGCGGAGCGCCGCTGTGGATCTGGCCGATCATGATCCCGGTGGAGATCCTCGGGCTCTTCACCAAGCCGTTCGCCCTGATGCTCCGCCTCTTCGCGAACATGCTGGCCGGGCACATCGTGCTCTTCAGCCTGCTGGGGCTGATCTTCATCATCGGCCACGTGGCGGTGTCGGTGGTGGCGGTGCCGTTCGCCATCTTCATCTACCTGCTCGAGCTCTTCGTGGCCTTCCTGCAGGCGTACATCTTCACCATGCTCTCGGCGCTCTTCATCGGGATGGGCGTGGCGATGGGCCACCACGGCCACGAGGAGCACGGGGAGGCGCACGGCGCCGCGCACGCCAAGGCGGAGCACGCGCCGAGCTGATCGAGTTCAGAAGGTACCCCGCGGCCGGTTGCGGTCCGCGGGAGGTCGTCCAAAAGGGCATCCACGACCCCCCCACAAGCGGGTCCTGACGTGGAAAGTTAAAAAAGAACGGTCATGACCAATCTCGCGTACTCCTTCCTCTCCGCGGGCATCGGCGCCGGCCTCTGCGTGCTCGGGGTGGGCATCGGCATCGGTCGTCTCGCGGCCTCCGCCCTCGACGCCACCGGCCGCCAGCCGGCGGCCACCGGCGACATCCGGACCACCATGCTGATCGCCGCGGCACTCATCGAGGGCGTCGGTCTGTTCGGGCTGGTGGTGAGCATCCTCCTCGCGACCAAGGCCTGATCGACGTCCGCGGCCCGGAGCCCCGTCGAGGGCGCTCCGGGCCACCGACCCTTCCGGAAGACACACCCATGCCCATCGTCCTCGCCACTTCCAGTCTCGTCGACGTCCGACCCGGCCTCATCTTCTGGACGCTGGTCACCTTCCTCCTGGTGGCCCTGCTCCTCCGCCGCGTGGCGTGGGGACCGATCCTCAAGGTGGTGGACGAGCGGGAGAAGGCCATCGCCGGGTCCATCGAGTCGGCCAAGCGCGAGCGCGCCGAGGCGGAGCGACTCCTCGCCGAGCAGAAGGACGCCATCCAGAAGGCCCGCGCCGAGGCCGCGGACATGATGCGGCGCAACGCCGAGGACGTGGAGAAGCTGCGCGTCGAGCTGGTCGCCAAGGCCCGCGCCGAGGCCGAGGCTCACAAGACCGACGCGCTCCGGGAGATCGAGAACGAGCGGGTCCGGGCGGTGAACGACGTGAAGAAGACCGCCGCCGACCTGGCGATCCAGATCACCGAGAAGCTCCTCGGCAAGCAGCTCGACGACAAGACCCAGAAGGACCTCGCCAACCAGTACCTGGCCGAGGTCTCGCGCACCGCTGGTCCTCCTGGCCGCCCCGGGCCGAAGGTCTAGGGGAGCGTTACAGGCAGGATTCGTGGCACTCGGAATCGGCATCGTCGGACTGCCCAACGTGGGCAAGTCCACGCTCTTCAACGCCCTGTCCTCGGCGGGCGCGCAGGCGGCGAACTACCCGTTCTGCACCATCGAGCCGAACTTGGGCGTGGTCCCCGTGCCCGACGAGCGGCTCGACCAGCTCTCGGCGCTGGTGAAGCCCCAGAAGACCATCCCCACCTCGCTCGAGTTCGTGGACATCGCCGGGCTGGTCCGCGGCGCGAGCAAGGGCGAGGGGCTAGGGAACCAGTTCCTGGCCAACATCCGCCAGGTCGACGCGGTGCTGCACGTGCTCCGCTGCTTCGAGGACCCCAACGTCACCCACGTCGAGGGCGGCGTCGACCCGAAGCGGGACCGGGACATCGTCGACACCGAGCTCTGCCTGAAGGATCTCGAGACCGTCGAGAAGCGCCGTGAGCGGGCCCAGAAGGCCTCCAAGGCCGCCGGGAAGGCCGGAGACGAGGCGAAGGCGGAGCTCGCGCTCTTGGACAAGGTGAAGACCGGGCTGGACGCCGCCATCACCGTGCGGGCCCAGAAGCTCTCTCCGGACGAGCACAGGCAGCTGCGGGAGCTGTTCCTCCTCACCGACAAGCCTGTGCTCTACGTGGCGAACATCGGCGAGTCGCAGCTCGGCAAGGAGGACACCGACCGCCACGTCACCGCCGTGCGTGCACTGGCGAAGGCGGAGGGGGCGGAGATGGTCGCCCTGGCCGCTGGCATCGAGGCGGAGATCCAGCAACTTCCCGCCGAGGAGCGCCCCGGCTTCCTGTCCTCGGTCGGGCTGTCCGAGCCGGGCCTGCACAAGGTGGTGCGCGCCGGGTACCGGATGCTCGGGTTGCAGACCTTCTTCACCGTGGGTGAGCAGGAGTGCCGCGCCTGGACCTTCCACAAGGGGGCGAAGGCGCCGGAGGCCGCAGGCGTCATCCACTCCGACTTCGAGCGAGGCTTCATCAAGGCCGAGGTCTTCGACTGGAAGGATCTGATATCGCTGGGGAGCGAGGCCGCCGTCCGGGAGAAGGGACTGCTCCGCATCGAGGGCAAGGAGTACGTCGTCCGCGACGGCGACTGCATGCACTTCCGCTTCAACGTGTGAGGCACCTCCGGGCGGAGGTCCGGGCCCCTGGGCGCGGACCCGAGGCCCCGTCAACGTGACCAGACGTTCCGGTGTCCAGCTGACCCGGTTCGGCGTCGGCGCAACCGACTCGTAGTGCTCGCCAGCCGCCCTGCCGGCCCCTACAGTGGCCGGCCCCCGTGGCGCCCCCTGACACGCTCTGGCTCCAGCGTGCGTTCGCCGCACTGATCGGACAGATCGGTCCCGAGACCGACCAGATGATCCTGCGGGCCCGGGCCTCGGGCGAGCGGTGGGTGGCGGGCGTCCGGCTCTTCCTGGTGGCCGGGCTCTGCGCGCTGGTGCTCACGCTCTCGCCTCCGCCAGATTCGGCGAGGCTGCTGCTCCTCCTCGCCGGAGGACTCACCTACTCCGTGCTGCTGGCCTGGCTCGCCTTCTCGGTCAGCGACGGCTGGGTGGCGTGGGTGAGCTGTGCGGCGGACGTGACCATCACCAGCGCGGCGATGCTCTTCGTCCTGGTCCAGGGGGGCGAGGACGTCGCCGCCCACGCCCGGACGTTCTACGAGCTGTACTTCCTGGTCATCATGGCTGCGGGGCTCCGCTACGACTGGCGGCTCTGCGCGTGGACGGCGGCGCTGTGCATCGCCGAGTACGCGATCCTGATCGTGCTCGCCTCCGGCCCGCTGGGTCTCGAGGACGAGACGCACGAGGCCTTCGTCTGGGCCAGCCAGGCGGCCCACTTCCTCCTCCTCGGGCTGGGCGGAATCATCATGGCCGCGGTGGCCCAGCGAGCGAAGCGGCTGCGGCTGATGGTCGGCGTGGACCATCTCACCGGACTCTCGCAGCGAGCCCCGTTCGTCGAGCGCATCGACGAGGAGCTGGCCCGTGCTCGGCGGCGGCGTGCTCCGCTCAGCGTGGCCATCCTCGACCTCGACGGCTTCAAGGCGTTCAACGACGCGTTCGGCCACCCGGCGGGAGACCGTGCGCTCCAGCTCACCGCCACGCGCCTCCGGGCCTCGGTGAGGAAGAGCGACCTGGTTGCCCGCTTCGGAGGTGAGGAGTTCGTGGTCGCGTTTCCCGAGACGGCGGTGGAGCAGGCCCGCGCCCGGGTGGAGCACATCCGGACCGAGCTGGCCCGCATCCCGATCCCGGTGGGTCGCGAGCAGCGGCAGGTGACGGTCAGCGCCGGCGTCGGGAGCTGGCCCGCCGACGGAGAGACCTTCGACGCGGTCCTGGAGCGGGCGGATACCCGGCTCTACGAGGCGAAGCGCAGGGGGAAGAACCAGGTGGTCGCTCCCGAGCCGCCGACCCTGGGCGCTCCGCCGCGAGACCCGCCCCCCGGGAACCCACCGGGGCCGTCCCACTGACCGGATGGGCTCGCCGCGCGAGGAGTTGCGCCAGTCAGCCCCCGGGGGCAGACCTACGTCCCCATGAGCCTGAAGGCAGACCTCCAGCGCCTCGGACTCCTCGCCGAGGGGGCACAGGTGCCCACCGGGCAGCAGGCGCTCGCCGCGCTGTGCGACGCTGGCATCCTCGAGGGTGGCCTCACCGTGGCCCTGGACCTCAAGCCCGACGAGCTGATCGGCCCGCTGTGCGAGCGAATCGGGGGCGCCGCGCGCAATCTCAAGGTCCTGGATTCGCGGGACGACCCCGAGGTCGCGCTCCTCGTCGACGCAGGCGAAGGCGAGGAGTTGTGGGAGGTTCGCGAACCGCGGGACCTGGTCGAGCGGTGCAACGAGGAGTTTCGCAACGACGTCGAGGCGAAGGTGGTGGCGGTGCTTGGCGAGTGGGAGGACTCACTTCAGCTCTGGTGCATCCCCAAGCGCCTGCTACCCGCCTTGCTGCGCGCCCCGTTCTTCCAGGCGGAGAACCGTGCCCGGCTCTCCGCCCTGGTGCCGCCCGCTAGCCGCGGATCTCGATGACGGGCGAGACGAGCTCGCCTCGCCCGTGCCGCGCCATGTCCTGGTGTCCCTGGGCCGCCTCGGCGAACAGCGCGGCCGCCCCGAGCACGTAGAAGAGTGCGAGGGTCGCGAGCAGCAGCGGCAGCGCGACGAAGGCGAATCGCTTTTCCGAGATGATCGAGTTCATGACTGCTCTTCCGTTCCTTCCCTGCGGCGGCACTCTCTGCCGTCCGTGCCCTGGAGACGTGCACCGACTCCATCGATTGCCTCGGGGGCGGGAAGGGTTCCTTTCCGGGCAGTTACCTGTCGGCCTGACCCCCCGCATGCATGCAGGAAGAGGCTGTACCCGTTAGGCCTCCCGGCCACTGTATGAGCCCTGCGCGCCGGTCCGGCTTCCTCGCACCCTTCCTCACCGCCCTCGGGCTGTTCGCGCTTCTTCACGCGTACGTTGCACGCCGTCTGTTCCTCGACCCGGGCCTTCCCCCCGTGCTGGCGGTCGCCGGATGCGTGCTCCTCGCCCTGCTCGTGGTGGCGGTACCGGTGGGCTTCGTCTTCAGCCGGCGTGACCGGGGCTGGCCCAGCCGGGTGTTTCCTCCGCTGGCCGTCGGCTGGCTCGGCGCCTCGGGGGTGCTGCTCACGGTCACCGCCGTCACCGATCTGGGACGCCTGGTGTTCGACCTTCTGCACGGGTGGCCGACCGCGGCCGAGCAGCTCCACCAGGCCCGGCTGCAGGCGGCGGTGATCGCGCTGGGAACGGCTGCCCTGGTTCCGTTCGCCGTCTGGACGGCGCGAGGCCGGCTGGTGCTCAGCCAGGTGCGCGTGCCGCTGGAGCGTCTCGCCCCGGGCGTGTCCGGTCTTCGCATCGTGCAGATCAGCGACCTGCACATCGGCGCTCGCATCGGTGAGTCCTTCCTCCGCCGCGTCGTCGATCGGGTGAATGCGCTCCGGCCCGACGTGGTGGCGATCACCGGGGACCTCGTGGACGGTCCGGTGCACGTCGTGGAGCAGGCTCTCCGCCCGCTGGCCGACCTCGACGCCCCGCACGGCGTCTACTTCGTCACCGGCAACCACGAGTACTACTGGGGCGCCCGCGAGTCGGTCCGGATGGTCGAGCAGCTCGGGCTCACCGTCCTCCACAACGAGCACCGCGTCGTCGAGCGCGACGGTGGCGCGGTGGTCATCGGTGGCATGCCCGACCTCCAC
The DNA here is from genome assembly GCA_035501615.1 of Myxococcaceae bacterium. Classification (GTDB taxonomy): domain Bacteria; phylum Myxococcota; class Myxococcia; order Myxococcales; family Myxococcaceae; genus RPRB01. Next base: position 22,556 of record DATJVY010000106.1, read on the forward strand.
GGCGGGCGATTCCTGCCCGACCACGAGAGCCGTCCGGATCTCGTCTTCGCCGGCGCGCCGGAGGGAGCTCCGCGCGTCCTCCTCGCCCACCAGCCGCGCGCGGTGACCCAGGCGGCACCGCACGGGGTCGACCTGCTGCTCTCCGGCCACACTCACGGCGGGCAGATCTTCCCCTTCCACCTCTTCGTCCGGCTGCAGCAGCCGGTGGTGCGCGGGCTCCGCAAGCTGCTCGGCGTCTGGGTGTATGCCCACCGGGGCACCGGGTTCTGGGGTCCGCCGATGCGCCTCTTCTCCACGCCGGAGATCGCGGAGATCACGCTCGTCACGGCGTAGGCCCACCGGCGCGCGTGGAGCTCGCGAGAGAAGCGAGCAAACTGACGCTCAGCGAGCGCGTCCGCGAGGACGTGCCATCTGCGCGGCCTTGAGCAGCGCGGCGATCATCGGCTCGGCGCTCGCTCGACCCTTCCCCGCCAGCGCGTACGCGACGCCGTGGTCCGGCGAGGTGCGCGGCACCGGAAGCCCGAGGGTCACGTTCACCGTCCGATCGAAGTCCAGCGCCTTGGCCACCACCAGCGCCTGGTCGTGGAACATCGCCAGCACGACGTCGGCCGGCATCCGGTCAGGCCTGGCGAACAGGCCGTCGGCCGGCCAGGGACCGGTGCAGTCCACTCCCCGGCGCCGGGCGAGCGCGATCGCGGGCGCGATGGTCCGTACCTCCTCGTCTCCCAGGAGCCCCCCCTCCCCCGCGTGGGGATTCACTCCGCACACCGCGATGCGTGGCCTCCGTCCGAGCACCGGCTGCAGCGAGGCCGAGAGCAGCTGCAGCTGCGCCGCGAGCCGGCCCTTCTCCAGCGCGCGCGGCACGTCCCGGAGCGCGAGGTGATTCGTCGCCAGCGCCACCTTCACCCGCGGGCCGGCCATCAGCATCAGCACCTCCCGCCCGAAGGCCTCGGCCAGGAGCTCGGTGTGCCCCATGAAGCGCGCGCCCGCGCGGGTGATCTGCTCCTTGGACACCGGAGCGGTGCAGAGGGCGTCGAGATCGCCCCGGAGCGCGTCCGCCACCGCCGCCCGGACGTAGGCCAGCTGCGCCTTGCCCCCCGCCCGGGAGGGACGCCCGGGGAGGCGGTCCTTCGCCGCGAGCTCCGTGACCGCCACGCGCGCCGGGCCCTCTGGCGGCAGCGGTCCGGAGGCCTCCACCTCCGGGAGGCGTCGCAGCGAGGGAAAGCGCGCGAAGGTGGGCCCGTCGCCGTAGACCACCGGGACCAGCGCCCGGCGCACCGAGGGATTCGCCAGCGCCCGGGCGACCACCTCCGGGCCGATGCCGGAGGGATCGCCGAGCGAGATGCCGACCCGCGGGCGGCCGGCCGCGGGAGCGCCGCTCAGATCTTCTTCTCCACCACCGCGGCGCTGCGAAGCGTCTCCATGTACTGCGCGGTGAGCCGTTCGGCCTGCACCTTGCGGAGGCGCTCCTCGATCTCCGGACGAACCTCCGCCAGCGGCTTCATGCCCAGCTTGCGGATCTCCTCCAGCTTCAGCACGTGCCAGCCGAACTGGGTCCGCACCGGGTCGGAGACCTCGCCGGTCTTGAGGTTGAAGGCCACCTTCTCGAACTCGGCGACCATCGTTCCCCGCTTGAAGAAGCCCAGGTCGCCCCCGTCGGACGAGCTGCTGCCCTCGCTCCGCTTGCGGGCCAGCTCGGCGAAGTCGACGCCCGGGGCCCTGGCCTCCTGTGCGATGGCCGCGGCCTTGCGGTGGGCCTGATCGACCGCCGTCTGGGTGGCGTTCCGGGGCACGGCGATGAGGATGTGCCGGATGTGAACCTCGTAGTCCTCGCCCTCCGAGCGGGTCATCCGGTCGTACTCGCTCTGGACGTCGGCCTCGGAGACCTTGACGTTCTTGCGGACCTTCTCGGAGATGAGCTTGTAGCGGCCGATCTGCTTCCGCATCTGCTCGCGGTACTCGGTGAGGCTGTACCCTTCCTTGGTCACCGCCTGCTCCAGCTGCTCGTCGTTGAGGTTGTAGCTCTTCTTGACCTCCTCGATCGCCGCGTCGACCTCCTTGTCGGAGATGGTCACCTTGAGCTCGCGTAGCTCGTTGTCGACCAGCTTCTCGTCGATCATCGTGTCCAGGATCTTCCTCAGCGCCGTGGCCCGGCGCTGCGCGCGGTCGGAACCCGTCGCCTCCTGGTCCACGCGGGCCAGCTCGGGGGCCGCCCGTTTCTCCAGCTCGGAGAGGGTGATGATCTCGTTGTTCACCACCGCCGCCACGCGGTCGACCAGCTCCGCGCGGGCCAGCGGGGCGGAGAGGAAGACGAGTCCGGCGAGCGCCGACCGGAGGTGACGGTTCATCGGTGATTCTCCTGAGCCTGGCCGGTGGCGATCGCGCGGGGGATGACCTGCGCCACCAGGGACTCGTTGATGCGGATGTCTGCCTTCGAACGGAGCTGGGCGACGAAGTCGGTCTGGGCCTGCTCCTGCTTCGCCCGCAGGAGACGCCGCTCGACCTCTGCACGGACCGCGGCCAGGTCACGCTTCCGGGCGGGCCGCCGCTCGATCAGCCTGAAGATGTGGAATCCGTAGTCGGTGGTCACCACGTCCGAGATCTGCCCTGGGGCGAGCGAGAATGCCACCGCGTCGAACTGGGGCGGCATCACCCCCCGCTGGAACCACCCCAGGTCCCCGCCGTCCTTGGCGTCCGCGGAGAGCGAGCGCTCGCGGGCCAGGTCGGCGAACTTCGCGCCCTCCCTCAGCTTGGCGCGGATCTCCTTGGCCTGGTCGAGCTCCTTCACCACGATCTGCGCGGCGTGCACCTGCTCCGGCTCCTGCACCAGCTCCGGGTGCGCCTCCAGCTCGGCCCGGATCTCCTCCTCGGTGACCGCCACCCGCGGGTAGACCAGCTCGTGGAAGAGGCGCTCCTGGGCCAGCTGGGCACGCAGCTCGGTCCGGAGCTCGTCCAGGGTCTGCTGGCGCTGGGCGAGCAGGGCCTCGAACTCGTCGGGAGGCCAGTCGGCGCGCATCCGCTGCAGGCGCTGCTCGACGTCCGCCGGGCTGATGTCCATGCCCCGCCTCGTGGCCTCCTGGACGAAGAGGAGCCGGTCCAGCTGGGCATGGAGGACGGTCCGGCGAAGCGCCGCGAGCTGGTCGGGAGTGGGAGCGCTGGTCCCATCGGGCAGCTCGAGGGAACGGCTCAGCTCCCGCTCGAATTCCGCCCGGGAGACGGCCTGCCCGTTCACCCACGCCACCGGGGCGGCGCTGGGGTCCTCGGGGGGATGGCGATGACATCCCACGGCCAGCAGGAGCAGCCCTGCCGTGCCGCAGGCACGGACCAGGCTCATCGTGTCTGCGGGGGCGCGCCTGACGGAGGAGTTCCGCCCGGGTGGCCCGGCGGGGGCATCCCCATCCCGCCGTGGGGGGCCATGCCCGGCATGCCCGCGGGCGGCCCGGCGATCTGCGCGAGCGCGGCCTCGTCGAGGGTGTAACCGGACTCGGACTTGAGCCTGTTCAGGAGCTCGTCGCTCGCCGCGCTTCTGCGCTCGCTGTAGAGGCGGTTCTTGATCTGCAGCTTCACGTCCTCGAGCGGCAAGGTGTGGGCCGGCATCCGGGCCTTGAAGCGCAGGATGTGGAAGCCCTTGTCGGTGGCGACCACCGAGGAGATCTCCCCCGGCGTCTGGAGCTTCTTCACCGCCTCGGCCACCTCGGTGCCGTAGCGGGCCTGCAGGTCTCCGATCGGCATCGGCCGGAGGTCGCCGCCGATGGCCCGGGTCAGCGGGTCATCCGAGCTCGCCTTCACCAGATCGCCGAATCCCTTCTCGTCGTCCGGCTTGAGCGCCTTGGCCTTGGACCGGAGCTTCTCCGCTTCGGCGGTGCGGGTCTTCCGCTTCGCCGCATCCTTGGCGTCGGCCGCGAGGAAGAGATCCTGGACCTGCACCGTCTCCGGTCGCTGGTAGTCCGCCTGGTGGTTGTCGTACCAGGTCTTGATCTCGTCGTCGGTGGGCTGGGGAGCCGCCTTCTCCAGCTGCGCCAGCAGGACCTTCTGGGCCAGCGCCTTCTTGTAGGACTCGACGGCATCGGGCTCGTTCTGCAGACCCTGGCGGATCGCCTCGCGGGCCAGCAGCTCGATGCGAACCTGGCCCTCGACGAAGTCCTTGCGTGGCCCGGTGCCCTGCATGCGCATCCGCACCATGGGCGGCAGGGCCGAGAGCTGGCGGTTCACGTCCTCGACCGTGATCTCGCCACCCTTGAACCGGGCGATCACGGTGCCTCCCTTGGACTTGGCGCCGAGGTCGATGGTGACGTGGTCGGCAGAGCCACCCCTCTGGCAGGCGGCGAGGGTGAGGACGGCGATCGAGGTCAGTAGGAAACGGGCCATGGGCGGACCGGTGCCGTAGCATGGGGCCACCCGGGCTGGCCAGCCTGGCGCTCGTCCCGATGCCCGACTGGTGCGTGTACATGCTCCGCTGCCGTGACGGGTCGCTCTACACGGGGGCGACCAACGACCTCGAGGGCCGACTGCGAGTGCACCGGAGGGGACGGGGCGCGGCGTACACCCGGAGCCGGCTTCCGGTGCGGCTGGTCTACGCCGAGCCCGCCGCGGACCGGAGCGCGGCCCTCCGGCGCGAGGCAGCGCTCAAGCAGCTCTCCCGGGTCGAGAAGGTGGCCCTCCTCAGGCAGCGGCGGGGGGCGTCGCAGGGGCGGACGGCTCGGCTTTCTTCTTCCGCCCGGCGCCGAGGACGATTGCCAGGACGGCGAACACGAACGCACCGGTCATCAGCCCCCCGAGCTCGATCGTCAAGGTGTGCGAGACCGTGCTGATGGCGAGCGGCTCGCAATCGCACTGGGAGCGGATTCCCGCCCCGGGGGTGTTGAACCAGGGCAGGAAGGCCCGGGAGATGAATCCGCCGACCCAGGTTCCGGCCAGGCCTCCGAACAGGGTCCAGAGGAGCACGCCACGGACTGCGCTCATGTATAGAGACCTCCCCTGAGCAGGGGACCTTCGCACGATGCTGGCCTGGACGGGTGCACTCTTCTCGATCGCCGCCGCGGCGCTCACCATTCCCATCCTCCGGCACGCCTTCGCCCGGAGCCTGGGCACGGGGCTGATGGTGCTGCTCATCCCGGCCTACGTGGCCTGGTTCGCCGTCGGCCAGTTCGAGCACCGGCGCAAGGCTCTGCTGGTGCCTGCCTGGTTCGCGTGCGTGGGGGTGGCCGCGGTCTGCCTCGGCATCCACGCGACCCGCGTCAGCCTCGTCGAGCTGCTCGCGCCCCTCCGCTGAGGCGGCGCCCAGCCGGCCCACCTGCAACCGTGAGTCCGGAGGGGCAGGGCCGACGCCGCGTTTAGGACGTCTTGGGGCTGGGCGCAGAGTTTTTCCGTGCTTGCCTCGCCCCCGGCGGTAGCAGAGGAGGGCTGACCTCGCTGCCGCGAAGGAGCTCTCCGCCATGAAAGTGCCCGCGTATGCCGCCCCGGCCGCCCGTGCGCCCCTCGCCCCGTTCACCATCGACCGGCGCGAGCCCCGGCCCGACGACGTGCAGATGGAGATCCTGTTCTGCGGCATCTGTCACTCGGACATCCACCAGGCGCGAGACGAGTGGGGTGGATCGAAGTTCCCCATGGTTCCGGGGCACGAGATCGTCGGCCGTGTCACCCGCGTCGGCCCGAGGGTCACGAAGTTCAAGGTCGGCGACCTCGGGGGGGTGGGCTGCATGGTCGACTCCTGCGGGCGCTGCGAGCCCTGCCGTCACGGCACCGAGCAGTTCTGCACGGAGGGCGCGGCGTTCACTTACAACGGCACCGAGATGGACCGGACCACGCCGACCCAGGGCGGGTACTCGACGTCCATCGTGGTGAAGGAGAGCTTCGTGCTCCGCGTCCCCGCGGGGATGGACCCTGCGGGGACCGCGCCGCTGCTCTGCGCGGGCATCACGACCTACTCGCCGCTGCGGCGGTGGGGCGTGAAGGCGGGGCAGCGGGTGGGCGTGGTCGGCCTGGGCGGTCTGGGGCACGTGGGAGTGAAGCTCGCGCGCTCGATGGGCGCTGAGGTCACGATGTTCAGCACCTCCGCGTCGAAGCAGAAGGACGCCGAGCGCCTCGGCGCCACCGGATTCGTGCTGACCCGCGACCCGGCCGCGTTCAAGGCGCAGAAGGGCAAGTTCGATTTCCTCCTCGATACCGTCAGCGCGCCGCACGACATGGATGCCTACCTGTCGATGCTTCGCCCCGGAGGGACGATGGTTCTGGTGGGCATGCCGCCGGAGCGGCTTCAGGTCGGCGCGTCCGTGCTCGTGTCCCGGAACCGGGTCCTCGCCGGCTCGATGATCGGCGGCATCGCCGAGACCCAGGAGATGCTCGACCACTGCGGCAAGCACGGCATCGTGGCAGACGTCGAGATCATCCCGGCCCAGAAGATCAACGAGGCCTACGAGCGCACGCTGAAGAGCGACGTGAAGTACCGGTTCTCGATCGACCTCGCCAGCCTCCGGAAGTAGGCGCGGGCGGCGCACGGACGAGGTGCCCCCCGAACCAGGTGTCACGCGACCCGTGATGGGCTGCCGGCGGTGCCCAGGCCAGAAGACACAAGTAAGAACGGTAACTTGGGCGTATGTCGCGTGTCGCTCGCGACGGGCGCGAACGAGGTGCCAGACACCTCGTTACGGGCAACGGGTGCCCGCCCGAGGTCTCGCGCATCCCGTCGTGACGTGGGCCAAGGGGACTCAGACGCCCCGCGCATCCGGCGCCCAGAGGACCTTGTGCTGCTGCAGCTGGAAGCGCACCGGCAGCCGGTCGGCGACGATCCACTCGGCGAGCGTCGTCGGCGACAGCTCGCCGTGCACGGTCGAGAAGAGCAGCCCCGCCGGCCCCCGGTCGAGCCTCCGCTCGGCGATGCACGCCTTCGCCCAGTCGTAGTCCTCGCGCGAGCCCAGCACGAACTTGAGCTCGTCCCGCGCGCTCAGGCTTTCCAGGCAGCGCCAGTCGTTCCGATCCGACTCGCCCGAGCCGGGACACTTCACGTCGACGATCTTGTGCACTGCCGGCGGCACCAGCCGGACGTCGATCGCCCCCGACGTCTCGAGCAGAACCACGAGGCCGGCCTCGATCAGCGCCTCCATCAGCGGGTAGACCCCCGGCTGGAGCAGAGGCTCCCCTCCGGTCACCTCCACCCGCGGAGCCCCGAGCGCCCGCACCTGCTCCACCACCGTGGCCACCGGCATCCGCGTCCCGCCCTGGAACGCGAACGCCGAGTCGCACCACCGGCAGCGCAGATGGCACCCGGTCAGACGCACGAAGCTGCACAGGAGCCCCTGGTGCGAGGACTCGCCCTGGAGCGAGAGGTAGATCTCGCTCACCACGACGGAGTCGGCCCACGACTCTCGCCGGGGCTCGATGTGCGGACGTGCGGCCAGCATCGACGTGCCGGTCCTGTAACACGGGCCACGCTCCTGTGGCGGACCCCCTCCGACCAGGCGTAGCGTCCGCACCCGCGCATGGACTGGATCGCCGGAGGGGCGGGTCGGCTTCGGGTGGACATCGAGGGTGGCGGGCCGGGCACCGCCGTGCTCCTGGTCCACGGCGGCGGCGGGGACCGGTCCCACTGGCACGCGCTCGCCCCGCTCCTCGCCCTCGACCGCGCCGTCGTCCGGTTCGATCAGCGGGGGTACGGTGAGTCGGAGACCCCTCCCGATGCGGACCGCTCGCTCGCGGCGATGGCCTCCGATCTGCTCGCGGTCGTCTCCGCCACCGGCCTCCGGTCGCCGGTGGTGGTGGGACACAGCTACGGGGGCGCCGTGACCGCCGAGGCCGTCGCCCGAGCGCCGGACCGGTTCTCCGGCGCGGTCTTCCTCGACGCGGTGGGCGACATCCGGGGCCTCTCCGCCTCCGACGTCACCGACTGGCGTGCCGGCGCCGCTCCCGACCGCTTCCGCGCCACCAGCCGTGCCTGGTTCGAGCGCATCCTCGAGGATGCCCGCCCCGAGACGCGCCAGCACGTCCTCTCCACCCTCGGACTCACCCCCCGCGAGACCTACGTCTCCTCGATGGAGTCGCTGTTCGCCTACGACCCCACCGTCGTCCGGCGCTTCGGTGGCCCGAAGCTGCTGATCACCGTGCGCGGCCTCGACGGCCCCCTCGCGATGCGCGCCTCGCTCCCCGAGCTCCCCAACGTCTACGTCGAGGAGACCAGCCACTGGCCTCACCTCGATCGGCCGGAGCAGATCGCCGACATCCTCCGGCGCTTCCTCGCCGACGTGGACCGCCGGCGCGGGCCTGCGTAGCACTGGCTACTGCTTGAGCTTGTAGCCCCGGGCGAGCAACGCGTAGGTGAACGCCGTCGACGCGACGGCCAGCACCGCGAGCAGGATCGCGCCCAGCCCCGGCGGGAGCGCCCCGGTGCCGAGCATCCCGTAGCGCAGCCCCTCCACCATGTAGACCATGGGGTTGAAGTGGCTCACCGTCCGCCACGGCTCGGGCAGCCGGCTGACGCTGTAGAACACGCCGCCGAGGAAGGTCAGCGGCAGCATCACGAAGGTCGGGAAGAAGTTGATCTGCTCGAACTTCTCGGCCCACACCGCCGCCACGAGCCCGAGCACCGAGAACACGTACGCCGTCCCCAGCAGGAAGAGCAGCGTCACCACCGGATGCGCCAGCTGGAAGCCCGCGAACACCAGCGCCACCGCCCAGGTCAGCAGGCCCACCGCGAGCCCACGCACCATCCCACCGCCCACGAAGCCCAGGAGCAGCTCCCCCGGCCCGAGCGGCGCCACCAGGAGGTCCACGATGGTCCCCTGGATCTTCATGATGAACAGCGAGCTGCTGGTGTTCAGGAAGGCGTTGTTCGCCAGCCCGAGGAACACCAGGCCGGGAACGATGAAGGGAAGGTAGCGCTGCCCGGTCACCTCCTCCATCCGGCCGCCGAGGCTGACCCCGAACACCACGAAGTACAGCGTCGTGGAGATGAGCGGGCTCAGCACCGTCTGCCCTGGCACCCGGAGGAAGCGCCGCACCTCCTTCGCGAAGAGCGTCCGCAGCCCCATGAGGTTCACGGCGCACCTCCGCCGCGGAGGATCTCGATCAGCACGTCCTCCAGCCGGCTCGCCCGCGTGTCGACCTCGGCCACCGGGAAGCCGCCGGCATAGAGCGCCTGCAGCACCTCGCCCGCGCTCGGCTTCCCGGCCCGCTCGGTCACCACCACCGAGCGCCGGTCCTCGGCCAGGACCGCCCTCCCGTCGAGCGACGCAGGCAACGCGCCCACCGGCGTCGAGAACGAGATCTTCACCCGTTTCTCGCCCATCCGGCGGAGCAGCGACACCTTGTCCTCCACCAGCAGGAGTCTTCCCGAGTCGATGATCCCCACCCGGTCTGCCAGCTCCTCCGCCTCCTCGAGGTAGTGGGTGGTGAGGATGACCGTCGTCCCCTGCGAGCGCAGCCTCCGGATGTACGCCCAGAGGTCCCGGCGGAGCTCGACGTCCACGCCTGCGGTGGGCTCGTCCAGGAACACCAGTTTCGGCCGGTGCACCAGCGCCTTGGCGATGAGCAGGCGGCGCCTCATCCCTCCCGAGAGCGCTCGGGTCTGGGCGTTCGCCTTGTCGGTGAGGCTCAGCGCCTCCAGCACCTCGTGGATGCGCGCCTCGTCCGGCGGGCGGGCGTAGTACCCGAGCTGGATCTTGAGGGACTCGCTCACCGTGAAGAAGGGATCGAAGTTCACCTCTTGCGGGACGAGCCCCACGTCGTACCGGGGACGGTACGGGTCCTGGTCCAGGTCCACGCCGAAGAGGCGAATGGAGCCGCTGGTCTTCTTCACCAGCCCGCAGACGGCGCCGATGAGCGTCGTCTTCCCTGCGCCGTTCGGCCCCAGCAGCGCGAAGATCTCCCCGCCGCCGATGGTGAGGGACACCCCGGCCAGCGCGGTGACGTCGCGGTATCGCTTCACCAGCTGCTCGACCTCGAGGACGGGCGGGGAGCTCACGGGTCCGCGCGGAATAACAGGGGCCCGCGCCTCTCCGCTCGTCTGCTGCTACTCCTCGGGTCCGTCGGCGGCCGATTCGACCCCGTTGCCCCGTCCGGCGAGCGTCGCCCAGGCTTCCACGTCCGACAGCGGCACGTCGCCGCCCAGCGCCTCGACGTAGGCCACCGACTCGTCCGGATAGACACAGACCTCGTGCGGCACCCGGTCGCCGAAGGCCCAGACCTCCAGCACCCCCGTGCCGGTGTTCTCCAGCGTGTGCGCCTCGGGGTCGCCCGCGTGGTAGCTGACGAAGTCCCCGGAGCGAATCGGCACGCGCTCGTCCCCGTGGATCAGTGTGCCCTCGCCGCGGACGACCACCAGCAGCTCCTCCTGGAACAGGTGCCGGTGGCGGCGTGAGGCTCGCGCGCCCGGCGGGACGCGCTGGATGCGGAGCCCGACGTTCCGGGTCCCGACCGCGCGCCCGACGTCCCGGACCTCGCCTCCCACCCCTGGAGCGATGGCGTAGGGGAGCCACTCGAGTTCAGACAGGTTGAGCTTGCGTACAGTTCCCGACATGAGGGACCGGCCCTGGAGCCGGGGAGGTCGGAACATCGCGCAACCCCCTGACACCTCTTCCCGAAAGCCATTGGCGCAGCTTTGGTTTGACGGCTGACTATCAACGCATTAACTATCAACGCATGAAGTCATCGGCTTGCCCCCGCTTCGAGAAGATTGACCAGCTCGCCGCGACCGTCCCCGGCCTGGACCGGGAGGCGATCCGGGCCTGCGTCCCCCTCCTGTACTTCCACCGCGAGTTCGACGGTGCGCTCGAGCAGCACTACCAGGCGTACGGCTTCTCGCGCGGCCGGTGGCAGGTGCTCATCACCCTGTACAAGGCCACGGACGACGGCCTGACCCCCGCCGAGCTGGCCGACCTGACCGGCGTCAGCCGCGCCGCGATGACCGGGCTCGTCGATGGGCTGGTCGAGACCGGCCATGTCGCGCGCGGCGAGGTGGAGGACGACCGGCGCACCTACCGCGTTCGCCTCACCCCCCGCGGCACCGACTTCATCGCCTCGGTGCTTCCCGACCACCTTCACCGGATGCAACGGCTGATGGGGGCCTTCACCCCGGCCGAGCGCGACCAGCTCGTCGCGCTGATCGAGAAGCTGCGCGACCGCGTGCAGGTCTTCCGTCACGACTGACCCCCGCGTCCCCCCTTCGTTCCAGACCCTTCGAGACATCGTTCGAGGACCCATCGCCCATGTCCGCCACCACCACTGCCCTTCGTGACCACACCCCGCGCGAGGTCCCGCCACTCCCGCCCGAGCCCTCCGCCTCCGTGTCCGTCCGCCCGGGCTTCCACCAGCGCCGCTCCACCCAGGTCTTTGCCGGGCTCGTCGCCCTCGCCGCCGTGGGCGCGCTGGGCGCCTGGATCTTCGGCCGCGGCAAGGAGAGCACCGACGACGCCCAGATCGAGGGCCGCGTCGTCAGCGTGAGCCCGCGGGTGTCCGGCCAGGTGGAGAAGGTCCTGGTCGTCGACAATCAATCCGTGAAGCAGGGCGACCTGCTCGTCCAGCTCGACACCCGGGACCTGGACGCCAAGCTCTCCTCCGCGCGGGCCGACCTCGAGTCCGCCCGGGCCGGGCTGGCCTCCGCGCAGGTGAGCCTCAAGCTCACGGAGGTGAACTCGGCGGCGTCGCTGCGCCAGGCGCGCGGTGGCCTCACCCAGGCCAGCTCCGGTGTGCAGGCCACCCGGAGCGCGCTCGCCCAGGCGAAGGCCGAGGTGGAGTCCGCCGAGGCCGCCAACCGCCTCGCCGAGTCCGACTGGGTCCGTGCGCAGGATCTCGCCAAGGCGGAGGCCATCGCCCGCGCCGACCTGGACGCCCGCCGTGCCCGCATGGAGCAGGCGCGCGCCGCGCTCGATCAGGCGCAGGCCCGGCTCTCCAGCACCGAGGCCAACCTCGCCTCCTCCGGGGGTGGGCTGACCACCGCTCAGGGGCGCCTCGCCGCCGCGGAGACGGCGCCCGACCAGGTGAAGGCCGCCGAGGTCGCCGTCCAGGCCGCCCAGGCACGCCTCGACCAGGCGCAGGCCGCGTACGACCTCGCCGCTCTCGACCGGAGCTACGCCGAGGTGCGCGCGCCGGTCGACGGCGTCGTGAGCCGCCGCACGGTCGAGCAGGGCCAGCTGGTCTCGCCCGACCGGCCGATGATGGCGCTGGTCCCGCTCCGGGACGTCTGGGTGGTCGCCAACTTCAAGGAAGACCAGATCGGCGACATGCGCCCCGGCCAGAAGGTCGCGGTGCGCGTCGACACCTACGGGCGGCGTGACTTCCCGGGCCACGTGGAGAGCCTGGCCGGCGCCTCGGGTGCTCGCTTCGCGCTGCTCCCGCCCGACAACGCCAGCGGCAACTTCGTCAAGGTCGTGCAGCGCGTGCCGGTGCTCATCCGGCTCGAGCAGCTCCCCGAGGTGCCGCTCCGTCCGGGCATGAGCGCCACCGTCACGGTCCGGACGAACTAGGAGCGCCGACCGTGGCCGAGCAGACCCCCATCCAGGGCAGCAAGCTCTGGATCACCATCGCAGCGATGCTGGGCGCGCTGATGTCGGTCATCGACATCAGCATCGTCAACGTCGCGCTGAGCGACATCCGGGCGAGCTACGGGACTCCCTTGGACCGGATCGCCTGGGTGTCCACCGGGTACGCGATGGCCAACGTGACCATCATCCCGCTCTCGGGGTGGTTGCAGCGGCGGTTCGGGTTCCGGAACTACTTCTCGGGCTCGCTGCTGATGTTCACCGCCGCGTCGGCGCTGTGCGCCTTCGCCTGGAACCTGCCCTCGCTGGTGGTGTTCCGCATCCTCCAGGGCATCGGGGGCGGGGCCATCATCCCCACCTCGCAGAACATCCTCTTCGGTCGCTACCCGCACAAGGAGCACGGCATGGCCGGGGCGCTGTTCGCGCTCGGCGCCATCACCGGCCCCCTGCTCGGCCCGACGCTCGGCGGAAAGCTGATCGACGTCGCGAGCTGGCACTGGATCTTCCTCATCAACGTGCCGGTGGGCCTGCTCGCCGCGTGGGTCTCCTTCGTCTCCATCAAGGAGCCGGCGTTCACGCCTTCCCGCGCCCCCATCGACGGGCGAGGCATCGGGCTCCTGGCCGTGGGCATGGTCGCGCTCCAGTACGTGCTCGAGGAGGGCAACCGCGACGGCTGGTTCGAGGACGGGCGGATCGTGGTCCTGGCCTGCACCGCGTTCATCTGCCTGGTGACCTTCGTCGTCCACGAGCTCGAGACCGAGCATCCGGTGGTCGACTTCCGGGTCTTCAAGAACGTGAGCTACAGCGCGGCCACCGGGCTGAACTTCCTCGTCGGCACCGCGCTGTTCGCCGGCTCGTTCCTCTTCTCGCTCTACTGCGGGACCGTCCTTCGCTACGAGGCGATGGACATCGGCCTGCTCTTCCTGCGAGGGAGCTGGATCCAGCTCCTGATCATGCCGCTGGTGGGCCGGCTGATCGGGAAGGTGGACTCCCGGAAGCTCATCGCCTTCGGCACCATCGGGATCATCGGCTCGCTGTGGCTGAACGGGCACCTCACTCAGCTCGCGGACACGCATGCCTTGACGATGCCCATCTTCGTGCGCTCGCTTGGGCTCGGCTTCGCCTTCGTGCCGCTCTCGGTGGTGGCGCTCTCGGGGCTGAAGCCGAGCGAGCGCGGCAGCGCTGCGGGGCTCTTCAACCTCACCCGCGAGCTCGGCGGCTCCATCGGCACGGCGTGGATGAGCACCATGCTGACCAACAACACCCACCAGTTCCGGAGCGACCTCGCCCGCTACGCCGACCCGTACAATCCGGTGTTCCAGGAGCAGCTGCGGCAGGCGCAGGGAGCGCTGGCCAGGCTCCCGGACCCGATCCAGAGCGGCTACGCCCTGATGGCCTCGCGCCTCGACGCCCAGGCCCTCATCCGGGCCTTCAACACCGGCTTCCTGGTGCTGGCGGGCGTGTTCGCCCTCTCGTTCCTGCTCATCTTCCTTCTCCGGAAGCCGGGTGGAAACGCGGCCGAGGTCGCGTCGGCGGCACACTGAGGGCGTCGTCGCTCGGGTGCGCGTCGTCGTCGGGACTCAGGGGGGTGCAGCCGACGCCCCCGCGGGCGAGCTCGGTTCCTACAGCTTGAACGGGTCGGGGTGCTTCTGCTTCCGCGCGATCTTGGCGGGGCTCGTCCCGCGGGGCGTCCGGGGGAGCGTCACGTGGACCTCCCGCTCGGCATCCGGGACCACCTCGACCTCGGTGGGACGCCTCCCGGCCCGCTCCAGCCGGAGGCGGCTCGGCTCGCTCGAGCGCGCGAAGGTCGTCTGGAGCGGCGTCGTTCCGAGGGCCTGCCCCGAGCCGACCTCCACCACCCGTGCTCCCGGTGGATCCGACACCACCGTCACGCGCACGTCCGGAACCGGCGCCTCGGGCACCACCGCCGGCGCCTCCGGCTCGCTCGGTGCGGGCGCGGCGCTCACCAGCTTCCCGGTGACGACCGCCAGCGGCTCCGGAGCCCGCCGGTGCATGCGAACAGAGACCATGCCGGCCCCGAGCAACGCGAGGAGGGCCACCGCGCTCCCGGCCACCGCCCACCGCGGAGGGCTCCAGCGGACCGGAGCCTGCGCGGCGGCATCGAGCGCCCGCCCCAGCTCGCTGAGCGACGGATAGCGGTCGTCGGGGTTCTTGGCCAGGCAGCGCTTCACCACCGCTCCGAGCGCGGACGGGATGCGGTCTCCACTCGGCGTGTGCGCCGGCAGCGGCGGTGGCGGCGACGACAGCACCTGGGCCACCAGCTGTCCGAAGCCCGGCGCCTGGAAGGGTGGATGCCCCGCGAGCAGCTCGTAGAGCACCACGCCGACCGAGTAGAGGTCGGTCCGGGCATCCGCGTTGCCGCCCGTCGCCTGCTCCGGCGCCATGTATGCCGGCGTCCCGACGATGGTGCCCTCGACCGTGGTGGTCAGCGGCACGTCACCGAGCGGAGCGACCAGCTTCGCCACGCCGAAGTCGAGCACCTTCACGAAGTCGTGCCCGTCCCGCTCGAGCACGAAGAGGTTGTCCGGCTTCACGTCGCGGTGGATGACACCCACGTCGTGCGCCGCCTGGAGCGCGCTGCAGACCTGGCGGACGATGCCCACCGAGCGCGCCACGCTGGGGCGCTGGCGGGCGAGCAGCTCGGTGAGGCTCTGCCCGTCCAGCATCTCCATCACGCAGTAGACGCGGGAGCGCCCCGCCACGGCCGTCTCTTCGACGAAGTCGAGGATCTCCACGATGTGCGCGTGGTTGATCTGGTTGACGGCCCGCGCCTCGTGGAAGAAGCGCTGGATGAGGTGCGTGTTCCGGGCGTGCTCGGCCCGCAGCACCTTCACCGCCGCCGGACGGCCCAGGCTGACGTGCCGGGCCTGGAAGACCCGCCCCATGGACCCCTCGCCCAGCACCCGCTCCAGCCGGTACTGGCCGAGGATGTCGCCCGGCTTCTCGCGCTCGGATTCCTCGACGAGGAGGAGCGGTGGCTGCTCTGTGCCCTCCTTGGTCGGCAGGAGCTGCGTCCGGGGTTGGGCCTCGAGCAGCGCCCGCGCCGCCTCGCCCGGCGTCGTGTAGCCACCCTCGGACTCCGCGAGCACGCACCCGGCGTAAACTCCCTCGAGCCAGCCGAGTTGCTCGGGGCAGGCCGCCCGCATCAGGTGGCCCAGCGCGACCACGTCTCCCCGTGCGGCGAAGGTCGGTCCCGCATCCCCGAGGCCGGGGCCGATGAGCTTGGGCAGGAACCGGGGGAGGCCCCCGACCAGGA
The DNA here is from genome assembly GCA_035501615.1 of Myxococcaceae bacterium. Lineage (GTDB taxonomy): Bacteria > Myxococcota > Myxococcia > Myxococcales > Myxococcaceae > RPRB01. The sequence goes on from DATJVY010000106.1 coordinate 38,303, forward strand.
ACACCTGCGCCGGCGGGAGCGCCTGGACGACGATCCCGCGGCCCCGCAGCTCCTCGAGGACGCTGCACAGCGGCAGGAGCAGGAGCCCCAGCTCGTCCGGCGTCAGCGGCCCGGACCGGCGCAGGTGCGACGCCAGGTCTTCGCCGTCGAGGTACTCGCTCACCACGTAGGGGCGGCCGTCGGCGAGACACCCCGCCTGGAGCTGACGCGCCAGGTGCGGATGCTGCAGCTGCCCCAGCGTCTCGGCGCGCTCCTGGAACGCACCCCGGACGCCCGCGTCCCCCCAGCGACTCCCGTGAAAGACCCGCACCATGGCGCGACCCCCGCTGGTGTTGGCGCGGGCACGCCAGGCCGTCCCGGACGGCCCGTCGTCGAGCTTCGTGAGCAGCTGGTATCCGAAGTCGCTCGTCATGCTTGCCAGCGCCTGCCTGCCTGGACAGCTGGGCACGCCTCCAGCGCCGGCGAAGCCGGTCTAGGTCGGATGTGGCCCGCGACACCACCCCTCTGTGCACTCGACGGCAGCCTGTCTGTTGGGAGGCCGCCCGTCTGGCTGCTTTTGTACACGTGGGTCCGCCACGACATCGGCGCTTGCCCGGGGCGACCCGCGCTGTACTGTCGCCCGCTCAAGCCATGGCCGAGAACTTCATCTTCACCATGCAGGACCTCCGGAAGGTCCGGGGCGGCAAGGACATCCTCAAGGGCATCTACCTGTCGTTCTTCCCGGGGGCGAAGATCGGCGTCATCGGCCCGAACGGCGCTGGCAAGTCCACGTTGCTGCGCATCATGGCCGGGCAGGATTCGGAGTTCTTCGGAACTGCGCGCCCGGACCCGAGCATCCGGGTCGGCTACCTCCCGCAGGAGCCCCAGCTCGACTCTGGGCTGGACGTGAAGGGAAACGTCGAGCTGGGGGTGAAGCCCCTCCGCGACGTGCTGGACCGCTTCAACGAGGTGTCGAACCAGCTCGGCGAGCCGATGGACGACACAGCGATGGAGAAGCTCCTCGCCGAGCAGGCGAAGCTCCAGGACGTCATCGACGCGCAGAACGGATGGGAGCTGGACCGGACACTCGACGTGGCGATGGACGCGCTGCGGCTCCCCCCCGCGGACGCTCCGGTCGGCCAGCTGTCCGGCGGCGAGAAGCGCCGGGTCGCACTGTGCCGGATCCTCCTCGAACGGCCGGACCTCCTCCTGCTCGACGAGCCCACCAACCACCTGGACGCCGAGAGCGTGGCCTGGCTGGAGCGCGCGCTCCAGGACTACTCGGGGACGGTGGTGAGCATCACCCACGACCGCTACTTCCTCGACAACGTCGCGGGGTGGATCCTCGAGCTGGACCGTGGCGAAGGCGTCCCCTGGAAGGGCAACTACTCCAGCTGGCTGGAGCAGAAGCAGAAGCGGCTGGAGATGGAGGAGAAGCAGGAGTCGGCTCGCCAGAAGCAGCTCAAGCGGGAGCTGGAGTGGGTGCGGTCGAGCCCTCGCGCCCGGCAGGCGAAGAGCAAGGCCCGCCTCGCGACCTACGAGCAGCTGGTCGCGGCCGGCCCCGAGAAGCGCGACGCCGCTGGGGAGATCACCATCCCGGCCGGTCCGAAGCTGGGGGGCCTGGTGGTGGAGGCCCGCGGGCTCCGGAAGGCCTACGGCGAGCGGCTCCTCATCGACGACCTGAACTTCAAGCTTCCCCCGGGCGGCATCGTGGGCGTGATCGGCCCGAACGGCGCGGGCAAGACGACGCTCTTCCGGATGATCACCGGTCAGGAGAAGGCCGATGGGGGCGAGCTGCGCATCGGCGACTCGGTGAAGCTGGCCTACGTGGACCAGAGCCGGGACGCCCTCGCCGGCGACAAGACCGTGTTCCAGGAGGTCTCGGGCGGGCTGGACCAGCTCGACCTCGGCGGGCGGCAGGTGCCGTCCCGGGCCTACCTCGCGGGGTTCAACTTCAAGGGGGCGGACCAGCAGAAGCGGGTGAAGGACCTGTCGGGTGGCGAGCGCAACCGGGTCCACCTGGCCAAGATGCTCAAGAGCGGGGGAAACCTCCTCCTTCTCGACGAGCCCACCAACGACCTGGACGTGGAGACGCTTCGCTCGCTCGAGGAGGCGCTGCTGGCCTTCGTCGGGTGCGCCGTGGTCATCAGCCACGACCGGTGGTTCCTGGACCGGATCGCCACCCACATGCTGGCCTTCGAGGGCGACAGCCGGGTGTTCTTCTTCGAGGGGAACTTCCAGGACTACGAGGCGGACAAGAAGAAGCGCCTCGGAGCCGAGGCGCTCCAGCCGAAGCGGATCAAGTACAAGCCGATCGTTCGCGCCTGAAGAGCCCGGGGGCGCTCGACGAAAAGAAGCAGAGGTCATCGAAGCTGCGAGGTGCAGCCCATCGCCCGAAGGTCGTAGGTCCGGGCGAGGGCCTTCCTGCCTGCGCCTCCGCTACAAGCAGCCCGTGGAGGGCGCTCGAAGCGGGCGCAGCGCTGGAAGGAGCCGAGCATGTCCGAGTTCCCGTCGATGGCCGACGTCGAGGATGTCGTCGCGGACGGCGACGTCCATTTCCGTTCGGGGGCAGGTCTCCCCCGGCGTGTCCGGGTCATGGTCGGTCGCCCGCGCCACCTGAGCGACGTCCCGGGAGACGACTGGGTCTGCCCGCTCTGGATGGAGGGCTCCACCGACGGCGTGGAGTGCTTCGGGGGAGTGGGACCGGTCGACTCGCTGATGAACGCGCTGGACTGGGTTCGTACGCGGTGCGAGGAGCTCGAGTCCGCCGAGCCCGAGGTGGCTCGCACGTCACCACCTCAGATTCGTCGAGTCGTACCGGCGAGCTGACGGTGGTCGAGGCGCCTCGCGCCGGATGTCTCCCGAGCCCTCGAGGCGCGCTCCACGTCTGTGGCACCGAGGACCCGGACGGGGGAGCTGAAGGGCGATGCCTTCGCGCGCCGCACCCGCCGTGCGCCGCCAGACGGCGCGTCGTCTCCGAAGCGGCCTGCCGTCGCCCGGGGTGCCTCCGGGAGCGAGGCCGGACGATCGGCCGCCGAGCGGAGACTCGACCGGCGACCAAGACACCGCTGCCGGGGGTCGACCGCTCGGTCCTCCCCGCGAACCGTGGCGCCTACTTCTTCGCCTTCTTGGCGCCGCTCGAGGCCGGCTTCACCTCGACCTTCTTCGCGGTCATCGTGTACTCGATGGTGACCTTGTCGCCCTTCTTGACGTCGCTCTTGTCGTCGCCGCGGGCGATCTCCCAGTTCTCCTTGTACTTGGTGGAGTGGACGACGATCGAGCTCGCGTCCGCGGACACGACGTCACCGGTCACCTGGTAGGTGTGATCGGCCAGCGCAGCTCCGGGAACGACGAGGGCGGCGGCGATGGCCAGGGTACGGAAGTTCATTCGAGCTCCCCCTGAGGTGGGTACTTCGGCGACCGACGCTCCGGCAGTGCTCCCGGAGTGTCAAGCGTCGTCTGTTCGATGCTCGGCACCGTCCGCCCGAGGTGCAGGCCGGTGGCCCTGGGTGCAGCTGCCTGTCACGTTGCAGCAGCCGGAACACCCCTGGGCGGGCGGGCGTTGGAAGGGCGACCGGGCCTAGACTCGTGGGACCGGGACGACCCATGGAGCGGCAGGAACTCGATGACCGCGCACGAAGGCGGGTGACCTGGATGAAGCGCGGAGCGGTCGCAGGTCTGGCACTGGCCTTCGTCGGGCTGACGGCGATCGTCGCGCCCCGGGTCCAGGCCGGGGCCGGCGGCGGCTCGGGGTCGGGGAAGGGTGCCTACTGCTCGGGCGCGTACGCCGACGACTTCGCTGCCCTCTCCCCCACCGCCCGCGAGGCCGAGCAGAAGCCCCAGTCGCAGTCCTGGGTCTACGCCATCCGCACCACCGCGACCTACGAGTGCCTGAGCTACGCCGGCGATGGCAACGTCCGGCGCGTCCGGCGCAAGGCGCTCGCCCACGGAACGGGCTTCGGCTACCGCCAGCAGAACGGCGAGACGTTCATCCTGACCAACCAGCACGTCGCCGAGTGGCCCGCGGTGACCGACGACGATCACAAGGTCGAGGACGTTCCCCCGGGCTGCAAGCGGGTGTCCGACGGGCTGAAGATCGTCGAGTCCGAGCGCGACAGCTACGACCGGGACGACATCCCGCTCCAGCGGGTGGTGGCCGACCGCTCGATGGACATGGCGGTGCTCAAGGCCCACGCGCTCCTCCCGATCCTTCCCTGGAAGGTGGGCCGCTCGGCCGACCTCAAGGAGCGCAACGTGGTCGATGTCCGGGGCTTCCCCCTCGGGGCGTTCAAGGCCACCAACGTCGGCAAGGTCGTCTCCACCTACGACCACGACGACGAGAAGGAGTGGGACCACGTCGACTTCGTGGTGGACGCTCAGCTGTCGCCCGGGAACTCGGGCTCGCCGGTGCTCGCGGTCTCCTGCCGCACCGGCGAGTTCGAGCTGGTCGGCGTCTACCACGCAGGGTACGCGGGCAACACGCCGCTCAACGTCGTCGTCGCCATCGACCAGGTGCGCGACATGATGTCCACCCTGAAGCGCAGCCCGCGGCGCGACCACGGCGAGATGGCCAGCCTCGATCGCAAGGCGCGAACGCGTCTCGTCTCCGGCCTCGAGGGGGCAGTCGACCCGTTCTTCCCCTTCGGCGGAGCGGTGGCGGTGGCCCGCCCGCGCGGCGACGGTGCGCTCATCTTCGAGGTCATGTCCCCGGCGTTCCCGTTCCGGAGCACCCCAGCCCTCGTGATCGAGGACCTCCCGCACGGGCCCGAGGAGGGCTACGGCGAGCTCGGCCGCGTGTGGATCGGAGGGAAGTTCGGCCTCAAGCCCTATCCCAAGGGTTCGCTCGACGCCGACGGTCAGACCCTGGTCGAGCGCGTGCTCGATGGCCTGCGGACCAATGCCGGCCTCGCCCTCGAGCTGCGGACCGCGCAGGAGCAGGCGGCGCGGGACCGGGAGCACTACGAGCACATGGGCAAGCTCGAGCGGCAGCTCCGGCGCTCTGCCGCAGCGCAGAACGACCTGGCGAACGGCCTCGCCGACCTGGTGGACCGCTCTTCGCCGAAGGTGGGGGAGAGCACCGTCGGCCTGGTCGAGGCCTTCACGCCGCCGGCGCCGCCGCCCCCGGGACGCAACGTGGCCCAGGGCCCTGGAACGACGGAGAGTTCGGCCCAGTCCTCGACCCCCGCCCAGTAGCCGCCTGTCGCGGGTGTCACAAGACTGGCGACGACGGATCAGGCCTGTACACTGCCCCGCCTGGTGAGTGATGGACGGGCAGAGGCGCTCCTCCGGAGTGCGCTCGAGAAGATCGTCTATTTCGAGGCACGCTCGGAGACGCTTCAGGCGGACGCGGCGACCCTCAGGGCCGAGGCCGACGCGCTGCGCGCCGACCTCGCCGCCGCGTCGCAGCGTGAGGTGGAGCTGCGTCGCCGGGTCGCCGAGCTGGAGGTGGAGCTCGGCCGGGCGCACCGGAACCGCGAGGAGGGCGCCCGCGTCGTCGAGGCCATGCGGGCCGAGCGCGCCGGGCTGATGGGAAAGGTCCTGGAGGCGGCGCGCATCCAGGGCTCGGATGCGGGGCTCGACTTCGACCTCGCCGGTTTCATCGCCGACCTGCGCGCCGAGGCGCTGGCCCAGCGGGCTCCGGCGCTCGAGACGGCGGTGCTCGAGTCCGCGGCTCCGGCCGTGCGTGCCTCCGCCCCCGTGTCCCTGGGCATGCCCGCGCGCGCGGTGGGTCTGCCCCCGCCGCCGGATGGCCCCCGCGAGGCCCCGCGCGGCGCGTCGGTGGGCGAGTCGCTCGCGAGCGTCCGGGCCAGCGTGCTCGCGGTGACGCGGGAGGCGGAGCGCCTCCTCGAGCAGGGTCGGCTGGCGGTGCCCCCCAGCTCGCGCCTGGGCGAGGAGAGCCTCTTCGGCTTCTCGATCCGCGAGCTCTCCAGCCCCGACCCCTCCGCCCGCTCCCGTGCGGCCGAGCGCCTGCGCACCCTGGGCGACCGGACCGCGGCCCCGGCCCTCGCCGTCGCGCTGCACGCCGAGCGGGACGACACCGTGCTCGTCGCCCTGCTGGAGGCGTTCCGGACGCTCGCCAGCCACGAGGGGGCGGCAGTGGTCGAGCCGCTCCTCGGCGCGCCGGAGCCCGCGGTGCGCATCGCGGCGCTGCGCGCCATCACCCACCTGGACCCGGAGGCGGCGCCGGCTCACCTCTCCCGCGCGGCGCACGATCCGGATGCCTCGGTTCGCCGCCGGACCGCGCTCCTCGCGGTGTCCCTCGGGCCCGAGCGGATGCTGGAGCTCGAGCGCCAGGTGTCGCGGGATCCGGACCCGGAGGTGCGCCGGCTCGCCGTCCTCGCCGCGGGCGCGGCCGGTGGCGAGCACGCCCGGCCCTGGCTCCTGGGAGCCCTGGAGGACCCCGACCTGGGCGTCCGGCGTGCGGCGGCCCGGAGCCTGTCGGGCCTGCTGGGCTTCGACGTCGGCCAGGTCGCGACGCTCTCCGACGAGGAGCGCCGGCGCGAGGTCCGGAGGCTGGCCAACGTCGCTCCCCTCCCCGTCTCGCAGCGTGCGCGGGCGCTCTCCACTCCGGCTGCTCCTCCGCGGCGCGAGGCGGTTCCGGAGACCGGCCTCGACGTCGAGCCCGAGCTCCCCGCGGCCGAGCCGGTGGCGGCGGCGCCGGTCTCTCCGGTGGCCGGGACGGCGTCGGCGCGCATCGAGGTCACGCTTCCGCGCGAGCCCGGGGGCTCGCTCCACGCCGACGAGGCCCTCTGCCTGCAGATCGCCTCGGAGCTGCGAAGCGCGATGCGAGGGCGGACGGTCGTGGACCTGGCGGCGCAGCTCGGAGTGACCGACGAGCGGGTGATCGAGGCCGCAGCACTGTTGACGGCGCGAGGACAGGTGGTGCGCCGCGGGGCGAAGCTGTTCGTCGCCTGACGGGAACGAGGACTGACCCGATGGATCTCCCCATCTACACTCCGAGGACGACCGCCGAGCTGCTCGGCATCCCCCCCAAGGCGCTGCGCGCCGCGCTCGAGCAGGAGACCTACTCGGGCCAGGACCTCTGGGCGCTGCGGAAGGCGCTGCACCTGTACCCGCGCCCGCTCGGGCACCGGAAGCAGCTCTTCCTGAACTTCAAGGGCGGCACCGGGAAGACGTCGCTCTCCACGGCCTACGCCTACCGGCTGGCGGAGCTGGGGTACTCGGTGCTGCTGGTCGACCTCGACAGCCAGGGCCATGCCACCAAGTGCCTGGGCTACGAGGGCGAGGACTTCGAGAAGACGCTGCTCCACGTGCTGGTCCGGAAGTCGCCGCTGTCCGAGGCGATCCAGCACACCCCGCTGCCGAACCTCGACTTCGTGCCGAGCAACCTCGGGATGAGCACCGTCGATCTGGCGCTGATGCCCATGGCGGGCCGCGAGTTCAAGCTCCGCAAGGCGGTGGAGGAGATCGAGAAACGCTACGACGTGGTGGTCTTCGACGCTCCGCCGTCGTTCGGGCTCCTCAACCTGAACGCGCTGATGGCGGCCCAGGACCTCTTCGTCCCGGTCCTGCCCGACTTCCTCTCCTTCCACGGCCTGAAGCTGCTGTTCGAGACGGTGCAGAGCCTAGAGGAGGACCTGAACCACGTGTTGGACCACGTCTTCATCGTGGTCAACGCCTTCAACCAGACCTTCAAGCTGGCCAAGGAGGCGCTGGCCGCGCTGCGGGAGCACTACCCCGAGTACCTCCTGACCACGCTGGTGCGGCAGTGCACGAAGTTTGCCCAGGCCTCGAGCGAGGGGGTCCCGGTGTTCATCGCCGAGCGGGACTCGAAGGGCGCGCACGACGTCGATGCCTTCCTGAAAGAAGTGCTCCATCGTCTGGAGCAATCCCGGGCACGGGCCGCCAGCGACGCGCGGGCGGGGTAGGGAGATCCGGATGAAGAAAGCCTTCGACCAGAACGTGTCCCGCTCCAAGCCGAAGCTGAAGCTGGGCGCCCGCTCGCAGGACCCCGCGGTGCCCGATGCAGCGCGTGGCGCGGACGAGGCCTGGGTGTACGAGGTCGCGGCGCAGGTGGCGGGTCAGCAGGGCGTCGCCGACGTCGAGGCCCCCACCGCACGCGAGGTGCTCGACGCCGCCGCCGCGGATCCGGCGGCGCGCAGCCGGGTGGAGGCGACGCTGCGGGAGGCGGCAGCGGTCGCCGAGCCCGTCCAGGAGCAGGTCACGGTCGCCGTCGGTGCGCATGTCCGCGGCGCGGCGCACGGCTCCCTCCCCCCGGGTGCCGCCGCGGTGTCGGGTCCGGCGCGCCCGGGACCCGGCTCCTCCACGGTCCAGACGCGAGGCGCGATGCCTCCCCCCGGCGGTCGGCGCGCGGAGGGCGTTCCGTCCCGTCCGGTCGCGACGGCCCCGGCGGGTGTGCCCGAGCGGCGCGCCCCCGGGGCTCCGGTGCGCACCGAGACCCTCGCCACGCCACCGCCCCCGTCCCGGGCCGCCGCCGCCGCGTCGTCCGCGGACGACCATGCTGCGCGCCGGGAGCGCCTGCGAGAGCGGCTCCGGACGGTGCGCGAGCATCCCCGTCCCGAGCCGTTGCCGACCAGCGTGGCTGCCGCCGGGGTTCTGGCGGTGGAGCGCATCGCGCAGCTGCAGACCGAGCTGACGGCGATGAAGCAGCACAACGCCGCGCTCCAGCACGACCTGGACGTGACCCGCCGTGCGGCCGAGCGTGCCACCGAAGAGGCGCGGGGGCGGGTGGAGGAGGCCCGGCGGCTGGTGGCGCAGATGGAGGAGCGGGCGGGGCTGCTCTCCGAGCTCGAGCGGGAGCTGCAGTCGGTCGAGGGGGAGCGGGACGAGGCGCTGCTCGCGGTGCAGGACGCGCGGACGCAGGGGGCGGCCGAGCGAGAGGAGCGGGAGCGGCTCGCGGGCATCCTGGCGACCAAGGACGCCGAGCTCGCGGACAGCCTCTCCGAGGAGGAGCGGCTCGCCGGGGAGCTGGAGCGTTTCCGCGACGAGTCCGTGCAGCTCCGTCGGAGCGTGGAGGCCCTGACCGTCGAGCGCGACACGCTGGCCCGCCAGGTGGCGGACCTCACCGCCGAGCGGGCCGAGCTGCTCGAGGCCCGGAAGGCGCTCGAGTCGGTCCACCGGGCGCTGACCGACGCCGCCCGGCGCTGACCCTGGGCGCTGCAGATCGACCGTTCTGGCGCCTGTCTCCTTGCCTACTCAGTTCGAGCCCGGCATTCGAGGCTCCCTCCGTCGGCATTTTGTCACGAGGTGTTTGACACCTCGCGGGCCGAGCGCTTGTTCGCCTGCTCGTCTAGCTCGTCCGAAGGTGTTTGACACCTGAGCGAGCCCGCAAGCCCCGGGGGGGTGTCTACCCGGCCGGCGCGGCGACCTGGGCGTACTCCCGGACCCGGGCGCGTCCCGGGCGGTCCTCGAGCAGCGTCAGCGAGCGCTTCCAGCCCTCGGGCCGCCAGGCGTCATGGACCCGCACCCGGTAGTGCCGGACGTCCCGCGCACCGACCTCGGCGGAGAGGGTCAGCTCGTCGCCACGCAGCGTGTACCGCCCCTGGACGACCGTGCCCGGCGGCGCGCCCGCCCCGGCACTGCTGCTCGTGCGCTCGTACCGCCCATCCGCCCGGAGCACCAGCTGCCGGGGTCCACCCGAGCCGCCGCTCGACCAAGAGCCCACGACGTCACGCTGCAGCACCTTGCCCCCGTCCGACATCCAGCCGCCGGGCCGCAGACCGTGGAACAGCCGCTCGAAGCTCACGTCGTCGAGCCCGCACTGCGCCTGGTCACCCCGCCCCCACACGACGTGAACCTTGCCGCCCCCGGCCGGGAGCACCATCGCCATCGCCTGGACCGCCTGTCCGGCCCCGGGAGCGTCCTGCTGGAACGCGCTCCGCACCCACGCGTACGGCCAGCCTGCCGCCGCCGTGCCCCGCATCGCCCCGCGCCGTCCGGCCACCGGCCGCCACACCGGCTCGAGCACCTCGAGGAGCGCGGCCTCGGCATCGGCCTCGAGCGAGCCGCGCGTCCGGCGGGGCGGGGCCAGCCCGTACACGCATGGGGTCCGCGCGTCGAACACCTCGGGCAGGAAGACGATCTTCCCGGGCTCGGACCGCTCGAGGTACCCCGGCGGCACCTCGTACTCGAGGTCGCCCGCGGTGGCCGGCTCCCCGCTCGCCGCCCGCGAGGCCGGCACCGGAGAGACGTGGACCGAGGCCAGGACGGCCGCGACCTCGGGTTGCATGGCGTCGCCGGTGGAGATTCCCACCACCCCCAGCGCACGGCCGGCCCCGACCACGGCGATGACCGAGGCGCTCACCGGCGCTCCCTCGGACACGATCGTCCGCGCCCCGGAGAGGACGGTGAGGTCTCCCTCGCGCCGCGCGCTCGGCTCGGGCGCCGGTCCCGGAACCAGCCTCGCGGCATGATCGCGCCAGAGCGACGTGAACGCCTCCGCCGGGGTCCCGGTCGAGGCCTGCCCGGTGACGAGGATGACCCCGTTCCCGGTCTCCTCCTGCCGGACGTACCGGCGGCCCTCCTCGCCCAGGTCGAGGACGCTCCAGCTCGGCGGAGGCGGGCCGTAGGTGATGGACTCGAACCGCTCCGTGCCGGCGCCGGCGGCGATCGCCACCGCGACCAGGGGACCGACGATGCTCATGTTCCCCTCCGGGGGGACTGCCCGTCAGCGCACCGCCGCGAGCTCGTCGTGCAGCGGAACCAGCGGCAACGCCGACAGGTCCTGACTGAACGGCGAGAAGGGCGAGCCGGGCCGCCCTCCCACGCTCGCCATCCGCGTCTTGCCCAGCATCAGCCTCATCGCCGCCACTCGATCCGACGGTGGCGGGTGGTGGGCGAAGAAGTTTCCGCCCGGAGGAAGCGCGCCCACGAACTCCACGAAGCCCCGCGGGCTGTAGCCCGAGGCCACGCTCAGCTCGAGCGCCGAGGCGTCCGCTGCCAGCTCCTGGTCCCGGGCGTAACCTCCCTCGAGGTAGCGATGGACGAACTCGTCGCTGAACAGGGTGAGCAGCGCCGAGTTCGCGGCCGCGTTCAGGTCCAGCCGCCCGCCGCTGAAGGCGTTGAGCGCCGCATAGGCCTGGTTGATGAACCCCGGTGAGTAGGAGCGAAGGACCGCCGCCCCTTCCTTCTGGCCCGCCTTGGCGTACGCCAGGCTCTTGCACTGGTCGACCTTGGTCTTCTGGTAGATGGCGAAGGCGTCCTTGCGCGTCACGTGGGAAATCTCGTGGGAGAGGATGCCCGCGAGCGCGGCCTCGTTGTCCACCCGGCGGAGCAGCCCGCGGGTCACGAACACGTAGCCGCCCGGCGCCGAGATGGCGTTCACCACCTCGGCGTCCAGCACCCCGAAGGTCCACTGGAGCGTCGGCCGCGTCGAGCGTGAGGCGAGGTTCTTGCCCACCACGTTGAGGTAACGGTGGAGCTGGTTGCGCGGCGTCTCCTGGATGCTCAGCGTCTTGGGGTTGGCCAGCGCAGCGGCGTCGGCGGTGGAGACGTCCACCAGCAGCCCACCGCCCTGCTGCACCCAGTTGAGCGCGACCGCTCCGCCGATGGTTCGCTCCTCGTCGAAGGTGACCTCCGCCGCGCCGATCTGGTCGCACTTGGAGAGGTCCTGGGTCAGCCCCATGACCGTGGTGGTCGATTCGGCGACGCCGCTGATGATGGAGCTGGTGTCGCCCTTCATGAAGCCGGAGGCGGCGGCGCAGGCCACCAGCCCCAGCGCGCCCAGGGACAGGAGCAGGCGCCTCACTTCTGGCCTCCGGTGATCCGCGAGGCCTGCGCGGCGATCTCGTCGTCGGTCCGCTGCGCGGCGATGGCCTCCACCGTCTGCGTCTGGCGGACCGCCTCCTTCATGGTCGGGTGCACCTCGCCCTTGTTCTTCTCGTCCTGGTTGCCGTAGCGGATGGCGCCGTCGGTCAGCGCCTTGCCTGCAGCTCCGGAGCTGGCGAACGCCTGTGCGTCCACCTTCTTCGCCCCGTCCGGCGAGGTCAGCAGCTCGGAGGCGGGCGGGGTGGTGGAGAGGTTGGCGAAGTAGACGAAGCCCGCCTTCCCCTTGGTTTCCACCCGGTGCCAGGTGGGCTTCTTCTTGTCCGCGCCCCGCCAGATGACCGCGTCGCCAGGCTGGAGCTTGGCCAGGGTTGCCGCGTCGGAGGCGGTGCTCTGGAGGACCGCCACGTCACGCCCTCGGATGAACACCCGGTCTCCCGGAGCGAGCGCCCACGCCGCACCCGCAGCCAGGACGAGCGCGAGCACCGCTGCTACCTGTCGCATCGAAAACCCTCCCGAGGGCCCGGAGTCTACTTGTCCAGGTCGACGACTCCATCGAAAGCGGCGGGGGCCGACGTCAGGTGCCTGTCGCATCGCGCCAGCAACGCCCGGGAAGGCGCGTCTTCCGGGTCCAGGGCGACCGCCCGGGCGAACACGTCCCGCGCCTCGCCGAACCGGCTCGCCCGCCACAGCCCCAGCCCCTCCGCATACAGGGCGCAGACCCGCTGCTTCTGCGCCGGCAGCTCGCCCTTCTTGCAGAGCAGCTCGTGGATGGCGACCGCCTCGTGCTTGCCGGCCACCCGGACCCGGTCCAGCTCACGGGTCTCGAAGGCCTCCGCCACCAGCGCATGGGTCCGCGGGCCAATGAGGATGCGCGAGCCATACGGCTTGTTCGCCCCCTCGAGGCGGGAGGCGAGGTTCATCCCGTCGCCCATCGCGGTGTAGTTGAAGAGCTGCTCGCTGCCGAAGTTGCCCACGAACATCACCGCGGTGTTGACCCCCACCCGGGTGTAGACGTCGGGAAGGCCCTGGGCGGCGAACTCGGCGCGGATCCGGTCCACCTCGGCCTGCACGTCGAGCGCGGCGGCGCAGGCCCGGACCGCGTGGTCCTCCGTGCGCAGCGGCGCGCCGAAGATGCACACCACCGCGTCGCCGATGTACTTGTCGAGGCAAGCCCCGTGCTGGAGGAGCACTCCGCTCACCCGCGTGAGGTAGGTGTTCAGCACCCGCACCAGCCCTTGGGGGTCCTCGGCGAAGCGCTCGCTGAAGGTGCTGAAGCCCTTGATGTCGGAGAAGAAGGCGGTGACCTCGATCTGCTCGCCGGCGAGCCGGGGCAGCTCGGGCTGAGCCACCAGCTGGTCCACCACCTGCGGCGAGAGGTAGCGGCTGAACATCGCCTTCACCCGTGCCCGCTCCCGGTCCGCGAAGAGGTGATTCACCGCCACGGCGGCGAGGTTGGTGATCGAGACCGCCAGCACCGGGACCACCGCCGCCAGGTGCAGCTTCGCCGACACCAGGAGCCAGCCCGTCGCGAGGAAGAGCAGCACCGGGGCGGCGAGCGGCCACAGCCCCTCCACCCAGACGTTCCGCGACCCGAGGATGAGGAGCGCCGATCCGAGCGCTGCCAGGAAGGCGAGGACCGCGGTCGCTGCCCAGGGCGCGCGGGTGATGAAGCGGCCATCGAGCAGCCCGGCCAGCTCCGTCGCCGGTTTCACCACCCCCACCGTCGCGTTGTCGAAGGGGGTGGCCTTCATGTCGAACGTGCCCACCGCGAATCCGGCGATCAGCACCACCTTGCCGCGGAAGAAGTCCGGACCGAGTCCGGTCGGCTGGCCGTGCTCGCGGCGCACCGAGTCGTCGACGACGGCGAGGAGGCTCCGGGCGTCGAACCGCTGGCCGAGCGTGCCCCCGTAGTCGAGCGCCGCGCTGCCATCGCGGTCGATGGCCAGCGTGCGGCTCCCGAGCTGCAGCTTGCCGGACGAGAGCACGAGCTCGTCGGCGCCGAGCAGGTCCGCGGCGAGCGCCACCGACAGCGTCACGTAGCGGTTGATCCCGTCGGTGTAGGCGAAACGGGTCCGGCGCAGCTTCCCGTCCGGATCCGGCTCGGGGTACACCAGTCCCAGCGCCGGAACCACGTCGAGCAGAGGAGCGACGGGTGGCACCGGGTGGCGCATGGTGTGGGGTGCACCCGGGAGGTCCACCGAGAGGTCGGGCAGCGGCACCTCGGAGCGGACCGGGAAGGCGAGCACGCTGGCGACGAGCTCGGGCGTCACAGGGGCCTCGGAGCCCTCGGGCGGGGCGAACGGGTCGTCGGCGGATCGCTTCACCCGCGACCGGGGAGCTCGGTGTTCCACGGTCCAGTTGCGCGCCGTCACCGCGGGGAGCGGCTCGCCGTTCTGCGAGGGAACGTTCACCGCGTACCCGACGGCGACCGGGATGTGCATCCGGGCGATGGCCTCGCGCAGGAGCGCGTCCTGCCCCCGGTCGGTGCTCTGCTCGTCCATGGTGAAGTCGAGCACCACCGCCCGTGCCCCCATTGCCTCGAGGTGAGTCAGTACCCGGGCCCAGAGCGAGCGCGCGTAGGGCCAGTTGCCCCAGGCGCGCGCGTAGCTCTCGTTGGACCGGAGGCCCTGCACGGTGGCGTCGTCGACGCCGAGGATGACGATGTTCTTCTCGCGCGCCGGCTGGGGGGAGAAGGTGGTGAGGCGCAGGTCGTAGGCTGCATCCTCGGCACTCTGCAGCCCTGGCAGGCGGCCCGCGGCCAGCGCCACCACCGTCGACGCCGTCGCCAGGGCAAGTGCCCAGGGCCATGACCGGAGGGCCGCCATGAGGAGCGGCCCCGGATGCTACCGGCTCGTGGCTCGCCGCGGGGCGACTACTGGCAGTTGCTGCCGCCGGCGCAGAGACAGATGGCGCGCTCGAGGCCCAG
>DATJVY010000107.1:0-7857 GCA_035501615.1 Myxococcaceae bacterium
AGCGCCATCACTCCCCGGAATGCATCGAACGGCAATGAACCCAGCGCCACGGTCGCCTGCCGGCAGAACGCGCGCGCTGCTCCCGGAGTCCCCGGAGAGCACGGCCCGAGCTGCGCCAGCAGCGCCGTCCCCACCGCCGAGCTCGACAGCCCGTGCACCAGCAGCTTCACCGAGCCCGCATCCACGTCCTCGTCCTGCGACGTCACGATCACCGTCGCGCTCTCGTCCCGCCGGAACGCGTCCACTCCTCCGTCCGGCGAATCCGGATCCAGCTCGGTCAGCTTCCCCGTGCTCTGCCGCGCGGGCGGCGGTACCACCGCGATAGAGAACACCGGCGGAGTCTTGTCGTTCGGGTTGCTCCCCGAGATGCACGTCTTCGTGCCCGGATCGCAGGTCCCCCCGTTCACGCAGTCCCCGTTCGTGCTGCAGGTCCGCGTGGGGTCGAAGCAGGCTCCCACCACCGCCACCGAGGCCACCAGGCACAGGCTCGCGATCGCAGCTCGCATCGACATCGTCCTCAGAACCGACCGGCCATCACCAGCGAGCCGCCGCCCGGCCCGGGCCTGAGCTCCACGTGCGCCCCGCCGGACTTCCCCGCATCGAGCACCCACAGCGTCACGCCCGTCGCCACCAGCGCCGCCCCCGCGACCAGGGCGATCGTCACCGGAGCGGTCTTCCCCCGGAGCGATTGCTGCGCGGCCTCGGCGTCCGGAGTCGGCGGGCGCTGACCGTAGGGATCGAGCATCGCCCGGTACGCGTCCTCGTCGCTCTTCGCCCCGATGAACAGCGCCGTCCCGACCGCCAGCGCCACCGCTCCTGCCCCCACGCAGGCATAGGCGGCGATGCGCTGTCCCGACACCCCTGGGGGCGTCACCTGAGCGACGGCCCCGAGCGGCACCTCGGAGCGGGGCTCGGGCGGAGCAGCCGCCCCAGCGACCCCCTCGGGGGGCCCCGCAGCCGGCGGCATCAGGGGTTCGAGGTCGAGCGTCTCGACGCGGAGACCGTCGGTCAGGACCTTCTCGATTCCCGGACGGATCATCTCCGGACGAAGACGTCCCTTCGGACGGGTGACCTCCACGTTCGAGACGCTCCGCTCGAGGAGGCCGTCCGCTCGCACCAGCTTCCCCACGAACACCATGCGGGGCCGGAACGGGTAGACCGTCACGTACAGCGCACGCTGGCCGCCGCAGGTGCGCGCGAGCTCGGAAAGACACCTCTCGTCGCCCCCGCAGCCGCCACCGGGCCGGGCCGAGACGAACTGGCGGGCGCACTGCTGTCCGACGACCCGGACGTCACGTCGCGAGAGCTCGGCGTCGAGCTGGGGACCGAGCCGCGCCGCGTCCTCCTCGCTCCCGCCCATCACCACGAGCGGGTGCGGGACGAGCTCGGGCGTGGACGTCTTCTGGGGAGCGGCGACGGCGGTCACCCCCACGAGCACCGATCCGCAGAGCGCTACCCGCCGCAAGCCGTTCATGCCCCCCTCCTTCGGATCGGCCGAGAAAGGTCATAGCATCGCCCGTCCTGGGCAGGCACCTCCATTGCTAGGTGCATGCCATGGAGGAGCAGAGGGGGGTGCACCGTGGTCTCGATTCACGGCTGGGTGCTGGGTTCGGTGCTCGCAGCCTCGAGCGTGGGGGCAGCTCCGCGGATGGCGCTGGTCGCCCTCGGCGATTGTCGTGACCCGGACCTGCTCCGGTACGCGCAGCAGTTCGAGGAGCGACTGTCCGATCGCGTCGGACCCCTGCTCCTTCCCGAGCACCAGTTCCAGGCGCGGGTCGGCCCTCCCCCGACGCACACGCTCGACGAGGTGCGCCGCCAAGTCTCGACCGCCGAGAACCTCTTCTACAACGACCGGGTGGCGGACTCGCTCTCGCTGCTCGATCAGACGCTCGCCGAGCTGGAGCGGCTCCCGCCCGGCCCCGAGCGCTGGAAGAACTTCGGCGATGCGCAGCTCATCCGCGGGATGGCGCTCAGCGCCCAGCGGCGCCGTGAGGCCTCCGACGACGCGTTCCGCGCGGTGCTCCGCATCGACCCGCGCCACGTGATGAGCGCCGATGCGTTTTCGCCCAGCTTCCGCCAACGCTTCGACAAGCTCCGGGCCGAGCTGACCCGGGCTCGCAAGCTCCACCTCTCGGTCCAGTCGCAGCCGCAGGGCGCCACGGTGTACGTCGACGGCCTCGCCCTCGGTCACACCCCGGCCACGCTCGATCTCGTCCCGGGCAGCTACCAGGTCCTGGTGGGCCGGCCGGACGCCTTCTCCTTCCCCCACCCGGTCCAGCTCCGCGAGGACACCAGCCTCCGCATCGACCTCGCCTTCGAGCAGACCGTCCCTCCGTCGCGCGCCGCGTGCCTGCAGCAGCCCCGCGAGGGCAGGGAGACGCCGCTCGGGAACGCGCTGAAGCTGGCTCTGCTGCTCGAGGTCGACCAGCTGGTCATCCTCCGCCTCGACCGTCCGGCCGCCGGGCCAAGCTGGCTCTCGGCCGCGGTCCTCAACGCCCAGACCGCGCAGCGGACCCGCGAGGGGGGCATCCAGCTCGGGGGGACCCACGGCGGCCCGGATGACCTCGGCGAGCTTGCACGGTTCGTCGTCACCGGCGAGACCGGCGAGCGCGTCGTGGTGGTGGGCCCCAGCGCGGGGCCGGCCTCGACGCTTGCCCTCCCCCCTCCTGCCGCGGTCAGCCTCGCCCAGACCGCTCCGGTGAGGACGTGGCGGACGCCGACCGGCATCGCGCTCACCGCGACCGGCGCGCTCGCCCTCGGGCTCGGAGTGGTGTTCCAGCTGAAGGCGAACGACTCGGCGTCCAAGTTCAACCAGGCATACTCGGGGGGCAACGCACCTCCCCCCAGCCAGGTCGGGACGGTGAACGGCTACCGGAACGACGCACACACCCAGCAGGCGCTCGCCTACGTCGGGTACGGAGTCGGGGCGGTCGCGCTCGGAACCGGGCTCTGGCTCTGGTTGACCGACGGGAAGACGGGCGGCACGACCACGGTGGTGGCCGGCCCGGGCTCGCTGGCGATCGCCGGCGAATTCTGACGGAGGTCAGGGGACGTAGATCCGCACGTCGCTGGCGGTGCTGAAGACCAGGCCCGGCTTGCGCCCGAACATCACCGCTTCCCAGGCCGTGGCCGACGCGCTGTCGGGGGCGGTGGCCAGCACCGTCCAGGGCGAGTCGCAGTCGGTGCCCAGATCGCGCTCGAGGAGCTCGACGAGGTGACTTCCGTTCCGCCGCGCACCGAGCACCCTCGCCCCCTCGTGTCGGGAGGCGACGGTGAGCCCTCCCGGTGCGGAGCGCTCGACGCCCGCGGGACAGGGTCCGGCCTCGATGGCGGACTCGCAGCTCCGGCAGGACTCGACGCGCGTGCCGGTCCGGGTGTCGAACACGACGAGGCTCCTGTCGGAGCGGGGGAGCGCGAGCGAGAACCGGGGATCGTCTGCGAGATCGCTGCGGACCGGCGCGTCGACGTGCAGCTCCTGGCTCGGAGCGGGTCCACAGCTGGCGCGAAGCCACGCCCGGAGCAGCCGGTGCTGGCCGTCGGTCGCCACGACCTCCCAGAACTGCTCGGACCGGACGGCGAGGCGGTCGGGGACGAAGCCGAGGGTCAGCGCGTACGGGCCGCGGGAGTAGGTTCCGCCCGAGCTCAGGAGGCCCACCCCGCCGAGCGGAGCCGCCGGCTCTGCGCAGGACGGACCGGTCGGCACCACCCAGGAGGCGCTGGGTGTGGAGAACGCCGTTCCGATCCGGACGTCCACCCGGTCGGTCGCATCGCGCTGGAGCACGGAGGCGACCCGGAGCGGATCTCCTCCGTCGGTCTGGAACGCCGAGGTGGTCCGCAGCGCCCCGAGCGGCGGGGCCGGGACGTCGAGCAGGGTCAGCTGCTCGAAGCGTCCGTCCGCTGGACCGAACCAGCCCCAGATCACCTTGGTGGAGGTCTCGATCGCGAGGGTCACCACCCCGTCCTCGTCGGAGGCGGCGTCGAAGGAGACGACCGCGTCGAGCCCGCCGATGGTCGCGGTCTGCGCCGGGTG
Organism: Myxococcaceae bacterium; assembly: GCA_035501615.1. GTDB lineage: Bacteria > Myxococcota > Myxococcia > Myxococcales > Myxococcaceae > RPRB01. The sequence continues at coordinate 4,031 of DATJVY010000107.1, forward strand.
TGCCGCGGTCCAGAAGCGCGCCGAGCCGGCGAGGTTCGGATTGCCGAGCGCGTCGGCCACCACTCCGCCATCCACGCCGACGCTGTACCCAGTGTCGTGGCTCAGTCCACCGAAGACGAAGCGCTGCCCCCTCGAGTCCCAGGAGCCGGTCGGACCTCCGGGGACGAGCACGACCGGGGCGGATGCGCCCGTGACGGGCTCGCCGAAGTCAACGGTCAGCTGCACGTCGGCGCCTCGCTCGCCGTCCACTGGCGAGAACCTCGGTCGAGGAGCGACGTCGTCGACGTGGAGCGGGACCGCGACGCGGCGCTCGCGCGCCCGGCTGTCGCGTGCGAGGAGCACCAGCTGTGCATCCACTCCGTCCAGCGGAGGGAGCGGGAGGGTGACCGCGAAGAGGCCGCCGTCGACCGGGATGCCCCCGGCGGCTCCCGCGTCCACCAGCTGGTAGCTCATCCCGACCAGGGTCGCATCGGACCAGGTGGCGACCGTTCCCCTCACCTCGAGGGCGGGGTCCCTCACCGCGGCATCGGGTCTGGGCGAGAGCAACGTGATCTGCGGCGCCTGGTCGAGGACACAGAGCTGGGTGGCCGGGTCGCAGGCCTGGCCCTCGGGGCAGGGCGCGCTCGAGCAGTCGGCCACGGGCGTGAGCGAGGTGCACCCCGCTCCGGCGAGCAGCAGCGCTGCGGCGATGTGTCGCGTCATCAGGCCCCCCGTCCGCCGATCGGGACGCGCCGAGGGTGATTCCGAGCGCCCCGTCCCCGTTTCGCGGGGATTCTGCAATCGAAGTTCCACCTTTCGGAGGATTTTCGAGCGGGGCTACGCTTGGCCGCGGCTGTGCACAGGGGGGCGGCGCATGAGGCTCGGGGCATGGTGGATGCCGGTGGGGCTCCTCGCCGCCGCGTGCGGGACCGTGGACTCCGGGGGCGGGGAGGAGCTGAGCATCCGGGGGTCGACGCTGCCAGACGCGGTGGTGGGACGGGACTACCAGGAGCGCAACGTCGTGCTCGAGGCCTCGCGGGGCAGCGGTGCGCTCTCCTGGAGCCTGCCGCAGCTACCGCCGTCGCTCCTCTGGTTGACCGTCGGCGAGAGCACCGGCCAACTCGCGGGGCGTCCTCTGGATGTCGTCGCGCCCGGCGCGGCGTTCGTCGTCCAGGTGACCAACGGGTCGGCCACGGCGCGCCAGCCCTTCTCGCTAGCCGTCGGGTGCCAGGAGGGAGCGACCAGCCCCTGCGGGGTCCCGGACACCGTGGCCGCGATGTGCATCGCCGGGAGCCGGCTGTGCCTGAACGGTGCGCTCGGAGGCTGCGCCGCCGACGTGGGCCGCCCGCCCTACGAGGCCGATGCGAGCCACTGCGGTGCCGGGTGTGACGAGACCTGTCCGCGGACGTCGACCAACCGTTGCATCGGGACGTGCAGCTGCGGGAGCAGCGGCGCTCCCTGCGGTGGGGCGACGCCAGCCTGCTGCCCTGGCAACGACGGCCGGCCGGAGAGCTTCGGTTGCGTCTCGCTCCAGACCCGGGAGCATTGCGGAGCCTGCCAGACAGCCTGCCCGGACCGGCCGAACGCCCAGCCTGGCTGCGCGAACAGCGCCTGCACATTCGCGTGCGCGGCGGAGTACCGGAACTGCAACGGCGGCGGCCAGACCGAGCAAGGTCCCGATGCGGACGGGTGCGAGACGCGGGTGGTCGACAATCCCGAGAGCTGCGGAGTCTGTGGCCACCGCTGTCCGGACACCTTGGACCTGCGGATGCACGCGAAGCCCGGCCGCTCCTGTCAGGGCGGCGTGTGCGTCTACACCTGCGCGGGATCGTGGCGGAACTGCACCGGGTCGGTCGCTCCGAGCTGCGCGCGGACGTTCACCCAGGACGACCCCGATGGCTGCGAGGTCGATTTCGGGAGCGTGCAAAGCTGCAACGGCGCGCGTGTTCCGTGTCCGGGGATCGACAACGGCTTCGCAACCTGCACGGGAGACACTCCCGATCCGGAGGCGTCGAGCGCCTTCTCCTGCGGCCTGAGGTGCAATCCTGGGTTCGATCCCGACCCCTGCGGCGCGCCTCTGGCCTGCAAGCGCCTGAACGATCCGGCAAACTGCGGCACCTGCGGCCGCGCATGTCCCGAGATCGGAACCGACGAGCTGAACCAGTTCTGCTCGAGCGCGGGGCAGTGCTGCATCCAGGCCTGCGATCCGAGTGCTCGGCCGCCGTGCGGACCGGTGGTGTGTCAGTAGCGGAGGCCGCATGAGCGCCTCCGGCGTCGTCGAACCGTTCCGCGCGAACGTCTCCGAGCAGGTGCTCGCGGACCTTCGGGAGCGGCTTGCGGCCACGCGCTGGCCGGAGGCGGTCTCGGGGGTGGGGTGGAGCGAGGGCGTCGACCAGGCCTGGCTCCGACGGGTGGTGATGCACTGGGAAACGCGGTTCGACTGGCGCGTCCAGGAGGCCAGGCTGAACGCGTTCCCGCAGTTCCTGGTGCGGGTGGGCGGGACGGGAGTGCACTGCATCCATGCGCGCGGGCGGGGGCCCCGGCCCGTTCCCCTGGTCATCACCCACGGCTGGCCGGGCTCCGTCTTCGAGATGCTCCGGCTCGTCCCGATGCTGACCGACCCGGCGGCACATGGCGGTGCGACGGAGGACTCGTTCGACGTGGTGGTGCCATCGATCCCGGGCTACGGCTTCTCGGATCGGCCGACGTCGCCTGGGATGTCGAACGCTGCAGTGGCGGAGCTGTGGATCGGGATGATGGAGGCGCTGGGGTATCCGAGGTTTGCCGCTCAGGGAGGCGACTGGGGGGCCGGCATCTCGACCTGGATCGCGCGGAAGGCGCCGGAGCGGCTGATCGGGCTGCACCTCAACTACATCCCGGGCTCGTTCCGGCCTTGGGTGGAGGACGAGGGGGCGCTGAGCAGCGAGGAGCGCGGGTTCCTTGCGGAGAAAGCTCTCTGGGGGGACGAGGAGGGGGCATACGGGCACGTGCAGGCGACGCGGCCGGGGACGCTGGGGGTGGCGCTGACCGACTCTCCGGCGGGGCTGGCCGCGTGGATCCTGGAGAAGGTTCGGGCCTGGGCCGACTGCGATGGAGACCCGGAGTCGCGCTTCACGCTGGACGAGCTGCTGGCGAACGTGACTCTGTACTGGGTGACGAACACGGCGGCCTCGTCGATCCGGCTCTACCGCGAGTCGAAGCTCACTCCGCTGCAGCTGGGGCCCGGAGAGCGGATCCGGGTGCCGATGGGGTTCGCGCACTTCCCGCTCGAGGCGCCCGCGCCTCCGCGCCGGTGGGTGGAGCGCGGGTACGAGGTGCGGCGGTGGACCGAGATGCCGCGTGGCGGCCACTTTGCCGCGTGGGAGGAACCCGAGCTGATCGCCCGCGACATCCGCGAGTTCTTTCGACCACTACGAGGTGTCTGACACCTCGAGTTGACACCTCGAGTTGGAAACGTCGATTTGGGGCTCTCGAGCTGGCCGTTACGACGACTTGGCCTCTCCAGCAGACAACAATCGCCGAGTTTGCCGAGGGTCTGCCTCGCGGCGGACAAGGATGTCCCGGGAAACGCCGGTCTGCTCCCGCGGGGCCCGGAAATCGCACCCGATCACGGCTTGTGGAGGAACGAGCCGAGGCTCGTTCCCACCGGCCTTGGGCTGCGGTTCGAACAGCCGTGACGGCGCAGAGGCGCTGCTCTCTAGGCAGAACGCTGCGCGGGCGCTCTCAGGAACGGCCGATGGGCGTACTCGGGGAACACCACCGACAGATCTCCGTTTCGCCAGCGTGCAGAGGCGTCCGAGAAGGCTGCTCGAAATGCGCGGTACTGCTCGATGAAGGCGATTCTCAGC
>DATJVY010000108.1:0-2051 GCA_035501615.1 Myxococcaceae bacterium
CCGAGGCGTTCGCCCTCGCCGCCGCGCCGGCCTGAGGCCCGGGGCCCTCAGCCCGCCGCTGCCGGAGCGGGGCGGCGGGCGAGGATCGCCGTCCACTCGTTGACCTCGGTGAGCGCGTCTCCGAAGGGCGCGAGGGCGGCCCGGATCTCGGCCAGCATGGGCGCGGTCCGCTCGCCCAGCCGCTCGGCGGTGGTGGCGGACATCGACAGCGCGCGGTGGACGAGGTTCTCCACCGACGTGGTGGAGCGGTGCTGCCGGACCAGCGTCTCGATGCGTGAGAAGGCCGAGCCCTGGAGCACCGTCCGGTGGTTCTTCCACTCGGGAGCCTTGCGCTCCATGCGCACCCGGTCGTCCGCGGAGTAGCGCTCCACCACCCGGCTGAAGGCGCGCAGGGCGGCGTTCCCCGGGACGTCGGCCAGCTCGTCGTTGAAGAGCAGGATGCATCCTCCGGGCTCGATCAGCGGATCGAGCCGCCGGAGCGTCTCCACCCGGTCCATCCAGTGGAACGAGCGCCCCATGGTCACCGCCCGGAAACGCCCGAGCTCCGGCCCCAGCGTCTCCGCGCTTCCCGCGCGCACCTCCACGGCGGCCCCGGCCGCTCGGACCGCCTCAGCGGCGACGCGGCGCATCTCCGGCTCGGGGTCGACCGCGACGATCGATCCCACGGTTGGCGCGAAGGCCAGCGCGAGCACGCCCGGACCGGTCCCGAGGTCGAGCACTCGGTCCGCGCGGGTGAGCCCCGCGGCCTGCGCGACCTCGGTGATGAAGGCCGGGGGATAGGTGACCCGACCCAGGGCGTAGTGCGCCGCAGCCGTCCGGAAGCGCCGGCTCTCCACGGCGGGTCAGAGGAGCACACGTCCCTCGCGCCCCGCCAGACCCGGCCGGGGCGACCGTCCAGAAGACGCGAGCTTGTCCCCGCCGCTCAGCCGGACTTGGTGACCTTCCGGTAGATCCAGGTGAGCAGCACCGCGCCGCCGATGGCGACCAGCGTCGTGTAGATGATGCCGCCCTGGGCGCTGAAGCCCAGGAGGCTCATCAGCCACCCGCCGACGAGCGCTCCGACCAGGCCGACGATGATGTCCATCAGGACGCCCTTGCCCGGGCCACCCATGATCTTCCCGGTGGCCCACCCGGCAATGAGGCCGACGACGATCCAGGCCAGGAAACCCATCTCCCCACCTCCTGATTGGAGTCGAACTCCAGCACGCTGGCACGAACGCCGGACGCCTGCGTCGGAAAACGACCGACCCACAGGCCGTGGGCCCACGCGATGGCGACTGCCGGCGTCTCCGCGAAGACCGTGGACCACCATGTCTCCGCCATCCTCGACAACCTCTGAGTGGAGAGCCGGGCGCAGGCCGCCGCTTGGCGGAAGCCGCCCGAGCGACGGTCACATCCCGTCGGAGCGGGCCTTGGCGGGAAGCGTCTCCACCGTGGGATTCAGATCCGGTCCGACCCACGGCCACGCCGTCCCCGAGGGCCACCAGGCCGGCTTGCCGCTCCGGTAGAGCGAGGAGGGCAGGGTCTGTGCACCGCCCGTGCCCCACTGGGTGGAGCCGTGGAATGCGTCCCAGTTCCCGAAGCGAAGCAGCGTGGTGACGACGACGTCGCTCTGCCCCTGGCCGCCGATCCCCTGCCCCAGCTCGAAGATCGAGGGCGGCGCGCTGTCGGTGTCGTTGTCGAAGACCTGGGTCACCCCGGTGGTGCCGAGGATGTTGCCCACCACGTTCATCCCCACGTCGGTCCCCTGGAGCTCCAGGGTGGTGATGTTGTTCGCGCGGGGGACGCTGGAGTCCGCGACCTGCGGGGTGGCGAAGACGCTCGAGGAGTAGTTGCGGAAGAAGGTGAAGTACCCCGCGTTGCCGTGGGTGACGGTCGCGCCCATGTGAGGGGCCCAGTTGCCCTCGATCAGCTCCATGTGGCTGAACGCGCAGTGGCTGTCGATGTTGACCTCCTGCCAGTCGTTGTCCGCCCAGGAGTTGTCCGCGTAGTTGTAGGCGATGACGTTCCCCCCGCCGCTGACGTCCATGAGGATCGGCTTGTTCTGGTAG
>DATJVY010000109.1:0-7888 GCA_035501615.1 Myxococcaceae bacterium
GGTCGTCGGTGCCCCGGCGCGAAGGACGCCCAGGTCGACGGGCACTCCGGGGCCTCGGTCGGTGAGCAGCGCGCGGAGAGCATCGAGCGAGTCGACCGGCTTGCCCTCGGCGGAGAGGAGGACGTCCCCCACCCTGAGGCCGGCGCTCGCCGCCGGACTTCCGGGGAGGACCCCGCCGAGGCGGACCCCGGGTCCGTGGAACGAGGGGTCTGGAGTCACGCCGATCGCCACCCGCCGCGGCGGGGATGCCGGCTCTCGGTCGAGCGGTTGACCCGTCGTGAAGGAGACGACGAGGGCCGCCACGACGATGGTGTCCACCGCGGCGAGGCCGAGCAGACGTCTCGACCAGCGGCGATCCTCGGCGTCCCCCGGGTGCGACCAGCAGCGGAGCGCCGCGCCCCACTCCAGCGGGAGAGACACCCCGGGAAGGAAGATGGCGCCGAGCAGGATGTGGAACCAGCGCCGTGCACCCATCAGCTCTCCCGCGGACTTTCCAGCTTCCGACAGTGCTCGCTCGTTTTCGCACGGATGGGGCCGGCCGGCGCTCTTCTGTGGCGGTCGATCATGCCCACCTCTCCCGAAGCGCTGGACCTGGTCGCCGCGGCGTCCGCCCTGGAGCAGACCCTGCGGCGGCTGAGCGAGGTCGTGGAGCGGGCGCTGCACGGATCGCTCGACACGCGGAAGCAGATCGAACGGACGGCGGCGGCGCTCGGTGCCCTTGCAGCGCTGGAGTCGGAGATCGGGGTCCACGCCCGGGCCCTGGTCACGGCCATCGATCGGAGCCGGCGGATGCAGGAGGACCTCACCGGGCGGGCCCATGCCCGCGCCCTCGAGCTTCAGGCCCGGAGCGCCGAGCTGCAGCTCTTGATGGATGCCTTGGGACAGCTGGGGCAGGAGGCGCACCGGGTGGCGGGGGCGCTCGAGGTGAAGACCGGACCCGAGCGGATGGCCGCCGCCGCGGTGGAGCTGGATGCGCTGGTCGCGCGCGCGCGGGAGCTCGCCGCGCAGGCCGGGGAGCGCGGGTTCGACGACGTGCGCCGGCAGGTGGATTCGCTGCGCCAGCAGCTGTCGGCGGTGCAAAACCGGCTCACGCTCTCCGGCGGACCGGCACGCGCCTGAGGGTCCTCGGCGACCGCTGCAAGGTCCGGCCGGCCGATTGCAGTGAGAGGAGATCGGGGTTACGACGGAAGCATGCCGATGGACCTCTCGGTCGACTTCCACTTCTGCGCTGCGCACCGGCTGCCGTACTACGACGGGCCCTGCTTCCGGATGCACGGCCACAACTACCGGCTTCAAGTGACCGTCACCGGGAAGCCCAACCCCCGCGATGGGATGATCATCGACTTCGAGGAGATCCGGAAGAAGACCTGGGAGCTCGCGCTCAACCAGTGCGATCACCACACCCTCAACGACTTCCTCGACAATCCCACCGCGGAGAACGTGATCGTCTGGGTCTGGGATCGGCTCAAGCCGCAGCTTCCGCAGCTCAAGGAGCTCCGCCTGTGGGAAACGCCCGAGTACTGCGTCACGTACAGCGCGGACTGACGAAGGACGGCCACCGCACCGGTCAGGCCCCGAACGTCGAGGGGATGCGTCGAGCGGTGCAGGCCTTCCTCACTGCCTCCGGCCTGCCCGACGACCCCGAGCTGACGGAGACGCCGGCCCGTGTCGCCGAGGCGTGGGCCGAGCACTTCCTCGATGGCTATGGGCGGGACCCCGATGCGATCCTGGCCGAGCGCATCCCGGTGCCGGAGGGCTCGCGCGGGGAGCTGGTGGTGGTGACCGGGCTCCGCTTCCACTCGATGTGTCCTCACCATCTCCTGCCGGTCGAGGGGCGGGCGCACCTCGCCTACGTGCCGGGCGAATCCGTGGTCGGCTTCGGGCGGCTCGCGGCGCTGCTCGACACCTGGGCGCACCGGCTGATCCTCCAGGAGCATCTGGCGCGAGGGGTGGCGCGGTCGCTCGCTCGAGGGCTGGAGAGTCCGGGGGCGGCCTGCATCCTCGAGGCGCATCAGGCGTGTCTGCGGGTCCGGGGCGAGGAGCAGCGGGACGCGGTGACCCACTCCGAGGCCTACGAGGGCGTCCTGCGGAAGGACGGGATGCTCCGCCGCGAGCTGTGGGCTCGCATCGCTGCGGCCGGGGAAGCGCGGTGAGCGGTCTCGCGGGACGGGTGGCGCTGGTGACCGGAGGTTCGCGAGGGATCGGACGCGCGGTGGCGGAACGGCTCGGGGAGGCAGGGGCGGCGGTGGCGGTGCTGTCGACGAGCGAGCCCGGAAGCCTCGCGGTGGCCGATGCGTTGCGGTCTCGGGGAGTGCGGTCGCTGGCGGTGGCCGCGGACGTGGCGGACCCCGTGGCACTGGACGCGGCGGTGGCGACGGTCGAGCGCGGGCTGGGGCCGGTGGACGTGCTGGTCAACGACGCGGGCATCGCCCTTCGCCGCCCGGTGAACGAGATGAGCGACGCGGACTGGGACCGGGTGCTCGCGGTCAACCTGAGCGGCCCCTTCTACCTCTCGCGGCGCTGCGTCCCGGGGATGGCCGAGCGGCGGTGGGGGCGGGTGGTGAACGTCTCGTCGATCAGCGGCCGGGTCGGGACGCCGGGGATGACCGCGTACTGCGCGAGCAAGTGGGGGCTGAACGGGTTCACCCAGGCACTGGCCGCCGAGGTGAAGGCGCGCGACGTGCTGGTGGTCGCGGTCCTGCCGGGCAGCGTGGACACCGACATGCTGAAGGGCTCGGGATGGGAGCCGGACATGGGGCCGACCGAGGTGGCGCGGGTGGTGAGTTGGCTGTGCGTGGAGGCTCCGATGGCGATGACCGGGAGCCTGGTGGAGATGTTCGGATGACCCGTCCCGGGAAGGAACAGCTGGAGGCCTGCCGTGCGGCGCTGGTGGAGGCGGTGGGGCCGGCGGCGCTGAAGAGCGATCCCGACGTGCTGTCGGATTACGGGAAGGACGAGTCGGACCTCGGGAGCACCCCGGCGGACCTGGTAGTATTGCCGGCGAGCACGGCCCAGGTCTCGGCGGTGCTGAAGATCGCGCGGGCGCACCGGGTGCCGGTCACGCCCTGCGGGGCGCGGAGCGGCAAGAGCGGCGGGTCGATGCCCCTGGAGGGCGGGATCGTCCTGAGCATCGAGCGGATGAACGCCATCCGTTCCATCTCCACCGAGGATCTGGTCGCGGTGGTCGAGCCGGGGGTGATCACCGGCGACTTCATGAAGGCGGTGGAAGCGAAGGGGCTGTTCTATCCGCCCGACCCGAACTCGTGGGAGTGGTGCACCCTCGGGGGGAACATCGCCGAGAACGCCGGAGGGCCGCGGGCGCTGAAGTACGGCGTCACCCGCGACTACGTGCTGGGGATGGAGTGGGTGATGCCCGACGGAGAAGTGCTCCGCGTCGGGCGGCGCACCATCAAGGGAGTGGCGGGGTACGACCTGGTCGGGCTGCTGGTCGGGAGCGAGGGGACGCTGGGCATCGCGACCGAGATCACGCTGCAGCTGCTGCCGCTGCCGCGGGAGGTGCAGACGGCGCTGCTGGTGTTCGCGGACGTGCGGGAGGCGGCGCGGGCGGTGAGCGCGATCCTGGCGGCGGGGGTGCTCCCCCGGACGCTCGAGCTGATGGACGACCTGGCGGTGAAGGCGGTGGACGGGAAGGGGTTCAACTTCCCGCCCGGGACCGGAGCGTGCGTGCTCGCCGAGGTCGACGGGAACGTGCCCGAGGCGGTGTTCGGGGAGCTGGCGCGCCTCGGGGAGATCGCGGAGCAGCACGGTGCCCGCGAGACGTGGCTGGCGCAGGACCAGGGGCAGCGGGAGAGGCTCTGGGCGGCCCGGCGGACGGTGAGCATCGCGCTGCGCGGGCTGGCGAAGCACAAGCTGTCGGAGGACCTGGTGGTCCCGCGCTCGCACATCCCGGAGATGATCGACCGTTGCAAGACCATCGGGCAGGGGCTGGGGCTGACCGTCGCCACCTACGGGCATGCCGGCGACGGGAACCTGCACGCGAACATCCTCTTCGAGTCGACGGAGGATCGGCCGAAGGTGGACGAGGCGCTGCGGCAGATGGCGGTGGTGGCGATCGAGCTCGGGGGGACCATCACCGGGGAGCACGGCATCGGGATCGCCAAGCGGGACCTGCTGCCGCTCGAGCAGGCGCCTGCCGTGCTAGCCCTCCAGCGACGCCTCAAGCAGGTCTTCGACCCGGAGGGGCTCCTGAATCCCGGGAAGCTCTTCCTGCCGGACTGAACGGCGTCCGGGGACCGAGTCCAGGATTCCCCGATCGAGGTATCAGAGAACTCGCTTTCCCGGAGAACGCGCTTTCCCGATTCCGACTGTGCTGCTCCGTTCCGCAACGTCCCGGCGGGCGCCTTGCTGAGCGCTCGGCCTGCGTTACTTTCGTGAGCAACTCCGGGCCCCTGTGCCCCTCTCCGGACCCTCCCTCGACCGCCTCGCAAGCGATGCCGATTCGTCGCGTAAGCCGGAAGAATGCCCAGGTTCTCGGGCGTTGCAGCGCGCGAAACCCCGAGGCGCTTCGTGCGTCCAAGAAGGGCCTCTGAAGACCCCCCAGGGTCCGAATCACTTCAGCAAATCCGACGAAAGGAGGTTTGAGACATGCCCAGCGCAGCCCGTTCAGAAAGTCTTTCCTCGTACCTCCGCCAGATTGGCGGTCGTCCCCAGCTCACCCGGGAGCAGGAGTACGAGCTCGCCCGGCGCGCCCGGAAGGGTGATGCGTCGGCGCGCGACACACTCGCCCTCTCGAACCTCCCCTTCGTGGTGGCGGTCGCCAAGAAGTTCGCCCACCGCGGTGCCCGGCTGGACGACCTCGTGCAGGAAGGCAACGTCGGCCTGATGAAGGCAATCGAGCACTTCGATCCGAAGAAGAACGTCCGCTTCGCCACGTACGCGGTGTGGTGGATCCGCGCGTACATCACCCGGTACCTGAAGGACAACCGGAGCCAGGTGCGCGGCGGGGAGTCCGAGCGCGGCTCGATGGTGGACTTCAGCCTCGACACCGCCATCGACGAGGACGGCGACACCACCTTCCTCGATCGCCTGGAGGAGCCCGGCCTCGGGCCGCAGGACACGTTCCTCGGCAGAGAGCAGGACGCCGACGTCCAGGAGGCGCTGGCCAAGGTCCGCAAGCGCATCGGCGACCTCGGGTGGGACATCGTCCAGGAGCGGCTCACGCAGGACAAGCCGCGGACGCTGGAGGAGCTCGGACAGCGCTGGGGCGTCAGCCGCGAGCGCGTTCGTCAGGTCGAGCTGAAGACGAAGCACTTCCTCGCCCGGTACCTCTCGGCGTTCAACCAGGACGAGGAGCTGCTCGAGCCTCCGGCCAACGCCGACGCGGCCTGAGCCGTTCGGTTCGGTCCCGGCGCGGCCTTCCGTGCCGGGACCCCGTAGTGACGCAGCGCGCCAACCCGCCCCTGACTTCCTTGTCACTGGCGGCGGCCGCGTGTTACGCGGGCCGCCATGCGCTGGACGTGTCTTTTTCTCCTCTTGATCTGTCCGGCGCTGGGCCGCACGGCGGACGGTGTTGACGCCGGGAGCGCCTCACCGGCCTCCACCGACCCGACCCTCGCGGCGATCGACGCGCTCTGGACCCAGCGGGGTGACCCGGCCAAGGCCGAGGAGGGGATCCGGCAGTCCGCCGCGGCGCTGGACGCGCACCCGAACGACGTCGAGCTGATGTTCCGTCTGGCTCGCGCCAAGCTCTGGGTGGGCGACGGGCTGGAGAACAACGACGACCGGAAGCAGAAGCTCGGCCGCGAGGTCTGGGACCTGGGCGACCGGATCGTGAAGGCCAAGCCTGCTTGGGTCGGCGGGCACTACTACGCCGCTGCTGGGATCGGCATCTACAGCCAGGCGGTCGGGATCCTGAAGGCGCTCGGCGAGGGACTCGAGTCGAAGTTCAACGAGCGCCTCGACAAGGCGATCGAGATCGATCCGAAGTTCCAGAAGGAGATGCCGCTCATCGCCAAGGGCCGGTACTACTTCGAGCTCCCCTGGCCCAAGCGCAACCTCGGCAAGTCGGCGGCCTGGTACCGGAAGGCGCTGGCGCTCGATCCGAACAACATGCGGGCCATGGCTTGGCTCGGAGAGACCCTCTGGCGCGACGGTGACGTCGCCGGGGCGCGAGCCCAGCTGGCGCGGGTCCAGGAGACCCACCTTCCCGACGACCCGGCCGAGGAGGCGCGGGTGAAGTCCATCGCTCAGAAGATCGCGGCCCAGATGGACAAGGAGGGCGCAAAATGAGAGCGGAGAGCCAGGTAGCGAGCCCGGCATCGCCCGGCGGAACGCTGCTTCACCTCCTCCAGGAACGCGCCGCGCGCACGCCCAAGCAGGAGGCCGCGACCCACAAGAAGTTCGGGAAGTGGACCCACGTCGACTGGGAGACGATCCTCGGCGACGTCCGTCACCTCTCGGCGGCGCTGGTGGCCCGGGGAATCCAGCCGGGTGACCGGGTGGCGGTGTTCGCCGACAGCTCGCTCCCCTGGTGCGTGGTGGACATGGCCATCTGCGCGGCGCGGGCGATCACCGTGCCGATCTACGCCTCGAACACTCCCGACGAGGTGAAGTACGTCATCCAGCACTCCGGGTCGGTGATGCTCTTCGTCGACCACGACCGGAGCAGCGGAAAGCAGCCCGGACGCTTCACCCGGGCGCGGTCGATCCTCGGGCAATGCCCGTCGGTGCGGACGGTGGTCACCATGGAGGAGGAGGGGACCGGAGCCGAGATTCCGATGGCCAGGTTCCTCGCGGAGGGTACGGCGCTCGACCAGCAGTCGCCGCGGCGCTTCGAGGAGCGGATCGGGGCGCTCCGGATGGACGACCCCTGCTGCTTCATCTACACCTCGGGCACCACCGGTAACCCGAAGGGCGTGATGCTCACCCACGGGAACCTCTCGTTCGAGGCGAGGGCGCTGACCACGCTCCAGGTCCTCCGGAACGACGATGCGGTGATGCTCTTCCTTCCCCTGGCGCACAGCTTCGCGCAGGACGTGAAGGCCGCATGGGTGGGGCTCGGCTACCGGATGATCTTTGCCCAGAGCACGGACACGCTGCTGGCGGACATCGGCGAGACCTCGCCCACCATCCTCCCCGCGGTCCCGCGCATCTTCGAGAAGATCTACAACGCCGTCGTCTCGGGCGGGATGGCGAAGCCGGGGGTCGCCGGCAAGCTCTTCCGCTGGGCGATGCGCCTCTTCGAGGAATCGGTGGACGCGCGGCTGCAGGGGCGGAGCTACGACTCGCTCTCGCTCATGCTGGCCCGGAGGCTGGTCTTCAGCAAGGTGAAGGCCACTCTGGACCAGAAGCTGGGCGGGAAGATGCGGCTGTTCGTCTCTGGTGGCGCGCCGCTGTCACGGAAGATCGCCTTCTTCTTCGACATGCTCGGCTTCGAGGTGCTCGAGGGCTACGGGCTGACCGAGACCACCGGGGGGGCGACGGTCAATCCGCCGGGCCGGGCGCGGATCGGCACGGTGGGGCCGCCCATGCCGGGCTGCGAGGTGAAGATCGCCTCGGACGGAGAGATCCTGATCCGCGGCCCCAACGTGATGAAGGGGTACTTCAACGCGCCGGAGGCAACGCGCGAGATGATCGAGCCCGACGGCTGGCTCCACTCCGGCGACATCGGCGAGATCGATCCCGCAGGGTTCGTGCGGATCACCGACCGGAAGAAGGACATCATCGTCACCGCCGGCGGGAAGAACGTCGCTCCGCAGAATCTGGAGAACAGCCTCAAGACCTTCCCGCTGGTCAGCCAGGCCATGGTCCATGGAGACAAGCGGAAGTACCTCTCGGTGCTGATCACGGTGAACGAGGAGGCGGCGCGGAAGTTGCTCCAGGACTCGGGCATCACGCCGCCGGCGAGCTATGCCGACGTGGCGGTGCG
>DATJVY010000110.1:0-10804 GCA_035501615.1 Myxococcaceae bacterium
GGAGAATCCCGAACAGACCACGACGAGAAGCGCGAACGACATACCGCCGAAGAACGCATGCTCCGCGGAGATCCGCGGTCGCGCGGCGACGTGGGTGACCGTCATCGCTCCTCCCTCCGGCCTGCTGTCTGGGAAGCCCCGCTAGAAGCCGAACTGTCGAGTACAACGAGCCTGTCCGCAAGATGGTCGACCCGCGAGGTGGGGCGACGATGGGGGGCTGGGCATCTTCACCCCCTTCCCTTCGGGTCGGAAACCCGATGCCGCTCGCCCTGCCGGACAGAGCACGGGCAGCGCTCCTCCGGGCCAAGCCTACGCCCTCTGCCACATCGAGCCTCCTTCCAGACACTCTTCCCGGCTCCCCTGGGGGGCTCGATTGACCGAGAGACCGCCGACGGCTAACCGCGACGCTCTTCGTGGGATCCCATCGTCTGTCCCCACAGAACCAGGCGCACCTCAAGGAGCGAGTGAGCTCCTACGAGGAGTTGCAGACTCTGATCTTTGCGTTCCGTCAAGAGGCGCCGTGGTCACTCGAGGACGCAGCGCGGCGGTTGCATCTTGGGGACCCGGCGCTCGCGGAGGCCGTGGAGGGCCTTTCGAAAGCGGGGCTCCTCGCGGCCATCCCTGACGAAGAATCCGGTCCCCGCCGATTCGTGTACTGTCCGGCCGCGCCGGAGCTGGCCGAGCTGTGTGAGCGCATCGCGGAGGCGCTGGACCACGATCCTCTTCACGTCTTCGACCTCATGAACAAGCATGCACTGGAGCGAATGCGAACCTCGGCGGCACGCGCGTTCGCCGGTTCCTTCGTGCTGAGGAGAAAGAAGAAGGATGGCTGAAGCCGTTTACCTTCTCTGCGCCGCGACCAGCGTCCTATGCGCGGTGCTTCTGTACCGGGGCTACCGGAGCTCGCGGACGCGGCTCTTGTTCTGGAGCAGCCTCTGTTTTGGTGGGCTCGCGTTGAACAACGTTCTCTTGTTCCTCGATCTGGTGGTGGTCCCAACGGTGGACCTGTCGCTTATGCGCACCTCGGTCGCCGCGCTGGCCATGCTCATCCTCTGTCTGGGACTGGTCTGGGAGTCGCGCTGATGCACCTGCTGGCTCTTCTCCAGGGCTTTCTGATCGCCTGCTGCTGGGTGGCGGGGCTCTTCTTTCTTCGCTTCTTCCGCTCGACGCAGGATCGGCTGTTCGTCTTCTTTGCCGCGGGTTTCTGGGTATTCTCGCTAAACTGGCTCGCGGTAGCCCTGCTGGGCGAACCTCCGGAGTCCCGCCATCTTCCGTACTTGATACGCCTACTCGCCTTTACGCTCATCCTGGCCGGCATCTACGACAAGAACCGCCGCGAGCAGCGTGGGCGTCCGGGTGCGGCCTCACCTGCTCGTCGCGACCTGAGCGCCTAGTCTGCTCCATTCCCCCTTTGGCCTTCCTCTGAGCTCCTGGCCGTTGGTATACCAACGATCGGAACTGATTGGTACACCAACGACCACTCCGTCTTTCCGTTCTCCGAGCAGCACACTGCTCGGCTCACGTCACAAGAGAGAGGACGAACCATGGGCATTCCGCTTCGCCTGGCACCGGGTGTGCTGCTGTTTGCAGCGGCCTGCGCTCACGAGCAGCAGTCAGTGACTCCAGCCTCTCCTCCCCCCGTCGTCGCGGAGGCGCCGCCGCCTCAGCCGGCCCCCGCCCCCAAGGCGACCGATGACGACCTGACTCTCATGGTCTCGCAGCCCATCTCGCACTTCGATTTCGATAAGGCTGTGCTGACCCTCGAAGACCGGGGAAAGCTCCAGGCGCTGGCAAAGGCTCTCAAGGCCAATGCCTCGGCGCGGATCCAGATCGCCGGGAACTGTGATGAGCGAGGTACGGAGGAATACAACCTCCAGCTAGGGCAGAAGCGAGCCGCGGTCGCCAAGAGTTATCTAACAAAGCTGGGCATCGATCCCGCCCGCTTGGACACGATCAGCTACGGGAAGGATCGGCCTCTCGATTCGGGGCACACGGAACAGGCATGGGCTGCCAACCGTCGAGACGACGCAACGCGGTTGCCGGACCTGAGCACACACTAGCGGGACGACAGCGCTAGTTGGACCGGGCCGGCGCAGCGTTCGCCGGCCCTCCGCGAGACGGGCTCGGCGCACTCGGCCCGGGCGCTCCCACGATTGGTTGCGGCGGATGCGGACTCAGTACGTCGACGAGAGCAATGTTCGTATCGCCGCTCGACGGTCCGAGCCGACTTGCGAGCTCCAGCGCCGTCTGCGCCAAGTCCTGGACCTTCGACGCTCGCTGGTCGAGGTCACGTTGCAACTGAGCCGCCGCGTCAAACTCGGCTCGGGTCGGGACCGAAGTGAGCTCATGAGCGCGGAGCGCAAAGGTGGTGGTGCTCTGCTTGCGAAACGCGTCGAGGAGTCGAGGAAGGAGCGCCTGGACCTCCGGCTCGAGCGTCTCGCGTTCGTAGGTCTTCAGCCCGCGGCGATTGCCGAACCAGACTCGACCCATCGCGCCGAAGCCGGCTGTCGTGGCGGATGGTGAGTCTTCGAGGACCAAGACCGGCACGGTTCTCGTAGGGAACTCGGAGGAGAACAGCTCGTAGAAGAGTACGCCATCGTCTCGTGCCCTGACTCCAGCCACCAGACTCCCGAACGGAAAGTAGGGGTCGAGCGTCGTCCGCACTGCGGTCAGGAGCTCCGTCCGTCGGATACTGTCCAGACCGCCCTGGCCGTCATCACGCGGCGAATCCCGCTTGAGCGTCGTCAGCAACGACGTCAGTTGATCGACGCCCACGACGACATTCAGGGCGCTCCCTTGCGTGTAACCTGCGTGATAGACCCCGACCAGCTCGAACTCGCCGCTCTTGCACGAAACGGCAAGGACCGGTGAACCGGAATTGCCCTGGGAGAGAAGGGCGTCGATGACGAAGTCATCGTGATTCCAGTCCTTGAAGCCGTCGTGATCATGCTCGGACACGACCTTTCCCACGTTGGTCGCACTGAACACTCCGAGCGGGAATCCACGGACGTCGACCACGTTCCGGACCCGAAGTCCGTCGCTATGTCCGATCTTCCAGGGAAGGACCGGGAGGGTCTTGGGTGACCGAAGAATGGAGATGTCCAATGCCGGGTCACTGACCACTCGAGTCAGCGGCAAGTCGTCGGCCGAGTAGTTGTCTGACTCGCTGTCCACGATTCGCAGCGCATCCGAGACGCGCTTGCATCCGGACGGGATGCCATCCACTCGATGGTCCTCGTCGGTCACGGCCGGCCACTCGGCGACGTGCTGATTGGTGACGAGCAGCGTCCCCTGGTCTTCACGCCGCAGGCCGAAAGCGGTGCCGTGCGCGGTCGCGGTCCGGCGCTTTCTCCGGAGCTGACCGTCCGGGCCGTAGCTCGGGCATTCGTAGGTAGCCGTGGTCCGGACGCAGAAGGTGTAGGCATCCTGCTGCTGTTCCGCACGGCGCGCCGAGGCGGACAGGGCAGTGAGCTCGTCGGCGTACTCGCCGAGACAGAACGAGAAGCCAGAGCGATCCGCAACGACAGGAATGGGACCGTCGGAGCTCGCGAGAGCGGGGAGGCCGAGGAGCACGACGGGCAGACCCGCGCGTAGAAGAAGTTTCACCGGAGGCACCCTTTCAAACCGGCCAGCTCGAGCACCCTTCCCGGGCCACAGCCAGCTATCCACCGGGTTCGGGAGCCATCACGGGCGCCGCGACATGCGAGCCAGCTTTCGAGCGACGCCGGTCGAGCCGCTCGTCCCGTCTCCGGAGAAGGTCGTAGAGAGGCGGGCTCCTCAGAAACTCGGTCAGGACGTAAGCGGCGCCCGAACCGGCGAGCATGGGGAGCAGGAGTGGGAAGGCCCCGGTCATCTCCAGGAGAAGGACAACGCCGGTCAGGGGCGATCGGACCGCACCGGTGAAGAACGCGGTGATGCTCACGACCACCACGGCGGAGGCCCCGGCGTCGACTCCCCAGACGTGGGCCAGCCGGACGGTGGCCAGGCCGAGCAACGCCCCGAGCGAGAGCATCGGGGCGAAGACTCCACCCGGACTCCCGGTCGCGTAGGAAAACATGCAGAGCGGCCATCGCAGGAGCGTCAGCGCGATGAGCCCGCCGGTGGTGAGCCCGAGCGGGAAGGCCACGGCCTGCACGGCGATGGGCTCACCGCCACCGAGCGCTCTCGGCCAGGAGATGGCAAGCACCCCGGCGACCGCGCCGACCGCTGCGCTGGCGAGAGGACGAAATTTCGGCGGGATGCCGTCGAAGAGCTTCAGAGCTCTCAGCGTCCCGATGTTGTAGGCCATCGCGAGAAGGCCGGCGGCCAGGCCGAGAAGCATGAATCCCGGGAGTGCTGTCAGTGGAACGTCGGAGAAGGAAGCAACCGCCAGCTCCGGGCGAGGTCCAGCCATCACCCGAGCGACTGCTGTGGCACAGACCGAGGCAGCGACAGTCGCTCCAAGGACCCGGGCGGAGAAGCGCCGGAGCAGCTCCTCGAGGACGAAGATGACACCGGCCAGAGGGGCATCGAATGCAGTGGCGAGACCTGCTCCCGCCCCGGCGGCGATCAGGGTCCAGGGCTCCGGGAGCAACCGGAACCGTTGCTGTCCTGCCAGCCGGTCACCCACGAGTCGCCCGACTGTCGCCCCCATCTGCACGGTCGGTCCCTCTCGCCCCAGGGCGAGCCCGGCGCCGATGCCGAGAACGCCGCCGAGGAACTTGACCGGGATGATGGGCAGACCCGGGGGGAGAACCCGGTTGCGCAGGACGGCCTCGACGTGGGGAATGCCGCTGCCGGCACTACTCGGGGCGAATCGTTGAGGAAGCCAAGCGGCGAACGCCGCAGCAGCCGAACAGAATACGACCGTCAGAACGGCGGTCCACGTCCCGTGTGAACCCGAGGTGACGTAGCTCTCGCGCAGCGCCTCCGCCCAGCGGAGGGCGAGCCGAAACGCTCCGCCCAGCAGTCCTGCCAGCACGCCGACCAGAGCGGCCGAGACCATCAGGGTCAGCCAGCTGCCCGGATTCCGGGGAAGGCGGTCCTCGTCGTCATCGACACCCCACCCCGGCGGTGAGTGCGCAGGCCCAGCACTCCTTTCTAGTTGCTTTCCGCTCACCAGGAGGACCCCTCGAGGCGCTCCAGTCGGACGGATTGCCGGAGCCGTTCGAGGACCTCTCTAACCGTCGTGATCTGCCCTGGAGCGAGGTGACCCAGCGAGCGAGAGATTGCCGCTTCCACCGTTCCCCGGTGCCGAGCATTGATCCGGGCTCCTCGCTCGGTCAGCGCGAGCAGCACCCGACGTGCGTCGCCGGGGTCACCACGCCGCTGGACGAGGCCCTTTCGGGTGAGCCTGAGGATCAGGCCAGTGACCGTGCTCCGATGAAGGTGCAAGGCGGAGGCAAGTGCGCTCGCGGGGAGTCGCGGCGACAGACCGATGATGCGCAAGGCAAGCCTCTGGGGGCCGGTCACTCCCAGCTGCCGCTGCATCCGCTTGGAGAGCGCGCGGAGCTCCTGATCGAGCGCCCAGAGATCTCCGAGGAATTCGAGCGTTTCCGCGGAACTCGCCCTGGGCCGGGGGCCGAGCACCCTGCTTCTGGAGGACCGTGAGAAAGCGAGCATCCAATGATACTAGAGCTGACAGTTGTTGGTGTACCAACTATCATGACAGGGTGGAAGCGGTGCAACACCGTTCTCTCGCTCCCCGGCGCAAATCGGTTCTGATCTGTGGGTCAGGCATCGCCGGTCCCACCCTTGCCTACTGGCTCGAGGAGCATGGCTTCGAGCCGACCCTGGTCGAACGCGCGCCTGCGCTCCGAACCAACGGGTACATGCTCGATTTCTGGGGGCTCGGATTCGACGTGGCCGAGCGGATGGGCGTTCTCAACACGATCCGCGAGCAGGGCTATCTGATCGACAGTCTTCGCTTCGTCGATTCTTCTGGCTCGACCCGTTCGGAGGTCAGTGCGTCGACCATCCGTCGCGCGCTGGAGGATCGGTTCGTGAGCATTCCCCGCGGCGAGCTCGCCCAGATCGTCTTCGAGCGGGCCCGCTCGAGAACCGAAACACTCTTCGATGACACCGTGGCCGACGTCCAGGAGGACGAAGGTGGCCTGAACGTTCGACTCACGCGCGGTGGAGAACGTCGCTTCGATCTCTTGGTCGGCGCCGATGGAATGCATTCCACCATCCGCGCGCTCGTTCTCGGGACCGACCACCGGTGGATCCGCTATCTCGGATACTGCGCCGCAGCGTTCACGACCTCCAGCTACTCGAGGTGTGACGAACGCGCGTACGTCAGCTACGCAGCGCCCGGACGTCAGATCAGCCGCTACGCACTTCGGGATGGAAAGACGGCATTCCTGCTCGTCTTTGCCGCGCCGGAGCCCCTCGCCGAGCATGGCGGCGAGCTCGAGACGGACAAGCGCCTCCTCGAAAACGCGTTCTCTCGCGCCTCCTGGATCGAGATCCCGGAAATCCTCGCACGCCTCCAGGAGACCAGCGAGCTGTACTACGACGGCGTCACACAGGTCGAGCTTCCCAGCTGGTCCCGAGGTCGAACCGCATTGCTCGGCGATGCGGCCTACTGTCCATCACTGCTGGCCGGGGAAGGCGCCGCCCTGGCGATGGCTGGCGCATATCTCCTCGCGGGAGAACTAGGCCGCGCGCAGGGCGACCACCGGGTTGCCTTCCCGCGCTACGAGCAGTTGTTTCGGCCCTTCATCGAGCGCAAGCAGAGAGCGGCACGCTCCTTCGCCTCGAGTTTTGCTCCCAGAACAGCCGTCGGTCTGCGCCTCCGCGACCTCGCCGTCAACCTGATCAACGTTCCCATCCTCGGCGGCTGGGTGACCCGACGAATGTTTGCGGATGACTTCCACCTCCCGGAGGACCCGAGCGATCGCGCGCTCGGGGCTGGTTCGGGCCACCAGGAACTTTCGGCCCGCGTGTGAACATGGAGGCCATTCCTTGAAATCATCAGGTTCCGACAAGCTGTTGGGGAATCTCCCGAGAGATTCCGCATGGGTCTGGATTCCGCTGGTGCTGACCTTTGGCTGCGCAACGGCGGAGCAGGCCGAGAAGCCTCCGGTAACGCCGGCGAGCCCCACGCGGCTCCAGCAGGCTTCCGAGGCCACGCAACTGGTACCTTTCCATGGGCAGGGCGGCTTCACGGTCTTGATGCCACCGAAGCCCTACCAGAGCGAGCGCACGGAGAGCACGCCGGGCGGTCTAGTGTACGTGCACATGACCCAGGTGCGCGACGAGATGGCGAAGTACCTTGCCTCGGTGAGTGAGTTCCCGAAGGGGAGCTTCGACCGGGTCCAGAGGAACGATCTGCTGGATTCCCTCCAGCAGTCCACCATCCAGTCCATGCACGGAACCGTCGTGAGCAGTCACGACGTCGATGTCGCGGACATGCGGGGTCGGGAGTTCACGGCCACCGACCCGCAGGGAAGCGAGGTCACTGCTCGTATCTTCATCGGCGACTCGCGCGTGTACACCCTGGCTGGGACCTATCCGCAAGGCACCATCCCAGCTCCGATCCGCCAGTTTCTCGACTCCTTCAAGCCGACCACCGCGCTCAACAACAGCGGTGCGAGCGTCAAGACCGTCGAGGGCTCGACTCGATAGAGGCGAATCCGAGTGCTGACGCCCAGGAGGGAACCTTGATGCTGCCGGTACCCTCCCCTACTCCGGCTACCAATCGCTCACCGCTTCGGTCGTACTCGCGTAGAACTCCGCCGACGGAGCGTCGTCTGGGAGCATCTTTGATGGCCAGCGTCCCTGTGGTGCAGTCGAAGCCACCACCCTCGCAGCCGCCTGCGGCAGCTCCCGCGCCGGCCCAGGCAGCCCCGCCACGGCTGCGGTGAAGCCGAGCTCCCCCTGCAAGCAGGACGTCGAGGCATGCTGCGCCGATATCCAGCCCGGTCGGGCTGCCTCTACCGCTGACGCCCTCACCCCGCCCGCGCAGCGGTGCTCCCCTCGATTCGAGGCCGCCGGGGCCAGGCCGTCGCGTCGCGCCAATGTTGCGGTCCGGCGTTGAAAAGGGCGAAGCCCAGCTCGACCCTCGCACGACCTGAAGGCCATCGGCCGCTTTGGGGGCTTGAACCAAGCGCGAGTTCTGTTCGGCGGTGGTCCGCCTGGAGCGGGCGCCCTGAATCTAGAGCGCGAGCTCCTTCACCGAAACCTCCTTGTAGGTGAACTCCCGCGTCCAGTCGCTGCTCTGCTTGCCGTCGATTTCCACGTAAGCCTTGGGCAGCGAGTTGGCCGGGCCCTCGTCCTGGGGAGGCTCGAACACCAGGTCGCGCCCGATGGACCACACCACACGCCGCTCGTCGATGTTTCCGAAGTAGTAGTTGACCTTGCTCTTGTCGGTACCCTTGTACCCGGTGGCGGTGGTGAGCTCGACCAGCTTCCTGTTCTTATCGTTGAGGGAGAAGTCCTTGCCGTAGATGTTGGCCAGTGAGACGTCGAGCGGCACCCAGCCCACCCGTGGCGCGTAGAACTGGATCCAGCAGTGGTAACTGCCGTCGATGGCCAACCCGTTCAGGGTCGGCTTGAGCAGCGAACCAAAGATCATCCGGGTGGGGATGCCGGAGGACATCGCCAGCGAGGCGAAGAGGGAGTGGAAGTCGGTGCAGTTCCCGGTCTTGGTATTCAGGCAGTACTCGGTGCTCCCAACCGGAGAAGCCTTGAGGTGGTCGGGGTCCTTCACCCAGTAGTCCACGTTCTGCAGCGTCCAGTCGTAGATCTTCCGCGCCGCCTTGATGGGGTTGGTCTCGTTGCCCACGATCGACGCGGCGAGGGCCTTGATCCGGTCGTTGACCACCACGTGGGTGGTGGGCTGGAGGTAGCGGGCCAGGGCGGTCCTCTCCCAGTCGGAGAGTGGTCGGGTGGCCGAGGCGTCTGTGGAGGTCCGCATCTCCGTCCGGATGAGGTCGAACTCCTCGCGCACCAGCACCTTGTCCGCGGCCGGCGCCTTGACGTCCAGGTATCCGACCCGGTTCCCCCACGAATCGTCCTCGACGTCGACCTTCCCCGCATCGCTGGTCAGCGTGAGGTTCTTGATGGTGGACCAGGTGTCCTCCTGGGGCATCGCGAACCAGACCCGGACGCGCTGCGCGCCTTTGGGGACCTTCACGGCGAAGGTGTTCTTAACGTGGAAACCGGCCTGCTTCGGGGCTTCGGCGGCCAGTGCCGAGGCACCGAGCAGAACGGACGAGAGCATCACCAACCGTACCTGGCGCATCACGGACCTCCTCTGTCACGAAGTCGCCTTGCCGCCTCGGCGATGACCTTCAGCTTCGCGGCGGCAACCGCATCCGAAGCAAGGGGATTGTCGGCAAAGGTGGCAAAGCCACAATCGGGGGTGAAGAGCAGCCGATCGCGCCCAAGCAGCTCCGCCGCCCGCTGGGCCCGCGCCAAGACCTCCTCGAGGGTCTCCACCCGAGGAGACTTCTGGTTCACCAGTCCCACCCCGATGCGCTTGTCGGGGGGGATCTCCTGGAGGATGGCCATCTCCCCTGCCCTCGGAGTGGCCAGCTCGAGCAGCAAGGTCCCCACCGGTGCCTCGCGAAGGAGGGGGAGCAACGGTCGGTAGTCACCAGCGAGGGCCACGCTCTCGTCGGGCGTCCAGTTGCCCCGGCAGACGTGCATCGCCAGCCGTTCCCGCGGCAGACCCCGGGTGACCAAGCTCAGCAGTTCCAGGGCAAAGGCCAACTCCTCCGCCACGCCCCGACGGGCGCCCAGCGCGCCGCACATGAACGACCGCTGCGCCCGGGGCGTCCCGAAGACGACCTCGCTGAGCACCGGCTCGTCCAGCTGCACCAGCGCGGCGCCCGCCTCGAGCAGGTCGATGACCTCGGCCCGCAGCGCAGCCACCACGTCCGTCGCCAGTTGCTCCCGAGTGGCGTAGGTCCGCTCCGAGACGCACTCCAGGAACATGGTACGGGTGAGGAGGTAGGGCCCCGGGAGGGCCACCTTGACCGGCGCACCCGGTGCGAGCGACTGCACGAAGCGCAGCTCGTGGACCGCCAGGGGCCGGGTACGGCGGATGGGGCCGAAGACGGCTGGATGGCGCACCCGCTCCGCAGGGACGTCGAGGGCCTTGAGCTCCTCCCGGAATTTCTCCGGGTCATCCACGTAGGGGAGCAAGTCGGTGATCGGAACCAGCTGGCACCCCTCGAGCAGACCGCCGACGAAACTGGCGTAGTTGTCGCGGCGTTGCTCGCCATCGGTCAGAACATCCACCCCGGCCTCTCGCTGGGCGGTCACTGCCAGGCGGACCGCGTCGTCCGCTGTCTGCTCAAACTCCTGGTCGGAGAGCCGACGCTGGAGATGCTCGTGGAGCGCCTGCAGCATCCAGCGGGGACGGGGCCAGCTCCCCACCCCCATCACCGCCAGCGCGGGAAGGGGAGCGGCGCGGATCTGGGTCGGCGGCGCGGACGGCAGCTCGCTCGAAGCCGGGCGGACCACCACCGGTTGCGCCGCGCGCTCGAGGATCCCCGAGCTCCGTCGAAAGGCCCCCTTGCTGACCAGAAAGCTCGACTCTTTCCCCTCCCGGATGCGGGAGACCAGCTCATTGCCGGTCATCCGGCACCAGGCGGGCAGCTCCTCGTCCACCGAGAGCTCCCGCGAGCGAATCTCAAGCAGCTCGCCGGGCGCCAGGGGATCGATGTGCTTGCGGATCAGCAGCAACAACCCGCTGCCGCAGTCGAGGTCACCGCCATCGAAGCTCACCTTGGGCGGAAAGGGGTGGCCCATCGGCTCGCGGTCCCTAGTAACTGATGCAGGGACTGCCCTCGGAGAGGAACTCCACCAGCTTGGC
>DATJVY010000111.1:0-15078 GCA_035501615.1 Myxococcaceae bacterium
CTGGGAGCAGCCGGGGGGCGAGGTGCTCGGCGTCGAGGTGAAGGGCGACCGCCAGGGCCGCCGGGGCACCTACTTCCTCGAGCTGGTCTCCAACCTCGAGAAGGACACCCCGGGCTGCTTCCTCTACAGCCGGGCCGATCTGCTGGCCTACGTCTTCCTCGACCGGCGGGAGCTTCACCTCTTACCGCTGCCCGACCTCCGCGCCTGGTTCCTGCCTCGGGCGGCCGAGTTCCCGCTCCGCCATGCCCGCACCCGGGTGGGGAGCGGCGGCTACACCACGGTCGGCGCGCTGGTCCCGGCTCGGCGCGTCCTCGCCGAGGTGGGCTCCGCGCAGCGGGTTCCGCTCGGGGTACCGGACCGCGGACTGGCCACCCCGGTTCGCCGCAGCCGGCGTCCAGGGGCGGGGGGAAGGTGATATTTCCGGGAGCCGCGATGAGGCCCCTTCTGCTCGCCTCCGTCGTCCTCTGGGGGTGCTCCTCCGGGCCGGACCTGGTCCAGCCTCCGCCCATCGACCAGGTCTGCTTCGTCCCCGCCGACGGCGGCGTGTTCGTGAACGGGTTCCCCCTCCCCATTCCCGGCTGCGCCTCGCGCTCCGGGGACGCCGGCGTTCTCGACCTCCGGACGGAGGGCCTCTGGGCCAAGGGCGGGGTTCTGGTGGTGCCTCCCGTGGACGCCGGCGTCGCCCTGCCGGTGGTGGTGGTCTTCCATGGCGCGGGCGGATTCGGCACATTCATCCGGCAGGACTTCCAGCTCGAGGGTCCGGCGGACGGCGGGGCGATCTTCGTCTACCCGAACGCCCTGCAGGGCACCTGGGACATCGGCCCGAGCTCTGCGGATGGCCTCGCACTGGACCGGCTGCTCGGCGAGCTCGCCCGCCGCTACTGCATCGATCCGGGGCAGATCGACCTCGCGGGCTTCAGCGCTGGCGCGGTCTTCACCCTCTACATGGCCTGCAACGAGGGTCCCACCTTCCGGGCCGTCGCCTCGGTCGCCGGCACGTCCGACCGTTTCGACACCGCCTGCTGCAAGGCCCCGGTCTCCACCATCCTCATCCACGGTACCCAGGACCCGACCATCGACTTCCCCTCGGGCCTGGCCACCCGGGACGACGTGCGCCAGCGGAACCATTGCGGCACCACCAGCAGCCCTGACAGCGCCGAGTGCGTGACCTACGCAGGCTGCAGCAAGCCGCTCGACTGGTGCGTTTGGGACGGCATGCACGAGGTTCCCGCCTGGGCCGGCGCGGAGGCGTGGCGCTTCTTCTCCGCCGCGCCCTGACGGCGGCGGGGGATCTCAGCCGGTCGCCTCGAGCGTGGGCCACACCGTCGGCACCCGCCGCCCGTCCGAGGTCCGGGCCCTGAGCGCGGGGCGGCACTCGCGGGCGGCGAAGGCGCGCTTCCAGGCCCCGAACGTGCCGCCGGCAGCCCAGGCATCCATCGCCGCGAGGCCGGCCTCCGGGCCGCACTGGGCGAGCATGTACTCGACCCACGCCCAGCGTCCGGAAGTCGGCCGCACCTCCGCCTTGCCCTGGAGGCCGCGGCGCAGCCGGTCCAGCCGGCCGTCCACCTCCCGGATGCCGGCGAACGGAGCGCCGTCGAGCGGGGTGTGGCGCTTGGAGACGAAGGGGGACACCCCGAGCGCCACCGGCAGGTACCCGGCCAGCTCGCGGGTGAAGCGCACCAGCTCGTCGATGTCGGCCTCGGTCTCGGTGGGAAGCCCAACCATCGCGTAGACCTTGAGCCGCTCCATCCCTGCGCTGGCGGCGTACTGCGCCGCCCGGACGAGCTGTTCCTCGGAGTGTTTCCGGTCCACCAGGTCGCGGAGGCGCTGGCTTGCCCCGTCCGAGGCCACGGTGAGCGTGCGCGCCCCGCCCTCGCGGAGGAGGCTCACCAGCTCCTGGCTCAGCCGGTCGGCCCGCAGCGACGAGACGCCCACCTGGCGGCCCGAGCGCACGAGGGCCGCGAGGAGCTCGACGATGCGCGGGTGGTCGGTGACCGCCGCGCCGACGAGCCCGACCTTCCGGGCGGCGTCCGGGACGAGCTCCAGGACCCGTTCGGGGGGGACGGTGCGCATGCCTCCGTTCGTGGTCCGCCGCATCACGCAGTAGTGGCAGCCGCGGCTGCAGCCCCGCTCCGGCTCGACGAGGAACATCGAGGAGAGCTCGGTGTGGGGGGTGAGGATCTGCGAGCGCGCCGGCAGCCGGTCGTCGGCCGCCCGGGCGACGAAGAGGCTCGGCCCTCCGCGGCCGGGAACCCGGAAACCGGGTGTCCGCGCGAGGAGGTCGAGCAGCGCCGGGCGGGAGTGGCCCTGTGAGAGCCCATCGAGGAGGGTGTGCACCAGGTCGTCGGCCTCGCCCTGGACGAGGACGTCGACGAAGGGCTCGAGCGGCTCGGGGTTGGAGAAGGTCAGCGGCCCTCCGGCGACGACGAGCGGGGCACGGGCGTCGCGCTCGGAGGCGAGGAGGGGGACGCCGGCGAGCTGGAGGAGCGTGAAGAGGCCCGGCAGCTCCAGCTCGTAGGCCACCGAGAAGGCGAGGACCGGGAAGTTCCCGAGCGGGGTCCCGGACTCGAGCGTGAAGGCCGAGGAGCGGCTGGCCCGGAAGGCGTCGACGTCGTCGGGAAGGAAGGCCCGCTCGGCCGAGGCGCCCGGGTGGCGGTGGATCTCGCGGTAGATGGTCTGGAAGCCGAGCGAGCTCATCCCCACGTGGTAGGGGCTCGGGTAGCAGAGGGCGACCGGCAGGGACCCCACCTTGTGGAGGGTCCCCTGCTCGGCGGCCAGGAGCTGGCGCCTCTGCTCGTGGAGCGCGTGGACGGTCGGCACGGCCCCCAAGGGGTAACGCGGGTGTCGGCCGCCGGTCCACCCTCCCCCGACCCGCAAAGAAGAAGCCCCGGGGAACCAGTGGCTCCCCGGGGCTCCCGATTCAGGAAGGCGTCAGGCTACGGGAGCCCGGCGTTCGGGTCCCAGCCCTCGGTGCTCGGGTAGGCGTTCCGGAGGAAGCAGATGCCGTTCACCGTGGTCACCCCGCCGAGATTCCAGAAGGCCACCGCCCCGGCGACCCACGGATGGGCCGGCGCCAGGAAGCAGCCCGTGGCGTAGAACGGGAAGATCTTCGGAGGGAGTCCGCTCCACGGAGCGGGACCGGTGTTCCCCGTCGGATCGCAGTCCTTCTCCACGTTGCAGCCCACCATGGGCGAGAGCGCGGTCACCGCGTAGCTCGCCGAGCACGCACCCACCGTCACCTGAACCGTGGCCTGGAACGAAGCGCCCTGAGGAGCGGCACCGCTCAGGAAGCTCATCTTGGTGGTGGCGTAGGTGATGGTGTTGGTGGTCGCCCCATCCAGAGCGTTGCTGTCACCCGTGATGGGATCCAGCGACGGGATGGTGCAGGTGCCGGAGCTGTCGGTGAACTCGGCGTCCCACTTGCCATAGCCGAAGATGGCCGGGTCGGTGGGCATGGTCGCCGAGCGGTAGTCGATCTGGAGGCCTCCGTGCGACCCCTGCGGCTGCGCAGGGAAGTCGTTGTTGAGGGCCCAGACGTCACTGAACTCCGCGGGGTTGGTCGTGTCGCATCCGGCGGCGGCGCTGCCCGACCGGACGAAGTGCAGGACGTAGCCGCCCTGCACCGAGGGAAGGACCTGGCAGGGGGCCAGATCCGCCGTGCTGCAGGCGCCGAGCGCGAGCGAGCCGATTCCGAGAACTGCAACGAGGATCTTCCGAGTCATGGTCGTCATCTCGAGTTTCTTGAGCTGTGCGTTCATGGCTTAGAAGCTCAGGCGGATGCTGAACCGGAACTGACGGACTGCCTGGTAGGCGGTCGGCTTGCCCCAGTTCAGCAGGGTGAGGGCGGACTGGAGGTTGCCCGCCGTGTTCGGCAGACCCACGCGGATGGCGCTTCCGTTCGAGGTTGCGACCGGAACGGGGAGGGAGCCGTTGCCTGGAGTGCAGCTGGAGACGGCGGAGCTGGTACAGACACCGCCGGCCACGATCGGTGGATTGCCTGCCCCTTGCGGGTAGGTCTGGGTGATTGTCCCCTGGGTCGCCCCGAGAATCGGCGAGATGGTGGCGGTCGTGTAGTTCTCGCTGACGGTCGTGGGCCGCTGCGAGTTGAACACGTTGAATGCCTCCACCCGGCCGGTCAGGACCATGTCCTTGGTGAACCGGTAGTTCACGCCGAGGTTCAGGTCGAGCGAGGTGTTCCACGGCAGCCGTCCGGCGCTGCCGCGCTCGATGATGTACCCGTAGCCGGCGCCGTAGATCGGGTGAGTACCGAGGGCGCTGATCGGGATACCGGAGAAGGCGTTGAACGAGACACCGCCGGTGATGCTGAGCACCGGGGTGATCGCGAACTCCTTCGCCAGGTAGGCCTTGATGGCGTGGGTCACATCGCCGCTGAGAGGACCGGTGGCGTTGCCGAGCAAGCTCACCAGGTCGAACGTGGCGTTGATGTTCGGGTCCAGCTGGGTGCTGGAAGGAACGAAGAGGCCGTCGATGTTTCCGGTGAGGCGGGACCAGGTGTAGCTGATCTGCGCCAGCCAGAGGTCCGAGAAGTTCTTCACGAAGGAGACCGTGACCGCGTCGTAGTTGCGCTCGGGCTTCGGGAAGTTCGTGGCGATGCCCTGGCCGGGGTTACCGACGAAGTAGCTCACCGCGTTGTTGTTCGACATGTCCTCGACCCAGTTCACGACGTTGCGGTGGGTGTAGCTGAGGCCCGCCCGGGCATTGGGCAGGACCTCGTACTCACCGCCGACCACGAACTCGTCGCTGGAGGGCGACTTGAGGTTCGGGTCGACCGAGGACGAGAACGCGTTTCCGACCGGGGTCCACTTGGTCGAGGCCCCCAGGAGGTCGCCGTTGTAGAAGGCCGGCGCTCCAGGGTTGTTGCCGAAGACCGAGGTTCCGACGGTGTTGGCGTCACACCCCTGCCGGTACTGCGTCAGCGGGTTGCAGGCGTGGAAGCCGACGATGGTCTGCTCGCCGGAGAGCGAACGGACCGCGATGTCGAGGGGGATGTACTCGTAGTAGCGGCCGTAGTTCGCATACAGCTTGCTCTTGCCCTGCTGGGTCGGGTCGTAGACCACGCCGATGCGCGGGCTCCACTGGTCGTTCAGCGCGATGCCGGTGCGGCCGGCGATGTTGCTGATGTGCTCGCTGTCGTAGCGCAGGCCCAGGTTCAGGGTGACCTTGTCCATGATCGACCAGCTGTCCTGCACGAACCCGCCGAGGACGGTGGACTTGGTGTTCACGTCGAGGAGAGGGGTGTCGATGATGGTGTCGACCCCGCTGATGATGCCGTACCGGCGGTAGTCGTAGTAGGCGTCCGGACCGCCGAAGTCACCCGCGTAGCGGTACAGCGCGCCGCCCGGGTAGTACTCCTTGCGCTCGTACGTGGCGACCTGGCCGTCGAAGCCGGCCTTCAGCACGTGGTGGCCGGCGCCGGTGAGCAGATAGGTGAGGAGCGCCCGGCCCTGGTAGCTGTCGAAGGTGGCCTGGTACATCTGCAGCTGCGGCCCACCCACGTACCAGTTGGTGACGTTGCAGTTCCGGCCGGTGGTGATGGCGCAGGCGGTGAGCACCGAGGCAGGAAGCTCGGGGTTGGCGGCGACGTCGATGATGTTGGCCGGGGTCGAGGGCAGGCGGACCGACGGCGTACCGGCCAGCGTCGACCGGTTGTCGTAGGCCAGACCGCTCCCGTCGCCGGGGAGGTCCTCGTCACCCTGGTGGTGCCAGCCACCGCGGATGTCGAGGAGCAGCTTCTTGTCGAGGAAGCTACCGTTGTACTCGCCGGCGATGTCGAGGGAGTTGAACTTCGCCTTGACGTTGAAGGTGTTGTAGTCGCCGGTGCCCCAGTTGCCCGCCGCGAAGACGCCGCGCGTCTGGGAGGTGGTGCGGACCGGGAAGGCGCCGTCTCCGCCCGAGGTGGTGGGCGTTCCTGTCACCGTCACGCTGAGGCGGTGGTCCTGGCTGATGAGGAAGGTCAGCTTGCCGATGTAGTTCCAGCTCCGCTCGTCGCCGAACCGCGTCTGGGTCGAGTTATCGATCGGGACGTAGGCCGCCGGGGACTGGGTGGTGTCCTGATACGAGAAGCTCCGGTGGAAGATGTAACGCTGGGCAGCCCACTGGATACCGGCGAAGAACCACAGGCGGTCCTTGATGATGTAGCCGCCGAGGGTGGCGCCCATGTCTCCGAAGTTTCCCTGCTCACGCGAGGTGCTGATCACGCGGCTGGTCGTGGGGACGATTCCCGGGGTGCCGGTGAGCGAGCCGGGGGTGAACGTGCCCCAGATCGACCCGTGGAACTCGTTACCGCCGGTCTTGGTCGTCGCACTGACTGCACCGCCGGTCGTCCGGCCGTACTCGGGCAGGTAGCCACCGGTGATGACGTTGACCTCGTCGACGAACTCGGAGGTCAGCTGGCTCCCGTTGGTTCCGAAGCCGGTGTTGTTCACCGACAGGCCGTCGATGAGGTACAGGTTCTCGGGAGACGTCGTGCCGTTGATTCCCACGCCGTAGAGGTCGCTCTGCACTTGAGGCGCGACCAGGGCCAGGGTCTCGAAGGAGCGGTTCGCGCCGCCGAGGCCACCTGGCCGCGACACCGCGAGGTTCCGGACGAAGTCCTGACTGACGGTGGTACCGGTCGTGCTCGAGCCGACGTCGATGGTCGGTGGAGTGCCGACCACCGTGACGGTCTCCGATCCGGCAGTCTCGGGAAGCAGCTCGACGTTGAGACGCAGCTGCTTGTCGGCCGCGACGTCGATCGCCGTCCGGCTGAATGGACGGTAGCTCTCCTTCTCGAACCGCAGGGTGTAGACACCGGGCGGCAGCTGCGGGACGCGGTAGAGGCCTGTCGCGTCGGTCACCACCACCTGCTCGCCTTGCAGGTTGGGAGACGTCGCCGTGACAACCACATCCGCGACCGGAGCCTTCGTGGCTGCATCCACCACGTTGCCCGTGAGCACCGAGGTGGCCTGCGCAAACGCCACGGAGCCGCAGAGCAGGCCGAGTGCGAACAGGCCTGCGCGCGCATTCCTCCAGACAACTTTCTGTCTTTGACTCACCGAGACCCCTCCAATGTGGCCGGAAAGCGGGAAAGCAGCCCGGCATGCTCCTAGGGGCGCATCTGACCTGTCAATAGAAGTTTGCATCATCTCGGTAGACACGCCGTTGCCGCTTTCCTCATGGGAGAGGCGGTGCGAAGGTCCGTCCCCACGAGAGGCTCACTGCGCGTCGGTGGAGTTCCGCCCAGGAACGGCTTGTACAAGTCCCCCGTTTTGATGTAGGCGCGCCGTTTCCGGCTTCAGGGGAGACCTCAGGTCCGAGCCGCACCCGCTGGCGTTCAAAGGGCGGCTACAGGAGACAACAGACGTATGTTCGATTCAGTGCTGGGCCGCGGCGTCACGCCGAAGTCCCGCTTCGGATCAGGCGCCATCGTGTCGGTGCTGCTCCACGTGGGCCTCCTCGGGTTCGCCCTGTGGTTCTCGACCCGGCCTCCCCCCAAGGAGGACAAGGACGTCGCGGTGGTGCTGAAGGTGGCGCCGCCGCCGCCGCCTCCTCCTCCGCCGCCGGCCTCGTCGACGAAGAAGACCGTCGAGCACAAGAAGATCCCGAAGGACAAGATCATCCAGCCGAAGGAAGTGCCCCAGGAGAAGCCGAAGGAGGCCGACCCCAACGACCAGCCCGAAGGCGTCGAGGGCGGTGTCGCTGGCGGCGTGGTGGGCGGGGTCGTCGGCGGTGTGGTCGGTGGTCAGCTCGGCAGCACCACCCTCTCCTTCGGCGAGGGGATGACCCGGCCGGTTCTCATCTCCGGTCCCAACGGCACCAAGACTCCGCAGTACACCCGCGAGGCGCGCGAGGCCCGGATCCAGGGCCTGATGATCGTCAAGTGCGTCATCACCACGGAGGGACGGGTGGAGAACTGCCAGGTCATCAAGCCGCTGCCACACATGGAGCAGGCGGTGCTGTCCTGGCTGGCCGAGGCGAGGTACAGCCCCGTCACCTTCCAGGGGAAGCCTCAGCAGGTCAGCTACGTCTTCAACTTCAACCTCAGGCTGGCCGAGTAAGAACCTCGGTCGAACAGGAAGCTTTTCACCGGCGCATCAGGGAGGCGCTTTCAACCAACCATGCAATTCACTCTCACTGACCTTTGGCACCACATGGGCCTGTTCGCGCGACTCATCGTCGCCGTGCTGGGCGTCATGTCCGTCGCGTCGCTCGTCGTCATGGCCGAGCGGCTGATCGTCTTCAACAGGTCGCGCACCGAGTCGCGCAACTTCGCCGAGAAGATGGCGAACACCCTGCAGAAGAACGACCTGATGACCGTCGCCAGCCAGAAGATCGGCGACAAGGTCGGCCACCTCGGCCGGGTGATCGGCGCCGGGCTCAACGCGCTCCGGGCGAGCACCGACAAGGACAAGGACCTCCAGGTCGAGTCCGTGGCCCGCGCCCTCGAGCGGCAGGCCCAGCGCGAGGTCCAGAGCCTGAAGCGCGGGCTCGGCCTGCTCGCCACCGTCGGCTCCACCGCCCCGTTCGTCGGTCTCCTCGGAACCGTGATGGGAATCGTGAACGCCTTCCAGTCCATGGCGCTCACGGGCTCGGGCGGTCTCGGCACCGTGTCCGCCGGTATCGCCGAGGCGTTGATCACCACCGCCTTCGGTCTGCTGGTCGCGATCCCCGCGGTGATGGCCTACAACTACCTCCAGGGCTGGGTGGACGCGCGCGCGGTCGACATCAGCGAGTCGTCCAACGAGTTCCTCGACCTGGTCGCCAAGCAGGCCGGGACCAGCACGACCGCCGCCGCGGCCTCGGGCCGGTAGACCCTGGGCCAGAGGAGAGATTCGCCATGGCGATGACGGCAGGGGGCAGGGGCGGGGCCATTTCGGCAATCAACGTCACCCCCCTGGTCGACGTTGTGCTGGTGCTCCTGATCATCTTCATGGTGGTCACGCCCATGCTCCAGCGCGGCAAGGACGTGAAGCTGCCGGTGGCCGCCAAGAAGGAGCATGCGGAGGGGTCCGAGGCCGATCCGATGATCGTCTCGATCACCTCCGACAAGAGGATCTGGCTGGAGAAGGATCAGGTGACCGACGAAGAGCTCAAGGCGAAGCTCACCTCGAAGCTGTCCGCCGAGAGCTGGAAGCCGATCCTGGTCAAGGGCGACCAGTCGCTCACCTTCGGGGACGTGCGCAAGGTCCTGAAGGACGCGCAGGATTCCCATGCCAAGGCAGTGAAGCTCGGCGTGGAGGAGAAGTAGATGAGTCTCGGTGCCAAGTACCACCTTCACAAGAAGCGGAAGTACGCGATCAACGAGGGCCGCCCGAACTCGGACATCAACGTCACCCCCCTGGTCGACGTGGTGCTGGTGCTGCTCATCATCTTCATGGTGGTGACGCCGCTGCTCGAGAAGGACATCCAGGTGCGCGTCCCGGACGAGGACACCAAGGAAATCCCTCAGGAAGACCTCCCCCCGGATCAGCTGGTGGTGACCATCGATCCGAACGGCACCATCAAGCTGAACAGCGAGCAGCTGGACGACGAGGCGTTCAAGACGCGCATCAAGCGGGCCCTGGCCGCCAAGACGTACGAGGAGAAGATCGTCTTCTTCATCCCCGACGACAAGGCGCCCTACCCGCGCGTCGTGCAGGCGCTGGACTGGACCCGGGCGGCCGGTGCGTACATCCTCGGCGTGGTGACCGAGCCGGTCGCGGGCATCCTGCCGGGTGGCGAGACGGCACCGGGGACGCCGGCTGCCCCGGGTGGGGCTCCGGCACCGTCAGGCGCGCCCCCCCCGCCTGCTCCGGCGACCGGCGGCTCGAAGTAGTCCGCATCGCGACGTGACACGAGGCCGGCTCCGGGAGCTCCCCGGGGTCGGCCTTGTCGTTGAGACGCCTCGGCGGCGTGGCGGACGGCGCGACCGTTCTCGTCGTCACGAGGAGCGGGACGGATGGATCGACGGGACGCTTGCCCCGAGGGGGCAGCGGCGGTCCGGGGACGTGCCGCGCGCGAGCTGCCACTCGGCGCTCCAGGGATGCGCAGCGGCTCCGATGCCCGGCCTCGAGCCGCTGACTCCACCCAGGTGGACTCCGGTCCCACCCACGCGACGGTCTCCCGCTTCACTCAGGGCCAGCCCGGCGGCACCGTGCTTGCTCACGCCCTCCCGGATGGGAACGAGCAGGCTCGCCCGGGCCCACTCGGGTGCGCTGATCGGAGTCGACGCCGTCGTCGTCGAGGTCGAGGTCGACATGTCGATCGGCCTCCCCTACTTCAACGTCGTCGGCCTCCCCGAGGGTGCCGTCAAGGAGAGCAAGGTCCGGGTCATCTCCGCACTCCGCAACGCGGGCTACGACCTCCCCCAGAAACGCATCACCGTGAACCTCGCCCCCGCCGACATCCGCAAGGAGGGGGCCGCCTTCGAGCTCCCCATCGCGCTGGCCGCGCTCGAGGCCGCCGGCCACCTGAAGCGCGGGCTGCTCCGCCCCTGGGTGATGGGCGGCGAGCTCTCGCTCGATGGAGTCGTCAAGCCAATCCGCGGCGTCCTCCCCCTCGCCATGGCCGCGCGCGACGGCGGATTCGAGGGAGTGCTCGTGCCGGCGGTGAACGCTCCCGAGGCGGCGCTCGTCGACCGCATCCACGTCTACCCCGTCGCCGTGATCTCGGAGGCAGTGGCCCACGTCAGCGGAGAGGCGCCCATCCCTCCCTTCCAGCGTGACCAGGCGACGGGAGATCGGCCACCCGGCGAGCTCGACATGTCCGATGTCCGAGGACAAGGCGAGATCAAGGTCGCCCTCGAGCTCGCCGCCGCCGGCGGCCACAACGCCCTCCTCTGCGGCCCCCCCGGCAGCGGAAAGACGATGCTCGCCCGCCGTCTTCCCGGGCTCCTCCCGCTGATGTCCTTCGACGAGGCGCTCGAGGTCACGAAGATCTACTCGGTGAGCGGGCTCGTCTCGGGACCGCGGCCGCTCCTCACCGAACGGCCGTTTCGCGCGCCCCACCACACCGTGTCCGACGCCGGGCTCGTCGGAGGAGGACCACAGGGCCGCCCCGGGGAACTGTCCCTCGCCCACCGC
This sequence comes from Myxococcaceae bacterium, assembly GCA_035501615.1. Taxonomy (GTDB): domain Bacteria; phylum Myxococcota; class Myxococcia; order Myxococcales; family Myxococcaceae; genus RPRB01. Next base: position 11,061 of record DATJVY010000111.1, read on the forward strand.
GGCGTCCTCTTCCTCGACGAGTTCCCCGAGTTCCGCCGGAACGTCCTGGAGGTGCTGCGCCAACCCCTCGAGGACGGCTTCGTCCACATCGCCCGCGCCAACCACCACGTCACCTACCCCGCACAGGTGATGCTCGTCGCTGCGATGAACGCCTGCCCCTGCGGGCGACTCGCGGTCGCCGGGATGAGCTGCACCTGTCCGCGGAACCGCGTGCTCGAGTACCACGCGAGGGTGAGCGGGCCGCTCCTCGATCGGATCGACATCACCATCCTCACCCGGCGCGTGGAGGGGTACCGGCTCGCAGCCTCGGCCCTGCCCGAGAGACCGAGCGCGTACTACCGAGACCGCGTGCAGGCGGCGCGCCAGCGGCAGGAGGAACGCTTCCGGGGCGAAGCAGGCGTCCGCTGCAACGCCCAGATGACGCCTCGCCTCGTGCGGAGGCACTGCAAGACCACTCCCCTGGCCGAGGAGATGCTCCGGCACGCGATGGACCGGTACGGCCTCTCGGCCCGGGCGCACGATCGCATCCTCAAGCTCGCCCGGACGCGTGCCGACATCATGGGCCACGGCGACATCGAGGACGTCGACGTCCAGCTGGCGGTGGACTTCCGCGTGATGGACCGGCGGGACTGGCTGCTCGCTCTGCTCGACGGACACACCGCCCCGTCGAGCCCGCTCGGCAGGATGCGGGCCGTCGTCCCGTGAGGCTCAACGCTCCGGGGTCGCGCTGACTGCCACCGCCTTCGGCGCGGAGACCGCGCTCGTTCCGGGGCTCCTGGCGGAGACCGCCCGGGCCTCCCGCTCGCGCCGCTCCAGCCACGGGGTGAAGGTGATCAACCGCGCGATGCGCCGCCAGGTCAGGTACGAGTAGAGCCAGGTGAACATCACCGCGATCCGGCTCCGGAATCCCACCAGGTACAGCAGGTGGACCGTCGCCCACATGAACCAGGCGACGACGCCGCTCACGTCGAACCTCGAGAAGATGGAGCCCACCGCCGACCCGCGACCGATGACCGCGAACGCTCCCTTGTCCAGGTAACGGAAAGGCTCCGCTGGCTTGCCGTGCACGCGGCGCAGCACGTTCCGAGCGGCCGCACGCCCCATCTGCATCGCCGCCGGAGCCAGCCCCGGGACGGGCTTGCCATCCTGGACGACCGCCGCCAGGTCGCCCGCCACCGAGACGCGCGCGTCCCCGGGCAGGTTCAGCTCCGGCGTGACCTCGACCTGCCCCGCCCGGTTGACCGCACCCCCGAGCAGCTTCCCCAGCGGCGAGGGAGCCACGCCCGCCCCCCAGAGCACGGTCCGGGCCGCGATCCGCTCGCCGCCCACCAGCACCCCGTCGGCGTCGATGCCCGTCACCCGCGTCCCGAGCCGGACGTCGATCTGCAACCGCTCGAGGTCCCTCTTCGCGCGGGCGCTGAGGTGCTCCGAGTACGCGGGGAGCAGCCGATCCATCCCCTCCAGCAGGAGGATGCGCACCGAGTGCGTGTCGATGCGGCGGAAATCCCTGGGCAGCGCCCGGTGCGCGATCTCGCTGAGCGAACCGGCCAGCTCCACCCCCGTGGGCCCACCCCCGATGATGACGAACGTCATCCAGGCACGACGGCGGGCCTCGTCCTCCTCTCGCTCCGCCTCCTCGAAGGCGAACAGCACCCGGCGGCGCACCTCGAGCGCATCCTCGATGCTCTTCATCCCCGGGGCGTACTCGGCCCACTCGGCGTGGCCGAAGTAGTTGTCCTGGGCTCCCGCCGCGACGATGAGGTGGTCGTACCCGACCGAGCCGCCGTCCGCGAAGCGCAGCGTCCTCCGCTCCCGATCGACCGACGCGACCTCGGCCAGCACCACCTCGGTGTTGCGCGCGCGCCGGAGGATGCCCCGGATCGGCGCCGCCACGTCGCTCGGATCCAGCACCGCCGTCGCCACCTGGTAGACCAGGGGCTGGAAGAGGTGGTGGTTCCGGCGGTCCACGACTGTCACCCGGACGTCATTCGATCGTCCGAGGATCTTGGCCGCCTCGAGGCCCGCGAAGCCGGCCCCGACGACCACCACCCGGGGTCGCTGGTCGGGTTCCATCGCTGCCCCGGATGTGCGAACCAGGGGGTCCGAAGTCAACGCCTTCGACATCCGATGGGACTGAACCGCCTGACCAGCTTGATCCGCTACGCCGGGATGGGGGTCTGGTCCGTCTTCTGGATCTCCACCGCCCTGCTTCTGGGCACCCTCCGGCGTGACCCCGCGCTCCCCCTGCGGTTCGCCCGGCGCTTCTGGGCCCCGGGGATGCTCCGGCTGGCCGGCGCCGACCTCCGCGTCGAGGGCGCCCCCGGGGTGACGAGCGATCGCCCGGCCATCTACGTGATGAACCACCAGTCGTCCCTGGACATCCCCGCCGCCTTCGCGGTGCTGCCGGTGGACCTCCGCTTCATCGCCAAGCACACCCTGCGCAAGGTCCCCTTCCTCGGCTGGTACATGTCCTGGACCGGGATGGTGTTCGTCGACCGGAGCAACAGCACCCAGGCAGTCGGGACGCTGAACGCCGCCGCCGAACGCGTGCGAGGCGGCATCTCGCTCCTCGCCTACCCCGAGGGGACGCGCTCGCGCGACGGCAGCATCCTCCCCTTCAAGAAGGGACCCTTCGTCCTCGCTCTCCAGGCGGGGGTTCCCATCGTCCCGATCGCCATCCGCGGCTCGCGGGAATGCATGCCCGCGCACCTCCGGCCGTTCCGCCCCGGCGTGGTCCGCCTGGCCTTCGGCGCGCCGATTGCGACGGCCGGCCTCCCGATGGAGCAGCGGGACGAGCTGGTGCGGCGCGTCCGCGAGGCGGTCGTCACCCTGCACGCATCGCTCGCGGACGGGTTGCCGGCAGGCGTCGAGCCCGCGCGCGGCGAGCGACCCACGGGGTGAACCCCGTCCAGGCGCACGGGCGCGCCGACCGCCACCGCGGACGGCCCCCACGCATCCTCCCCGGCGTGCCCGCGGCCCGTCTCTTGCTCGCCGACCCCCGGATGGAGGTGAGGCCTTGGGGAAGGTGAGCGAGAAGCTGAAGGCGGTGGCCGCCGCGGTGGCTGCCATCGAGAAGCAGTTCGGCAAGGGCGCGATCATGCAGCTCGGGCGCGACGGCGAGGTCGCCCCCGTCGCCGTCATCCCCACCGGCTCGGTCGGACTCGACCGGGCGCTGGGCGTCGGCGGATATCCACGCGGCCGGGTCGTCGAGGTGTTCGGGAACGAGTCGTCGGGCAAGACCACCCTCGCCCTCCATGCCATCGCCCAGGTGCAGGCCCAGGGAGGCGTCGCCGCCTTCGTCGACGCCGAGCACGCCCTCGACGTGACCTACGCGCGCAAGCTCGGCGTCCGGGTGGAGGATCTCCTGGTCTCCCAGCCGGACACCGGCGAGCAGGCACTGGAGATCACCGAGCAGCTCGTCCGGAGCGGCGCCGTCGACCTGGTGGTCGTGGACTCCGTGGCCGCGCTCGTGCCGCGGGCGGAGATCGAGGGCGAGATGGGCGATGCCCACATGGGCGTCCAGGCCCGCCTGATGAGCCAGGCGCTGCGGAAGCTCACTGGCGCCGTGAGCAAAAGCGGAACGGTCATCTTCTTCATCAACCAGATCCGGATGAAGATCGGTGTGGTGTTCGGCAACCCCGAGACGACCACCGGCGGCAACGCGCTCAAGTTCTACGCCTCGGTGCGCCTCGAGATCCGCCGTCTCGGAAACCTCAAGGACGGCGACGTCGTCATCGGCACCCGCACCCGGGTGAAGGTCGTGAAGAACAAGGTGGCTCCGCCGTTCCACGAGACCGAGTTCGACGTGCTCTACGGACAGGGAATCAGCCGCGCGGGAGAGGCGCTGGACCTGGCGGTCACCCTCGGGCTGGCGGAGAAGTCCGGGAGCCACTTCCTCCTCGACGGCGAGCGCATCGGCCAGGGACGGGAGCGCTCGGTGGAGTGGCTCCGCGAGCGGCCCGACGCCCTCGAGCGGCTCGTCGCCCGCGTCCTGGCGGCCGAGGTGCGCCCCGCCTCC
>DATJVY010000112.1:0-2498 GCA_035501615.1 Myxococcaceae bacterium
GCGGTTGGGGACGAAGGGGCAGTTGTCGAAGCCGTCGGACTTGCCGTCGCCGTCGGCGTCGTCGGTGTACGACAGCGTCTTGCCGTCGTCGGTGTAGCTCACCCACACCGAGCAGCCGCAGCCACAGCCGCAGCCGCCGCCCTCCTCCATCGGCGTACCGCACTGCGTGCCGAGACATTCGGGGTTGTCGCTGTTCTGGGCCAGCGCTGGCACGGCCCACGCGAGCGTGAGCCCGACCACCAGCGAACCGAGGAGTCGTACGTTCTTCATGGTTTCAAATTCCCTTCCGCAGGAGCGAGGGAGCAAGGGAGCAAGAGTCGCGCCGCTCGTCCGGGTCAAAAAAACCTCCGATGAATCCACTGGTTGCGAGGCTCGATGGCCCCGGATGCCGTGCTTGTGGGGCGCGCCCCCCTCTGGATCTGTGGGGTGGGGCCCCCTGTGCGTCGGGGCGCCGGTCACTGGCCGACCACGAAGAGATCCGGGGAGATGCTGATCGTCCCCGGGGGGTTCTTGTTGTCCGGCGGCGAGAACTGCACCCGCTGCTCGAAGGTCTCGGCGATGCCGACGCCATGCGGGTCGTTGGTCCGGCCGGCCTGGAAGTACAGGACGATGTCGTTGGTGCCCGGGGGAATGATGTTCCCCAGCGGATCGGGCCGGGCCTGGGTGGCGACGAGCGAGATGTTGGTCGCCCGCACGTGGTAGCAGGCCCGCCCGTCCACCGTCGGTGCGGCGTCGCTCACCTGCACGACGTAGCCGCGGTCGGCGCGGTACTGGGCGTCGTTGCTCAGCGGATCGGTGTGGGCCATCACCTCGTCGGCGTTGGAGGCGCCGTCGCGGTCGGTGTCGGTCAGGTCCTCCGGCACGAGCGGATTGGTCTGCGACATGAGCTCCACGAAGTCGGAGAGCCCGTCGCCGTCGGTGTCGGCGATGCAGGGGTCGGTGCCGATCACCCGCTCCTCGCAGTTGTTGAGGAAGTCGGCGTCGTCGTCCGCGGCGTAGTTGCAGTTCACCGGGACGCCCGGCCCGCTGATGTCCGGCGTCAGCGGGTCCAGCCCCGCGGCACGCTCGAGGCCGTCGTTGAGGTGGTCGCCGTCGGTGTCGGGATTCAGCGGGTCGGTCCCGATGGCCTTCTCCTCCTCGTCGGAGAGCCCGTCGCCGTCCGAGTCCACGTACTGCTGGCCTCCGCGGGCCAGCGCGTTGCGGTTGAAGGCGAAGAAGCGCTTCAGGGTGAGCTCGCGCTGCACCGAGGCGAAGCTGATCCCCCCCAGCACTGCGTCCAGCGTCTGGTCGTTCGCGGTGCGCGGCGTCGTCCCGCCTCCGGCGGTGGAGATGACGGTGTCCTGGTCGACCACCGACTGGTCCGGACCGGGCGGGGTGTCGAAGACGTAGAGCGGCTGGATGTTCACCTGGCCCGCCCCGTACTGCTGCTCGAGGGCCTTGAGGTTCCCGGTCACCTCGTTGAGCTCGCACTTGCTGCAGTCCAGCGAGGTGGGGAGGCTGGTGCAGGCGGTGTCGAGCCCGGCGTTGAGCGCGGGGTAGTCGCAGCTCGTGTCCGCCGAGGCCTGGATCATGATGACGAGATATCGGGTGCGGTTCACCGTTCCCCGGCAGGAGGTCTGCATGTCGCCGGAGAGGATGGCCTGGGCGAGGAGCAGCGCGCTCCGCATGCTCACCGGCCCCACCTGCTGGAAGGCGGGGTAGTTCACCAGCTGCCCCAGCATGGTCGGCCCGTCCACGAAGCTGCCCTGCAGGCCCTGGGCGAGGACGTGGTACGCGGCGAGCGCGAAGAGCACGTTGGTGCCCGCCCGCTGGGCCGCGTCCTGGATGGCGGTGATGATCGCGCCCACGGTCGAGTTGGGCACGGTGTTCCCGCCCTCGACCAGGAAGAGCACCTTCACCGGGAAGGTGCTGCCGGTGGCCAGCGGTACGCAGACGTCGCCCTCGAAGGCGGTGCGATCGGGTCCGGGGACGCCGCTGCCCTGCAGCGTGTACACGCCGGCATCGGTGCAGGCGGCGGTGGTGACGGCGAGAACGAGAGCGAGGAGCCTGCGCATGCGTGGGAGCGTCCGAGTGTAGCCGCTGATCCGGTCCGCGGATCGCGCGTGGATCTTTCCACCACCTGCTGGCGGCGGATGCGTGGGCCCCGGTGCGACAGGCGCCCACGTCGGGCCGAACAAAAAAACCCGCCACGGAGAGCGGGGGCTCACCGTGGCAGGTCGACTGGGGGAACCGCCGGGACGCGGCGCGAAAGGGGAGTCAGATGTCCCGGCGGTCTTTCCCGAGTCGTGCTTCTTCAGGACCGCCGGCGGCGGACGAGCAGGCCGAGGGCGGCGAGGGCCAGACCCGCGGCGGGAGCACCGAGCGGGAAGGCGGTGCAGCCGCCGCTGCTGGAGCCGCCGCCCTGGACGGTCACGGTGAGCGCGGCGGTGGACTGGCTGATGCCAGGGTACCGGGCGTCGGGAGTGACCTCCTTGGCGGTGAGCTGGATGCTGTAGGTG
>DATJVY010000113.1:0-3202 GCA_035501615.1 Myxococcaceae bacterium
GCGTGTCCGGGCTCCGCGCCGGCTGGGGAGCGAGCGCCAGCGACAGTGCGTCGAGGGGCGGAGCCACTTGCCCGAAGAGCCGCTCCCCGGCCGGCGTGAGGCGCAGGCCACGCGGGCCCCGGTCGAAGAGACGCTGGCCGAGCTGCTCCTCGAGCCCACGCACCTGGTGGCTGAGGGCGCTGACCGTGAGGTGGAGCGACGCCGCGGCGCGCGAGAGGTTCCCCAGCCGGGCGGCGGCCACGAACCCCGGAAGCGCATGGAGGGGCACCTTGCTCATGTTGAATCTGGCTCAAGCCCAGGTTGAGAAACTATCGCATGGGCTGCTCTGGAGCCCGTGATTACGACTTCGACCTGTCTCAAGCCGGAGGTCGACGATGAGCATCTGGACCGAGCTTCTCTTCCTGCATGGACACCTGACCCGGCCTCCGGGGGAGGCAGGGACAGCCGGGCACGCCGCGCCGGCGATGGACCGCGAGGCGGTGGACCGGCTCCGGGAGCTGATCGGCTGCCCTCCACCGAACGCCCGCAGGCCCGAGCCACGGCCCCTCCTCGGGGTGCGCGGCCTCGCGTAGCCTCCCATCGAGGGAGGGGCTCGATGACGACCGCGCTGGTCGACGTGCAGGCCGGGACGTGCTCGGCTGGCTCGGTAACTGCTTCGCCTAGACTGCCCGCCGCCTCCGGACGAACGCGAGGAGCGTGAGCAGCGCCAGCGACGCCGCGGGCGGGCCGACCGCGGACGTGCAGCCGCTGCTGCTGCCGCCCCCACCGCCTCCGCCCGAACCGGCGTCGGGCGTGCCGGAGCCGCCGTCGGGAACAACGATGCTGCCGCCGTCCGAGAACCACCCGATGTCCGCGAGGAGAGGCACCGTCAGGTCGAGGCTGTGGGTCAGATCGGAATTGATGAACGGCTCCATGAGCAGGTTCGGAAACGCGCTGGTGTCCCAGTGCGACACCGAGGAGCCGACGGTCAACGTGGTGGGGGCGTACATGAACGCCCGGTCCTCGCTGTCCGCACCGGCGATGCCGGCGTCCCTGTCGCGGACGATCTCGGCGTTTACCGTCCCTGCGCCGACCGCAGCCTTCAGCGTCTGCCCGTCGGTCTGGAGGATGAGGAGGACCGGGATGGTGATGTCCGAACCCGTGTCTCCAGAGGGGAGGGCCGGGGTGATCAGCGGCGGGTTCGAGGTGTTGTTGGCGATGAGCAGGCCGATCGCGCCCGCGTCCTGGGCGTTACGGGCCTTCTCGACGAAGGTGCAGCCCGCGTCCGCAGAGGGGCCGCCGCGATCCAGGATGGCGATCTGCCCGTCGAGGGAGTCGAGACGTCCGAGCCCCGAGCAGCCCCACTTGGTCGAGCCGTAACCCAGGGGCCCGGCGATCGGCGTCAGCCCGATCGGTCCGCTGAACGTGGCGATGGTCAGCTGCGGGTAGTCCCCCACCGCCGACGGTGAGGCAGGCGCCGAGGTGACGCGCACCACCGGGGGATACAGCAGCGTGGCCGGGACCGCCGTCTTCACCGTCGTGCCGTCCCAGGCCAGGGCGCCACTGATCGCCGACGCCTGGCGCCCGGGATCGTCCAGGTCGACCCAGTGCATCCCCGTGCTCTCGTCGTACAGGTAGTACGCCCAGATGTCCGGCTGAGGGGGAGTCCCGGGGAAGGTTCCGGAGCTGGGATCGGTGAGGCTGATGAAGCCGAGGCCATGCCCGAACTCGTGCAGCACCACGGTGAGAAGGTCGATCAGGTTCCCGTGCTGGTCGTCGAGCCCGTAGTAGAAGCGGAGCCCGCCGCAGTTGCTGGCGTTCGGGTCGTCCAGGGACGAGTTGAAGCGGGCCACGATGTCGTAGTTGGCCTCGTCGGTGCCGGTGCCGGAGAGCACCTGCTTCCCGGCGAACTTCTGGCTGAGCGCCGAGACGTACCAGGTGTTCTGCCTGGGGAAGACGCTCGCCGGGACCCCGGCGTCGAACGTCGGGTCGTCGCTGGCGAAGATGTTGGTCGGTCCCGCGCTTCCGAGCGTCGCTCCGCTGCTGTCGCAGGCGAGGGGCTGGAAGTGCGAGAGCACCGTGATGGGGACGGTGCTGTCCAGGGCATTGCCCCAGATCTCCGCCGCCGTCTGGAACACGGCGAGCCGCTGGGCTCCGAGCGTCGTGCCGGCATTGCCGCCCACCGGGGCCACCGGCGTGGGATCGTTGAAGCCGGCATCGGCCGGATCGCCGTTGACGATGACGACGTTCGCCTTGCCGTGCGCCGCGGCGGCGACGAGGAGCAGCGTCCCCCCGAGGACTGCGCCGAGCGCCTTCACTGGCCGTTCCCCTGGCTGCCGCCGGCGAGGAAGGCTTCGGCCGCCGGGGCGCTGTCCACGCAGCTGATGGAGGGCCGACCGTTCGGCCCCATCTTCGCGACCACCACGTGGCTGAACCCGTTGGACAGGCTCACCCGCTGGAGGCGCTCACCGCTGGGGAGGGTGACCGTGCTCTGTCGCGCGGCCGAGCGATCGGTGGCGACGCGGACCGCCTCGCGGACGGAGGAGGGTACCGCGTTCGGGCTTGCCGCAGGGGCACTGGCCCCGGGTCCGGTGTTGCAACCGGCCAGCCAGCACAGCGCGACCGCCATCCGCGCGGCTAGCGCACCTGCGCGTCTCACGTCTCGGTTCATGCGTCCTCCGGCTCACCGGGGCCCGGAGCCTAGGACGGTCCGTCGCCCCGGAGTCAGCCCTCTCGCCGGCGGACATCATCGTTCACATCGCGTTCCATCGGGGCGCGCAACGGAACACCGCCGGGGTGTCGCCCCGGTGGGTGGGAGACACCCCTCCACGGCGTGGACGCCGAGCCCCATCGGCTGACCGCGCGGCTGGAATCGGTCGCGCTCCGTGAACGCTTCATCCTGTGTCCGGACGGTCACGGCCGCCGGGGCGTGGCGAACCGAGCCTCGAGCCCGGGCCCGACTGCGGCTCAGTAGGCGCGCCCGCCCTCGAGCTCGGTCATCAGCCGCTTCCGGAACTCGTGGTAGTCGACCTCCACCGCGTGCCGGACCGAATCGGTGAACGCGTAGTCCGGATGGTCGAGCTCGCGCCGGATGGCGGCATCCATGTCCACCGGCCGCTTCCAGGCGCCGAGGAGCGCCCGGGCCACCAGCTTCCCCTGCCAGTCCGAGAGCGGCCAGATGCACCCCTGGGGCTGGAAGAGCCCGATGAAGAAGAGGTCCTCG
>DATJVY010000114.1:0-36358 GCA_035501615.1 Myxococcaceae bacterium
AGCGACTCCTCCACCTTGGGGATCATCCCTCCGGCGATGACGCCCGAGGCCATCTGCTCGCGCGCCTCGGCGGCGCTCAGCTTCGGCATCCGCGACGACGGGTCGTTCTTGTCGCGGAGCACACCCGGCACGTTCGAGACCAGGAAGAGCTTCGCCGCCCGGAGCTTCGCCGCCACGCGGGTCGCCACGGTGTCGGCATTGATGTTGAAGACGTTGCCCCCCCCGTCGCCGCCGAGGCACCCCAGCACCGGGACAAAGCCCACGCTGGCGATGCGCTCGAGGGCCGCGGTGTCCACCGCCACGATGTCTCCCACCAGCCCCAGGTCCACCGGATCGGGTCCCGCGCCGGTGACCACCTGGGGCGGACGCCGGACGGAGTCGATGAGGCCCGCCGAGACGCCGGTGGTGCACAGCGCCGGCACCTCGGCCAGGCGCATCGCCGCGGCCACGTCGACCGAGACCTGACCGGCCACGGTCATCTTCATCACCTGGAGCGTGTCCGGGTCGGTCACCCGGCGGCCTCCGACGATGGTCGGCTCGAGACCGAGGCGCCGACCCAGCTCGGTGGCCTGCGGGCCCCCGCCATGGACGACGCAGACGCGGATGCCCGCGGCGAGGAACTCGCCCACCGCGCCACCGACGCTGCCCGCCAGCCGCGTACGGTCCGCGGCGAGCTCCCCGCCGACCTTCACCACGAACCAGCGCCCGGCGAACTCGGAGAGGGTGCTCACGGCCAGAGCCCCGGCTCCTTCAGGGTGAGCGTCTCGTCGAAGCCCATCATCACGTTGAAGGCCTGGATGGCCTGTCCGGCGCCGCCCTTCACCAGGTTGTCGAGCGCGCTGAAGCAGACCACCCGGCGTGTCGCACCGGTCGGGCTCCCCAGGGTGAAGCCCACCTCGACGTAGTTCCCGCCCGAGACCCCCACCACCTCGGGCTGGCGGCCCTGGACGATGCGGATGAAGGGCTCGCCGGCGTAGCAGCGTGCCCACGCCTCGTGCAGCTGCTCGGCGCTGGTCGAGGCCGGGACGTCGACGAAGCTGGCGGCGAAGATGCCGCGGGGAAGCGGCGCCGAGACTGGGACGAACTCCAGCGCTACGTCTCGCCCGCCGGCGCCCTGGAGCGTCTGGACGATCTCCGGGATGTGCTGGTGATCGAGCGGCTTGTAGGTCCGGAGGTTCACCGCGCGAAGCGGATGGTGCGTCGTGAGCTGCGGGTTGGCGCCCGAGCCGGAGCTTCCGGTGGCCGCCACGGTGTGCACCGGGCCGGCCAGCATCCCGGCGCGCGCGAGCGGGAGCAGCCCCAGGGCGATGGTGGTGGCGAAGCAGCCCGGGGAGGCGATGTACCGCGTCCTGGCGATGGCGGTCCGGTGTACCTCGGGCATGCCGTAGGTGAAGAGCCCGTCGGTCAGCGCCTTCGGGGCGGGGTGCGCGACGCCGTAGTACCGCTCGTACGCCGCCGGATCGCGGAGCCGGAAGTCGCCGGAGAGATCGACGATGCGGACTCCCGAGCCGAGGATGGCCTGGACGACCTTGGCCGTCGTCTTGTGCGGCATGGCGAGGAAGGCCACGTCCATCCCGGCGACGGCCTGCTCGGGTGCCATCTCCTGGAAGGCGAGGTCCGTCAGCCCGGCGAGGTTGAGGTGAACGTCCCCCACCCTCTTCCCGATGTTGTCCGCGGCGGTGACGCGCGCGACCTCGACGTTCGGATGGAACAGGAGCCGGCGGAGGATCTCCGCGCCGCCGTACCCCGTGCCTCCGACGAGGACTGCCTTCAGACGAGCCATGATGTGCGCGCACCCTGCCAGACTGGCGGCGGGCAGGAAAGACGCCGATCCGCCGCGCCGGTCCGACCTGTAGGTGAGGTGGCCAGGGTCCCACGACGCGAGATGTCGTGACGGCGCCGCCGCCGGTCCGGACGTCACGGACGGCGTCGACCCGGAGCGGTCGCCGATCTACTCCAGGAGCTTCATCGCCTGCTGCAAGCTCCTCCGGAGCCGGTTGAAGGACGTCGCCAGGATCGCGATCTCGTCCTTCTTGGTCGCCACGAACTCGGGGACCTCGAAGTTCCCGGTGGACACCTGGTCGGCGGCTCCCGACATTTGGATGACGGGCCGGATGATGACCACCGAAAGGGTGACGTTGAGGACCACGAAGGCGAGCACGAAGACCGCGAGCAGCGAGGTGAGGAAGGTCCGGAAGGCCTCGTCCGCCTTGGCGAGCGGGACGGTCATCGGCACCGAGACGATCTGGGCCCCGACGATCTCCCCGACCTTCCAGCCGAAGCCGTTGGACTCGCCGTACAGCTTCACCATCGACGCCGGCGCGACGTCGGGGGTGCTGTGGCACCGGAGGCACGACGGGTCGGCGACCTTGATCGGCCGGGCGAGGTACAGGGACAGCCCGGTGGGCGTCTGGCGAGTACCGTGGAATTCCTTGAGGCCGGGGTCGCTCCGGAACTGGTGGATGAGGTCGGCCTCCCACTCCTGCGCCCGGTCGCGGGGGTTGGTCGGGTTGAGCACGGCCTCCTTGTAGGAGTACTCGCGGTGCTGCTCTCGGAGAGCGTTGAAGGTCTCGGCGGCCGCGTACGCCGGGATGGCCTGCGGGAGGAAGGTCCGCATGAGCTGGAGGTCGAGCTGCGGAGTGACCTGATCGTTGGTGTAGGTGCGAACCGCGAGCGCGGCACCCCTCATCAGCTCGGCGCTCCGGACCACCTCGTCCAGGGCGTTCTGCTCGAGGATGCGACGGGACACGACGCCCGCGAGCGCCAGGCCCGCCGCGAACACCAGGACCAGCACCAGGTTGAACTTCAGCCGCAGGCCCATCCGTCTTCCCTTCTGCGCGCTGCCGGCATGGCAACGGGTCCCTCGTGCGAGGGAGCGGGACGTCATGCGACCGGATGGCCACCCGGCGCCGCTACAGTTCGCGGGGTGGCGGCCCGATCAGCGTGCGGTCGGAACGCTGCGGAGGGTTCGCGGCCCTCCGGGGGTGCGGAGGTGCGCGGTGATCCGCGGCACCGGGCCGGCGGAGCAGCGGACCGCGAGCCCGAGCAGGTCGAGCTGCCGCTGGACCTCCGCGGCCCGCGGGTGTTCCAGCGCCAGCGTCTCGAGATGCACGCCCGCATCCGGGAGGCGGGAGGCGGGATGGGCCTGACCGCTCCATCGGATGAGGCTCGGGACGACGCCGTCGGCGGGCAACGTGCCGTCGGTGCGAACGGTCAGCTGCCAGGAGAGGTCTCCGCGCTGGAACGCCTCCCACGGCCCGACGTCGAACGGGAGCGGCGGAAGGTCGCTCGAGTCCACGCGCGCGACCCAGTGCACGAGGCGAGGCCCCCCGCCGAGCCTGGCTTGCATCTCGGGCCGGTCGAGCTCGAACCACCGTGGCCGGCCGGGCGCCGCTCCGGCGGCGTCGATGGCGATGAGCTCGAGGTAGGCGTCGGCTCCCAGGCGGAGGAGCCGGTTGTGGGTTCCCATCCGGGCGTGCTGGCCCCCCGGCAGCAGCGGAACGCCGAGCTCGCGCTCGAGCGCCGGCGCGCCGCCGGCGAGGTCCAGGGCGGCGACGGCGAGATGATCGATCGCGGCGCCCATCGCCTATCCAGGGACCTCGAGCTTCCCCCGCGCCACGACGACCGCCGGCCCGGCGACGGAGACGGAGCGAACGTCCTCCGGAGTCCCCTCGACGTGCACCTCCACCATCCCCGGGCGGCCCATCCAGTGACCCTGCTCGGCGACGAGGTCGTGCTCACCCACCAGCCGGTGGTGGAACAGGTACGCCCCCATGCCGCCGGTGGCCGAGCCAGTGACCGGGTCCTCGGTGTGGTCAGGGGGCACGCCGAAGTGACGAGCGAAGGTGCGCCCCCGCGGGGTCGCACCCTCCAGCACGAAGAGGTGGACGCTGAAGAACGACTCCTTCGCGCGCAGCGCGACGTACTGCGGGACGTCCACCCGGGCACGGCGGAGCGCCTCGTGCGACGTCAGCGGCACCATCAGCTGCGGCGTGCCGGTGCTGACCACCTGGACCGGCGCATCCGATCGGAGGTCCGCCGGCTGGAGCCCGAAGACACGGGCGGCGGCGGCCCGGTCGAGCATCTGGCGGAACTCGGGCCGGCGCTGGGTCATGACCACACGTGGGAGTCCAGACGCGGGAACCTCGTAGGCGATGGAGATGGGCCCGTCGCGGAGCACGAAGGTGACCTCGGTCCGCGCTCCCGAAGGGACCAGCCGCCCGGCGTCGGCGAGCGCCGCGGTGGTGGCGATGGTCGGATGCCCGGCGAGCGGTATCTCCTCGCCGGGGGTGTAGTACCGCACGTCGAACCGCGTGCCCGTCCCGCCGAGCACGAACGCGGTCTCGCTCTGGTTCATCTCCCGGGCGATGGCCTGCATCACCTCCCGGGAGAGGCTGCCCGCGTCCAGCACCACGGCGCAGGCGTTTCCGGTGAAGGGACGATCGGTGAAGGCGTCGACGAGGAGGAGCGGGAGCGAGGGCATGGCGAGACGGACTCCATCACGGCGGGTTCGGCCGGATCGGTACAGTCGACGGCGATCACCGGGAAGGGCCCCTCCGCTGTGCTCAGGCCGCCGCGCCCGCCCGTCCCCTCGAGCGCAGCCGGTCGAAGCAGTGCGGCGCGAGCTCCGGCCAGCCGAGCCGCCGGCGCACCCGGCGGAGATGCTTCGCGTAGGCGATGGCATCCACGTAGGTGGCGTGGCGGTCGGTGCCCACGAAGTGGATGCCTCCGGTGAGGTCGGTCCGGTCGGTGGCGACGAGCTGGTCGACGTCCCGTGCGCCAGAGCCTCCCGCAGCGCGCGCGGAGATGACTCGGGCGAGGATATCCGCCATGTCGTCGAAGAACCGGTAGGCGCCGTGGTTCGTCTCCAGGAATCCCATGACGTACAGGCTCGGGTTCTCGCGGCTGAACAGGGCCAGGAAGAGGTCGGGACGGTGGCCCTTCCACCGGAACTGGCTCTCCTCCACGTAGGGGATGCTCCAGTCGTACCCGGTGGCGCAGAGCACGAGGTCGATCTCCTCGGTCCGCCCGTCCTTGAAGTGGACCGTCTTCCCCGCGAAGCGCTCCACGTCGGGCATCGCCCGGATGTCGCCATGGGAGAGATGGTGGAGCACCTGGGTGTTGAGGATGGGGTGGCTCTCGAAGATGCGGTGGTCAGGCTTCGGCAGCCCCAGCCGCCGGAGGTCGCCGTTGAGCAGGCGGAGGAGCCCGCCGAAGACCCGCTGCCGGAGCCACATCGGCATCGGCGGGGACTCCTCGGCGAAGACGTCCGCCGGCTTCCCGAAGATGTGCTTGGGAATGAAGTGGTAGCCGCGGCGGACGGAGAGAAACGCCTTCGCCGCGGACCGGGCGGCGTCGCAGGCGATGTCGCAGCCCGAGTTTCCCGCCCCGATGATCAGCACCCGCTTCCCGCGGAGCTCGTCGGCGGAGCGATAGGTCCGGGTGTGGCGCATCTCGCCGGCGAAGACGCCCGGGTAGGTGGGCATCACCGGGTGCCAGTTGGTCCCGCTGGCACAGACCAGCGAGGCGTACGGGCGCACCTCGCCGGTGGAGAGCGTCACCTTCCATCCCGTGCCCTCGGGAACGGCCGAGGTCACGCCGGTGCCGAAGCGGACGTGCTCGCGGAGCCCGTAGGCGTCGGCGAAGGAGCGAAGGTAGGCGAGCACCTGCCGGTGCGACGGGTAGTCCGGGTACTCGTCGGGCATCGGGAAGTCGTGGAAGCCCGACTGGGTCCGCGAGGAGATGAAGTGCGCCGACTCGTAGATGGGTGAGCCGGGGTTCGAGGGGTCCCAGAGCCCGCCGACGTCGCGGTGGCGCTCGTAGACGTCGAACGGCACCCCGTGGGCGAGGAACGCCCGCGACAGCGCCAGCCCGGCGGGCCCCGCACCGACCACGCACACCCGACCGATGTCCGACATCTGTCCGTCTCCTCCTAGGGGCGCGTCACACTAGCGCACGGGGAGGCGGCATTGAGAGCACTCGCCGAGAACCACGCTCCGACGACGTCGTCCCTCCGCTCGGCCTCGCCTCACGGGGCGCCGTGGCGCGGCACCGAGTGCACCATGCCCCTCGAGTACGGGTGCGTCACGTCGGCGGTTTGCCCGTGGTCGGCGCTCGCACCATCCAGGTCGAGGAGACCGGCTGGCGGTGCACCTCGCCGGCTCTGCTATACGGGTTGCCTCCCCGATGCTCCTGCTCCGCGATGCCCAGAAGACCGATCTGCCGCACCTCAAGCGCCTGGCAGCGGTACTCAACACCGTCAATCTCCCCAACGACGAGGAGACGCTGGAGAAGCTGGTCGACGTGTCGATCCGGAGCTTTGCCGGGAAGGTGAAGGCTCCGCTGGAGCGCGAGTACCTCTTCGTGCTCGAGGAGCCGCGCACCGGCGCGGTCATCGGCACCAGCATGGTCATCGCCCAGCACGGGACGTTCGACGCGCCGCACATCTACTACGAGGTCAGCGAGCGCGAGGCGTACTCGGCGAGCATCGACCGGCACTTCCGGCACAAGGTGCTCTCCATCGCCTACAACTACGAGGGTCCGACCGAGATCGGCGGCCTCGTGGTGGACCCGCTGCACCGGAGCGGGCCCGACAAGCCGGGGAAGCAGCTCTCCTACGTGCGCTTCCTCTACATCGCAATGCACCGGCAGAACTTCCGCGACCGGGTCCTGGCGGAGCTCATGCCTCCGCTGATGCCGGACGGCCGGAGCCTGCTCTGGGAGCACGTCGGCAAGAAGTTCACCGGGCTCACCTACTTCGAGGCGGACAAGCTCAGCCGGCAGAACAAGGAGTTCATCAAGGAGCTGTTCCCTTCCTCGGACATCTTCGTGACGCTGTTCCCCGAGCGTGCGCAGAAGGTGATCGGCCAGGTCGGCCCGCAGACCCAAGGGGTGCAGCGGATGCTGGAGCGGATCGGCTTCCGCTACGTCGAGCGGGTGGACCCCTTCGACGGCGGCCCCCACTTCGAGGCCCAGACCTCGGAGGTCACGCTCGTCCGCAAGCACCGCACGGCGCGTGTGGCGCCCGAGGACCTCGCGCTCGAGGTGGCCGAGGACATGCTGGTCGGGGTGGAGCGCGAGTCCGGCCGGAACCGGTTCCGCGCCGTCCGGAGCCAGGTCCGCATCGACGACCAGGTGGTCTACCTCCCGGCCGAGACGAAGGAGCTGCTCGACGTCGACAGCGGGGTGAAGGTCGCGCTCATCCCGTTCGAGGGCCAGTAGCCCACCGGCTCCGACGTCCCCCTCGGGCGTGCGACATCGGACGCCTTCCTGGGGAGTCGCGCGCCTCCTGCTAGGCTCCTGCATCCACGGGTCGGATGGGCGGCAAGCGTTTCCTCTTGGTGTTCGGGCTGCTGGGCGGCGTGACGAGCGGCCTGCTCACCCTCGCGCTCCTCGAAGCGCTCGACCCCGGCCACTTTCGGCCCCTGATCTTCCCGGCGGTGGTGGCGATCAACGTGGTCGGGTACTCCCTGGGTGGCTGGCTCACCTTGCTCCGGTGGGCCCGCTCGCGCCAGCAGGCCCGGGTGCGAGTCATCTCCCAGCTGGCCAGCGGTAACCTGGCCACCGGCGTCCCCGTCGGGGAGAGCCAGGAGGACCTGCGGAGACTCATCCTCTCGCTGCGCCGGGCGCTCTTCCAGGTCCAGCGGGTGACCGCGAACCTCCAGCGTACCGGCAAGGGGGTCGGCGACCAGTCGCAGTCGCTGCTCGAGGCGGCGCGTCGTCAGGGCGCGGCGGTGGATCGCTCCCTGGGCTCCGTCCAGGGGATGGGCAGCTCGCTCCACGTCGCCGGCTCGCGGCTCACCCAGGTGGCCGCCTTCGCCGAGGAGACCACCGCCGCGCTGGCGGAGATGACCGCGCGCATCGAGCAGGTCGCCTCGGCGCTGGGGACGCTGGACGGCTTCGCCCTTCGCACCACCGAGCGGGTGCAGATCATGAGCGAGGGGCTGTCGGCGGTGGCCAGCAGCGGCGACGTGCTGGCCCGCTTCGCCGGCGAGGCAGCGGCGTTCGTGACCTCGGTGGAGGAGGGCATCGACGCCGTGCGCCGGCGCGCGGGCGAGACCGGCGACCTGGCCCGGGTGGTGACCAGCACCGCCGAGCGGGGCGAGGCGCTGGTGAACGACTCGGTGCAGGGCATGTACCGCGTGGAGGAGTCGATCCGCCGCGCCTCGGACATCGTCGAGGCTCTCGGGCAGCGCAGCCAGGAGATCGGCCGCATCGTGGACGTTATCCAGGAGGTGGCCGACCAGACCAACCTCCTCTCGCTGAACGCGGCGATCATCGCCGCCCAGGCCGGCGAGCAGGGCCAGGCCTTCGGCGTGGTGGCCGAGGAGATCCGCTCCCTGGCCGAGCGCACCGCCCGCAGCACCCGGGAGATCGCCGCCATCGTCCGCCAGACGCGCGGGCAGGTGGACGCCGCCGTGCTCCACGTGCAGGAGGGCCGCGAGCGCGCCACCGCCGGGGTGGCCCTGGGCGACCGAGCCGCCTCGGCGCTGAAAGAGATCCGCACCACGACGCTCCGCACCTTCGCCGCGGTGGAGGCGACGGTGGCCGAGACGGTGCGGCTCGAGGCCCAGGGCTCGCACGTCGTGCAGGCCTCGACCCGGGTCGCCAACCGGGTGGTGGAGCTCACCCGTGCGTCGGTGGAGCAGGCCGACGCGGGCCGGGAGCTGGTCCGCCAGACCCAGGAGATGGCCCGCCTGGCACAGGGCGCATCGGCCAAGGCCGAGGGGCAGGCCCGCACTGGCCGGGCGCTGAGCGACGCCGTCCGCCGGCTGACCGACGCGCTTCAAGAGATCCGCGAGGCCCACGCCGTGCTCACTCGCGGCGACGCCGCCATCTCCGAGGACGTGGCGCAGGTCCGCGCGGACGCGCAGACGGTGCTCCGGATCGGCGACGGGCTGAGCCGGAGCGTGGAGCAGCTGTCGCGGGAGGCGGCCAGCCTCCAGGCGGAGGTCTTTCGCTTCCGGCTTCCCGAGCCGCGCCGCGGCGGCACGCTGAAGGTGGGCATCCACCAGTCGGCGATGTTCCAGTCGACCCGGGGGCTGGACCCGCTCTTCACCCTCGACAACCAGATGGTGGAGATCGGCGCGAGCATGTACGCGGGCCTTCTCCGTCAGGAGGACGGGCTGATGGTCCCCGAGCTCGCCGAGCGCTGGGAGGCGGCGCCGGGAGCGAGGAGCTACCGCTTCTTCCTCCGGCCGGGGCTCAGCTTCCACGACGGCGAGCCGCTCCGCGCGACCGAGGTGAAGCGGCACTTCGAGCGGCTGCTCGACCCGCGGGTCGACTCGCCAGACCAGTGGATCTTCAAGGAGGTCGAGGGGGCGCGCGACTACCTGGCCGGGCGGGCGCGCGAGGTGAGCGGCTTCGACGTCCTCGACGACACGACGCTGGAGATTCGCCTGGACGAGCCGAAGGCCTTCTTCCTGCACCTCGTCACCCTGCCGGCGACGCTGGTCACCCGCCAGGTGGCGAGCGGGAGGTTCCTCGGCGCAGGCCCCTACCGGCCGGTGACCCTCGACGCCACCGGCGTGGTGCTGGAGCGGAACCCGGGCTACTTCCGGCCCGAGCGTCCCTTCGTGGATCGGCTGGAGTTCGTCTTCCATCCCGACCGGAAGACGGCGCTGGAGCGGCTGCGCGCTGGCGAGCTGGACGTCGTCTCCGGCCTCTACGCCGAGCACGTGCGCGACGCGGGCGTGGACCCGCAGCAGGTCATCGCCGGCAGCCAGCCCTCCTGCTGGTTCATGGGGTTCCAGGTGCGCACCCCGCCGTTCGACGACGCCCGCGTGCGGACCGGCATTCGCGCCGGTCTGGACGTGGCGAGCATGGTCGAGCGCTTCCACCCCGGGGCCCGCGTGGCCTCGACGCTCACCCCGCCCTCGCTCCTCACCGGTGAGCTGCCTCCGCCGCCCCGGACCAACATCGCCCAGGCGCGCCAGCTGCTCCGGGACGCGGGCATGGGGCGGCTCCGGCTCGAGCTGGCCTATCCCCCCGGACGGAACACCGAGGCGGAGGACGCGGTGCTCTTCCGACCGCTGGTGGAGGCCGGACTGCTGGAGCTGTCGCACGTCGAGATCGACCCCACCGAGTTCTGGCAGCGCGCGCGCGAGGGGAGATTGCCGGCCTTCCGCGCCGGCTGGATCGCCGACTACCCGGACGCCGACAACTTCCTCCACTTCCTCCTGCACTCGGGCGCGCAGACGGTCTTCGGCCTGGGCTTCCAGAGTACCGAGCTGGACCGGCTCACCACCGAGGCGAGGGTGAGCATCGATCCCGAGCTACGGATGTCGCTCTACCGCGCCGCCGAGCGCATCGTGAACGAGGAGTGCCCGGTCATCCCGCTCTACCACGAGCGGATCTACGCCGCCGCGAGCCCGCGGGTGCAGGGCCTCCGGCTGCACTCCACGCCGCCGCAGGTCCGCTTCGACGAGCTGTGGCTCGACAGCGCCGAGGCCTGAACCTAGCGCTGGAGCACGAGCGGTGGGCTGGCCGGTGCCTCGGCCGCATCCTCCTGGGGCTCGGTCGAGGGAACGGCCGCCGGCGGCGCCGCCGGGACGTCGCTCCGGTGGAGATGGCCGGCGTGGTTGCGCGCCCACTGCAGCACCTGACCGTCGTACCCCGACGAGGCGTCGTGCCGGAGCACCGACCACACGAGCGCCCCGCCGTAGCCGGCGCAGCGCGCGGTGTCGAGCATGGTCTTGATGCTCTTCCGCGGGTGGTTGCCGGGAAAGGAGTTCAGGAGCAACGGGCGGTCGAGGCGGAGGTCGGAGACGGCGAGCCGGAGCTCGGCCTCGTCCGCGGGCCACGACACGCTGTACACGTCGAGCCCCACCCCGCGCACCAGCCCGAGACTGCTCCAGCGGGTGACGCCCGCCGTGGAGTACGCCCGCGCGTGGCGCCGGACGAGCGTCACCGCGTCGCAGAGGAAGGCCCGCATCTCCTCCGAGGTGACCTGCGCCGCTGCCTCGGGGGATTCGGTCCGCATGCGCAGCCAGCGCCGCACCATTCCCGAGAGCCCGCGCCGGGGTGCCGGGGGCGGGCCGAGCCCGGCGACGCACACGTCGGCGCTGCTCAGGATCTCCCAGGCCAGGACCGCGGGATGCTCGCCGAAGCGCATCAGGATGGGGCGGAGCACCCGCTCGAGGAGGGCGTTCCGCTTCTCGGCGTCACGGATCGTGTCCGCATGCCCACGGACCGGGTGCCCCTCGACGACGCCGGGCGCCGCGAGCCAGGCCGCGTCGAGCAGGACCAGGATCAGCCCCACCCCCGAGCTGCGCGCGGCCTCGAGCACCACCTCGATGTCGGTCAGCGCCGAGCCGTCGAGCGCCTCGGGAGTGCCGTCCTCGGCGAAGCGCACGCCGGACCGCCCGTCGGCGAGCAGGAAGAAGCGCGCCGTCTGCACGCCGTCGGCGTGGAGGCGCTCGAACACCTGCCGGAGCAGCGCCGCGTCCTCGGGGTGACTGTGCAGCCCACCCTCGGGGCGCCACGGCGACGTTCCGACGTCGACGCCGTAGTGAACCCAGGGCACGTTCGCGCCGAGCACGAAGCGGGTGGGGCCGAACTGGGGACCCTCGAGGCTCAGCGGGACGGAGCACGCGTTGGACGCGAACCATGGCGCCTCGCGCGTGATGGCGGGCGTCGTCCGTTCGTGAGTCGAGCGACTGGGGAGGCGATGAGTCCGCTGATCGGGATGGGGGCGGTTGCCTGCGTCAGGCGCGGGTCGCGTGACCTTGCGTTCCTGCGACATCGATGGCCCCTGGGTCGGTTAAGACCGACGGAGAGTGGCGGTGTTGGGCGGCGAACTGTGCCACTGGCCCTGGAAAGTTGGAAGGGTAGAAAATCGGAGGTCCGTCCTGGGGTATTTTCTACCCAGGCGGCACGCCGGGCGCCGCGAGCACGGTCCCGCCGTACGAGGAGGCCTCGAGCGTTCCGCAGGCCGCCCCGATCTCCTTCCCTCCCGAGTACCGCCGCACCACCGGAGCGCCGAGGATCTGCAGCTGATCCCGGAACCTGGCCAGCTCCTCCGGCCCCGGCGGAAGGTAGCGCCCGGTGGGGTCGGTCACCTCGATCAGGTCGAGCTTGATGGGGACCCCGGCGAAGGCGTCGCGGAGGGCCTCGGCATCCTCCCGGCCGGTGTTCACCCCGCGGATGCAGACGTAGGCCACCATGGCCCGCTCCCGCCTCGCCCGGGCGTAGTCCCCGATGGCGCGCACCAGCTCGGGCAACGGATGGGTCCGCTCCACCGGCATGAGCCGGGCGCGCTTCTCGGGGATGGCCGAGGTCACGCTGAACGCGAGCCGGTAGGGGTGTCCTTCCCGGACGTAGCGGTCGATCGCCGGCACCCAGCCCGCGGTCGAGAGCGTGATGGCCTTCCCCGAGATGGCGTAGCCGGCGGGGTGGGCGAGGATGCGCGCCGCGCGCAGCACCTCGGTGGGGTTGAGCAGCGGCTCTCCCATCCCCATGAACACCACCCCGGTGAGGCGCCGGTCGGCCTCGCGGCGGATCCACCGGACCTGCTCGAGGATCTCCCAGGTGAGGAGATTCCGCTGGAACCCCATCCGTCCCGTCGCGCAGAAGTCGCAGCCGAGCGCGCACCCCACCTGGCTCGAGACGCAGACCACGTACTTGGTGTCGAAGAGGGGGATCCGCACCGCCTCGATGCGACCGCCGAGCGGCGACTCGAAGAGGTACTTCACGAAGCCGTCGTCGGCGCGGCGGCGCTCGACGACCTCGAGGGACGGCAGCTGGGCCCTGGAGAGGACCTCGTCTCGCACCGCGCGCGTGACCTGGGGAGCGGCACGCAGCTCCTCCAGCGTCTCGGCGCCGTGGGCGTGCACCCGTGCGAAGAGCTTCCGCACCTCGAGCACCGACGGACGCAGCGGAGCGAGCGCGCGGACGAGGTCCGCGAGCTCCATTCCCCGGAGGTTCACTTCGTCTCGAGCTTCGTGCGCAGAAACGCCCGCAGGCGCCCGGCGACCTCGGGCGGCATCGACTTCACCAGCGCCTTCCGGCACAGGCCCGAGGTGGCGCGGTACGTCCGGACGAAGTCCACGCAGGGGGGGCATCCGTTCAGGTGCTCCCGGAGATGCGCTTCCTCCTCGGGAGTCATGTCACCGTCGAGGAACGGAAGCAGCGAGTCGATGGAGTCCTTGCAATTGAACATGGGCTGGCGTCAGGCCCAATGATGCTCGGGACGCCCCCCGGTTTCACACTTCTTTGTAGAAGGCATCGATCGCCTCCCGGAGGGCGAGCCGGGCCCGGTGGAGCCGGCTCTTGACCGCGGGTACGGAAATTCCCACCATCTCGCTGATCTCCTCGTAGGAGAGCCCCTCCACGTCCTTGAGGAGAAACACCTCGCGGTACCCCTCGGGCAGGGCGTCGGCGGCCTCCTGGATGGCCCTCCCCAGCTCCTCGTCGAGGATCTTGTCGTCGGCGCGGCGGCTCCAGTCGGTCTCCGGCACCTCGGCCAGGCTGCCTCGATCGGTGAACTCCGGGCCGGCGAGGTCCTCGCTGACCATGTCGAGGACGCGCTGCCGCCGCAGCCGCATCAGGGCGTTGTTGGCGGCGATGCGATGCACCCAGCTCCCGAAGGCGGCCTCGCCCCGGAACTCGCTCAGGTGCTGGTAGGCGGAGAGGAACGTGTCCTGGGTGATCTCCGCCGCATCGGCCTCGCTCCGCGTCATGCGCAGTGCCAGGCCGTAGACCTTGTCCTCGTGCCGGCCGACCAGCTCCTCGAAGGCAGGCATGTCCCCGGCCTGCGCGCGGCCGAGAAGCGTCCGGTCGTCGTCCTGGACGGTGGTGTCCGTCATGGCCGGCCCACGTCTGTCAGGGGGGCGGCCGGAGGTCAAGCGGCGCAGGCCCCCGAGGTCAGCCCCCCTGCGACAGGGCGGACGCCGAGGAGCCGGCTGCCGCCGGCGCACCTGCTCAGGGCGACACCTCGGCGGCGAACGTCGGTTGCCCCTTCACCAGCCTGACGATGACCGCCGGCTTCACCGCATCGCGGCCGGGCCCGAGCGTGATGCGGCCGGTGACCCCGTCGAAGTCGCGGGTGCGGGCGATCTGCTCGCGCAGCGCCGGGCCTCCCACGCCGCCCGAGCGCCGGAGCGCGTCGATCCCCACCCGCGCCGCGTCGTAGCCCAGCGCTCCGAGGGCGTCGGGGACGTTGCCGAAGCGCGCCCGGTAGCGGGCGAGGAAGTCCTGCACCCGGCTCCCGGGATTGTCGGCGGCGAAGTGCGAGGAGTAGAGCGCCCCCTCCACCGCGGCACCCCCCAGCTGCGCCAGCCGCCCTCCCGAGTCCCATCCGTCTCCGCCGAGCAACGTGGCCCGGATGCCGAGCTCGCGGGCCTGCCGCGCCAGCGGGCCGACGTCGCTGTAGTAGCCGGGGATGAACAGCACGTCGGGCCGCTCGGCCTTGACCCGGGTGAGCGGTCCGCGGAAGTCGGTGTCCCCGCGGGTGTAGGCCTCGTCGGCGACGACCTTCCCGCCGAGCGCCGCGAAGCGGGTGTCGAACACCTTCGCCAGCCCCAGCGAATAGTCGCTCTTCTGGTCGATCATCGTGGCCACGCGCTCGGCCTTCAGCGTCTCGCGGGCGTAGCGGGCCAGGAGCTGTCCCTGGAAGGTGTCGGTGAAGCAGACCCGGAACACGTAGGAGCCCCCCTCCGCCGTGACCCGGGGATTGGTCGAGGAGGGGGAGATCATCGGAACCTCGGCCTGCGCGGCCGCGGGCGCCATGGCGAGGCTGTTGCTGCTCTGGTTCTCGCCCACGACGAAGAGCACCCGGTCCTGGGTGACCAGCCGGGTCATCGCGTTGGCGGCCTCCTCCGGGCGCGACTGCGAATCGTAAGAGCGCAGCGCGAGCGTCCGTCCCTGGACCCCACCGGCGGCGTTGGCCTCCTCGATCGCGAGCTGGGCCCCGTTCTGGCTCTCCTGGCCGAAGTGGGCCTCGGGGCCGGTCAGCGCGCCCACGTATCCGATGAGGAGCGGCCCGGTCGTGGGCTGGGTCGACGTCGCAGGCGCGCTCGCCGCCGGCGCGGGGGCGGGCGCACGCCTTCGCTCGCACCCGGCGACCGCGAGCACGACGAGGGCACCGACGACGCTGGGGCGGAGGCGCACGGGGGGCTCCCGGGGAAGAGGGGCCCGGTCTAGCACTCCGGCCGGCGACTACCCCACGTCGAGGTGCTCGTGCGACGAGGGGCAGCTCGGCAGGCGCGGTGGGGCGCGCTGCTCCGGTGGGCCGTCCGGGTAGGCGCAGAACCAGTGCAGCACGCACCCGTCCGGAGCGACCACCAGGCTCGCCCGTGGCTGGTCACGGGTGAGGAGGCTGACCCCGCAGTGGCTGCACTGCGGCACTTCCAGGTCCAACTCGACCTCTTCCATCGCGGCACCCGCCCGACTTGGGTTCGCCATGGGAAGGTCATCGTACGGAGCCCGCCTGACCTCGCCGCCGCGAGGGACGGCCGCGGCTCACCCCGGGACTGCCCCGCACCCAGTAGCGGAGTGGCGCCTCGGCCCACTCCTCCGCGTAATCCACGCCGATGCGCGGCCCCCGCTCCACCGTTCGTCCCGGGACCGGGGGTGCATCGAGGATGCGCAGCTCCGAGCGGCTCAGGTCCACGCCGTTCTCCGCCCCGGTGATGCCCAGCGCCCGGCAGAGGCGGCCCGGCCCGTCGAGGCGCACCGGTCGGTCGAAGCCCTCCACCGCCTCGAGCCCGCGGACCAGCACCGCGCTCGCCCTCCCCTCGCGCCCGGTCACCGCGTTGAAGCACCAGTGCATCCCGTAGACGAAGTACACGTAGGCGCGCCCCGGCGGGCCCCAGAGGATGGCGGTCCTGGCGGTGCGCCCCCGGGCGGCGTGGCAGGCCAGGTCGTGCTCGCCCACGTAGGCCTCGGTCTCCACGATGCGCCCGCTGCGTCCGCCGTGGACCAGCACCTTCCCCAGGAGCGCCCGGGCGACCACCCGAGCGGGCCGCGCGTAGAAGGAATGGGGGAGCGGATTCCCCCGAGGGGCGGCTATGTTCACCGTCCAGGGCACGCCCTGCTCTCCGCCGCGGGGTCGATTGCGTCGAGGTGCGCCGGGTGCAGATTCGGGCGACCATGCTGGGCACCGGTCGCGTCTCGGGCGTGCTGCTCCCACTGTTCTCGCTCCGCAGCCGCGACGACTTCGGCATCGGTGACTTCGGGGCGGCAGAGGCCTGGCTCCGCTTCCTCCGCGGCGCGGGGCAACGGCTGTGGATGCTCCTCCCGCTGCTGCCCACCGCCCGCGGGGACGTCAGCCCCTACGCCACCCGGAGCGCCTTCGGCCTGAATCCGCTCTTCATCCATCTGGAGTCCCTCCCCGAGTACCGGGAGGCGGGCGGCGTGTCGACCCTCAATGACGAGGAGCGCTGGCTCCTGGAGGAAGCCCGCGCGGCGCACCGGGTGAAGTACCCCTCGGTCTTCCGGGTGAAGTGGGCCGCGCTCTGGACCGCCTTCCGCCGCTTCGAGGAGCGGGGCACCGACCCGGGCGGACGCTTCGAGGCCTACCGGAGGCAGAGCGCGGTCTGGCTCGACAGCTACGCGCTCTACGCAGCCATGGCCGAGGACCAGGAGCAGCGGCCCTGGTGGGACTGGCCCCGGGGCGTCCGGGAGCGGGAGCCCCAGGCGCTCGCCGCCGCCGCGGACCGCCTGGGCAACCGGGTGCGGTTCCACGCCTGGCTCCAGTTCGTCGCGCAGGAGCAGTGGAACGCGGTCCGGGCCGTGGCGCGGGAGCAGGGGGTGCTCCTCACCGGCGACGAGCCGTTCATCATCGGCCAGGACAGCGCCGACACCTGGGCCAACCCGCGCTATCTCCGGCGCGACGCCCGGCTCGGCGTTCCTCCCGACGAGTTCTCCGACACTGGCCAGGACTGGGGTCTGCCCTACTTCGACTTCGCGGCGATGGAGAAGGACGACTGGGGCTGGCTCCGGCTCCGGGCGCTGCACGCCGCCGCGGACTACGACCTGCGCCGGGTGGACCACGCGGTGGGCTACTTCCGCCAGTACATCCGGGACGCGCGCACCCCCAAGGGCCGGTTCCTCCCCGCCGACGAACCCGCGCAGCAGCGGCTGGGCGAGCGCATCTTCCGTCTCCTCTCCGGGGGGAGCGGCATCGTGGCCGAGGACCTGGGGGTGATTCCCCCCTTCGTCCGGAAGACGCTGGCCGAGCTGGCGATCCCCGGCTACCGGGTTCTCCGCTGGGAGAAGGACGACGCGGTCTTTCGCGATCCCCACGGCTTCCCCGAGGTCTCGCTGGTCACCACCGGCACCCACGACACCGAGACCCTGCGCGAGTGGTGGGAGACCCGCGACGACGCCGAGCGCACCGCCGCCGCCGAGGGCTGGCCGGAGTTCGAGGGCCTCCGTCCGCCGCCGGCGAGCTTCACCCCCGAGGTCCACCAGCGCCTCCTGGCAACCGCGGAGCACGCCGCCTCGCGTTACTGCGTGCTCCCCTGGCAGGACGTGCTCGGCGAGAGCGAGCGCATCAACCTTCCGGGCTCGGTGCAGGACGCGAACTGGGCGTACCGCATCACGGCGCCGGTGGAGGAGCTCGAACGGCAGGATGACGTCCGGGGGGCGGCCGCACGGCTCCGCACGCTGACCCAGGCCGCAGGCCGACTCGACGGAGCATGAGCGGGCGTCAGCCCCAGCGGATCGGAGCGCTGCTCGCGCTCGTGTTCTGCGCCTGCGCGGGCAAGCAGCCCACTCCCGACGAGCCTCCGATCAAGTCGCTGAAGATCGAGGGGACGAAGCAGGTCTCGGCGGGGGACGTCGAGGACCACATCCTCACCACCGGCCCGTCGTGGTGGCCCTTCGCCTCCGTCCCGTACTTCGACCCCATCGCCTGGCAAGCGGACCTGCGGCGCATCGAGCGCTTCTACCAGGCGCAGGGCTTCTACCAGGCGCAGGTGGTCGAGGAGGACGTGAAGCAGGACGGCCAGGGGGTGGCCCTCACCGTCCAGGTGAACGAGGGAAGGCCCACCACCATCGGGCGCATCGACGTGGAGGGGCTGGACGAGCTCCCCCCGGACTTCCAGCGGCGCGTCCGCCGCGCCATCCCACTGAAGGTCGGCGAAGTGCTGAAGGAGGACCCGTGGGAGGGAGTGAAGCGCGAGGTGGCCGGCGCGCTCCGGGCGCTGGGATACGCCGACGCCGAGGTCCGCGGAGAGGTCTTCGTCGAGACGACGGACCAGATCGCGCGGGTCCGCCTCGTCTGCGCTCCGGGCATCCGCTACAAGTTCGGCAACATCTTCGTCGCCACCGGGCCCAAGCCCTCGGTGCCGGTCCGGTACATCATCGACCAGGCCCAGGGCGCCATCCGCAAGGGCGACTGGTACAGCGACCGCGCGATCGAGGAGGCGCAGCGCCGCGTCTTCCAGATGGGCGTGTTCGGCGCGGTGAAGGTCACCACCGGGGCTCCCGACAAGACCGACGCGGTCATCCCCGTGGTGGTGGACGTGCGCGAGGCCCCGTTCCACACCATCCGCTACGGGGGCGGCCTGGGGGTGGACCCGGTGCGGCAGGAGTACCGGCTCATCGCCGAGTACACCGACCGGGACTTCTTCGGAGACCTCCGCAAGCTCACCCTGCGCGGGAAGGTCGGCTGGGCGTTCCTTCCCGCGCTGTGGAACATCGACCAGCAATCGCCGATCTTCGACCTCTACGCCGAGTTCGAGCAGCCTCGTTTCCCCGGTCGGGACTTCAAGTGGCTCAGCTCGGTCGACTTCTACAAGAACATCGAGCAGGCCTACGGCTACATCGGCGTGCGCGGCAAGACCGGAATCGTCTGGCAGCCGCACAGCAGCTTCCGCATCTACCCCTCGTACAACCTCGAGGTGGACCGGATCACCGGCATCACCAACGGCCTCACCGGCAACGCGCCGCAGCTGGCCTACGGCTGCAACCTGAGCCCCGACAATCCGGTCTGCTACGTCTTCCTCTCCTACCTCGAGCTGATCATCGAGTGGGACCGGCGAGACGACAAGCTCGAGCCACGGAACGGCTGGTTCCTCTCGCTCGGGATCCAGCAGGGCGGGGGAATCCTCGGGGGCGACTACACCTATACCCGCCTCTTCCCCGATCTGCGGGCATACAAGTCGTGGGGACCCTTCACGCTCGCGGGGAAGCTCCGGATCGGGACGCTGCTCTCGCAGCAGACCAGCCCCATCACCGCCCGCTTCTTCTCCGGAGGGGGCACGTTCCATCGCGGCTTCGGCAGCCGCAGGCTCTCGCCGCTCCTTCCCGTGCCGAACAACAACGCGACCCCGACCAATCCCCTGGTGGGGAACATCGGGACGCCGCAATTGAACGGCACCACCGTCCCGGTGGGCGGCGACGGCATCTGGGACAGCTCGATCGAGCTCCGCTACAAGATCTTCGGCCCCCTCACGCTGGCGGTGTTCCTCGACGCCGGCTTCGTGAGCATCGGCTCGTTCGACTTCCGCGACGTGGGGCCGCTCATGCAGTACGCGGTGGGGTTCGGGCTCCGGTACAACACCATCATCGGGCCGATCCGGCTCGATTTCGCCTACCGGTTGAACCACGGCGGGCCGCTGCCCATCATCACCGACCCGACCCACCCGGTGTACGCGCCGGGCGGCTCGGAGTGCTTCGGCATCGGGACGGGAAGCACGACCTACGGCGGCTATCCGGAAGGGCGCTGTGCCCTGACCCTCTCCATCGGCGAGGCGTATTGAGGTGACGAACCAGCCCAGCACTCCGGACCAGCCGCCGCCGGTCCCGGGGCCTCCCCGGCGCCGCTGGCTGCGCTGGGGGCTGCGCGTCCTCCTCGGCCTCGTCCTGCTCCTCGTCGTCGCGGTGCTCGGCCTGCTGGCCTGGGTCCAGACGCCCTCCGGAAGCAGAGGCCTCCTGGCGCTCGGGCTCCAGGCGGCCAACGAGGCGATCGCCGGAAGGCTGACGGTGCGGTCGGCGGAGATCAGCGGCGGGACCATCGTCCTCCGCGACGTCACGCTGGAGGACCCGGACGGAGAGCGGGTGGCTCACCTGGACCTGCTCGAGGCCCGCCTGGCGCTGCTGCCGCTGATCGGCAACACGGTGCATCTGAAGGCAGTGCGGGTCGAGCACCCCGAGCTGTGGCTCACGCTCGACGAGAGCGGCACCAACCTCGCGCGGGCCGTCGCTCCCCGCCATCCGAGCCCCCCCGGGCAGACGTCGGGCCCGCTGCCGCTCACCTTCGTGGTCGACGGCCTCGCCCTCGAGCGGGGGGCGGTGCGCCTGACCCGGCACGAGGACAAGGAGGTGCAGCACCTTCTGCTCGGCGGCCTCCAGCTCCGCGGCGCCGGCCGCTACGCCGGGCCCACCGGAACGTTCGAGGTGCAGGCCGACGGCCAGGGAACCGTCTCCGGGCTCCTCGACGGCGCGCTCCAGCTCACCGCGCGCGGCAAGGGCGAGGGCCGGGCGCGCGAGGGGGCGGTGGACCTCGGGCTGGCCGGCCTCGTCGTCCGCGGGTCGGTGGTTCAGGGGGAGGGGACGGTACGGGCCCGCCTCGAGCGGCTCGTCATCCCTCCTGCCGTGGGACGCGCGCTCACCTCCGCTTGGACCCCGAGGGTCCCGGTGGAGCTCTCCGGCGAGGGAGCGCTGGAGGGGAACCGTGCGCGGGTGGAGCTCCGCGGCCGAGCCGGCACCGCCCAGCTCGCGCTGCAGGCCCGGGGCGATCCGAGAGCCGCCACCGTGGAGCAGGGTCACCTCGAGCTGCGTCACGTCGACCTGGCGCAGCTGCTCGCCGATGGTCCGCCGACCGACGTCGCGCTCATCGCGGACGCGCGAGGCAGCGGCCGGAGCCTCGAGACGATGACCGGCGCGGTGGACCTCTCGGTGCCTCCGAGCCAGGTGCGGAAGGCGACGGTGGGCCCGGTGGAGCTGCATGCCACCACGAACCGGGGTGCCCTCGACCTGCGCGAGCTCCGGGCGGTGCTCCCCGGGCTGCGCGTCTCGGGCAGCGGGAAGGGCACGACGCGGGACATCCACGCCTCGCTCGACGCCGAGGCCCAGGACCTCGCGCTGCTCGGGCGGACGTTCGGTGGCCTCTCCGCCGCGCGCCTCCCGCCTCTGGCCGGGTCCGGGACGCTGCACGTCGAGGCCTCCGGGCCCCTCCGACACCCCGGGCTCCGCGTGCAGGGGAACTTCCCCGCGCTGCGGATCAACGACGTGCGGGTGCGGGCGCTCCGCCTCTCCGCCGACGTGCCCGACGTGGACCGGCCGCTCGACGCGAACGCCCAGCTCGAGGCGCAGGAGCTCCGGCTGGGCGAGCGGGCCATCCATCCGGTCTCCTTCAGCCTGCTCACCCGGGGGCGGGCCCTGGACCTGCACGCCGCCACCGGCGGCTCCCTCCCGATGGAGGTGCACGTGGGCGGGACGGTGGACGAGGACCGCCACGGCATCGAGATGGAGATGCTGACGCTCCGCTACCCGGAGGCGAGCTGGTCGATGGAGGCGCCGGCGCACCTCCGCTTCGGCGGCGAGACGCTGGAGCTCGCGCCCCTGCGCCTGGTCGCCGGCGAGCAGGTGATCCGGCTCGGCGGCTGGAAGCGGGGCGACCGGGTGGACGCGACGGTGGGCCTCGAGGCGCTCGACCTCGCCAGGTTGCCGAAGGCGCTCCTCCCTCCGTCGATGCCGCTCGCGGGCCGGGTGACCCTCGAGGCCCGGGCACAGGGGCCGGTGGCCGACCCCGCGCTCGAGGCGACGGTGGACGCGGCGGACGTGACCGCGGGCAAGGTCCAGAACCTCTTCGTCAAGGGCAACGGCGCGTGGGCGAACCGGCGGGCGCAGGTGAAGGTGGAGGCGCGGGCCCTCGGGACGTCGCTGAGCGCCGACGTGGACCTCCCCGTCGATGCGCTCCGGAAGCGGCGGCACGAGCCGGTCCGCGCGCAGGTCGCCGTCCCGGCCTTCGACGTGGCGCAGGTGATCTGCACCGCGGTGCGGATGAAGCTCTTCGAGGAGGGATGCGCCGAGGGAAAGGCCGAGGCGACCGGGACCGCCGAGCTGCAGCTCGACCTCTCGGGCTTCGCCGATGCGCCGGTGCTCCACGCCTCGGCCCGGACCCATGGGGTCCGCTACCGCCAGCTTCCTCCGGCCGACCTCACGCTCGCGGTGGACGGCCCGGAACGGGGCAACCTCTCCGCCGCGGCGAAGGGCACCGTGCTCCAGGGGACGGTGGACGTGCAGGCCTCGGTGGGGCGGTCACTGGCCCGCCTGGTCTCGGATGCCCGCCCGCTGGAGACGCTTCTCACGGCCGAGCTCCAGGCCCGGGCGCGCATCGGCGGAGTGCAGCTGAAGCCGCTCCACGAGGCGGAGCTGGTGTCGCGCGACCTGGAGGGGGCGGTGTCGCTCAGCGCCGACCTCGCGGGCACGGTGGGCGCGCCCTCGGGCGACCTCCGCCTCGAGGCGCACCAGCTCCGGACCGCGCCGATGGACCCCACCGACCTCAGCCTGGAGGTGAAGGCCCAGAAGACCATCACTGCGGTCCTGGACGCGAAGGATGCCAATGCCCCGCTGGCCAGCCTCTCGCTGGCGGTGAGCGCCTCGCCGGCCAGCCTCCAGGCCCGCCGGAGCTACGACGACGTCCCCGTCACGCTCGAGGGGAAGTTCGGCCCGCTCGAGCTCTCCCGGCTGCCGGTGGTGTTCGGCGAGGGGCGGCAGGCCCGCCGGCTCCGCGGAACGCTCCTCGCCTCCGTGCACGGGCGCGGCTCGCTGCAGGCACCCACGCTCACCGCCGAGGCCCACACCGAGCAGCTCGGCGCCGGGGAGACGCCACTCGGCAAGGCCGACCTCACCCTCGACTACCAGCAGGCCCGGAGCCGGCTGCACGCGGCGCTGGCCTCGGTCAACGGCGGCACGCTTCGGCTCGATGGCTCGGTGGACCTCGACCTCTCCTGGCCGGCGCTGCGCAAGGGTCCGGGTACGGACCGCGCACCGTTCCAGCTGACGGCGCAGGGGCGGAACTTCGACGTGGCGTTCCTCACCGGCTTCACCACCACGCTGCGACGGGTGGCGGGTACCCTCGACGTCGATGCCCGGGCGAGCGGCACGCTGGGCCAGCCCGAGGGGGAGGGACGGCTCGAGCTGAAGGACGGCATGGTAGGCCTCGCTGGCTACGGCCAGTACCAGAAGATCCACCTCCTCCTGGATGCCAGCAACGACCGCGTCTCGATCGACGATCTGCAGCTGCGCACCGAGGCCGGCTCGCTGAAGGTCACCGCGCTGGGGACGCGGGGCGGCGCGCTCTGGACGCTGAAGGGCAATGCCGAGGCGAGCTCGTTTCCGGTCTTCACCGACGACCAGCAGGTCGCGACGGTGAGCCTCCGGGCCGACCTGGACGGGACGGCCCGCAAGGGCGCCATCGAGCTGAGCAAGATCCACATCCCCGAGGCGCACGTCGAGCTCCCGACCCAGTCGCGGAAGGACCTGCAGAGCCTGCACCGGCCGGACGACATCATCCTCCTCCGCAACGGCAAGCCCCTGGATCTCCGGCGAGCCCGGGAGATCCTGGCCAGGGATCGCGCGCTCGATCCCGCGCTCGCCGGGGCCGCCTTCGAGGAACCCCCGCCGCGCACGACGCAGCTGGTGCTGGTGCTCGACGCCCCGAAGAACCTCTGGGTGAAGGCCCAGGACCTCAACGTCGAGGTCGGCCTCAGCCAGGACTTTCGCGTCGAGATCGGCGAGGCCACCGACCTCTTCGGCGAGGTGCGCATCCTCCGGGGGCGCCTGGACGTGCTCGGCCGCCGGTTCGACTTCCAGAAGAACAGCGTCGTCCGCTTCAGCGGCCTGGCCAGCAAGCCGGCGCTCAACGTGACCGCCATCTACAACAACGCGAAGGCCGGGGTGAAGGTATCGATGCACGTGCAGGGCCAGGCGGGCGAGATCCAGCTCGTTCCCACCAGCGAGCCGCCCCTCACCGAGTCGGAGATCTACACGCTGCTCGCCACCGGCCGGACCACGCTCAAGCGCGGGAGCGGCGGTTCGGAGATCGGCTCGGCGCAGGCGGTGTCGGTGCTCGGCTCGCTCGCTGCGGCCCAGCTCAAGACCGCGGTGAGCGACAAGGTGGGCCTCGACGTGCTGTCGATCGAGGCGGGCGACGAGGGGCTGCTCCAGGGCGCGACGCTGGAGGCGGGCAAGTACATCACCGACGACCTGTACCTCGGCTATGCGGGGAAGGTGGGCGCCGACCCCACGAGGTACGAGAACGCCAACGCCTTCCGGCTGGAGTACCAGTTCCTCCCCCGGTGGAGCTTCGAGGCCGTGTACGGCGACGCGAAGTCCGGCTCGGCCGACATCGTGTGGACCCGGGACTACTGACCGGAACCGGCCGGTTTCCTGGCCGAGGGTTGAACGTGCTCTGCTACTGACAGTAGAGACCCAGGCCCCGCTCATGATGCTCCTTCTCGCGGTCACCGACGTCGGCTGGCTCACCGGAAAGCTCCTCCGGATCACCCTCTCCTCCGCCGAGTGGGTGCTCTGGCTCCTCGTGGCGCTCTCGGTGGCCTCGCTGGCGGTGATGCTCGAGCGCCTGGTCTTCTTCCGCGCCCGGCGTCTCCAGCGCCGCGAGGAGATCTCCCAGCGGCTGGCCCGTGGAGAGCTGGACGGCCTGCGGCCGCTCGTCGAGGGCCAGGACGCGCTGGAGGCCCGGGTGCTCCAGGAGGGGCTCCGGGCGCTGCCCCAGGGCCCGGCGGTGGTGGAGGAGGTCGTCGCGGCGACGCTGGCCGCCGAGCGGCCCCGGTACGAGCGCTTCCTCTCCTTCCTCGGCACGCTGGGGAGCAACGCTCCGTTCGTGGGCCTCTTCGGGACGGTGCTGGGCATCATCAAGGCCTTCAACGACCTCGGCTCGGTGCCGATCCGCGGCTCGGCGATCCAGCAGACGGTGATGACCGGCATCTCCGAGGCGCTGGTCGCCACCGCCGTGGGCCTCGCGGTCGCCATCCCGGCGGTCGTCGGGTACAACCTCTTCACCCGCGCGCTGAAGAACCGCATCGGCCGGGCGCAGGCCCTGGCCCACGCGCTGATCGCGGCGGCGCGGAACCCCAGGTCGGAGGCCGCCGGGACCCGTCCGGTCCGCGGCGTGGTCGAGGGGTAGCAGCGTGGCGGCGAGTTTCGGCCAGGAGGAGGACGAGGAGATCACGGGGATCAACGTCACCCCGCTGGTCGACATCGTCCTCGTCCTGCTCATCATCTTCATGGTCACGGCGAACTTCATCGTTCGCGAGACGATGGAGGTGGATCTCCCGCGGGCGGCCAACGCCGGGCAGACGGTGCAGGGGCTGGTCAACGTGGTGATGGACCGGACCGGCGCCCTGTTCGTCGACGGGACCCTGACCGACGAGGCGGGACTGCGGGCGCGGGTGGCCCAGGGCGTGCGGCAGGATCCGGACACCCGGGCGATCATCAGCGCCGACCAGTCGCTCCCCTACGGTCGGGTGATGCACCTCATCGACGTCGTGAAGGGCGAGGGCGTGGCGAAGTTCGCCCTCAACATCGAGAAGGACGCGCAGGCGGCGTCCCCCGGACCATGAGCGCGGCGGTGCTCTCCGCGTCCCGGCCCGACGCGCGCGCCTGGGCGCTCTGGGCCTTCGTCGGGATCTCGCTGGCCGTGCACGGCCTCGTGCTCCTCTTCCTGTCGGTCACTCCCTCCGCGGTGGCGTCCGCGCGCCGGACGACCGAGCTGGTGGTGGTGGAGGTGGAGAGGCCGAGGCCCACGCCGAAGGTCGAGCCCCCCCGGCCGGAGCCGGTGCACGTCGACCGGCCGCCTCCCCGGAGGCTGGCCTTCCGGCGACAGTCGCCGCCTCCGCCCAACGAAGCGCCGCCGCCGGAGGCGAAGGCCGCCGAGCCTCCCCCGGTGGTGGTGGGCCTCACGCTCCGCTCGACGACGACCGCGGGGAGCTTCGAGGCCCCGGTGGGGAACACGCTGGTCGGCAAGCCCGCGGACAAGGCGGCGGACCCGGCGAGCGTGCGCCCGATGCCCGTCCCGCTCTACGAGCTCGACAGCCAGCCCACGGTCATCGGCGAGGTGCGCATCCCCTACCCCGAGGACGCGCGGAGCCGCGGCATCGAGGGGACGGTGGTGCTCTCGGTGCTGGTGGACGAGACCGGGCGAGTCCGGAGCGTGAAGATCCTCTCCGGCCCCGGCGGGGCGCTCGACCAGGCTGCGGCGAAGGCGGTGGAGGGCGTCCGCTTCCGACCCGCGATGCGCAGGGGCCAGGCGGTCGCGGCGCAGATCACCTACCGCTACACCTTCCTCCTGGACTGACGCGTCTTCTTCGCCGAGGTGCGCCGGGCGCGGCTCGGGGCGCTGCGCTTCGTGCGCCGGGCCGGGCTGCGGCGGCGAGGGACCTTCGCCGAGGCGGGGCCGCGCGCGAGCGCCGCGGCATGTGCCTTCCGGACCCACGGCGCAAGGCGGTCGCCGTCGTCGTGAAACGCCTCCGGCACGAGGACCCACTGGCGGACGACCATGTCGCGGTGACGCCAGGGGTCGGCTCCGGGGACCGAGCGGAGCTCGGGGAGCATCTCGTCGGGGAGCCGCAACCCGATGCGTCCCTCGCGCCAGACCATGGCGAAGATGGCCCCCCGGGCGAGGAAGGCGTCGCAGCCGAACATCCGGCGAACGGTGACGTCAGGCAGCCCGCCGGCGGCCTGGTCCAGGCGTGAGCGGAGCTCGAGCAGCAGGGTGTGCATGACAGGCCCCTCCGTCCGCGCGAGCGCGGGAGTGTATCCGCGGGTCCATTCTCCTCGAACCTGGCCGGGCGAAGTGTTGCTCGTCAGACCTCGCGGTTCGCGCCGGGTGGAACTCCTTCAACCGGAGCGTGACCGGTCGGCGGTGGGAGCTACCCTCGCGCGGCATGGAGCCAACCCACAGAGCGCAGATCGAGAGTGCCCTGGACCGGGTGCGGTGGTGGAAGGAGCGGATCCAGGAGGGTGAGGCCGGGCCGTTCCTGGCGAGCCTCGCCAGCGTCGAGCGCCACGCGCGGACCGGGTTGCCGGTCGCCGGCCCATTGCTCGACCTGGGAACCCTCGAGGCGTTCGTCGGGCTCGCCGAGGTCAACCTGAGCGAGCGGCTCGGCGCGGCGGACGGCTGAGCGGACACTCGCCGGGGCGCGCGGCTCGACAGCGCGCCCGCGCTGCCCCTACCGTCGCCGGAAGATGGGGCGGGCGAACGCATCGGCCGAGGCGCTGACCCGCGCGGGCGCGGTCCGGATGCTCACCGGCTACCGCGACGGGGTGGTCTCGCTCGAGTCGCTCGTCGGCTGGGCAGAGGCGCTCGAGGCAGGCGCGCCGACCGACCCCTGGCTGCGCCGGACCGCGCAGAGCCTCGCCGACCCGCTGCTCTGCCGCGAGCGCGCCATGGCGTTCGTGCGCGACCTGCTCGGGGACTGACCAGGGACCGCTCGTCAGCCCGGCGGACGGACCAGCCGCGACCGTGCCTCCTGCACCTTCTGCAGCGCCTCCTCGGGCGTCGCCCCGATCGCCGAGAGGTGCCCCATCTTCCGGCCCGGACGCGCCACCCGCTTCCCGTAGAGGTGCACCTGGACGCCGGGGAGCTCCAGCGCCCGGTCGAACGGGGGGGTCGCGTCCCCGATCCAGAGGTCGCCGAGCAGGTTGACGATCGCCGCGGGCCGCAGGAGCTCCGTCGACCCGAGCGGTAGGTCGCAGACCGAGCGGGTGTGCTGCTCGAACTGGCTGGTGGCACACGCCACCTCGGTGGAGTGGAAGGTGTTGTGGGGCCGGGGCGCGAGCTCGTTCACGAGGAGGTCCCCGGCGCGGGTCAGGAAGAATTCCGCAACCAGCAGTCCCTCCACCCCGAGCGCCGCGGCGATGTCCCGGGCGATCGACTCGGCCTGGTTCGCGACCGCGTGGGGGAGCGGCCCGGGGAGCACGCTCCACTCGAGGATTCCCTTCACGTGGTGGTTCAGCGCCGGCGCGTAGGTCCGTGCCTCGCCCGAGGGACGACGCGCGACCAGCACGCTCAGCTCCGAGTCGAGCTCCAGCCCCTTCTCCACCACCACCGGACCCTCGCCCAGCGACTTCCAGATGCGCCCCGCATCCTCCGGGGCGGCGAGGATCTCCTGCCCCCGCCCGTCGTACCCACCCCGGGTGGACTTCACGTAGCAGCGGCCGCCCAGCGCCTGCGCCGCCTCCCCCAGCTCGACCTCGGTGGAGACCTTGCGGTACGGGCCCACCGGGAAGCCCCGCTCGGCGAGCCAGTCCTTCTGGCGGGCGCGGTCCTGCACCACGTGCAGCACCTCGGGCCCCGGCCGCATGGGGATCAGCTCCTGCACCGCGCGCATCACCTCGATGCTGATCTTCTCGATCTCCACGGTGGCCACGTTGGACCGCTGGGCGAGCTCCCGGGCAGCCTCCACGTCGTCGAACGCCGCGGTGATGCAGGTCTCGACCAGGAAGCGCGCCGCGCAGGACGGGTCCGGATCCAGCACCGCCAGGTGGTACCCCAGCGTGCGCGCGGCCATCGCCGTCATCCGGCCCAGCTGGCCGCCACCGAGGATCCCGATGGTCGCCCCGGGAAGGATGACGCTCACGGGACGCTGCTCTCCAGCGCCTCGCGGGTCCGCGCCGCACGCCAGGCCCGGAGCCGCTCGCGGACCTCGGGCTTCTCGAGGCCGATGATCTCCGCCGCCAGAAGTGCCGCGTTCGCCGCCCCGGGCTTCCCGATGGCCAGCGTGCCCACCGGGACGCCCTTGGGCATCTGCACGATGGACAGCAGCGCGTCCACGCCCTGCAGCACCGTGGCGGGAACCGGCACGCCCAGCACCGGCACCAGCGTCTTGGCGGCCACCATTCCCGGAAGGTGGGCCGACCCGCCCGCGCCGGCGATGATCGCCCGCAGCCCGCGCGCCTCGGCGGTGGAGGCGTACTCGAACATCCAGTCCGGGGTCCGGTGCGCGCTGACCACCCGCGCCTCGAAGGGGATGCCAAGCTCGGCCAGCACCTCGGCCGCGGGGGCCAGGGTGGACCAGTCCGACGAGCTCCCCATGATGATGCCCACCAGGGCCGGAGACGCCTCTGCCATCGGTCAAGTCTAGCGCAGGGCCCGGACCGGGGCCGGTTTCACGCTCCGACCTCGCGCTGGACCTGACGCACCGTGTTCTCGATCAGCGCCTGGATCTCCCGGAGCCGCCCCTCGGTCTTGGCCTCGAAGCGCAGCACCAGGATGGGCTGGGTGTTGCTGGCGCGGATGAGACCCCAGCCGTCGGCGAACGTCACCCGCACTCCGTCCACGTCGATGATCGAGTGGCCAGCGGCGCGGAGCACCTCGGTCGCCCGGCGTACCATCGCGAACTTCTTCTCCTCCGGCACGTCGAAGCGAATCTCCGGGCTGGCGTAGGTGCGGGGCACGTCGGCCAGCAGCGCCGAGAGCGGCCTCTTCTCGTGGGTGAGGATCTCCAGCAGCCGCGCCGAGCTGTACACCGCGTCGTCGAAGCCGAAGTAGCGGTGCTTGAAGAAGATGTGGCCGCTCATCTCGCCGGCCAGCTGGGCGTGGGTCTCCTTCATCTTCGCCTTGATGAGGCTGTGCCCCGCCTTCCACATCACCGGGTTGCCGCCGTGGGCCGCGATGTCGTCGTAGAGCGTCGCCGAGCACTTCACCTCGCCCACGATGGCCGCCCCCGGCACCTCGGCCAGCACCGAGCGGGAGAAGAGGATCATCAGCTGATCGCCCCAGAGCACCTTCCCCCGGTCGTCGATGACGCCGATGCGGTCGGCGTCGCCGTCGTAGGCGATGCCCACCTCGGCCTTCTCCTTCTTCACCGCGGCGATGAGGTCCTCGAGGTTCTCCAGCACCGTCGGGTCGGGATGGTGGTTCGGGAAGCGGGCGTCCATCTCGCAGAACAGGGGCACCACGTCGAAGCCCATGCTCCGGAAGAGCGGCACCGCCACCTCGCCGCCGGTCCCGTTCCCGGCGTCGACCACGATGCGCATCCCCTTGCGCCCCACCCGAACCGTCTGCCGGACGAAGTGCATGTACGGCGTGACGATGTCGAACGGCGTGGCCCGCCCTGGACGCCCCACCTCGAAGTCGCGGGCCTCGATCAGCTGGCGGAGCGC
Organism: Myxococcaceae bacterium; assembly: GCA_035501615.1. Lineage (GTDB taxonomy): Bacteria > Myxococcota > Myxococcia > Myxococcales > Myxococcaceae > RPRB01. The sequence continues at coordinate 30,079 of DATJVY010000114.1, forward strand.
CTGGATCTCGTGGCCGTGGAGCGTGGTCTTCCCGTGGCCGATCTTGAATCCGTTGTACTCGGGCGGGTTGTGGCTGCCGGTGATCATCGCCAGCCCGTCCACCGGCAGGGTGTTGGCAGCGAAGTAGGTCAGCGGCGTCGGGACCACGCCGACGTCCAGCACGTCGAGGCCGGTGGAGGCGATGCCCGCCACCAGCCGCTCTCGGAACCGGGTGCTGGATTCGCGGCAGTCGCGTCCCACCACGATGCTCCGCCCGCCCTTGCGGCGAACGACCGTCCCCAGCCCCTTCCCCAGCAGCTCCACCACCTCCTCGGTCAGGTCCTGATCGACCAGCCCGCGGATGTCGTACTCGCGGAAGATGTGCGCGTTCATCCCGTCGCCTCGTCTCACTCGAACTTGCCCAGTCCCCGCTTGGCGAGCGACTGGACCACCGCCCGGACGTCCTGACTTCGCTCCCGGGGCACCACCAGCACCGCGTCCCCCGCGTCCACCACCACCATGTCGCGGAGCCCCACCAGCCCCAGCGGCCGGCCGGACCCAACCACCACGCACCCCGCCGAGTCCACAAGGACCACGCCCTGACCCACCACCACGTTCCCGTCGCCGTCGGCCGGCCGCACCTCGGGAAGGGCGGCGAAGCTGCCCACGTCGGACCAGCCGAAGTCGCCGGGGACGACGGCGATGTCGTGGGCCTTCTCCATCACCCCGTAGTCGATGGAGACCGACGGAGCGGCGGGGAACCAGCGCTTGAGCGCCGCGGCATGCCGGGCGGTGCCGACCGTCGGAGCGAGGCGCTCGAGGATGGAGCCCAGCTCGGGCAGGTGGCGCTCGATCGCCTCCCGCATCGCCCGGGCGGTGAAGACGAAGATGCCCCCGTTCCAGAGGTATTGCCCGGAGGCCAGGTATCGCGCCGCGGTGGGGGCGTCGGGCTTCTCGACGAACGCGCGCACCCGGGCCGCGCCGCCGGCGATGGGCTCGCCCACCTCCACGTAGCCGTAGCCGGTCTCGGGCCGGGTGGGCCGGATGCCGATGGTGACCAGCGCCCCGGAGCGGGCGACCTCGGCCGCGCGGCGGAGCACCGCCTGGAATCCGGCCACGTCCGCCACGTGGTGGTCCGAGGGCAGGACGGCGAGCACTCCGTCCGGGTCCCGGGCCTGCACCTGGAGTGTCGCCAGGCCGATGGCGGGCGCGGTGTTCCGGGCGATGGGCTCGACCAGCACGTTCGCTGCCGGTAGCCGCGGCAGGAGGCGGCGCACCGCACGGGCGTGGACGGGGCCACACACCACGTAGCTCTGCGCCGGCGTCGCCAGGCCCTTCAGCCGCGCCATCGTCTCCACCAGGAGCGGCCGGTCGGTGGCCAGAGCGAGGAACTGCTTGGGCCGCGCCTTCCGCGACAGGGGCCAGAAGCGCGTCCCGGATCCACCGGCCATCACCACCGGGTAGAGCGTCATGCCGGCCTCGGCACCCCCCACGCCGGGAGCGCGGAGAGGACCGCGAGGAGGTTGGAGAGGATGCGCGCGGTGGCTCCCCAGATGGTGTGACGGCCCACGTCGTAGAAGTACACGTCGCGCTCCACTCCCCGGTAGACCCGTTTCTCGGTCCGCCGGAGCCCGGGCACAAGCAGTTCCGACACCGGAATCTCGAGCAGCTCGGCGATCTCCCCGGCGTCCGGGTGAAGCTCGACCGAGGGGTCCAGGAGACCCACGTAGGGAACGACGCGGAACTCCGAGGTGGTGGGGATCTCGTCGAGCATCCCGAGCACGTCCACCGCCCGCACAGGAATGCCCAGCTCCTCGTGCACCTCGCGCAGCGCCGTGTGGAGCGGGCTCGGATCCTCGGGCTCGCGGGCCCCGCCTGGGAACGACACCTGTCCGGCGTGCCGGCGAAGGTGGGCCGGGCGAAGGGTGAAGAGCAGCCGCGGCTCGTCGCCCCGGACGACGAAGGGGGCCAGCACCGCCGAGTCGCGGAGCTCGATCCCCGGCAATGCCAGCTGTCGCCCCGGGTGCTGCTGCAGCCGCGCGGCGAGCTGGGTGAAGCGCGGATCCATCAGGGCCGCGCCTTCGCCGGGGCGGCCGAGGCGCCCACGCCAGGCTGCGGTGGCCCGCCCTCGTCCAGCCCCGCGTCGGGACGGAGCCGGCCGGCGTTCAGCAGGAAGAGCAGGGTCGCCCCCAGCACCAGGCGGTAGACGATGAAGACCAGCGTGGTGCGCGTGCGCAGGTACCGGAGCAGGCCCCCGATCGCCAGCATCCCCGAGGCGAACGCCACCACGGCGGCCACCACCAGCTCGGCCGGGGTGAAGGGGATGGAGGCGTGCCGCAGGTGGCGCAGCTCGAAGAGGCCCGCGGCGGTGGTGGCGGGGATGGAGAGGAGGAACGAGTACCGCGCGGCATCTGCCCGCCGGAGCCCCCGCCACAGCCCTCCGGTCAGGGTGGTCCCCGAGCGACTCGACCCGGGGATGAGCGCCACCGCCTGCCAGAACCCGATGACGATCCCATCGGTCCAGGTCATGTCGTCCAGCCGGCGGGCGTGGCGCGCCGTCCACTCGGCGGCGGCGAGGAGCAGGGCCAGGCCGATCATCGCCCCGGCGATGACGTACAGGGATCGCAGGCTCGTCTCGATGGCGTGCTTGAAGGCGAAACCGAACACCACCACCGGAAGCGTTCCCACCAGGACGTACCAGGCCAGGCGCGACTGGGTGGTGCCAAGCGGGTTCCGGCTCACCAGCCCATCCACCCAGGCCCGGAACAGGCTCACGATGTCGTGACGGAAGTACACCAGCACCGCAGCGACCGTCCCCAGCTGGATGATGGCGTCGAATGCCGCGCCGGGGTCCTGCCAGCCGAACAGCTCTGGGGTGATGCGCAGGTGGGCGGTGGAGCTGATGGGCAGGAACTCGGTGATCCCCTGGACCAGCCCGAGGACGACGGCACGAAGGAGACCCATGAAGGAGCGGCCCTCATGCCAGGCTCCCCGGGGCACCGGCAAGTCGCCGGGCCCCCTCGAATGAATGCGACCGGCCCCGAGCCCGTCTCAGGAAGGTCGGGGTGTCCGTACGCCGTCGGACCGATGGGGACCGAGGTGGACTCCGCCGCCGCAAGTGTGCAGATCTCCGGGTCGTTGGCCGGAAGATCGAGGGAGGACGGAGCCATGAGGCAGGTGGCGTGGGCCGCGGGGTTGCTGCTCGCAGCCTGTTATCCGGGGGGTGCGGAGACGGTCGAGGACCTCGACTCGGTCATCACCCAGCACGACGCCTCCGCGAGCTTCTCGACCCTCCGGACCTACGCGTTGCCGGATTCCATCCAGGGGGTCACCTCGGGGCAGGGTCAGCCCCTGACCATCGACCACTCCTACGACGCGCAGATCCTCGCGCGGGTGGCCTCCAACCTGGACGCCAAGGGCCTGCAGCAGGTCGACCCGACGACGACCACGCCCGACGTCGACGTGCTGGTGTCGTTCACCCTGACCCGCTACGTCGAGTACGTCTCGTACCCCTTCTACGACGTGTGGCCGGGCTGGCCCGGGTTCGACGGCTACGACGGCTCTTGGGGCGTGTATTACCCCTACGCCGCGGCCTACACCGTCCTCGACGCCGGGACGCTCCGGATCGACATGCTGGACAACCGGACGCCGAATCCCACCACCAAGCAGCTGACGGCGATCTGGAACGCCTCGATGCAGGGCGTGCCGGGCAGTGATCTGCCGTCGTACGTCCAGCGCCTCGAGAAGGGCATCGACCAGGCCTTCGCGCAGTCGCCGTACCTGTGAGTCACGCCATGCGTCCCACCCGACTTCTTCTCCTGACCGGACTCCTGGCCTCCTCCGCCGCGCTGGCGCAGAGCAACGTGCGGATCTCGTACGAGTTCGCCGTGCCCACGCACGAGACCAAGGACTTCATCGATCGCTTCAGCAGCCGCGGAGCGCACCTCGACGTCTCGCTCGAGCTCTCCTACGCCTTCAACCTCGAGCTGTCGGCCGGGCTGAACAGCTTCAACGCGGTGAAGCAGGGCCTGCTCACCACCACCGACGGGCAGGACGTCTCGGGCAAGCAGTTCCGGTACCTGAACGTCATCCCGCTGATGGGCGGCTTCGCCTGGCACATCCCGCTCGGGCACGGGAGCCGCCTCTGGGCCGGGGTGAACGGCGGCGCGGCCTACTTCGACCGGGTCATCGACGTGGGCCTGAACGAGTACACCGCCTCGGACTGGCAGTGGGGCGTCCAGCCCCACGTGGGCATCGCCTTCGGGCTGGACAAGGGCACGGCGCTCTTCTTCGACGGCCGCTGGAACTACTTCTGGGAGCGTCACGGGATGCCCGCCCAGCAGTACTTCTCCTTCGGGGTGGGCCTGCTCTTCGGCGGATCCGGAAACGGCAGCGCCAAGAGCTCCAGCACCCACAAGTGACATGACGCTGCACGCCGTCCCGGCGCGCCTTCACCTTCCCGTCGCCAGCGGCCCCCGGGACGGCTAGCGTCCCCGGCCCGCATGGGCTGGGTTCGACGGGCCGCAGCGCTGCTCTCCGCCGTGCTCCTCCCGCTGCCGGCGGTCGCGGGGACCGTTCCCGACCTCCAGGAGATCCGTGCCCGGGGAACGCTGCGGGTCCTGGTGATCGGCGACGAGGAGGACCCGCCCCTCTCCCACGACGGCAGCCCGGCCGCCCTGGACCGCGACCTGGCGGAGGACTTCGCCAGGCGCCACGGGCTGAAGCTGGAGATCGTCTGGGTCGAGCGCCGGCACGACGTGCTGGACGACCTGCTCGCCGGCCGGGGCGACCTCGCCGCCACCGGGCTGACCGTCACCCCCGAGCGCTCGGCGCGCGTCGCCTTCACCGATCCGATCGCCATCGTGGACGAGCTGCTCATCGGGCCGAAGGGGATGAGGCGCCCGCCCCGGGCCCCGGCAGATCTCGCAAAGCGGACGGTCAGCATCCCCACCGGCACGGTGTTCGAGGCCAGCCTGAGGAAGCTGGAGGTGCCCGGACTCCGCGTGGAGCAGGTGCTGGGCGCCGTGCAGCAATCGGAGCTCATCGGCGAGGTGAACCGCGCCGAGCGCGAGCTGGCGGTGGTGGACAGCAACGTCTTCGACGCCGAGCGGGCCTGGAACCCCGGCGTGGTCGCGCTCTTCCCCATCGCGCGGAAGCAGTCCATCGCCTGGGCGGTCCATCCCGAGGCGAAGCAGCTCAAGGCGGCGCTGGACATCTTCATCCAGGAGCGGGCGCTGGTGGCCCACGCCGGGCGCGAGTGGGCCGAGGACATGACCGGGGTGAGGAAGCACCGCGTGCTCCGGGTGCTGACCCGGAACAACGCCGTCAGCTACTTCCTCCTTCGCGGAGAGGCCGCGGGGTTCGACCACGACCTCATGAAGCGCTTCGCCGACGGGCTGGACGTGCGGCTGCAGATGGTCGTGCCGCCCTCCCACGCCGACCTGGTCCCCTGGCTGCTGCAGGGCAAGGGCGACGTCATCGCCGCCTCGTACACGGTGACGCCCGAGCGAGGAAAGCAGGTGGCGTTCAGCGTTCCCTACCTCGAGGTCCAGGAGCTGGTGGTGCAGCGCGCCTCGGATCCTCTCTTGACATCGGTGTCCGACCTGCGTGGCCGGCGGATCCGGGTTCGTCCCGGCTCGAGCTACCAGACGACCCTCGAGCGACTCCGGGCGAAGGGGGCGGGCTTCACCATCGAGCTCGCCCGGTCCGACGAGGAGACCGAGCAGCTCATCGCCGGCGTGGCCACGGGCGAGGTCGACCTCACCGTGGCCGACTCGCACATCTACCAGGCGGAGCGGGTGTGGCGGACGGACGTGGTGGCGGCCTTCCCGCTCGAGCCGGGGGAGAAGAAGCAGCTCGCCTTCGCCGTGCGTCCAAAGGACCGCGAGCTGAAGGCGGCGCTCGACCGCTTCGTGCGCCAGACCTACAAGGGCCTCGAGTACAACATGTCCTGGCGGCGGTACTTCGAGGACTCGCGCATCGCCACCCAGGTGCGGGCCCAGGACGCCGGAACGCTGCAGGGGCTCTCGAGCTTCGATCCGCTCTTCCGCAAGTACGCCGACATGTACGGGTTCGACTGGCGGCTCCTGGCGGCGCAGGCCTACCAGGAGAGCCGGTTCGATCCCCAGGCGCGCAGCCTGGCCGGCGCCATCGGGCTGTTCCAGGTGCTGCCGCGGACGGCGCGGGAGATGGGTTTCCAGCGGCTCGACAATCCCGAGGAGTGCGCGCACGCCGGCATCAAGCACCTGGCCCGGCTCGCCGACCGGCTCGAGACCACGCTTCCGGTGCAGCAGCGGATGCG
>DATJVY010000115.1:0-2547 GCA_035501615.1 Myxococcaceae bacterium
CGAGGCGGAAGGGCCCGAGCCGCGGCAGCGCGTCCAGGGCGATGGCCTGGAGCCCTTGCCGCTCCGGGATCCGCAGCGCGGGACTGCTCCGGCGCCGCCACGGCGAGCGCGCGGTGAGGTGGTGGTACAGCACGCGCTCTCTGTCGGGCACCCCGGCGAGCCCGGGGCGATCCGCGATGCCGCCGTCCGCGTAGAGGCGCCCTCCGTGGCGAACGGGATGGAAGAGCACCGGCAGCGCGCACGAGGCGTGGATGGCCGGCGCGAGCGGCCCTCGGTCCAGCACCACCGTCCGCCGCGCGAGGAGGTCCCAGACGGAGAGCGAGAGCGGCACGGGGCTCTCCTCGAAGCTCCGGACTGGGAGCACCCGCTCGAGGAGCGCCCGGAACAGGCCGCCACGCAAGAGACCGAGCCCCGGGCGCAGGTCCCAGAAGTGCTCGCGCCGGAGACCCAGCAACTCCTCGCGCAGGCGCGCGGCGGGAATGCCCGCGCCCCAGAGCGCACCCACCAGCGCCCCGGCGCTCGAGCCGGCGATGCGCGCCGGCCGGAGCCCCTGCTCCTCGAGCACGGAGACGACGCCCGCGTGCGCGAAGAAGCCGAAGAACCCCGACGACATCACGAGGGTGAATGGCCCATCGGCCAGCCAGTCGCGGAGCGTGCGCATCGACGAAGCCGTGGGTGGTCCTAGCCCGGAAACGCCGGTCGTCGGACCCGGGTCTGGCCTTCGGACTCTTTCCGCCCTGACACCGAGTCAGAGAATGCTCTACCCTCGGCAGCGGTGACCACTCCCGCCGACCGCCCCAGGCTCGAAGACCTCGTTCGTTCCCCCTGGAACCAATTTGGACGGGCGAGACGAAGACTTGGTGCAGTCTGCAATGCTACGCTGGCCTCCAAGGTGCTAGAATTGCAGCGCTTTCACTGGCTCCCCTCGAGGAGGTTCTCCATGCCGGCGATGCGAGGATCCCTTCTCCTCAGCCTGTTCACCCTGTCGATCCTGCTGGCGGGCTGTTCGAAGGAGGATCCCGCGGCCACCCACCGAGCGCTCGGCAACGAGTTCGCAAGGAAGGGCGACTGGAAGACGGCCGCGACCGAGTACGGGCTTTCGCTGCAGGCGAATCCCCGCGATGCCAAGGTGTGGCAGCTCAAGGCCAACGCGCACATGAAGCTCGAACAACTGAGCGAGGCCGCAGAGTGCTTGGCGAAGCCGGCGGAGTTCACGTCGGACCCGGCCGCGAAGGCGGAGGCCTATCGACTCGTTGCGAGCATGTACGTCGACCACGCCCAGTTCAGCGAAGCAGAGAAGGCCTTCGGTCAGGCACTCAAGTTCAACCCGAACGATGAGCTGGCCTTGCAGTGGCTGGCAGAGCTCGCATCCGTCCGCGGCGGCGCACGAAAGATGACGGATCCAGCGGATCCGACCTGGTTGAAGCAGGCGATCACCTATTACGACCAAGTCATCAAGGTGAATCCAGAGAACCTCTTCGCGTATGCCAACAAGCGCGTTGCCCTTTCGAAATACTTGGAGTTCGAACAGAGAGAGAAAGCTTCGGCCGAACGTCTCATCCTGCTCGAGCACAAGGACGCGGCCAAAGTGGCCGCAGCGCGAACACAGGTGACCGAATCCAGCACGCTCATCGAGGGGTTCCAGAAAGAGATCGATGAGATGAGCAAGAAGATCAAAGAGCTCCAGGCAGCCCAGAAGGCCAAGAAGCCGGCGATCTAGGGCGAGCTGCTCCATCGACCTGACGCACTCCCGCAGAAACGCCAACCGTCTACGGGCTGTCGCTGAACATCCCCTTCATGCCGCCCTCGCCGAGCTTACCGGTTCGGCAAGCGCGGGGTGGTCCCGAGGGACTGATCTCCCGGTCAGGAGAAGAAATCGACCTTGGCCGTGGCGATGTCGTACATGGCCCCCGCGATCCGAACCTTCTTCGCTTCCACCAGCTCGGTAACGACCGGACTCATCTCCCGGAACTTTGCCATCGTCAGCTCCACGTTCTTCCGTGCCACCGCGTCGACGAACTTATCGTCCTTGCTGGTGCGAGTGCCCGAGTAGGCCGTGGCTTCCACCGCCGGACGGATCTTTGCCAGCAGCCCGGTCAGATTCCCGAGCTGGGCACCGTCGATGGCTCCCTTGATGGCTCCGCAGGAAGTGTGGCCCATGACCAGGATCACCTTTGCCCCGGCGACCTTGCAGGCAAATTCGATACTCCCAGCGATGTCTTCGTTGAGGATGTTCCCCGCAACGCGGGCGTTGAAGATGTCGCCCAGGCCAAGGTCCATGATGACTTCGGCCGGGGCCCGCGAGTCGATGCAGCTGAGGAGAACGGCGGCCGGGTGTTGGCCGCCGGCGTAGGAGGCTTTTTGTTCGCGGATGTAGTCCCGGTTCTTGCGTTCCCCTCGGGCAAACCGAGCGTTGCCCTTACGCATGAGGTCGAGGATCTGGTCCGGGGAGAGTTTTGCTCTCTGCTCTGCGGTCAAAGCATCGGCAAGAGCGGGCAGTGACAGGCCCAGGCCTCCGGTCAGGCCACAGGCTGTTGCAGTGGCAGA
>DATJVY010000116.1:0-5848 GCA_035501615.1 Myxococcaceae bacterium
CTTCAGGAAGTAGTCGACTGCCATGTGCGCCTCCGTCAGGACAGAGAGATGTCGAACACGAGCGACCGGCGAGCTCCACTGCCCGGCGCCTCTCGCACCACGCAGGTGCCGCGAGCCCCGGTGAAGCGGCCCGTGCCACCCAGCACCGCATAGCTGCGCTCGGTCCGGTCGCCACCCGCCGGCCCGACCGCGTACAGCGCGCCGTCCGCGAGCTGCAGGCTCTGGATCTCGACGCCGCCGGCAGCTCCACTCGGGAAGCCGCCACGCCCGAGCGCCTGCGCGCAGAACCGCCCCACCTCGACGCCGCTGGCGGCGTCCATGAGCACGCCGCCGAAGGCCAGGGCCGTTGTGTCCACGACGCCGTCGACCGGCGCCGGCGCCAGGGTGCGGCCACTCCCGAGCAGCGTCCAGCCGTTGCCCGTCCTCGCCGGTGCGGGCGCGGACCCGGGCGACGTCGACGGGGACCCCGTCGATGCGGCTCCGCCCGCAGCGGCCGCCGCGGCCTGACCGCACGCCGCCAGTCCGACGGCACTGCCCAGCACGACCGCCGTCTGCTTCAGGAGGGTCCGTCTCGAGTTGGACCCGGGGGGGCTCGACTCCATGACTCAGCTCCTTCCTTCGACCTTCGTCGACTCGTCCCGTACGAGAAAACCCAGCGACACGAACCGGCGCGCCACCGCGAGGACCGAACCGCGCTCGGCTCCGCCCTGGCTACAGAGCTCTCCCACCGCGTCGCCGAGCGTGCGGCGACCGTCGCAGAGCCGCAGCAGCTCCAGCGCGTGCGCATCGACCAGCCCCTCGAACCGGAGCCCATCCGTCAGAGAGATGCGCGCCTCGTCGAGCTCGTAGCCCCCATCGCCCGGCACCAGACGCTGCTCGACCCGGTGCCGGGGCTCGGCCCGCCAGCGATGGGCGAGGAGGGAGGCGTCCCCACCACCCTGGAGAATCTCCTGGGCCGCGAGCATGCGCAGGATGTGCTCGCTCGCCGGCCCCTGCGGCCGGTTGGGCAGCTCCTCCGCCTGGAAGGAGGCCTTCGCCCCGGCACGCCGCCGCAGGACGAGCGCGCCCAGCCCGATCGCGGCGATGCCGAGCTTTCCGAAGTAGGCGGTCCAGCGCTCGAGAGCCTCGCGGTAGGCGGCGCGGTCGCGGCTCCGGTTCCACGTGGCCGCATACTCGAGCGCGTCCTGCGAGCCCCGGTAGAGGACCAGCGCGTCACAGTCCCTGCCCTCCGTCCAGCGTCTGGGCGGCGCGGACCACTCCTCGCCCTCGGCCAGCGCCCAGTTGCAGAGCACGGTGGCGTGCCCCCCGTCCTCGAGGTGGGCCGCCGCCCCGGCCACGACCTCGGCCGAGACCGCATCTCCCTCCCGCCCCGCGTCCCGGAAGACGAAGCGCGACTCCGGCGAGACGACGTACGGGGGATTCGAGACCACCAGGTCGAAGCGTCGCCCGGACACCGGAGCGAAGAAGTCCCCCTCCAGCCACTCCACGTTCTCCACGCCGTTGAGCCGGGCGTTGAAGCGCGCGAAGGCCAGGGCGCGCGGGTTCTTGTCCACGCCGGTCACGTGCTCCGCATGGCGGGCGAGCAGCAGCGCCTGGACGCCATTCCCGCATCCCATGTCGAGGGCCGACCGGACGCGCCGGCGCACGGTGAGCTGGGCCAGGTTCTCGGTGGTGGGGTTGACGCCGAGGACGTGGTCGCTCTCCAGTCCAGGGCCATCCTCGTCGATGCGGTCGTGGGCCAGGAGAAGTCCATCGAAGGCGGCGAGCCCGAAGCAGGCCCGGACGTGACCCTCGTACCTCTCGGTCAGGCCCATCTCCTCGAGCTCGCCCAGCTCGAGCGGCGCCACCGCCGCGCGCGCCTCCTCCTCGCTCACCGGCACGAGGAGCCCGAAGAGGCGGAGGAGGACCGGAAGCGGCGCCGTCGATGCGAGCCGCCGCAGATAGAGCGGCAGGTCGGTGCGTCGATGCGCGTCGGAGAGGGGCTCACCGAGCGCCGCGAGAGCCTCGGGGCCCAGGTAGCCGTGCCGAGCGAGGATGCGCTTCAGGCGGGCTACTCCGGCCACCTCGGAACGGACCAACATCCCCCACCTCCACGACGGCACGTCCCCGGCCCGGCAAGGTAGTCGACGACGTTCGAGCACGGCAAGGTTGCGCGACCGCCGGGGGGAGGGGCGTTCTCGACCCGCGGGCTCGCCGGAACTAGCGTCCCGGCCGATGGACCGGCGGAGCTTCCTCAGGCATGCGGCGATCGCCTCGCTCCTCCCGGCGGACAGGGTCCTCGCCGCCCCGCCGACCGCCAGGGCGCGCGTCGTCGTGGTCAAGACCGACGACCGGGCCGCCGGGGTTGCCCGGGCGGTCGATCTGCTCGGGCTCGACGGCTTCGGCGGAGCCGAGGTGTTCCTCAAGGCGAATTACAACAGCAGCGATTCGACGCCAGGCTCGACGCATCCGGACGTGCTCGCGGCCCTGCTCGCCGCGCTGCGGAGGAAGGGCGCCGGCCCGGTGACCCTCGGCGAGCGCAGCGGCATGGGAGAGACCCGTAGCGTGCTGCGCACGCGCGGTGCGCTGGAGATCGCCACGCGCTTCGGAGCCAGGGTGCTCGTTCTCGACGAGCTCCCGGCCGACGGATGGCAGGCGGTCCGGCCCCGGTCCTCGCACTGGCAGCATGGGTTCGCGGTTCCCCGGGCGCTGCTCGCAGCCGGAGCGGTCGTCCAGACCTGCTGCCTCAAGACTCACCGCTTCGGGGGCCACTTCACGCTCTCGCTCAAGAACTCGGTGGGTCTCGCGGCGAAGACCATCCCCGGCGACGCGCACGACTACATGCGCGAGCTGCACGGCTCGCCCGACCAGCGAAGGATGATCGCCGAGATCAACACCGCCTATGCCCCGGCGCTGGTGCTCCTCGACGGCATCGACGCCTTCGTCTCGGGAGGACCGGACCGGGGCGAGCTGGCCCATCCGGGCGTCATCGTCGCCGGCGTGGACCGGGTGGCGGTGGACGCCGTGGGCGTGGCCCTCCTGCGCAGTCTGGGGACGACGCCCGAGGTCCGCCGCGGGGCGATCTTCGCCCAGGAGCAGCTGGCCCGCGCGATCGAGCTCGGTCTGGGGGTGGGTCGCCCGGAGGCGGTGGAGCTCGTCACCGGGGATCCGGCGAGCGCCGAGGCCGCCAGGGTGGTGCGCCGGCTTCTCGACCAGCCGCCCGGCGCGGCCGGCTGAGCACCGCTCCTCGACTCGCCGATCGCGGGCGAGCGCCGACCCGCGGTTCACCCCGCAGACGCCGCCCTGCTGCGCCGGAAAGCGGGTACCATCCGCGCCCGTGCGCCTGTCGCCCGGACTCCGGATCGGCCCGTACGAGGTGCTGGCCACGCTCGGCACCGGGGGAATGGCCGAGGTCTATCGCGCGCGGGACACGCGACTCGGACGCGACATCGCGCTCAAGGTGGTGAACGAGAACCTGGTCCGGGATCCTGACCTCCTCCGCCGCTTCGAGCAGGAGGCGCGCGTCGCCGGCTCGCTCAACCACCCCAACCTGGTCGCCGTCTTCGACGTCGGGGACCACGACGGCAGCCCCTACCTCGTCACCGAGCTGCTCCAGGGCGAGAGCCTGCGGCGAAGGCTCGTCCACGGGCGCATCCCGGTCCAGACGGCGCTGGACTGGGCGGCCCAGCTCGCCCGGGGTCTGGCCGCCGCGCATGCGCGGGGCATCGTCCACCGCGACGTGAAGCCCGACAACGTCTTCGTCGCCGCCGACGGCCAGCTGAAGCTGCTCGATTTCGGCATCGCCAAGCTGGCCCCTTCGGAGGCTGCGGCGCCGCACGGGCTGATGGACGCCACGCTGCGGCCTGACGGCGCGGCGACCGCGCCCGGCTCGGTGCTCGGCACTCCGGGGTACATGTCGCCCGAGCAGGTGCGGGGCGAGACCGTCGATGCGCGAACCGACCTCTTCGCCCTGGGCGCAGTGCTGTACGAGATGCTGAGCGGGCAACGGGCGTTCCCCGGAGCCACGTTCGTGGAGAGCGGGTACGCCATCCTCCACGAGGATCCGCCACCGCTCCCGCCCGACCTCTCCCCGGCGCTGGTGCAGGTGGTGCAGCGCTGTCTGGAGAAGGAGCCCGGCCGCCGGTTCCAGTCCGCGAGCGACCTCGCCTTCGCCCTCGACGTCCTCCGCAGCCCGGTGACGGTCCCGGTCCCGGCGCTCGCCGGCGCCCCGGTTCGCTCGCGCACCCGGTGGTGGATCCGCGCCGCCGCGGGTCTGGTGCTGGGCCTCGCGGTTGCTGGCGTGGTCGCGACGCGCCTCACCCGGACGCCTCCCGTGGAGCCGCACGTCGAGCAGGTGAGCTACCGCTGGGGCACGGTCACCGGCGCCCGCTTCCTTCCGGACGGCCGCGTCGTCTTCAGCGGCGCGTTCGAGGGCCAGCCCGAGGAGCTCTACAGCAGGCCGGGCAGCGGCGCAGCGCAGGCCATCGGCGTCCGCGACGCGTCCCTCGCAGCGGTGTCGCGAACCGGCGAGCTGGCGGTCCTGCTGCATCCGACCTTCTCGTTCTTCCTCGCCCGCCGGGGCACGCTGGCCCGGGTCCCGGAGGCGGGCAGCGCGCCGCGGGCCCTCGCCGAGGACGTCGAGTTCGCCGACTGGTCTCCGGGCGGCGAGCTCGCGTTCACCCGGGTCGTCGGCCGGAACCGAGTGCTGGAGTTCCCGGCCGGACACGTGCTCTTCCGGACCGAGGGGTGGATCTCCCACGTGCGGTTCTCGCACCAGGGCGAGCGGATCGCCTTCCTCCACCACCCGGTGTACGCCGACGACGCGGGGGAAGTGGTGGTCGTGGACCGGAGCGGGCAGGCCCGGACGCTCGGCCGGCAGTGGCCCCGGACCTACGGGCTGGCCTGGTCGCCGGACGATCGCGAGATCCTCTTCACCGCCGGGAACGTCCTGCGGAACGTCCTCGTCGCCGTCTCCGCCTCGGGCGAGCAGCGCATCGTGTACCAGCACCTGACCGACCTCCGGCTGGAGGACGTCGGCCCCGATGGCAGCGCGCTCGTCTCCAGCCAGGTGGAGCGCTCCGAGCTGGTCTACGTCCCCGACGCCGGCGCGCCGGGACGGCTGCTCTCCTTCACCGACTGGACGTCGGGCATCGCCGCCGTGTCCGCCGACGGGCAGATCCTCTTCTCCGCCAATGCCCCGACCGAGACACCGGGCGGCACGGAGGTCGCCGTCATCCGCGGCATCGACGGAAGCCCGGCGCGCGTGCTCGGCGACGGGAAGGCGAACGACCTCTCGGCCGATGGCCGCTGGGCGCTGGTGACCAATCCGGCTGGCGCGCTCCTCGCGCTGCCCACCGGTCCGGGCCGGTCCCGCGAGATCCCGCACCCGGGGGTGGAGGTCTGGTCGGCCCGCTGGCTGCGGGACGGCAAGCGGTTCGTCGCGCTGGCGCGTGCTCCGCCGGAACCAGGCATCCACCTCTACCTGCTCGACGATGGCCCGGCCCCGCCGCGACGGGTGTCGGACGTCGCGGTGCTCGAGCGGGTGGTGCGGCCCTCGCCGGACGAGCGGCACGCGGCGGTCGTCGGACCCGAGGAGCACGTCCTCGTCGTCTCGCTGGACGACGGCCGGACGCGCGAGATTCCCGGGACGACCGGCATCCCCCGGCGGTGGAGATCCGACCGCGAGCTGTGGATCTCCCGCATCGGGCGGAACATGCCCGCGGAGAACACCCTGCTCCTCGTCGACGTCGAGACGGGGAAGACTCTCGAGAAGCGCGTGTACCGGCCCGCCGATCCGAGCGGCACCACCGGCCGTGCCGACCTCGAGCTCGCTCCGGACGAACGGGGCGTCGCCTACACCCAGGGACGG
>DATJVY010000117.1:0-178535 GCA_035501615.1 Myxococcaceae bacterium
GGTTCGAGCGGGCGCTCCTCGGCGAGCTCCTGCTCGGCGTGCTGGCTGCCCTGCGGGAGGTGGATCCGGCAGAGTCTCGCTGGCGACCCCGGCTCGTCGAGGTGGGGGCCAGCCGCGCCCAGGCCGAGCGCCGCCTCGGAGCCGGGCCCTCCGTCGTGGTCGAGCTCGAGCTGGGGGGCACCGTCCTGCTGGGCCGGACCGTGCTCCATCTTCCCGAGCTGGCGCTGCGGCTCGTTGCCCTCTCCCTCCCGCCGCCGCGGGCGGTTCCCCGAGGGCGCCTCGGTCAGGCACGGCTCTCGTTCTCTCCTCGCGTGCGCTGTGGGGCGGTCTGGCCAGGCGAGCTGGTGGCGCTCGCTCCGGGGGCGGCCGTCGTCCTCCGCGGCGCCCGCTGGGCGGACGGGGCGGTGCAAGGGCCCCTCGCGCTCGTCCGGCAGGGGATCTCCCTCGGCGGTGAGCTCCTCCCCGGGGGGTTCCGACACGCCGGCGCCGAGCTGCGGCCGGCTTCCCAGGAGGTCACGCACGTGGATCCGACCCTGTCCGAGCTGCCGGTCGATCTGGAGGTGGAGCTCGCGCGG
Organism: Myxococcaceae bacterium; assembly: GCA_035501615.1. GTDB lineage: Bacteria > Myxococcota > Myxococcia > Myxococcales > Myxococcaceae > RPRB01. The sequence continues at coordinate 576 of DATJVY010000117.1, forward strand.
GTGCCGCTCTCGCTGGCCGAGATCGGCGCCCTCGAGCCCGGGACCGTGCTCCCGCTGCGGGTGACGGCCGGCGACCCCGTGTTCCTCCGCGCCGGGGACCGTCGCATCGCCCGGGCCGAGCTGGTGGACGTCGAGGGCGAGGTCGCCGCCCGCATCCTGGAGCTCGTGCCGTGAGCCTCGCCCTCCGCGGCCGCCGGCCGGTCGAGCTGCTCGTGCCACTCGGGGGCGCGCTCTTGGTCCTCCTCGTCCTCGGCCCCACGCTGCGGGGAGCGGCCGGTGCGCTCCTGGTGGCAGCGGCCGTCGTCGCGGTCGGGCTCCGCGTCGCGCACCCGTCGCACGCCGAGGCAAGGCCAGTCCAGGTACTCGCGCGCCTGCAGCTCGGCCCGCGGCTGACCGTGGTCCTCCTCGAGACCGCCGGGCGCAGATTTCTGGTGACCACCGGCGCAACCGTGACGCCGCTCCCGCTCGAGGACCCTCGGTGAGCGGGCCGCCAGTGCTCCTCGGGGCGGCCATCCCCCTCCCGCCCCCGGGTCCGAGCCCGGTGGGACTCCTCCTGCTGCTCGCGGGGATGAGCGTCCTGCCCTTCCTCCTCGTCACGTTCACCAGCTTCACCAAGATCAGCGTCGTCCTCTCGCTCACCCGGTCGGCGCTCGGGACGCAGCAGGCGCCGCCCACCGTGGTCCTCACCGGGCTCGCCGCCGTGCTCTCGCTGGTGGTCATGGCTCCGGTGGCCGAGTCGATGCTCTCCCGGCTCCGGGTGGAGCGCCTGCCCGCCGAGCCCGGGCCCGAGATGCTCCAGGCGATGGCCCGCGCCGCCGAGCCGCTCCGGGCATTCCTCCGCGAGCATGGCAGCTCCGAACTCCGGGCCGAGCTCGCCTCGCTCTCGCGCGAGCTCCACGCCGGGGGAGCCGCTTCGGAGACCGACCTGACCGTCGTCGCTCCGGCCTTCGTGCTCTCCCAGCTGAAGGAGGCGTTCCAGATCGGCTTCCTCGTCTTCCTGCCCTTCCTGGTGGTGGACATGGTGGTGGCCAACGTCCTTCTCGCCCTGGGCATGCAGTCGCTCTCGCCCTCCCAGGTCAGCCTTCCCTTCAAGGTTCTCCTCTTCGTGGCGGTGGATGGCTGGTCGCTCCTCGCCCGCAGCCTCGTGCAGGGGTACCGGGGGTGAGCACCGAGGCGCTCCTCTTGCTCGGCCGCGAGGCGCTGATCCTGATGGTGCTTGCCTCGATGCCGCCGGTCCTCGCCGGACTGGTCGCGGGTGTGGGCATGGGCCTCATCCAGGCGGTCACCCAGGTCCAGGACCCCTCGCTGTCGGTGGTGCCGAGGCTCTGCGCGGCGCTGCTCGGTCTGGCGGTGGCCTTCCCCTGGATCGGCGGCCAGCTCCTCCGTTTCACCGCTGCCCTGCTCCAGGCGGCGGGCTCGGTGCGGTGATGGAGGCACTCGTCGCGCTGGTCGACGCCCTGCGGCCGGGGCTCCTCGCCTGGGCGCTGGCCGGGCTCCGCGTCTTGCCGGTGGTGCTCCTCTGCCCGCTCCTCGGGGGCATGCTGGCGCCCGCGCCGGTGAGGCTCTCGGTCGCGGCCTCGCTCGCCCTCGCCCTCGGGCCCCTGGCCGGCCCGGCGCCGCACGGTTCCATCGAGCTCGGGGCCCGGTGCTGCCGGGAGGCAGGGCTCGGGCTCCTCCTCGGGCTCGGCGCCGCGCTGCCGTTCGACGCCGCGCGCATCGGAGGCCGGCTGGTCGACCTCGTGCGCGGGACGTCGGCCGAGGCCGTGCTTCCCGTCGCCGGTCACCGGGAGTCGGCGACCGCCGACGTGCTGTACCAGCTCCTGATCTCCCTCGCCCTCTCCGCCGGAGCGCTCCCGGTCCTCCTCCGCGCGCTGGGCCGGAGCTACCTCCTCCTGCCCCCGGGCAGCGCGCCGCTGGGAACCGGGGCGCTCGGGCTGGCACGGAGCGTCGGGATCTCGCTCGCCACCGGGGCGTCGATCGCTGCCCCGGTGATCGCCCTGAGCTGGGTGACCGACGCCGGGGTGGGTCTCCTCCTCCGCGCCGCGCCGGGCGTTCCACTCCCCGAGCTGGCCACGCCGGTCCGCATCCTCGGAGGGGCGAGCGTGCTCTGGCTCTGCCTCGGCCTCGTCGCGGATCGGCTGCTCGGTGCCATGCTCGCCCCCGAGGCCGGATGGCTGCCGGCGGTGCTCGGGCCATGAGCGGTGACCGAACCGAGGAGCCCACACCCCGGCGTCTCCGGAAGGCACGCGAGGACGGGCAGGTCCCGCGGAGTCGCCTGCTGTCGGGAAGTCTCGTGCTCGCTGCCGGAAGCGCCGGAGCCGCGGTGGGGCTCTCCGGGGCGGCGGCCGAGCTGCAGGCCTGGACCGCCGTCCTGCTGACGCGCTCCGTACCGGTTCCGGCGGCGCTGCAGCAGGCGCTGACCCTGCTGCTCCGGGCCTCGGTGCCCGCGCTCGCAGGGGCGGTGCTCGGTGCGGCGGCGGCGGGGCTCGCGACCGTCGGCTGGTCTCCCTCGAGTGCGGTGCTCCTGCCACGGTTCGAGCGACTCGATCCACTGGCCGGGCTCAGACGCCTCGTCAGCGCCCGCTCGGCGCTCGAGCTGGCCCGCAGCCTCGCGGTGTCGGCCGTGCTGCTCGCCGTCGTCTCGGCAGGCGCCTGGAACATGCTTCCGGAGGTCCTCCGGCTGCCGGCGCTCGACGGGGGCGGCCGGGCGCTGTGGCTCCTCCGACCGGGAGCCCTGCACCTCTGGGTCCAGTGGCTCCTCGTGGCCGCGGGGCTCGGGGCGCTGGACCTCCTCCTCGCCCGTTGGAGACATCGACGAGGGCTGCGCATGAGCCGCGACGAGATCCGCCGGGAGCACCGGGAGCAGGAGGGAGACCCTCGTCACCGGGCGCACCGCCGCGCGGCGCACCGGCAGCTCCTGCTCGCGGGCCGCGCCCGCGGGATGAAGGCCGCGTCGGTGGCGGTCGTGAACCCGACGCACGTGGCGGTGGCCCTCCGGTGGGCGCCGGAGGAGTGCCAGGCGCCCTACCTCGTGGCGAAGGGGCGCGGGGCGGATGCACGGGCGCTGCGCCAGGAGGCAGTGGCCCTCGGTGTGCCCGTGGTGCGTGACGTCGCGCTGGCCCGGGGACTCGTGCAGTACGACCTCGGCGAGGAGGTGCCGGAGGAGCTGTACCGGGCGGCGGCCGTGGTTCTCCAGCACGTCCTCGATCGCGAGGAGGCCGAGGGGTGACCGCCCGCCTCCGCTCCGCCCTCCGGGCCGTGCTCCGGCAGCGAGGCCTGGTGCTGCCCTGCCTCGTGGCGGCCATCCTGGGAGCGCTGGTGGTGCCGCTCCCCGGCTGGTTGCTCGACCTCGGGCTCGCGCTCAACCTGGTCGCCGCCGCCGCGCTGCTCCTGGCGGCGCTCCGCGCCGGCGGACCGCTCGAGCTCAGCGCCTTCCCCACCCTGCTCCTGGTCACGACCCTCTTCCGGCTCGCGCTGAACGTCTCCTCCACCCGGCTTGCCCTGGCAGAGGGCCACGCCGGGGCGGTCATCCAGGCCTTCGGCGAGTTCGTGGTGCGCGGCGACTACGTGGTGGGCGGGGTGGTGTTCGCCGTGGTGACCCTGGTGCAGTTCCTGGTGGTGGCCAAGGGCGCCGAGCGGGTGAGCGAGGTCGCCGCGCGCTTCACCCTGGACGCCATGCCGGGCAAGCAGATGGCCATCGATGCCGACCTCAGGGCGGGCCTCGTCGACCAGGCGGCGGCCCGGGAGCGGCGGAGGAGCCTCGAGCGCGAGTCGCAGATGTTCGGTGCCATGGACGGAGCGATGAAGTTCGTGAAGGGAGACGTGCTCGCCGGTCTGGTCATCGTCCTGGTCAACCTGGTGGGGGGCGTGCTGGTGGGCATGCTCCAGCGCGGGCTCGAGGGACGGGATGCGCTCGCGCGCTACGCGCTCATCGCGATCGGAGACGGCCTGGTGAGCCAGCTCCCGTCGCTGTGCATCGCCGTCGCCGCGGGGCTGGTGGTGACGCGCGTCAGCTCCGGAGAGGAAGGGAAGGGGCTGGGCGAGGACATCTGCCAGCAGCTCTTCGGGAGTCGCGGCACGCTCCGGCTGCTCGCCGCGGTGGCGGCGGCCCTCGCGCTCGTCCCGGGGATGCCTCGGCTCACCTTCCTCGCCCTCGGCACCGCGCTGCTCGGCGCTGCCCAGGTGTGGCCGCCGCCGCGGAACGTGCCCGGGCCCGGAGAGACCCCGCGCGGTCCCGTCCCGGAAGCCGAGCCTGCCGAGCCGGCGTCCGGCGTCTCGCCGCTGGCGCTCGAGCTGGCCCCAGGGTGGACCGAGGGTCCGGAGGGAGCGCGACCGTTCCAGCGCGCCCTCCGGGGGATGCGCGCCGCGCTCGAGGCCGAGCTGGGTGTCCGGCTGCCGGGCGTGCACGTCCGCGCCGGCGCTGCGCTCCCCGACGGCGCGTACCGTATCCTGGTGGACGAGGTGCCGGCGGCGAGCGGGCGGCTCCCCACCTCCGGGGTGCTGGTGCGCAGTCCACCGGCGGAGCTGGCGTTCCTCGCGGTTCCGGCCGAGCCGGTGGAGGAGCCCGCCAGCGGTCGCGCGCTGGCCCGGGTGCCGGAGCCCGCACGGGACCGCCTCGCGCTCGCCGGGCTCGAGCCGCTCTCTCCCGCAGAGGTGGTCGTCGAGCACCTGGCCAGCGTCGCTCGCCGGCACGCCCCGGCGCTGCTCGGGCTCCAGGACGTGCAGCTGTTGCTCGACGGCCTGGAGGCGCGGAGCCCGGCGCTGGTCCGCCCGGTGCTGGAGAAGGTGCCGCTGCCGGTGCTCGCCGACGTCCTGAGAAGGCTGCTGCACGAGGGGGTGAGCGTCCGCAACCTCCGCGGCGTGCTGGAGGCGCTCGCCGCTCCGGGGGTGGAGGGAGATGCCGCCGTCCTTGCGGAGCGGTGCCGGCAGGCCCTTGCGCGGTGGATCAGCCACCGGCACGCGCCCTCGGGCGCGCTCTTCGCCTGGCTGGTGGATCCGGCGCTGGAGGAGGCGCTCCGCACCCGTGCGGTGGAGGGGGCTCCCGCGCTCGAGCCCGAGCGGGTGCAGGTCCTGCTCGAGGCAGTGGGCGAGCTGGTCCAGGACGGACGCGCGGTGCTGCTGGCGTCCGGGGACGTGCGCCGGCCGCTCCGAGCGCTCTGCGAGGGCGCCTATCCGGAGGTGGCGGTGCTGGCCTACGGCGAGCTCGACCCGGCGCTGCGGGTCAAGCCGCTGGGACGGCTCTCCGCCTAGGCCGCGTCGTCCTCGGTGGAGCCGTCGGCCCGGGCGGTCGTCGCGTTCGCCCGGTTGACCCGGTCACGCAGCTCCTTGCCGGTGCGGAAGAGCAGCCCCCGCTTCGGCTTCACCGGGATGACCTGGCCGGTCTTCGGATTGCGGCCCTGGTAGCCCTCGTAGTGCTTCACGTGGAAGGCCCCAAGCCCCCGGATCTCGATGTTTTCTCCGCGGCAGAGGGCGTCCTTCATCGCCTCGAAGATCGTCTCGATGGTCGCTTCGGCCTGCTTCTGCGTGATTCCACGCTTCGACACGAGGATGTTGATGAGGTCGCTCTTCAGCATCGCCGGGACGCTCCCTTGGCAGGTCGCCGAACCCGCCAATGGTTCTGGACACTTGCAGAATCCCGCGCGCCATGCAAGGGGCGCTGTGCGACAAGCTGCGGCAATGCCTCAGGATTTTGCTGAGAGTGGCCGGGATTCCAGCTCGGCCAGGGCCACCCAGGTCCAGGACTGGAGCTTCTGGGCCGCCTCGACGTCGGCGGCGAGCAGCGCGGCGTCGATCTCGGCGAGGTCCTGGGTGGGCAGGGAGGGGTCGAGCCCCTTCGGGAGGCCGAGCCCGTGCCCGCCGAGCGCCGCGCTCACCTGCCCGAGGGTGAGCTGGGCCGGATCCCGCGCCGGGCTCCAGCCGGAGTGCCGCCCCTCGTGGACCAGGTCCGCGTCCCGCAGGGCCTCGAGGATGGGTTGGACCACGTCCTCGGGCAGCTCGATCTCCCGGGCGAGGGTGGCGCGGTCGGGCGCGCGCTGCTGCTCGACCCAGGCGCGGGTGAGATGCTGGACGATGCGCACCGCCGCCAGCTCCCGGCCGCGGGGATGGTTCACCAGCGCGGGCCAGACCGACTGGAAGCGGGCGTTCTGAAGCGCATAGGCCAGGCGGGCCCCGGCGAGGACGATCCACCAGCTGAGGTAGAGCCAGAGCAGGAAGAGCGGGATGGCTCCGAGCGAGCCGTAGAGCACGCCGTAGCGGAAGGTCTGGGCGGCGAAGCTGGCGAAGCCGGCCCGGAGCACGGTCCAGAGCAGGCCCGCCACCGCCGCTCCGACCAGCGCGAAGAGCCAGCGCACCCGGCAGTTGGGGGTGACGACGTAGATGAGGGCCAGCGCCCCGATGGCGGTGAGCAGGGCGACGACCGAGAGGATCTCCCCGCTGAAGGGGGCGCCCGCGTCCTGGAGGAACCGGCGCAGCGCGGTGTTGGCCGACACCGCGGTGGCCAGCAGCAGCGGCATGGCGATCATCGCCGCCAGCCAGACGAGGACCCGCACCGGCCAGGGACGGTTCTCACGGACGTTCCACACCTCGTTGAGGGCGTGGTCCAGCATCCGGATGAGGGGGACAGCCGAGACGACCAGCGCCACGAAGCCGACCGAGCCGGCCACCTTGGCGGAGGCGTCGGTGAGGATGCCGCGGAGCATGGTGAGCGCGCTCTCGGCGAGGCCGGGCGAGAGGAGCCTCAGCACGAGGTGCTCCATCCGGCGCTCGAAGGCCTCCTCGCCGATCTCGCGAAGCAGCACGAGGCCGATCACCGCCAGCGGCACCAGCGAGAAGATGCTGATGTAGGTGAGGGCGGCGGCACGGAGCCCGAGCTGCTCTCCGCGGTAACCGGAGAAGACGGCGCGGATGCGCCGCGCCGCCTCGCCCGACCTCCGGGTGGTGAGGGCCGTCGCCGTCACCGTCCCTGCCATCAGGCGCCGGGCGCCTTGTCCGCGTTCGGGGACTTCGGAGCGTTCTCGCCGCCACCGCCACCCCCGCGCCGGTCGCGGTCACGGTCCCTGTCGCGCCCACCCCGGCGGTTCCGCCCGCCGCGGTGCCCGCGGTCGCGCTCCCGTCCCTGGGCCACCGGCTCGGCCCGCTCCTGCGGCAGGCCGACGCCCTCCGGAGCGCGGAGGGTGGACGACGACGAGGCGACCTTGTGGTCCTCGCCGTGGGCGCTCCTTCCGAAGAGGTCGTACTGCTCGCGGTGGTAGGTGTTCTGGGGCCGGACCTGGATGGTCTTGTTGTAGCGGTCCATCAGGTGGCGGAGCTCCTCCCGCTCCTCGGCCTGGAGCAGTCGGGCGACCTCCACGTTGCAGTTCACCACGAGGGTGGGGTCCTTGAAGTTGGGCGCCTCGCGGCGGACCTCGCGGAAGATCTCGTAGGCCACGGTGGTGGCGGTCTTCACGAAGCCCTGCCCGGCGCAGTAGCCGCAGTCCTCGTGGAGCATCCGGCCGATGGACTCGCGGACCCGCTTCCGGGTCATCTCCACGAGGCCCAGCTCGCTGATCCGGAGGACGTTGGTCTTGGCCTTGTCTCGACCCAGGGCTTCCTGGAGCGCCTTGAAGACCTTGTCCCGGTTCTGCGGCTTCTCCATGTCGATGAAGTCGCAGATGATGATGCCGCCGATGTTTCGCAGCCGGAGCTGGTAGACGATCTCCTTGGCCGCCTCCATGTTGATCTTGGTGATCGTCTCCTCGAGGCTCTTCTTGCCGACGTAGCGGCCCGAGTTGACGTCGATGGCGGTGAGCGCCTCGGCCTGGTCGACGATCAGGTAGCCCCCGCTCTTCAGCCACACCTTGCGCTGGGTGGCACGGCGGATCTCCTGCTCGATGCCGTAGCTGTCGAAGATCGGCTCGTCGGAGTCATGGAGCACCACCCGCTGCGCCAGCGCCGGGTCCTGGGCGGTGACGAAGCCTCGGATTCGCTCGTACTCCTCGCGGTCGTCGACCACCAGCTTCTCCACGTCGGCGGCGAAGAGGTCGCGGGTCGCGCGGAGGATGAGGTCCAGGTCGGGGTGCATGAGCCCCGGGCCGCCCCGCTTCTCGTTCTTGCGGACCACCTGGTTCCAGATCTCGATCAGGAACCGGATGTCGCTCTCCAGCTTGGCCTGGGGGACGTTCTCCGCCACCGTGCGGACGATGAAGCCGGTGCCCGGTGGGCGGAGCCGGTCGACGATCTCCCGCAGCCGGCGCCGCTCCTTCTCGTTCGAGATTCGCCGGCTGATGCCCACGTGGTCGACCGTGGGCATGAACACCAGGTGACGGCCGGGGATGCTGATGTGGGAGGTGAGACGCGCGCCCTTGCTCCCGATGGGGTCCTTCGAGATCTGGACGACGACCTCCTGGCCCACCTTCAGGAGGTCCTCGATGCGGACCTCCTTTCGCGGGCGGGGCCGGTCGTCCCGGCGATCGCCCCGGCCATGGCCGTTCCGTCCCCGGTCGCGGTCACGGCCGCGCTCCTGCTGCTGGCGCTCGCGCAACTCCCGGCGTGCGCGCCGTTCGCCCTGCTCCGGGCCCCGCTGCGGAGCGGAAGGGGGCGCCGCGCCAGGCGAGGTGGCCGCCTCCGGTCCCGGGACTCCGGCGGCGTCGGGGGGCTGGAGGGCAACCGTGCCAGGCTCGGGCGAGGACACGGGAGCCACGTCCGCGGAGGCCTGCTCCGAAGGCACCGCGGGCGCTTCGGACCAGCCCCCGGAGGTGGACGGAGCGTCCACCGGCGAGGCCGCGGGCGACTCGTCCAGGAAGGAAGAGGAGGAGAGCCCCAGGGGCTCGTCCGCGGCGTTCTCGCCCGCCTCGGCGGCGTCGAGGGGCCCCGCGTCGTCCTCGTCGGCACCGGCCTCCTCCGGCTCCGGGCCGCCCTCGGCGAGGGCCGCAGAGGCCGCCTCGTGGAGCGCATCGGCGTGGGCGTCGACGTGCTCGACCTCGGCGTGGAGGGATGGAGCCTCGAGCTCGGGTGGCACGCCGGGACTGGCCGCGCCCGCGTCCTCGAGCTCGTCGGGGACCTCGGGGGCGTCCTCGTGCTCGCCCTCGGTCAGCTCGAACTGGGCGCGGGCGAAGTCCGGGTCGTAGACGACGTCGCTGACGTAGAGGAAGGCGGCCTTGTCCAGCCCGATGTCCACGAAGGCCGCCTGCATGCCCGGGAGCACCCGGACCACCCGGCCCTTGTAGATGTTGCCGACGACTCCCCTGTCCTTCTTACGCTCGAGATAGAACTCCGCGATGTGGCCGTTCTCGACGAGCGCCACGCGCGTCTCGCGGCCGGCCGCGTTGATCAGGAGGATGCTGCCCATGGGGAAACCCCGTGCGCACGCGTCCGGAGTCGCCGTCCGCCGGACGGGAGGCGGCGGAACCGAGCGGTCCAGGAACGCGCGTATGGGAGGTCGTCCCGGGTGGACCCTCGGGCGCAGACCGACCGCCACCTGGGCGGTGCTCGGTCGTCGGGCGCAGGGGGTTCACGGAGTCAGGACTCCCTCGAAGTGCTCTGGTGCTGCCTTTCCTGCGGCCGGAGGGGCCCCCGGGGTGGGTGTGCCGGGGCCGGTGGGAGACTCCAGGGTGGAGAGCCCGGCGGCCTCGAGCGCCCGGGGGGGATTGTACCTGCTACGGCATCCCAGGGACGCAGGTCCCGTCAAAAATCCCTTTCAAGCCGTATACTTGCAGAGAAGGGGCCGCCGCGCAAGGGAGAGTGCAAACCCCTCGCGGCTGCTCGATTCCACCCCCTCAGGCATCCGCGATCGACGGCTGCCTGCTCCCGGGGCGGGAGGGCCGGGCCCGCGACTCGCGCTTGAGCCGCAGCGCCACCCAGGCATCCCCGAGGCTGGCCCGCTTGTCGTCCACCAGCCCGAGGTCCAGGCCCGCCTGGCGGACCGTGTCCTCGTCCAGGGTGCTCGACCCGGACTCCCAGGCCACCCAGATTCGCCCCGGCAGGGCGATCGAGCGGGCGAGCGCGGGCAGCCGCGCGAGGAGCTCCCCGGCGTTCCGGGTGAAGAAGAGCACCACGTCGAGACCCGTCTGCGCGGTGACCAGGAACTCCACCCCGTCCGGGAGTGGATTCAGCCGGGTCACGAAGCCGGGCGGCGGGTTCACCACCGAGACCTTCGAGCCGGCCCGGATGCCGAGCACGCTGCAGAGGAGGCTCACCCCGTCGTCCCCACCTGGAAGCCGTGGTCCAGCCCGGTGACCGCGATGGCGCTGACCCGGACCTCCTCCACCTCTGCAGCGGGCGGCCCCCGGTGACACCAGGCGACGAAGGCCTCCACCGCGGAGGGCACGCCCTCGGCGCGGGCCTCCACGGTGCCGTCCATCCGGTTGCGTACCCAGCCCGACAGCCCGAGGCGGGTGGCCTCGGCGACGGCGCGGGCGCGGAAGGCCACGCCCTGCACGCGACCCACGACCACCACATGAACGGCCGAGCGCTCCATCGGGGAGCCTGCTCTACGACGCCGCGGCGAGGAGATCCAGGAAGGCCCGCTCGTCGAGCACCCTCACCCCGAGCTCGGCCGCCTTCTTGAGCTTGCTCCCGGCCTCCTCCCCGGCGACGACGAAGTCGGTCTTCCTCGAGACGCTGCCCGACACCTTGCCCCCGCGCCGCTCCACCTCCTCCTTGGCCTGCTCGCGGGTGAGCGCACCCAGGGTCCCGGTGAGGACCACCGTCTTGCCGGCGAAGGGCCCCCGGGAGGTGTCCTCGGGGGGTTGGGGCGCCACCCCGGCGGCGAGGAGCGCCTCGATGCCCTCGCGGTTCCTCGGCTCCGAGAAGAAGCCGGCGATGACCTTCGCCATCTCCGGGCCCACGTCCTTCACCCGGGTGAGCGCATCGGCGTCGGCGTCGTAGAGCGCGCGGACGTCCCTGAAGTGCTCGGCCAGGGCGCGGGCCGTGGCCTCGCCCACGTGCCGGATGCCGAGCGCGTAGAGGAAGCGCCGGAGGGGAGGGTGCTTGCTGCGCTCCAGCGCGTCGAGGAAGTTCCGGGCGCTCTTCTCGCCCATGCGCTCGAGGTCGGTGAGCGAGGCCAGGTCGAGGCGGTAGAGGTCGGCCGCGCGCTTCACCAGGCTCGAGTCCACCAGCTGGGCGGCGAGCTTGTCCCCCAGCCCCTCGATGTCCATCCCCCCGCGGCTGGCGAAGTGCTGGAGCCGCGCCTGGAGCTGGGCAGGGCAATCGAGCCCGGTGCAGCGGAGGATCGCCCCGTCCTCGTCCATCATCGCGCTCGAGCCGCAGGCCGGGCAGCGCTCGGGGAAGACGTAGGGAACCTCGACGCCGGTCCGGACCGAGTCGATGACCTTGACGATCTCCGGGATGACGTCTCCCGCCCGTCGAACGAAGACCTGGTCGCCGACGCGCACGTCCTTCCGCCTCAGCTCCAGCGGGTTGTGGAGGGTGGCCCGGGAGACGGTGACCCCGCCGACCTGCACCGGGGTGAGGAAGGCGACCGGGGTGAGCGCGCCCGTCCGGCCGACGTTGACCTCGATGCTCTCGACCTTCGTCCGCGCCTCCTCGGGCGGGAACTTGTAGGCCACGGCCCAGCGCGGGCTCTTGCTGACCTGTCCCAGCCGGCGGCGGGCGTCCTCGCCGTCGACCTTCACCACCATCCCGTCCACCTCGTAGGCCAGGGAATGCCGGCGGGCGAGGAAGTCGGCGTAGGCGTCACGGACGCCGTCCAGCCCCACCACCACCCGGTTCTCGGGATTGACCGGGAACCCGACCGCCCCGAGCCAGGCCAGCTTCTCGGAGTGGAGCGCGAAGGGGGCGGTGCCGGCCTCGCCGCCCCAGCCACCCACCTCGTAGGCGAAGAAGGAGAGCGGGCGGGAGGCGGTGATCGCCGGGTCGAGCTGGCGGAGCGAGCCGGCGGCGGTGTTCCTCGGGTTGACGTAGAGAGGCTCGCCCTCCTGCTCGCGCCGGGCGTTGAGGCGAGCGAAGTCGGCGCGACGGAGAAACACCTCGCCACGGACCTCCACCCGGGAAGGCAGGGGCGGTCCCCGGGAAGGGGCCCGCAGCGCGAGCGGCACGACCCGGATGGTCCTCAGGTTGGCGGTGACGTCCTCGCCGACGGTCCCGTCGCCGCGCGTCGCGCCCTCGACCAGCTGGCAGTCCACGTAGACCAGCTCCACCGCGAGCCCGTCGAGCTTCGGCTCGCAGACGTAACCGAGCGGCTCCGGCCCCAGCACCTTGTGCACCCGGGTGTCGAACTCGGTCAGCTCCTCGTCGCTGAAGGCGTTGGAGAGGCTGAGCATCGCGACCCGGTGGGTGACGGGCCGGAAGCGATCCGATGGCGTCCCCGCCACCCGGGCGGTGGGCGAGTCCGGAGTCCGCAGAGCCGGATGCTCGCCCTCGAGCGCCTGGAGCTCGCGGACCAGGGCGTCGTACTCGGCGTCGGTCAGCTCCGGGTCGTCGAGGACGTAGTAGCGGTGGTCGGCCCGGGCGATCTGCGCCTTCAGCTCCTCGACCCGGGCTCGGGCGGTGTCGGCGTTCACGGGGGAAGTGGTTGCAGTGTGCGCACCCCGCTCCAGGTCTTCTTGACAGGGGGGAGGTCGGTCAATAACGTCCTTCCCACCCGTGGGTGAAGTGGAAGTCCACCGCCCGCGGGCCTCAACTCCGCCCCGGCCACCGCATTCTTGAAGTGAGCGCCTCTCGCTGCTGTCGAGGCGCCGAGCGGCTGTCGGGTCGGTCTGTCGGTCCCCGCCCTCTTTCCATGGCGCGGGGAGCACGTTTCCCATGCGCAAAGCACGTTCCAGCAAAGAAAAGTCCGCGGACCTCGAGGTCGCTCCCGAGGAGTCCACCGAAGCCACCCCCCGCCGCCGGGCCGGTCGCCGCCGTCGCGACGAGACGGACGGCGAGACCAACGGGGCGGAGGCCACCGAGGAGGGTCAGACCCCCCTCCGCCCGGTGCTGACCGCCATCTCCAGGCCGGTCCGCGACGACGACCTGAACGCCGTCCCCGAGGACCCCTCCGCGCCTCCGGTGGTGGCCGAGAGGCCATCGGCCCCCGAGCCGGTCTCCGAGCCCACGGTGGTGACCGGGCCGGACGGCACGCCGATGCAGGTCCTCCGCCTCAACGACCTCAAGCGGATGAAGATCACCGAGCTGTCCCACATGGCCCAGGACTTCGGGGTCGAGGGGACGCAGGGCCTGAAGAAGCAGGACCTCATCTTCGCGCTCCTCTCGGGCATCGCGGACAAGAAGTTCGAGGTGCACGCCGAGGGCGTGATGGAGCTGCAGTCCGACGGCTTCGGCTTCCTCCGCAGCGCGGACAGCGACTACCAGCCCAGCCCCGACGACATCTACGTCAGCCCCAGCCAGGTGCGGCGGTTCAACCTCCGCCCCGGAGACACCGTCTACGGGCCCATCCGCCAACCCCGCGAGGGCGAGCGCTTCTTCGCGCTGCAGAAGGTCGACAAGGTCAACTTCGTCGACCCCAGCAGCAGCGAGGCGAAGGAGCGGATCCTCTTCGACAACCTCACCCCGCTCTATCCGACCCGGAAGCTGAACCTCGAGTTCGACGGCTCGGAGATGACGACGCGGATCATCGACCTCTTCACGCCCATCGGCCTCGGCCAGCGCTGCCTCATCGTCGCCCCGCCGAAGGCGGGCAAGACGGTGCTCCTCCAGAACATCGCCCACGCCATCGCCCAGAACCACCCCGAGATCTTCCTCATCGTGCTCCTGGTCGACGAGCGCCCCGAGGAAGTGACGGACATGGAGCGCAACGTCCGGGGCGAGGTGGTGAGCAGCACCTTCGACGAGCCGGCCACCCGCCACGTCCAGGTGGCGGAGATGGTGATCGACAAGGCCAAGCGCCTGGTCGAGCAGAAGCACGACGTCTGCATCCTGCTCGACTCGATCACCCGGCTCGCCCGGGCCTACAACACCGTGGTTCCGCCCTCGGGGAAGATCCTCTCCGGCGGCGTCGACTCCAACGCGCTCCACAAGCCAAAACGGTTCTTCGGCGCGGCGCGCAACATCGAGGAGGGCGGGAGCCTGACCATCATCGGCACCGCGCTCATCGACACCGGCAGCCGCATGGACGAGGTCATCTTCGAGGAGTTCAAGGGCACCGGTAACTCGGAGATCGTCCTCGACAGGAAGCTGATGGAGAAGCGCATCTTCCCCTGCCTGGACATCAACAAGTCCGGCACGCGGAAGGAGGAGCTCCTCCTTCGGCCCGAGGACCTCATCCGGGTCACGGCGCTCCGGCAGGTCCTGCACCCCTTCACGCCCATCGACGCGATGGAGTTCGTTCTCAAGCACATGAGGCCCACCAAGTCGAACGCGGACTTCCTCGGCTCGATGAACCGATGAAGATTCGCCGGGTCGCCGCCCGTCCCAGGGCGACGGCCGGAGGGTGGTCGGCGATGAAGCGGAGCCTCGGGGGAATTCTCGGCGGAGCGCTGCTCGTGCTCTCCGCCTGCGGGCCCACGGAGGACGGCGGCGGCGGGGTGGTCGGGGACGTCTGCACCCAAACCTCGGACTGCGTCCCGAACGCCTGCTGCGGCAACGGAACCGGGGTGGTCAACGTGTCGCGTGCGCCGAGCTGCCCCGCCCCGAACGCCTGCCCGGCCGGGAGCCCGGATCCGACGAACCAGACCCTGCTGAACGGCTGCGGGACGCCCTACTGCGACGGTACCGGGCACTGCGTCGTCGCCCGGCAGTGCTGAGGCGCCCGCGGCGCGCCTCGAGCTCAGCTTCCCGCCAGATCCACCGGCACCGGCTGCGCCTTCCTCCGCACGAACTCGAAGCAGGCCACCAGGATGGCCGCCACCGGGACGCCGAGGAGCGCGCCCACCAGCCCGTAGGCCTGCTCTCCGGCGATGAGCGCGAACACCACCACCACCGGGTGGATCCGCGCCGCGGTTCCCATGATCTTCGGATTGAGGAAGTACGCCTCCAGGGCGTGGATGCCGATGATCCAGAAGAGCATCCCCAGGCCGGCCCGCCAGCTCTGGGCGAGGGCCATGATGACGATGGGGACCGAGCTGATGATGGTCCCGAAGATGGGGATGAGGCTGAAGAACGTCGCCAGGGTCGCCAGGAGGAAGGCGAACTTCACGCCGAAGAGCAGGAGCCCGGCGAAGGTCAGCGCCCCGTTGACGATGCAGATGGTGACCTGCCCGCGCACCACGCCCGCGAGCCCCCGGTCGATGCGGCGGACGAGCGAGGCCGCGTCGTCGGTCCACTCCGGCGGGACCAGCGAGCGGAAGTAGTCGCGGATCCGGGTCGAGTCGATGGAGAGGAACGCCGCCACCATCAGCATCAGGAAGAGGGTGAAGATTCCCTTGAAGACGCCGGTGACGAGCGCCCGGGTGACCTCGACCAGCCGGGCCACGTTCGCCCGGGCGACGCCCGAGAAGCGGTCCGCGGCGTCGTGGATCATCCGCTCCAGGTCCATCGACAGGCTCCAGCTCGGCCGGCCGGTGTAGGCCTCGGCCGCGTCGGCCCCCTCCAGCGAGCGGGAGGAGAGCGCGACCGGGACGCCGTGCGAGTTGAGCCAGTCCTCCATCTGCCGGGCGATCTCCTGGACGCGCTCCGGGGTGAGCGAGCGAGCGAAGGAGAAGGCGTTGGAGGAGATGCGCACCAGCTCCCGGTACAGCTGGGGAACGATGGCGATGAGGAACAGGTAGCTGAAGAGGAAGAAGAGGGCGTAGATGAGGAGGATCGCCCCCCAGCGCGGGATGGCCCATCCGCGGATCCGGCGGCCGGTGAGCCAGTCGAGGATCGGCGCCACCAGGTAGGCGATGAGCGCCGAGCCGGCGAACGGAAGGAAGGCCGCCGGGAAGACGATCGGGACCACCGCCAGCGCGATCCAGAGGAGGACGAGCAGGGTCGCGCGGCGGCGGAAGGGAAGTGGCTGGGCGTCCGGCATCCGGCTCGGGGGACGCTTGCCACAGGGTTGCCGGCCGTTCAATGCCGGATCGAGCGACCGCCCCGGGAGAGCCGCACCCTGGCAGGCCGGGCCGGCCGGGAGTACGTCGTCGCCATGAGCGACGGACGGCTGTGGATCGACGGTGGCTGGGTGGACGGCGAGCACCAAGCCGAGGTGCGCGCGCCCTGGGACGGCCGGCTGCTCCGGCGCGTGGCGCAGGCCTCGGTGGCGCATGCCGAGCGGGCGCTCTCCGTGGCCTCGGCGGCACGCGAGCGGCTGGCCCGGCAGAGCACCGGCAAGCGCCGCGACGTCCTGGAGGGAATCGTCGCCGGGCTCCGGACCCGGGCCGAGGAGCTCGCCCGGTCCATCTGCGACGAGGCCGGCAAGCCCATCGCCCTGGCGCGGGTGGAGGTGCGGCGGGCGACCGAGGTGTTCCGCCTCGCCGCCGCGGAGCTGGTGCGCTTCGGCGGCTCGGTGGTGCCGGTGGACCTGACCCCCGGAACCGAGGGGGTGGAGTGCGAGGTCCGGCGCTTTCCGGCGGGCGTGGTGGTCGGGATCGTCCCCTTCAACTTCCCGTTGAACCTCGGGGCCCACAAGGTCGCCCCCGCGCTGGCGGTGGGTGCGCCGATCATCGTCAAGCCACCGCCGCAGGCCCCGAGCGCGCAGCTGCTCCTCGCGGAGATCGCGCAGGAGGCGGGCGCCGACCGCGCCGCGGTTCAAGTCCTGACCTGCGACAACGCGGTCGCCGAGCGGCTGGCGACCGACCCGCGGGTGCGGATCCTCTCCTTCACCGGGAGCGCCAGCGTCGGCTGGGCGCTGAAGCAGAAGGCGCCGGGTCGCGTCCTGCTCGAGCTGGGCGGGAACGCGGCGGTGGTGGTCGGCGCCGACGCCGACCTGGACCACGCGGTCGAGCGCTGCGTCGCCGCGGGCTTCGGCTACGCCGGCCAGGTGTGCATCAAGGTGCAGCGGATCTACGTCGAGAAGCAGGTCCACGGGGCCTTCCTGGAGAAGCTCCTCGTGCGCACGAGGGCGGTCCCCGCCGGAGACCCCGCCGACGAGCGCACGGTGTGCGGGCCGGTCGTCGACGACCGCTCGGCGGAGCGCATCACCGCCTGGGTCGACGAGGCCGTAGCCGGCGGGGCGCGGGTGCTCACCGGGCACCGCCGCGAGGGACGGCTCCTCCAGCCCACGGTGCTGGTCGACGTCCGGGAGGACGCGAAGATCTCGCGCGAGGAGGTCTTCGGCCCGGTGGTGGCGGTGTGGCCGGTGGCGGACTGGGACGCCGGGCTCGCGGCGGTGAATGGCGGGCAGTACGGGCTCCAGGCGGGAATCTTCACCCGCGACCTGCGCCGGGTGCGGCAGGCCTTCCACGGGCTGGAGGTGGGCGGGGTCATCGTCAACGACGCGCCGAGCTTCCGGAGTGACAACATGCCCTACGGAGGGGTGAAGCGGAGCGGGCTCGGCCGGGAGGGCGTGCGCGACGCGATGGAGGAGCTCACCGAAGAGCGGGTCCTGGTCACCCGCCTCAACTGAGGCGCGCCATGGCCCTGTACCGCTGTCCCAGCTGCGGAGCGTTCAACCGGGTGGGGACCGCCGGCGGGACGCCGGTGTGCGGGCGGTGCAAGAGGGACCTGCCCACCGACGGGGCCCCGCAAGACGTCGACGGCGAAGGGCTGGAGCGGGCGATCGCCTCCTCGCCGGTTCCGGTGCTGGTGGACTTCTGGGCGCCGTGGTGTGGCCCCTGCCGGGTCGCGGCGCCGATCTTCGACCAGGTGGCCCGGCGCCTGGCGGGGAGCGCGGTCGTGCTCAAGGTCGACACCGAGGCACACCCCGAGCCGGCAGCGAGGTACGGGATCCGCGCCATCCCCACCGCGGTGCTCTTCCAGGCAGGGCGGGAGCGCGAGCGGCGAATGGGCGTGCAGCCCGCGCCGGAGCTGGAGGCGTGGCTCCGGAGCGCCTCGTCGACCGCCTGAGCGGCCGGACAGCCGTCAGGCCTTCGGCTTCGGGGCGCCTCGCATCGGGGCGCCGAGCAGCGGGCCGAGGAGGCAGATGTTGAGGAGGCCGGTGACGATCGGCGCGATGCCCACGACCGCCAGCACCGTCCCGGGCACTCCCTGCACCACGTTCAGTCCCACGTAGATGAGCAGCGCGCCCGCGGCGATGCGGATGCCCCGCCCCAGCGGCGTGGCCATGAATTCGGCGAACTTCATTCGGGTCCTCCCGGAGCCGAGCTCCCGGGCGAGGGTTCTTACGTTCGGACGTGGGGACGACTCAAGCGCCGTGTCCGGGCAGGGAGCGGCTCCTCCGCCAGAGCACCACCAGGGGCCGGACGGGGCAGACGTTCACGATGGCCGTCGTCAGCGGGACCAGCCCGAAGGCGGCGATCGCCGTCCCGGCCGCGCCGTGGACGACCGCCAGGCCCACCGCGATCAGGCCGACCCCGAGGAGGATCCGGAGCAGCCGTCCAGGCGGGGTGGACATCCAGTCGAGGAACCTCATGCGGAAAACCTCCGAGGGAGCGCTCCCGGGGGCTCTGAGCCAGCCCGCCGAGCAAAGGATTCGGGGGCGGCCTCCGTCCCGGGCGGATAGATTCGAGCCTCAGGGATGGCACGGTCGGACGAGGAGCTGCTGGAGGCGGCGCGGGTCGGTGACGACGCGGCGCTGGAGGCGCTCCTCGCCCGCCACGAGCAGCAGATCTTCCGCTTCGGCCTGCGCATGTGCGGGAACGAGGAGGACGCACGGGACGTCCTCCAGGAGACCCTGCTCGCCGCGTTCCGGGGAGTTCGCCAGTTCCGCGGGGACGCCCAGCTCTCGACCTGGCTGTACCAGGTCGCCCGGAGCTTCTGCACCAAGGCTCGCCGCCGGGCGGTCGGCGAGCCGGAGCGACACGAGTCGCTCGAGGGTGCCGCGCGGGAGGTCAGCGTCGAGGCCTCCGGCCCCGACGAGCGGGCCCATGCGCGAGAGATGGCCCGGGTGCTGCAGGAGGCGCTGCTGTCGCTCCCCGAGTCACAGCGGGAGGTCCTGCTCCTCCGCGACGTCGAGGGGCTCAGCGGCGAGGAAGCTGCGCGGGTGGTGGGCATCGAGCTGCGGGCGCTGAAGAGTCGCCTGCACCGTGCACGGCTCGCGCTCCAGGAGCGGATCGCCGTGCTGCTCGGGCCCGCGGCCGGCCGGTCCACGCCCTGCCCCGAGCTGGCGCGCGAGCTGCTGACCCGCGACGAGGACGAGCTGGACCTCTCGGCCTGCGAGCGCCTCGAGCAGCACCTCGAGACCTGCCCCCGGTGTGGTCCGGCCTGCGAGGAGCTCAAGCGTTCGGTCTCGCTCTGCCGGGCGCTCCCGTCAGGGGCGGTGCCACCCCCGGTCCAGGCGCAGGTGCGGGCCGCGCTCCGCGCCGCCGTGCATCACTGAGCAGCAACAGGGCGAGGGTCGACGAGCGACGCAGAAGTTGCGCGGTCGCGGACTCTCACACCGCGTCGGTGGCCCTTTGGACAGCTGGAACCACGGTCCGCCGAGGCGTAAGGCGCATCGCGCTGACTGGCAGACCGGCGGCAAGTGAGGCGGGACATGAGCACCGAGACCATGCAGTCGAGGACCTCGTCGGAGGGTGACGTCGGCAGCCCCCGGAGTCGAGCCAAGAGCGCCGAGGCCGGGCCGGAGCTTGGAACCACTTCCGGAACACGTTCGGCGCGGACCATCCCGGAACTGCTCCTGGCGCGGCTCGCGGCCACCCCACGTGCCACGGCGTTCCTGGCGCCCCGGGGCGAGGACTGGATCTCCGTGAACTGGACGGAGGTGGGCGAGCGGGTCCGGGCCGCGTCGTGTGGGCTTCGCGAGCTCGGGCTTCGGATGGAGGAGCGCTGCGCCCTGCTCTCCTCGACCCGCCTCGACTGGGTGCTGGCGGACCTCGCGACGCTCTGCGCCGGCGGGGCGACGACCACCATCTATCCCTCGAGCACCGCCGACGACTGCGCATACATCGTCAATGACTCGGGCGCGGTGTTCGTCTTCGCCGAGAACGAGGAGCAGGTCCGGAAGCTGTCGGAGCGGAGGAACGATCTCCGGACGGTGCGGAACGTCATCGTCTTCGACGGAGCACCGAGCGCCGACGGATGGGTGATCACGCTCGAGCAGCTGATCGAGAAGGGACGGGCGAACGACGCCCGGAACCCGGGAGCCTTCGAGTCCACCGCCCGGGCGGTACGCAACGAGCACCTGGCGACGCTGATCTACACCTCGGGCACCACTGGCCGGCCCAAGGGTGTGGAGCTGACCCACGACGCCTGGATCTACGAGGCGGAGGCGATCGACGCGCTGGGCCTGCTGACGGTCGACGACGTCCAGTACCTCTGGCTGCCGCTGGCCCACATCTTCGGCAAGGTGCTCGAGGTGGCGCAGCTCCGGATCGGCTTCCCCACCGCCATCGACGGACGGGTGGAACGACTGGTGGAGAACCTCCCTCGCGTGCGGCCCACCTTCATCGCCGCCGTCCCGCGCATCTTCGAGAAGATCTACAACCGGGTCATCGAATCGGCGAAGGAGAAGGGCGGCACCACCTACGGCATCTTCCGCTGGGCCTTCGCGGTGGGCGCCGAGGTGTCCCGCCTGCGCCGTGCCGGCCAGGTTCCGCGCGGGCTCCTGACCTTGAAGCACGCCCTGGCCTCCCGGCTGGTCTTCTCGAAGATCCAGAGCCGCTTCGGTGGCCGGCTGCGCTTCTTCGTCTCCGGGAGCGCGCCGCTCTCGCTGACGGTGGCGGAGTTCTTCCACGCCGCCGGCGTGCTGATCCTCGAGGGATACGGGCTCACCGAGAGCAGCGCGGCGAGCTGCGTGAACCTCCCCGGGCGGTACCGGCTCGGGACCGTCGGGCCTCCCTTGCCGGGCACCGAGCTGAAGATCGCCGAGGACGGGGAGATCTTCCTCCGCGGACGAGGAATCATGCGGGGCTATCACGGGCTGCCGGAGCTCAGCCGAGACGCACTGGATGCGGAGGGCTGGCTCCACACCGGGGATCTCGGGCACATCGAGGACGGCTTCCTCGTGGTGACCGGGCGGAAGAAGGAGCTCCTCAAGACCTCCCAGGGCAAGTACATCGTGCCCACGGAACTCGAGCTCAAGCTCAAGATCGCCTGCCCGCACGCGAGCCAGGTCCTGATCCACGGGAACAACCGGCACTTCGTCTCCGCCCTCATCTCCATCGACCCCGAGGCGATCCGAGCCTGGGCCAAGGCGCATGGGTTCGCGGGGAAGAGCTACGACGACCTCGTCCGGTCTCCCGACGTCAAGGCGATGATCCAGGAGAGCGTGACCGCGCTCAACACCAAGCTCGCGAGCTTCGAGACCATCAAACGGTTCGTCATCCTTCCCCAGGACCTGACGGTGGAGAGCGGTGACCTCACCCCCAGCCTGAAGCTCAAGCGTCAGCTGGTGGAGCGGAAGTACCAGCCGCTCCTCGACGAGCTGTACAAGGACGCCGTGGCCCAGCTCTAGCCCGACCTTGCCGCCCGTCGCGCGCGGGCTTCAGGCCGGTTCGACGCGCGCCGGCACGCTCTTGTGCCACGGCGTTCCCACGAATCGATCCCGGTCCTCGCCGGCGGTGAGCTCGTTCGGGGCGATGCCAGTCCGTCCCTCCACGCCATCGACGGGGTAGACGAGCCCGAGACCGTTCGGCAGCGAGAGGTGGCCGGGCTGCATCGTCTCCGACACCTCCACTCCCACCACCACCGAGTCGCGCCGGGTCGACAACCGGACCCGGTCCCCGTTCCGGACCCCCAGCCTGGCGGCGTCGGGCGCGCTCATCCGCAGCGCACCCCCGGCGTCCCGCGTCCGCCAGGAGGGGTCGCGAATGATGGTGTTCGCGGTGAAGGAACGCCGCTCCCCGGCGGAGAGGACGTAGGGGAACGCTGGATCTGCAGCCGCCGCCGAGGTGGGCAAGCTTCCGAGCTCCTCGAGAAGGTCGGGCAGCGCGAGGTGAATCTTCCCGTCGGCCGTTCCGATCCGGACGAGGACCTCGTCCCAAGTGTCCACGGCGAAGACCACCCCCCATGGCTTCTCGAGCAGGGCCCCGAAGAGCGCCTGCGCCGCCTCGAAGGGTGAGCCACCAAAGCCGGCGCGGGCGAGCGATGCCGGGTTCTGGGTCGCGGCCCGGAGCGCGAGCGCGAAGACGATGGCACCCTCCCGCACCTCGGGAGGCAGGGGCATGGTGCGGTAGAGGAGTGCCGGCGCCTGATGCTGGAGGCGCGGGTCCCCGATCACGTTGCCCAGCACCGCTTCGGCGTAGGCCCGGGGTCCGGCAGCAGCGGCTGCGTGGAGCGTCGTGAGGTCCTCCTCCGTGATCGCGCCGAGCGCCAGCGCCAGCCTGGCGTGGATCTCCGCCTCCGGCAGCACCCCGGCCGGAGGCGGCAACAGGCGCGGCCGCAGGTGGAAGTAGTTCTCGGGGAAGTCGAAGTTGAAGAAGGTGGCCTCGGCCTTCTCGAACTGGCTCGCCGCGGGCAGCACGTAGTGGGCCAGCCGGGCGGTCTCGCTCATCGCCACGTCGATGACCACCAGGGTGTCCAGCGCCCGCAGCGCCTCGCGGAAACGCTTCGAGTCGGCGAGGGAGTGAGCCGGATTGGCCGCCTCGACCAGCATCGCGCGGTAGCGGGCCGGGTGGTCGGTGAGGATCTCCTCGGCGATCACGTTGCACGGCACCAGCCCGCTGATGATCGGCGCGCCCGCGACCGGGCTCCTCCGGGCCGAGGCTCCGCTGGCGATGGGCGAGAGCACGGTGGGGACGAAGGCGGTGCCCTCGCGCCCGATGCTCCCGGTGAGCGCGATGAGCAGCTTGTGCAGGTAGCTGACCAGCGTCGAGTCGCGATTCATCTGCACGCCGAGGTCCTCGAAGGTCGCCAGCGCCCGGGCCTTGCCGAGGACCTCGGCCGTCCGGCGGACCAGCGCCTCGTCGACCCCGGCACGCGCGCAGTGGGTGGCCACCGGGACGGCCCGGAGTGCGCCCAGCACGGGCTCGAGGCCCACCGTCCGCGCGGCGAGGAACGCATGGTCCAGCCGGTCCCCCTCCACGAGGATGGCCAGGAGGGCGGCGAGCAGCGAGGCGTCGGTCCCGGGCCGGACCTGGAGGTGGATGTCCGCCAGCTCGGCGGTCTCGGTCCGGCGCGGGTCGACGACGATCAGGGTCCGCGCCGGGTCGGCGGCGATCTGCTTCAGGGTGACGCGTGCGTGGGGGATGGAATGGGAGTGCCAGGGGTTCTTCCCCAGGAACAGTGCGACGTCGCAGTGCTCGAAGTCGGCGCGCATCGCCGGCACGCCGAACATGCGGTCGGTGACCCAGAACTCCCCGGTCTTCTCCTGCGCGAGCGCGCTGGAGCGCCAGCGCGAGCCGAGCGCCCGACGGGTCCCGGTGCTGTACGCGCCGGGAAGGTGATTCCCCTGGCCTCCGCCGCCGTAATAGAAGATGGACTCGCCGCCGTGGCGGTCGCGTACCCCGGCCAGCCGCTCCGCGACCTCGCGGATCGCGGTGTCCCAGTCGATCGCCTCCATGCGACCGTCGGCCCGCCGGCGCAGCGGGGTGGTCAGCCGGTCGCGCCCGTTCTGGTAGTGGTCGAGCCGGTGGGCCTTCTCGCAGGCGTAGCCCTTCGAGGAGGGATGACGCTTGTCACCCCGCACCAGGACGAGGTGGCGTCCGCCCTCGCCGCCCAGCTCCACCTCGAGGCCGCAGTTGCACTCGCAGAGGATGCAGGCCGTCGGATGCCAGCGCCGGGTCGTCGCCATCGGCCCAGCTTGGAGCGAGCGGCCGTGCCGAGGCAATCGCCGACAGCCCGCGCGCGCTCAGCATCCGCGTCCCCGCCGGTGGTCGCCATCAGCGGAGCGGGGGTGGCCGCTCGCTCCTCCAGTCAGGATGGGCGCGCCGGAACCGCTGCACCCTCCAGTCCAGGTAGCGGGCCAGGAGGCGCGGCGCGACCCGGTCGACCAGCCGCAGCGCCCGGGTGCCGGCGTCCACCATGAGGAGGAAGCGCCGCGAGCGGAGCCCGCGCATCACGGTCCCGACCACCGCCCGCTCGTCCGAGAACGGGAAGAGCGAGTACAGCGCCGGGTGGTAGGAGAGGTTGCGCACCATCGGGGTCGCGACCGCCGGCGGGCAGAGGACCGAGAGGGAGATCCCCCGGCGCCGCAGCTCGCCCAGGACCGCCTCGCAGAAGCCCAGCACCGCGAACTTCGTCGCTCCGTACCCGGCGAACTCGGGCAGGCCCTTCAGCCCGGCCACGCTGGCCACGCAGATGACGTGGCTCCCCCGCCGGAGGTGCGGCACGGCGGCATGGAGCACGTGCACCGTCCCGAGGAAGTTGACCTCCATGTCCAGCCGGCACTCCTCCAGCCGGAGGGTCTCCAGATCTCCCACGTGGCACACGCCGGCGGCGTGAAAGACGAGATCCGGCGGGTCGGCGAGCGCCTCGAGGCCGGCGCGGACCTGCTCGGCCGAGCGCACGTCGACGACGCGCCGGCGGACGCCCTCCCTCCCGGCCATCGAGGCTTCGAGACGGGAGGCATCCAGGTCCCAGAGCTCGACCGCCCAGCCGTCGTCCACGAGGCGGGTGGCGACGGCGAGCCCCAGGCCCGAGGCGCCTCCGGTGACGAGCGCCCGGCGCATCTCAGGACGCCTCCCCGCTCCGGGGCAGGCCGCGCGCGAGGCGGTCGACCACGCCCAGGAGCGCAGGGCGATCGACCCTGCCCTCGGTGGCCTCGGAGAGCGCGAGCAGCTGCTCGAGCACCCATCGCGACACGAGGAGCAGCACCGGCCGCTCCCGCTCGGGGACTCCGGCCTCCTGGTATCTCCGGTTGCGCATGTAGTCGTCGTAGGCGTCGTGGTCCCGCCCGAGCTCCCAGCGCACGAGCTTCAGCGCCTCGGGAAGCACGGCGGGCGAGGGGCGCGGCGCCTCGGGCCCGAGGTGCTCGGCCACCCCGGTACCGGTCCGCGGATCGACCTCGTCGATCGGAAGCGGCCACCGCCCGAGGTCGCCGAGGAGCAGCCTCGCCGCCTCGTCGAGCAGGTGCTCCCGGAGCGGGACCGGCTTCTGGTCGAGAACGCGCTCCCAGCGGTTGCTCACGTCGCCACGCCTCCTCACCGGTCGGGGACGATTCCCGCCTTGCGCAGATCGGCCGCGACCGTCGCGGCGATGTCGTCGGCGAAGGCCCCGGGGTCGGTCCGGTGAGTGCTGGTGCGCATGGCCCACATCGCCCGGTCGTCGGGCAGTGCCCAGAGCACCGTCTCGCCGACGAAGCGGTCCTCCTCGGTGGTGTACTCGGCGAAGGTCAGCGGCGCGGACCAGTACTCGTAGAACCCCGCGGCATCCCAGCCGGAGGAGACCGCACCGCCGACCACGACCGGGTTGACCTGCGTGGAGGCGAAGCTCTGGATGGTCTTGCTGATCAGGGGGTAACCGGTCGAGGTGAACACCGCGAAGCTCTCGATGCGCCGCGAGGCCAGTGCGGGGTTGGCCCAGGTCGACACCACGCGGGTCGAGGCGCAGCCGGTGGCGATGGCCAGCAGGGCGGCGAGGAGGAGACGGCGCATGCTCCTCCTCTATCGCGGAGGGCGCTTCCCGGGCGAGCGCGAACCCGTCCCCCGTCCCCGGCCGGTCCGACACGACTCCGTCACCGAGGGCGCGCTTGCGCAGCCCCCCGGACGCGAGGGACACATCCGGTCATGTCCGACGCACGCAGCATGACCCCCCGGCTTCCCGAGGCGAAGCTCCTCATCGACGGCGAGTCGGTCGCTCCGGCGGAGCGAGGCACCATCCCGGTCACCAATCCGGCGACCGGGGAGGTCTTCTTCCAGGCTCCGGCCGCCGGCCCTTCCGACGTGGACAAGGCGGTGCATGCCGCGCGCCGGGCGTTCGAGTCGGGACCGTGGGCGCGGATGAGCGCCCGGGAGCGCGGGAAGCTCGTCCGGAAGCTGGCCGACGCGCTCTGGGAGCGCCGCGAGGAGTTCGGGCTGGTCGCCTCGCTGGAGAACGGCAAGACCTTCCGGGAGGCGATCCGCGGGGACATCGCGCCCGCGAGCGCCACCCTGGCCTACGCCTCGGAGTGGTCGGACAAGATCGCCGGCGAGGTGCTCCCGGTGGACGGGAACTTCCTCACCTACGTGCTCCGCGAGCCGCTGGGCGTGGTCGCCGCCATCGTCCCCTGGAACTACCCGACCTGCCTCGCCTGCTGGAAGCTCGCACCCGCGCTCGCCACCGGCTGCACCGTCATCCTCAAGCCGAGCGAGCTCACACCGCTCACTGCCCTGAAGCTGGGCGAGCTGGCACGGGAGCTGGGCTTGCCGCCCGGCGTCCTGAACGTGCTCCCGGGGTACGGCGCCCCCACCGGCGAGGCGCTGGCCCGGCACCCCGGCGTGGACAAGATCGCCTTCACCGGCTCGGTGCGCACCGCCCGTCGGCTCCTCCACGCCTCGGCGGACAGCAATCTGAAGAAGCTCACCCTGGAGCTGGGAGGGAAGAGCCCCCAGGTCGTCTTCGCCGACGCGGACCTGGACCGGGCGATCGAGGCCTGCTTCTGGGGAATCTTCGGGAACAAGGGCGAGGTGTGCAACGCCGGGAGCCGGGTGCTGGTGCAGGCCAGGGCCCACGACGCGTTCGTGGAGAGGCTGGTGACCCGGGCGCGGAAGATGGTCGTCGGCGATCCGCTCGATGAGCGCACCGAGATGGGCGCGCAGGTGAGCACCCACCAGCTGGAGACCATCCTCACCTACGTCGAGGCGGGCAGGAGCGAGGGCGCCACCCTGGCCTGCGGTGGCGAGCGCGACCGCGAGGGCTCGAAGGCGAAGGGGAACTTCCTCAAGCCCACCGTCTTCACCGACGTGCAGCCCCACATGCGGATCGCCCAGGAGGAGATCTTCGGCCCGGTGCTCGCGGTGATGCGGTTCGAGGACGAGGCCCAGGCCCTGCGGGTGGCCAACGGCACGACCTACGGGCTCGCGGCCAGCATCTGGACCCGCGACGTGGCCCGGGCGCACGCCCTGGCCAGGCGGGTGCAGGCCGGCGTGGTGTGGATCAACTGCTTCAACGAGTTCGACGACGCCGCGCCCTTCGGGGGCTACAAGGAGTCCGGCTGGGGCCGCGACCTCTCGGCGCACGCGCTCGAGAACTACACCCAGCTGAAGACGGTCTGGACCCACCTCCCGGAGGTCTGAGCGATGCCCCGCGCCGCCCGTGTCACCCGACGCCCCGCGCGTGCCAAGAAGCAGGCGAGGAGCGAGGAGGACCCGGTGGAGCCCGTCCTCCGCTGGCTCCGGGAGAAGGGCGCGACCCAGGTGAAGATCGCCGGCGTCGACCTCGACGGCGTGCTGCGGGGAAAGTACGTCAGCCTCGAGAAGTTCGCCTCGGCGGCCCGCGGTGGACTGGGCTTCTGCGACGTGGTCTTCGGCTGGGACCTGGCCGACGACCTCTACGACAACGCCCGGGTCACCGGCTGGCACACCGGCTACCCGGACCTCCAGGCGCGGATCGACCTCTCCACCGCCCGGATGATTCCGTGGGAGCCCGCCACCGCGGCCTTCCTGCTCGACTTCGTGATGCCCGACGGATCGGACTACGAGCCCAGCCCGCGGGCGCTCTTGCGCCGGGTGGGTGAGCGGGCGCGCGCGATGGGCTTCCTCCCGAAGTTCGGGAGTGAGTACGAGTTCTTCATCTTCCGCGAGACGCCCTCCTCGCTGCGGGCCAAGGGCTTCCAGAACCTCGAGACGCTCGACCCGGGCATGTTCGGCTACTCCTGGCTCCGCACGTCGCAGAGCTCGGACCTGGTCCACGCCCTGCTCGACGGGTGCAACGCCTTCGGCCTCGACGTGGAGGGCTTCCACACCGAGACCGGCCCCGGCGTCTACGAGACCGCCATCCGCTACGACGTGCTGGAGCCCGCGGCCGACAAGTCGGTGCTCTTCAAGTCCGCGGTGAAGGAGATCTGCGCCCGGTACGATCTCACCGCCTGCTTCATGTCCAAGCCGAGCGCGCGGCTTCCGGGTTGCTCGGGCCACGTCCACCAGTCGCTGTGGACCCTGGATGGCGCGCGCAACGCCTTCCACGACCCGCGCGCCGACCACGGGCTCTCGGAGACCTTCCGCCACTACCTGGGCGGACAGCTGAGGCTGATGCCAGAGCTCACCGCGCTCTACTGGCCCAACGTCAACAGCTACAAGCGGAGCGTCGAGAACACCTGGGCGCCCACCTCGGCGACCTGGGGGCGTGAGAACCGGACCTGCGCCCTGCGGGTCATCGGGATCGACCCGAAGTCGATGCGGGTGGAGTTCCGCCTCCTCGGTGCGGACATGAACCCCTACGTCGGGATGGCGGCCTCGCTCGCCGCGGGGCTGTGGGGCATCGAGAATCGGATCGACCCCGGTGAGCCGGTGACCGGCAACGCCTACCGGAGCGACGCCGCCCCGCTGCCGCGGAACCTGCGCGACGCCGTGGCCCTGCTCGACCGGAGCACCGTCGCCCGCGAGCTCCTGGGCGAGGAGTTCGTCGACCACTACCTGCGCACCCGCACCTGGGAGGTCCGGCAGTACGAGCGGGCCGTCACCACGTGGGAGCTGGAGCGCTACTTCGAGCTGGCCTGACCCATGGATACCTCCTTCTTCGACCTCCCGGCCGCCGCGCGAATCACCGTCATGTCCTGGCCCACCCGCATCGTCCTCGGGGCGGGTGCGCTGAAGCTCCTGCCGGACGAGGTGAAGCGCCTGGAGATGCGCCGGCCGCTGCTGGTCACCGACGTCGGCGTGCTGAAGGCCGGCCTCGCCGACCGGGTGATGGCGGTGCTCGGCGAGGCGGGCATCGTGCACGTGCTCTTCGACCGCGTGACCCCCGACCCGACGGAGCGCGACGTGTTCGCCGGGCTCGAGGCGTACCGGACCGGCGGCTGCGACGGCATCATCGCCCTCGGGGGCGGCAGCCCGCTCGATGCGGCGAAGCTGGTGCAGCTCCTCACCAGCCACTCGCCCCCGCTGAGCCGCTACGACGACGCGACCGGCGGAGACCGCTTCGTCGTGCATCCGCTCCCGCCGCTCATCGCCATCCCCACCACTGCCGGCACCGGGAGCGAGGTGAGCCGGAGCGGGGTGGCCTTCCTCGAGGACACCGGACGGAAGACGGTCATCTTCGCGCCGGCGTTGCTCCCTCGGTGCGCGATCTGCGATCCCGAGCTGACCTTCGGGCTCCCGCCGCGTGCCACCGCCGCCACCGGCCTCGACGCGTTCACCCACTGCCTCGAGGCGTACCTCAGCAACGGCTTCCACCCCCTGGCGGACGCCGTGTCCATCGATGGGATCCGGCGCGTCGCCCGTGCCCTCCCGATGGTGCTGCGGGAGCCGACGAACCTTCCGGCGCGCCTGGACATGATGATCGCGGCCATGGAGGGGGCGATGGCCTTCCAGAAGGGGCTGGGGAACGCCCACGCGCTCGCGCACGCGCTCACCCCCGTCGCCGGCCTCCACCACGGGCTGGCGAACGCCGTGGTCCTCCCCTCGGTGATGGCCTTCAACCGCAGCGCGGTCTCGGCCCGCCTGGCGCGGGTGGCGATCGCCATGGGCGAGCCCGCCGGACCGGTGGAGGAGGTGCTCGCCGGGATCGCCATCGACCGTGTGCGGCGGCTGGTGGCCGACGCGGGGCTACCGACCCGGCTCTCGCAGGCAGGAGTGAAGGAGCCGGACCTGCCGCGCATCGCGGCGCTCGCCTTCCGCGACGCCTCTCACCAGGGCAACCCCCGGCCGACCACCGAGGCCGACCTCCTCGCCATCGCCCGCGCCGCCCTCTGACGTCCCAGGCTCAGCCCCCCGCCCCAGTGGGACGCCTGCGGACCGGCGCAAAGGCGCCGGGTCGATCGGGCTCAGCCGGGGCGGTTCGTCGCCGCGGGCTCGGACGGCCGCGGAACGAGGGTTCCGGGCTTCGGCTCGTTCGACTCGGTGGGGATGAAGTCGATGGTGTCCACCACCACCTTGCCGGGCATGCGGAAGTCGATGGGGTTGAAGCTCGGGCTGGCCATCTCGTTGAGCTGGTTGGCCACGCTCGCGGCCTCGAGGCGCTGGTCCGAGAAGAAGACGTGGATCTTCACCGGGCCCTCCTCGACCGGGATCCGGTAGGCCAGGCCGAGCACCGGTTCGCCGGCGGGACACTTCACCGAGACGTTGGTCTTGCTCATCGTGAGCTGGCGGACCACCCGCTTCGCTGAGTGGGTGAAGATCAGGCAGTACGGCATCTGACCTTCGCTGGGGACGAACTGCACGGTGTCCCCGGAGATGCGCCGGAGCTCCACGCGCTGAGCTGGTGCGCCGGTGCGGGCGCACGCGGCGAGCAGCACGAGGCCGACTCCGGCGACGAGAGGACGAATGTTCACGGCTCTCCCCTTTCCCGCGGGTGAGCTCGCCCAGCGCTCAGGGGCGCCGGTAGACGACCACCTGCGGAGTCTCGTCGAGGTACAGGCCCGTCGAGGGGACCCAGGTCCCGAAGGCCTGCCAGACCAAGACCTCCTGCTCGCGGAACTCCTGGTGGTACTGAACGGCCGCGAGGTCCGCGTCCTCGGGGCCCCCCACGGGCACCACGTCCGTCCGCAGCATCCCATTGCGCTGGTAGTCGCGGAAGGAGAGCCCGTTCACCTCGTGCAGCCAGACCCGGGCACCCTGTCGGGCGTTCGCATCGATCCACGGCAGCACCCCGGTGACATTGTTGCTCCAGTACTGACGCTGCAGCCCGAGGCTGGCCGCGCCGGGGATACCACCCGCCAGCTCTCCGTAGGCGGACGTGCCGTACGGGTGCACATGGACGGTCAGCGTCAAGGCCGGGAGCAGAACGACGGCCCCGAGCGCGAGAGTCGCCGCGATGGCGCGGCGCGGCGCGAGCGGGAGCGCCGACGCGAGCCCCACCGACGCCCGGCCGAACTCCCGCCCCGCCAGAAGCGCGAGGAATGGCATCGAGGGGAGCCAGTGCTTCACCCCCCCGAAGTGCGGCACATCAGGGAGGCTGATGAGAACGATCGAGAAGAGCGCATTCACGCCCAGCAGCCACTCGGCCGAGCCCCCGCGCCCGAACCGCCGTCCGAGCGCCGGGACGAGGTCGCCGAGGTTCCGCACGGCGGTGCGGAGGAGCCCCACCCCCATCGGGAGGAGCAGGGAGACGGGGAGGGTGAGCGCGGTGACGACGAAGACGTAGGACAGCGGGAACGGTGGGGCCCGCAGCACGTCTCCGAAGTAGGTCCAGGCGTAGTGGACGTGCGTGGCGTGGAAGTCGAAGTACCAGGCCAGGCGGTCGACCGGGTGGTACCAGAGCCACGGCCAGTGGACGTAGAAGACCGCTGGCCCGAGGAGGCCCATCGCGACCAGCGGGGCGATCGGGACGAACGCCGCCGGGTCCACGGTCCGGAGCCGGACCGCGAGCACGACGAGACCGCCCACCAGCGCCACGACGCCGAAGGTCTGCGGAGAGAGCAGCTGCCACGACTGCACCAGCCCCTCCCGCCCCCTCACGACGAGCACCAACAGCGCGTAGCCGAGGAAGGCCAGCGCGGCCTGGGCCATCCGGACCAGCACCGACCGGCCGTCCGCTCCGGCCGTCCGCCACGCGGCCCGCACGCCGAAAGGGGTGAGCACCACCGGAAGGAAGAAGGCGTTGTGCTTGGTGGCCAGCGCCAGGCCGAAGGCCAGCCCGACCCAGGGCGCGAGCCGGAGGTCCTCCTCGGCGCGCCAGAAGAGGTACACGACGAGGAACCACATCGCCGCCACCGGCATGTCGAAGCAGGCCAGGTGGGCGTGGAAGAAGTGGCGGGGGACGACGAAGAAGCACAGCGCGGCGAAGAGCCCGGCGCGCCTCCCCCAGAGCACCGAGCCCCAGGCGTGGAGGAGCGCGGGAATCAGCGCGGCGACCGCGAAGGCGGGAAGGCGGAAGCCGGCCGCGGGACGAACCCAGCCCAGGGTGGAGTGGAAGAGCGCATGCGACCACCCGTAGAGCGACTTCATCAGCATCGGGTGCTCGTGGTTGAAGTCGAACGCCTGTGAGATGCCCCGGTCGCTCAGCGCGGAGGCCGGAGCGTGGAAGAGGAGCGCCCACCAGCGGGCGAACTGCTCTGCCGCGGCGAAGTAGACGCTCTCGTCCCGGACGAAGCCCACCGGACGCTCGGTGGCCCAGAGCACGACGAAGGTCACGAGCCCGAGGCCGAGCGCGATGCGGCGGTCGAGCGGCGAGGGAGCCCGGCTCATCGCGCAGCCCCCAGCGCGCGCAACCGGACGCAGAGCTGGCGATCCTGCGGGTTCGACGTCTCGATCCGGAGGCTCCACGGTCCCGCGGCCGAGGCCGGCGACTCGCCGCGGACGAGGCCCTCGTGCGCGCCGGGGATGCGAAGGTGGAGCGCGCCGGCGGGGCTCTCCAGCCGGAGGTGCACCTCTGCCCGTCCCGGCAGCCAGGCGTGCTCCCAGACGATTCCTGCCTCGAGCAGCAGCGCGTCGGCGGCCGGGCCCTCCGGCAACCGGAGGGTGAGCGCACGACCACCCCCTGGGGGCACGACGTCGAGGCAGCGCACCGGCTGATAGAGGACCTCGTGCCAGGACACCTCGACCGAGGCGTCGAACGGACACTGCACCCGCGCCCCGGAACGCTGGCAGGGGCCTCCGCCCTCCACCGCGACCTCCAGGCGATCGAAGGCGTCGGCGGCAGAGAGGACGACGCGCCGGGCGCGGCCGTTCCGGTAGGCGGTGAGCGTGAGCGGACCGAACTGGCGCGCCTCGGCGAGCCGTGTCCGGTCGGGAAGGAAGTTGCGCCGGAAGTCGGCGTCCGGTGTTCTCGGGAGCCGCGTGTTCGCGAGCACCCAGACCCGGGGGTGGGCGACGAGGTCGTCCGTCGTGTCTCCGAGGTACCCCACCACCGGGAGGTCCGGCGGAAGGAAGAGCCGGGCGCGCTCGGTCCACCACGGGTGGAGAAGCACCACGTCGCCCGGGGCACGTTCCGCCGCCAGGGCCTCGGCCACTCCGCGGTAGTCCGCGTCGGAGGGAAAGGCGCGAGGCAATTGCAGCTGGAAGCCCAGTCCCAGGAGCGCCACGAGCAGCAGGGCCAGCGCAGGCGAGGCGGAGCGCAGTCTGTGGGCCGTCTCGTTCACGGGCGGCCCCAGAGCTTTAACACTTCCCGGCCGAGCGCCATCGCCCCGTGCGGCCCTCAGGGCGGTGCCAGGACCAGCAGCCTGCCCTGGGCCGAATCGGCGGCATAGCCCACGCCCTTCGCGGTCACGACCACGACGCGAGCCCCCTTCGAGGACGGCACGCGTGCCGTTTCCCGGAGCTTCCCGTCGGGAAGGATGCTCGCCCGGACCAGCCGCTCCGCCTTTCCTGCGGCGGCGAGGACCTCCGGGCCAGGGCCCACGTCGATGTTGTCCACCCCCGCTCCCGTCTCGAGTCGGTCCAGCCGCGTGGGTGCGTCCTTGTCGATGGCGAAGGTCTGCACCGCATCGGTGCACGCGACGACGAGGAGCGGGCGGCCCGGGACGAGCGAGAGTCCCCGTGGTCCGTCGGCTCCGCACTGGGCGGCCCAGCTCCGCAGGACCCGCCGAGCCCTCACGTCCACGGCAAGGGTGCGGTCCTTGTCCTCGAGGTTGGTGTAGAAGTGGCCGTCCCCGTCCACCGCGTAGCCCTCGGGCGCACCGGGAAGCTCGATGCGGCCGGCGAGACGGAGCTCGCCGTTGGCGGTCGAGATCAGCGTGAGCGAGCTCGAGCGCGGCGTGGTCGCCCACACCTCCCGGGTGGCCTCGACGTAGGCCAGCCCGTCCGGCGATTCGGGCAAGGTGAGGCAGGGACCCCTCTCGAGCGTCGCCCGATCCACCGCGCACACCGAGCCGTCGGCCCGATTGCCGACGTACGCGGCCACCGGTCCGAACGTCACCGAGCTGGGGCCGAGGAGATGCCCGTTCCGCTCCCGGGCGGCGAACCCGCGGACGGCGTGCACCAGCCCGGTCGCGGCGTCGACCACGAAGACCATGCCCGTGTTTCCCCCGGGGGCCCAGACGCGGTCCTTGCCCGCGTCGTAGCCGAGGTAGTCCATGACCACGCGTCCGCCCGCCGGATCGAGCTTGACCTCGTGCAGAGGAGCGGCCGGAGCTGCGGAGAGCGACATCAGGAGGAGAAGGGTGGTCATCGAGGGGCACTCCTTGCAGCGGCGAGGCGGCGGCGTCCGCCAGCGGACGAGCAGAGCGCCGTGGCCGCGGCGCTCCGCCCCGGTGGGGATATCTCGCTCACGGGAGGCGGCGGTAGGGTCTAGCATTCCCAGCGAGCGCTCCGTGACGGGAACCGACCTCTGTCGCCGGCGCCGCGTCGCCGTTGCGGCCCGGTGGGCCACCACCCTGATGATCCTGGCAGGGGGCGGCGCGCGGGCGTACCGGCCCTTCGACCAGACAGATTCCGATGTCGCCGAGCTGCACGTCATCGAGCTCGAGATCGGCCTCACCCAGCTCCAGTGGTCCCAGGGACGGACCGAGCTGGTCCCGACCTTCATCTTCAACCTGGGGGTGATGCCCCGCTGGGAGCTGGTCGTCGACACCGCGGGAAGTGCGCTCCTCGCCGGGCCACGTGAGCAGGGCGAGGTCGCCCAGCTCGAGGTGGGAGTGTCCTTGAAGGGCGTCCTGCGCGAGGGAAGCCTGCAGGGCGGAGAGGGCCTCAGCGTCGCCATCGAGCCCGAGCTCCTGCTCCCGGCCACGGCGGGCCCGTCGGGATTCGGGTTCGAGGCCGGGGTCATCCTCTCCCAGCGCTGGCCGGCGCTGACCGTGCACCTGAACCTCGTGCCTCTCTGGTCCCGGGAACATCGCCCCGGGGGACAGGTCGGGTTCATCATCGAGGGGCCGGCGACCTGGACGGTTCGCCCCGTGGCGGAGACATACGTCGAGGTCGAGCGCGGCGAGCAGGCCCCGACGTACTCGGGGCTGGTCGGCGTCATCTGGCACGCGTCGGCGCTGGTCGCCCCGGACGTCGCGGTCCGAGCGGCGAGCACGTCGGGGACGGGGCTGATCGAGGTGCGGGTGGGCTTGACCTGGGACCTTCCGCTCTGAGAGTGGAAAGGCGCCGAGCGCCTTCATGCCCCGAGCCGTGGCCAGAGACTCCGACCTGAAGCGCGCGCGAGAGGCGTAGGCACGGCGGGCGTGGGAGGACGCCTACCAGCTCCTCACCGCGCTGGACCGCGCCTCGCCGCTCGCTCCGGAGGACCTCCGCCTCCTCTCCTGGGCCGCGAGCATGACGGGGCGGGACGGCGAGCTGCTGTCGCTCCTCGAGCGCATCCACCACCTGCTCCTCGACCAGGATCGGCCGATCGATGCCGCCCGGGTGGCGTTCTGGCTGGGGTACCGGCTCGGTGCCCTGGGGAAGCCCGGCGAGGCGAGCGGGTGGCTCAGCCGGGCGGAGCGGCTGCTCGCCCGCTCCGGCCGGCCGTGCGTCGAGGAGGGCTACCTCAAGCTGCCCGCCGCGCAGCGCCACCTGGCGCAGAACGCCTGCGACGAGGCATTCGCCGCCGGGGCAGAGGCGGCGACCATCGCCGAGCGCTTCGCCGAGCCGGACCTCTTCGCGCTCGCCCGGAGCCTCCAGGGCCGCGCCCGCCTGCGGCAGGGGCGCATCCGCGAAGGGCTGGCGCTTCTCGACGAGGCGATGGTGACGGTGAAGACCGAGGGGCTGCAGCCGGTGGTCCCGGCGCTGGTGTACTGCACCCTCATCGACGGCTGCAGCCAGGTGTATGCGCTCGACCGGTGCCGGGAGTGGACGGCAACGCTGGCTCGCTGGGTCGACGCCCAGCCCCAGCTCGTCGCCTTCACCGGCATCTGCCAGGTGCACCGGGTGGAGGTGCTGGAGCTGAACGGGGAGTGGGACGCAGCGGCCGAGGAGGCGCGGTGGGCCTGCGAGCGACTCGCCGCCGGGGGAGATCCCGTGGCCGCACCGGCGGCGTTCTACCAGCGTGGAGAGATGTACCGGCTGCGCGGCGAGCTGGACCAGGCCGAGCAGGCCTACCGTGCGGCGCACGAGCGCGGGCGCGAGCCTCAGCCCGGCCTGTCGCTGCTCCGGCTCGCGCAGGGCAGGGCGGATGGGGCCCTGGCGGCGATTCACCGGGCGCTCGCGGCGGTCGCCGAGCCCCTGCAGCGGGCGCGGCTCCTTCCGGCGACGGTGGAGATCGCCCTCGCCGCGGGCGACGTCGAGGCTGCGGCCGAGGCCAGCACCGAGCTGGAGCGGATCGCCGCGCGGTTCGAGTCCGAGGTGCTGGTGGCCATGGCCGCGCATGCCCGCGGGGTGGTGCTCCTCGCGCGGGGGGACGCCGCGCGGGCGGTGGACTCGCTTCGCTCGGCGTTCTCGGTGTGGCAGCGCCTCTCCGCGCCCTACCTCGCGGCGCGGATCCGGGTGGCGATCGCACATGCCTGCCGCGCGCTCGGAGACGAGGATGGAGCCGCGCTCGAGCTGGCTGCCGCGAGAAAGGTCTTCGAGGAGCTCGGGGCCAGGCCCGACATCGCGCGCCTTCCCCCGGAGTCGGCCGCGGCATCCGGGCAGCGCCGGGATGGGCTGACCGCGCGCGAGCTCGAGGTCCTGGGGCTCGTCGCCTCCGGGAAGACGAACAAGGTCATCGCCCGGGAGCTATTCCTCAGCGAGAAGACCGTCGACCGGCACGTCAGCAACATCTTCCTGAAGCTCGGGGTCTCGTCCCGGGCGGCTGCCACGGCCTACGCCTTCACCCACAGGCTGGTGTGAGGGCGGATGGGGGAAATCCCCCATCCCGTCCGCTCCGCAGAATGGGGTGTTTCCCCGACGCGGCCACCCCCGGCTGCCGCGTACATCCCACCGTTGATTCGAACCGGAGGATGTCGATGCGGAACGACGAGTCGGTGGTGGTGGACGAGGGGCAGGCGCTCGAGGCGCTCGAGTCGCGCGCGAAGAGCGGCTCGCGGGCGGAGACCGAGGAGGTCGACGTCCTGGTCATCGGTGCCGGACAGGCCGGTCTCTCGGTGGGCTACCACCTCGGCCGGTCTGGAGTCGGGAGGTTCCGCATCCTCGACGGCAATGCCCGGGTGGGTGACTCCTGGCGCCAGCGCTGGGACTCGCTGCGCCTCTTCTCGCCCGCGAAGTACGACGGGCTGGACGGGATGCCCTTCCCGGCGCCGCCGCGCGACTGCCCCACGAAGGACGAGATGGCCGACTACCTCGAGGCGTACGCCCGGCGCTTCCAGCTGCCGGTGCTCAACGGGGTGCGGGTCGACGGTCTGTCACGGGAAGGAGAGCGCTACCTCGCCACCGCGGGTGCGAGGCGGTTCCTCGCCCGCGAGGTGGTGATCGCCATGGCGGACTACCAGAAGCCGAGGATCCCTTCCTTCGCCAGGGAGCTGGATGCGTCGATCGTCCAGATCCACTCGAGCGCCTACCGGCGCCCCGATCAGCTCCGGCCGGGGGCGGTGCTGCTCGTCGGCGCGGGCAACTCGGGCGCCGAGATCGCCATGGAGCTCCGCGAGGGCGGTCATCCGGTGGTGATGGCCGGACCCCACGTGGGCGCCGTGCCGGGATGGTTCCAGACCCCCGCCGGACAGGCGCTGTTCGCGCCGATCCTCTTCCGGGGCATCTTCCATCGCTTGCTCACCGAGTCCACGCCGCCCGGCCGCAAGGCGAAGGCCCAGGGGCACCGGGCGACGCCGCTCATCCGCACCCTGCCGAAGCACCTCCGCGCGGCGGGTGTGGAGCGGGTCGGGCGGGTTCGCGGCGTCCAGGACGGGCGTCCGCTGCTCGAGGACGGGCGGGTGCTCGACGTGCAGAACGTCGTGTGGAGCACCGGGTTCCATCCCGGGTTCTCGTGGGTGCTCCTCCCGGTGTTCGACGCGCAGGGGCACCCGCGCCAGAAGCGTGGAGTGGTCGCGGAATCGCCGGGCCTCTACTTCGTCGGGCTCACCTTCCTGTACGCGATGTCGTCGTCGATGATCCACGGCGTCGGCCGGGACGCGCGGTACGTCGCGGAGCGGATCGCCGAGAGGCTCGCCGCCCAGCCGTTGCCCGGGCTGGCGTCCGCCGCCTGAGACGCCCTACGACTTGGCGAGCCGGATCTTCTGCTCGCTCTTGTCGCGGCAGAAGGTGTCGAAGAACGTGTCGCCGGCGTCGTAGTTCAGCGTCCAGGGCGGGTACATCGCGCACCGCGGGTCGAGGCAGTGGTGCAGCTCCCAGGCGTGCCCCAGCTGGTGCATCGCGTGCCGGGCGATCTGCTTCAGTCCCGCCTCCGGGTCCTTCACCGCCGCGCTCGACACCAGGGCCCGCGGCCCGTTCTGGTTGGCGAACCCCGAGCAGGGGACGTCGCCCGAGAGCAGCGTCCTGGGCTTCAGCTTCCGCGCGGTGAGGTAGAGGATCTTGTCGTCGGCGTAGGCCCGCGGGGAGGGCAACGCTTTCAGAAGGGCCTCGGCATCGAAGGGCTCGGACAAGCCCGCGGGCACGGGCATCTCTCCGGCGTGCTCGCACCCGACGCCGAACGCCGTGTAGAGCACCTTGCAGAGGCGGTCGACGACCTTGAGGTCGTAGGGGTCGAGCGTCACCAGGCGGATCACGGGTGTGGTCTCTCCTCGGGACTACTTCTTCTTCGCCGTCTTCGCCGTCTTCGCCGTCTTCTTCGCCGGCTTCGCTGCCTTCTTCTCCGCCCGGGCCGGCTTCTTCTCGGGCCTGGCGGGCTTCTTCGCTGCCTTCTTCTCCGGCGCCTTCTTCTCGGCCTTCTTCTCTGCTGCGGGCTTCTTCTCCGGCTTCCCCCTGGCGGGCGCCTTTCCCTTCGGCGCGGGCTCGGCCGCCTCCTCCGCCTCTGGCTCCTCGGGTTCCGCCTCCTGCTCGGCGCCGAGGTCGATGTCGCCGCCGAGGCCGAGCAGGTCGTCCCCCAGCTCCATCCCCTCCTCCTCGCCGGTGGTCGTCCGGAACTCCTCCGCCGTGCGCTTCGGGCGCTCGCGGCCGGGCGGGAAGAGCACCACGTCCACCGCGTCCTCGGCGTCCACCTCGGCAAGGTCCAGGCTCGCCGCCAGCTCCGCCACGAGGAGGTGACGGGCGTTGTCGTACAGCTCCCGCTCCTTGGTGGGAAGCGGGCGAAGCTCGGAGAGGACCTGGAGCCCCTTCACCACCTCGGCCAGCCCCATCAGGCCACCCTGGCTCATCCGCTCGACGTTCGTGCGTGCGCGCTGCTTCCAGTCCAGGTTCGCCTTGTCGCTGTCGGAGCGGAGGAAGGTGAAGACCCTGTCCACCTCGGGACGGCCGGCCACCTTGCGCAACCCGATGCTACGGACCTTGGCCTCGGGGACCATCACCACCGCGCCGTCCTCCTCGCGCTTCATGGTGACGAAGGTGAGCGTCTGCCCGGCGACCTCCTTCGACTCCACGCTGGTCACGCGGCAGACGCCCTGGTTCGGATAGACGACGCGGTCCCCGACGGCGAGCGTCAGGGGCGGAGGTGTCTCGGCCATGTCGAGGGCGAGGGCCTACACCATCCGGCGTCAGCGCGCGAGGGCGTCGGCGCTGGCGATCCGTTCCGCGACGAGCGCGAGCAGCTCCCGCGGGTCGAACGGCTTGTCCATGCACCAGCGGGCGTTCTCGCGGAGGAACTGCGCGGCGACGCCGTCGAAGACGCCGCCGGTGAGGAACACCATCCGAGACGCGAGCTCGGGCCGGATCTCCGTCAGCCGCGCGTGGAGCTCCATGCCGGTCATGTGGGGCATCATGATGTCGCAGAGCACCGCGTCGAACGCCCGGGCCCGAAGCAGGGCCAGGGCGCTCTGCCCGCAGTGCGCCACCTCGACCTCGTGCGCGCGGGCGAGCAGCCGCCGGGCGGCGCTCGCCACCAGGGGTTCGTCGTCGATCACCAGCACCCGCGTGGTGCGCATGGCCGAGGTTCAATGCGAACCCGGGGCCAGCCCCGAAGGTGGCGTCCCGTCCGGCGCTTCGCGCGCCGCTGCCCCGGTCAGCGCCCGTGGGGTGAGTCCAGGCCGACCTGCGGAACCGCGGGCAGCTCGGCCCGGAGGTGGACGGTGGTACCCGAACGTCCGCTGATCTCCCCGGTCCACTCGGGGCGCCCGGGAAGGCGGACCCTCAGCTGGTGCGGCTGATCGGCGCCGAGGTGGGTGATGCGCAGCGGCGTGGTCCCGGCCACCGGGCTCCCGTCCACCTC
Source organism: Myxococcaceae bacterium (assembly GCA_035501615.1). Lineage (GTDB taxonomy): Bacteria > Myxococcota > Myxococcia > Myxococcales > Myxococcaceae > RPRB01. The sequence goes on from DATJVY010000117.1 coordinate 40,614, forward strand.
CACGCTGGCGCCGCTGGGCTCGGAGAGCAGCTCGAGCTCGAAGGTCGGAACGCGCCCGAGGACGGCGGCGAGCACCGTCCCCAGCAGCAGCGCGGCGCCGACCAGGGCCAGCAGCTTCCACGGGCGGGTAGGCGCCGGGGGAGCCTCGGTCGGCACCGCGGCGGTGGTCACCGAGGGCACGGCCTCCGGGGGCGCCTCGGGACGGGTCCCCTTCCGCCATTCGGGAACCGCCTCCAGCAAGGCCCGGGGGAGCTTCACTTCCTGGCCCTCGGCGAACAGCTCGGGCTCGAAGAGGAAGGACATGAAGTCACCCACCGTGGGCGGCCGCACGCCGAGGGCGTGCAGGGCGTCGGCCAGCGCGTGCTCCAGGTCCTGGGCGGACGCGAAGCGCTCGCCCGGGGCGTAGGCCATGGCCCGGAGCACGGTCGCCTCGAGTTCCGGTGACAGGCGCGGATTGAGTCCCCGCGGCGGGGGGAACTCGCCCCGCACGATGCTCTGCATCGCCGGCACCATCTTTCCGAGGTGCGGCAGCCGTCCGCAGAGCATCTGGTAGAGGACCACGCCGGTCGCGTAGAGGTCGGTCCGGTAGTCCACCGGCTCGCCGCGGGCCTGTTCGGGAGAGAAGTAGGGGAACTTGCCCTTCACCCCGGTGGCCTGCATGGCCGCGCCGGTGGCGTTGCGCGCCCGAGCGATGCCGAAGTCGACGATCTTCACCTCGCCGCCGTAGCCGAGGAGCACGTTCTGCGGCGAGACGTCGCGGTGCACGATGTGCCGCGAGCGACCGCTGTCGTCCACCCGGCTGTGCGCGTAGTGGAGGCCGCGGCACATGCCCATCGCGATCTGGAGGGCGATCGCCTCGGGCAGGAACGGGAACTGCAGCGCGTGCGCCCGCCGGAGCACGCGGCTCAGCGGCTGGCCGTGGACGTACTCCATGGCGAGGAAGTACTCGCCGTCGATCTCTCCGAAGTCGAAGACCTGGGCGATGTTCCCGTGGCTGAGCGAGACCGCGATCCGCGCCTCGTTCACGAACATCGAGACGAAGGCCTCGCTGTCGGCGAAGGCGGGGAGGATCTTCTTGATCACCACCGGCTTGCTCACGCCGGCCAGGGCCTGGAAGCGCGCACGGTAGAGCTCGGCCATCCCGCCCACCGCGAGACGCTCGAGCAGCTGATACTTGCCGAAGTCGACCGGGACCGGAGAGGGCACGCCTGGAGGCGAAGGCTAGCACCCGGTCGGCGCGTTCCGGTCGTGTGACGGAGGCATGGATCGGGCATGCTGCGCAGCCGTTCCGTGCGTCGCGCGATCTCCGTCGTCATTTCATGGGTGTGCGTCGTGGGCTCCGGGTGCGAGGAGCGGAGCGCGCCGCCGCTGTCGTCGCTGGCCCCCACCCCCCTGTCGCCGCTCGGTGCAGCCGCAACGGATGGGGGCCTGGATCCACACCGTCTTCCCCCCGCGCCGGTGTGGGGATCCCCCCTCCCCGCAAAGGCGGTCCGCATCACCTTCCGTGGAGGTCAGGCGCTGGTGGGTGGGAGCGCGGTGTCGCTCGCTGGCGATGCCGGGATGGGCCGGGCGCTGGCCGCGGTGGGGAAGGGACCGGCGCTGCTCGTCCCCGACGAGGCGACGTACATGGCCGAGGTCGCGCCGCTGCTCGCCGCGCTCGACGATGCCAGTGTCGAGACCTGGGTCCTGCACCCCGACGGCATGGTGGCGTTCGCCGTCGATCTCCGGGACGAGCCCGCCTTCGACGCCTGGCTGGACGAGCCCAAGCCGGGAAAGCTCCGGGTCATCCAGCGGCAGGACGGGCTGGAGCTGGTGAGCGGCGTGGGGAAGATCCCCGGCCCCGACCCCAACGGCCCCACGGTCCCGGTACGAGGCGGCCACCTGGACGTCGCCACCGCGCGCGAGGGGCTCCGGCGCCTCCAGCAGCGGTTCCACGCCCCGGACGCCTGCCTCGTGCCGTCCTTCGGGACCGAGCTGCGTGCCGTCGCCACCGTGCTCCCGGCGTTCTGGGAAGGACCGAAGGAGCCGATGTTCGAGCGGCTGTGCCTGGTGTACCCGCGCCCGAAGCGGTGAGCCCCGGGCTGGAAAGCGGCGTTCGGTTCGGTTATCCGTTGACTCCAGAATCAGTCTTCCGAGGTGCCCCCAATGACTGCCGCACGCCAGCCCGGTCCTTCCCCCGTGGTCCCCCAGGGAGGCGGCTTCCTCTTCCAGGAGGCGGGCCGGACGCGCATCACCTCGCCCGAGACGTTCACCGACGACCAGCGGAACTTCTTCCGCACCGCCCTGCAGTTCTGCCGGGAGCAGGTGCTCCCCCAGGCGGCGGCCATCGAGGCGAAGACGCCGGGCCTCCTCCGCTCGCTCCTCGCGAAGGCCGGGGAGCTGGGGCTGCTCATGGTGGACATTCCCGAGCGCTTCGGAGGGCTCGGGGGAGACAAGACGACCTCGCTGCTCCTCGCCGAGGCCAACTCGCTGATGGGGAGCTGGAGCGTCACCTTCGCCGCGCACGTGGGCATCGGCACCCTGCCGATCGCGTGGTTCGGGACCGAGGCGCAGAAGGCGAAGTGGCTCCCGAAGCTGGCAACCGGTGAGCTGGTGGCGGCCTACGCGCTGACCGAGCAGGGCAGCGGGAGCGACGCGCTGGGAGCGAAGACGAAGGCGGTGAAGAGCCCCGACGGCAAGTCGTGGATCCTGAACGGGAGCAAGCTCTACATCACCAACGCCGCCTTCGCCGACGTCTTCGTGGTCTTCGCCAAGGTGGACGGCGAGCACTTCACCGGCTTCGTCGTCGAGAAGGGGACGCCTGGGTTCACGGTCGGGCCCGAGGAGCACAAGATGGGCATCCGTGGCTCGTCCACCTGCCCGCTCTTCCTCGAGGATGCGCGCATCCCGGTGGAGAATCTCCTCGGGGAGATCGGCAAGGGTCACAAGATCGCCTTCAACATCCTCAACCTCGGGCGGCTGAAGCTCGGCGCCGGCGTGCTGGGCGGGATGAAGCTCCAGTTCGCGAGCGCCCTGAAGTTCGCCGAGGAGCGGAAGCAGTTCCGGACCCCGGTGGCGAAGTTCCCGCTCATCCGGGAGAAGCTCGCGCGGATGGCGGGGTCCATCTACGCCGTCGAGACGATGACCTACCGGACGACGGGGCTCATCGACGCGCTGCTTGCGAGCCAGGAGGGCGCCGGCGACGACGAGGCGAGGACCATCGCCGCGTTCGAGGAGTTCGCCATCGAGGCGTCGATCATGAAGGTGACCGGCAGCGAGCTGCTGGGGCTGCTCGTGGACGACGCGGTGCAGATCCACGGCGGCGCGGGCTTCATCCAGGAGTACCCGGTGGAGCGGGCGTACCGGGACGCACGCATCAACCGCATCTTCGAGGGGACGAACGAGATCAACCGGATGCTGGTGACCGGGATGCTGCTCAAGCGGGCGGCGAAGGGGAGCCTCCCGCTGTTCGCGCAGGCCGAGGCGGTGGAGCGGGAGCTCTCGGAGAAGCAGCTGCCGGTGGCGCCGGGCGGGGACGCGCTGGCCGGTGCGGTGCGAGACGCCGAGGCGCTGAAGATGGCCGCGCTGTACGCGACGAGGGTCGCGGTCGAACGCTTCGGGACGGAGATCGAGAAGCACGAGGAGGTGATGGCGGCCATCGCCGACGTGGTGATGGACGCCTACGCGATGGACTCGATGGCGGCGCGGACCCGGCAGTCGGCCCCCGCGAGCGGTCTGGATCCGGTGAAGGTGGCGATGACGCAGGCCTACGCCGCGGACGCCATCGCCCGGAGCGGCGAGCGGGCCCGCCGCGCGCTGTGCGCCTCGAGCGAGGGAACCGCACTGGAGAGGCATCTCGCGGCCATTGCGCCGCTGTTCGCCTTCCGGCCGTTCGATCCCACCGCGCTGCGCGAGACGGTGGTCCGCGCCGCGGAGGACACGGGCGGCTACCCGCTGGCGATCGGCTGAGGTTCGTGCACCGCCCGGGGTCCGGCTTCTGCACGACTTTCAGACCGCGAGCGGGGCGCTCGGGTGCCCGGGGAACACCGCGATGGCAGATACCGAGCCGTGCCGGGCCAGCACCGCCGCCAGCACGTCGCGGTAGTCGTGCACGGCCGGCAGGTCGCCCGGTCCGTCGAGCCGGTCCTCCTCGAGCCCTGGCCACCGGCAGTGCAGGCCGCCCGGCGTCCCGCCGCCGAGCACGAACATGACGCCGCCCCGGCCGTGGTCCGTCCCGAGGCTCGCGTTCTCCGCCACCCGCCGCCCGAACTCCGACATCACCACCACGCTGGTTCGCGAGAGCAGGGGCCCGAGGTCGGTCGCGAACGCCGCCAGGCCGCGGGCGAGCGCCCGCATTCGTGGCGCCACCACAGTCTCCTGGGCGAAGTGGCTGTCCCAGCCTGCCAGGTCCACGCAGGCCGCGACGAGCCCCACCCGGGCGCGGATGAGCGCCGCCACCCGGCCGAGCTCCTCGCCGAACCGGCGCGCCACCTCTCCGTCGGCGGGCCCCGGGTAGCGCGCTCCGTTCTCCGCGCGGACGCCCTGGCTCCGGAGCGCCCCCAGCCGCTCCGCCGCCTCCAGCGCGTCCCGGGCCGCGCCACCGAGCTCCGCGTCCCGACCGTAGAGACCGCCGAGCGAGCCGCAGAGAGCGCTCCATGCGCTGCTCGGCTCCAGCTCGAGCAATCCGCCGAGCGCCGTCGCCGCGGGAGCTCCCCGCAGGCTGTCCGGCACCTCGGGCCCGGTGGAGACGGCCCCGAGAGCCCCACTCTCGCCGCGGGTCCGCAGCCAGCGACCGAGCCAGCCGCCCGACGCGGAGGCGCCCCCACGCTCCATCACCTGCTGCGCCACGAAGTGCGACCGCGTCTCGTCGTCCGAGCCGACCGCGTGCACCACCGCCAGCTTCCCGGCGAGGAACCATGGATGCAGCTCGCCGAGTTCCGGCGCGAGGCCGAACCGATGGTCGAGGCGGAGCGCACCGCGGGCCGCCACGCCGATCCGCGGGCGCGCCCGGTGGTACCCGTCGTCTCCCACCGCCGGCACGAGGGCCAGCCCATCGGCGCCTCCGCGGAGGAAGACCACGACCAGCGTCCGGCCGTCGTCCCGATTCCCTCCGAGCGCGAGCGAGCCCATGGTCAGCACCTCTGGAACGCGGGTGACGCGAGGAGGACCGCCAGCGGCACCGGGCTCGACGCGAGAGCGGAGCGCTCCGCCCGGTCCGGCGTCCGACCCAGCAGGTGTGCCGCCAGCCGCTCCGCACCCCCGGCGCTCCCCATCAGCGTGCCGCCGTCGACCGACGTGCCCGGCAACTCGCCGCCGGCGAGCGCCATCGCCAGCCGCCACCGCCAGAGCAGCGTGCCCTTCCAGGCGCTGGCGACGTCGGGCGCGCCCTCGGGCGTCGGGTACTGGAAGGGCGCCTGGCCCATCCGCCGGAGGTAGGCGAGCAGCGGCGGCCCGGCGTCGGTGCGAGCCCCGGTGCACCGGAGCATCGAGGCGACGGCGTGGAACGGCCGCTTGAGCTTGGCCCGGCGGGCCTCGGGCGCGCGGAACGCCTCGGTCCTCAGCAGGGTCCGCAGGGTCGTCCGGATGTCTCCGTCGCTGCGCCGGAACGCAGCGGCGACCTCGCCGACCGCGGAGGCTGGCGGGGCGTCGGCGATGAAGCGGCGGCAGAGCTTCGTGGCCACGTGCCGCGCGGTGGCAGGGTGCGCCGCGACCAGGTCCAGCAGCGTCTCCAGGTCGCCGGCCCCTCCCACTGGCCCGATGCGCCGGCCGAGCACCCGCTTCTCGCCGTCGTCGTGCAGCGCGGAATCGAGCTCGACCCGGCCCTTCCGGAAGCGGTGGCGGTCGCGCACGGTCCAGCCGGTCAGGCAGCGGGCGGCCTCCATCACGTCCACCTGCGTGTAGCCGCCGTCGACCCCCAGCGTGTGCAGCTCCAGCAGCTCGCGGGCGTAGTTCTCGTTGGGGCGCTCCGCCGCCGTCGCCCGGCGATTGCTCCGGCCGTCCAGGTACCAGAGCATCGCCGGGCTCAGGGCGGAGGCGCGGAGAAGGTCCCGGAACCGACCGAGGGCGTGGCGGCGGATGACCTCGCGGTCGTCGGCGGTCTTCAGCCAGGCGCACTCGGCCTTGCTCGCGTCGACGTTGAAGTGGTCGCTCCAGAGCTCGACCATCACCTCCCGCAGCTGCCACCGGGAGCCGGCCGCGCGGAGCAGCGCCGCCGACGAGAGCTCGCGGAGCAGCACCTCGGGCTTCCACTCGTAGAGCTCGCCCAGGGGCTGGCCAATCGACTCGAGGCGGCCGAGGCTTCGCCGGAGCCCGGCCTCCTCCTCGCCTGGCTCGAGCTGCAGGTCGATCCACCGGTCGACCGCCTCGTCGGGACGACCACCGGGCGCCAGGAGCCGCTCGCGGTCACCGGGCGCGACGCCGAAGCTGCAGCGGCAGAGCACGTGCTCGACGAGGCCCACCTCGGGAACCGAGGGCACGAGGAAGGGCGTGGCCTGGACCGGAGCCGCCCGGGAGCCGCGACCGAGCGGCACGAGCGAGAGCGCCGCCGCCCCGCCACCGACCAGCATGCCGCGTCTCGTCAGGGTCACCTGCGGTCTCCGACCGGGCTCAGCTCTCCATCTGGAGCGGCGGCTTGCCGAGCCTCGGTGCCCGCTGCTCCGGCACCGGGAATGCGCGGCGGGGGAGCAGCATCGCGCCCAGGCCGCTCGCCAGCGTCAGCGGGAAGACGGTGAACCACCCGAGCACGGGAACGGCGAAGAGGAGCGCGAGGACCGCGCCGCCTCGAAGCACTCGGCGCCAGGGCTGCTCCGCATCGACGGGCGAGGCCAGCCCCGCACCGATGCGCTCCGCGAGGCCCGCGGAGCCGACGAGCGAGAGGAGGAGCGGCACCATCAGCGCCGCCCCGCTCAGCACCTTGACCCCGGGATGGACCGCCTTCACGAAGACCAGGAAGACCGCGACGGTGGGAACGAGCAGCAGCAGCCCGACCAGCGTCGCCGCGACCGGGCGCGTGGCGTACGTCTCGTGGGCCCGCTCCACCGCGGGGCGGAAGAGCGCGACGGCCGCGAGCCAGTAGGCATTGAGGGCCAGATAGGCCCCGGCGATCATCAGGAACCAGAAGAGGATGTCGGCGAAGATCATGGGCGTTCGGTCCGGCGTGAGGTGAAGGGGAAGTCGAGCGTCAGCCCGGGGAAACGGGAGAGTGCGACGAGGGTGTCCTCCCGCGAGGGGAGGGCGGGGCGAGGCACTGCCGGAGCCCGCGGCAGCCGCGGCGCCTGCGGGAGGGCACGGGGCAGTCCTTCGACACCCGAGGCGACCGAGGTCGCGGTCGAGGCGAGGGGCCCGGGCAGGACGAGCAGCGCCACCGCGGCCGCCGTCGCGAACGCGGCCAGGCCGGCCCACGCGAGGCGCTCGGAGATGCGCACCGGAGAGGGGGAGCGTGCGCGAAGCCCGCGGCGGGCGATGCGTTCCACCCAGGCAGGGGGCGCCGGCGGAAGCGGGGCTCCCGGTCCGCGCCGGGCCGCCGCGGCCAGACGCTCCCAGCGGTCGTCGAAGCGGTCACTCATCGGCGGCTCCCTCCGGCAACGCGAGGAGACGCCGGGCCGCGCGCTGCAACCGCCGCCGTGCCCGGAAGGCGCGGACCTTCAGCGCAGTGCGGCTCCGGCCGGTGAGCGCGGCGACCTCCTCCAGCGAGCGGTCCTCGATCGAGAGCAGCGTCAGCAAGAGGCGGTCCTCGGCGGGAAGCTCGCAGAGCAGCGCCTCGACGGCGGCCCGGGCTGCGAGGACCTCGTCGGTCGGTGGCGCCGGGTCTGCAACCAGGGAACCGATCCACCGGAGCGCCTCGGCCGAGAGCGGGACCGACGCCGGCCGGCGGCGTTCGGAGCGGAGCGCGTCCCGGCAGAGATTGATGGTCAGCCGCGAGAGCCAGTGCTCGAAGGGAATGCCGTCGCGCTCGCGGTAGCGGTCGAGGCGAGTGAACACGGCCAGGAAGACCTCCTGCACCAGGTCGTCCTCGGGAACCGCCCGTGGCCGATGGGCGCGGACCAGCCGCCGGACCAGGGGCTCGCAGCGGCGGACGAGCAGCTCCGCCGCCCGTTGCTCTCCCTGGCGGATGCCGTCCAGGCACGTGCCGATCGGCACGGGCATCTCCGGAATCGCTGGACAGGGTGCAGCCATCCACGCCACCGAGAACGACGGGGACCTGGAGCGGTTACGCAGTCCGGAGCGCGCCCTTGCCGCCCCCATGCGGGTCGGACCCGACCCGAGGCCCAAGGACGCGGAAGCACGGGGACTGAGGAAGACGCGCACCTCCGTCCGTTCCCCTCTCGACAGCCAGCGGAGGAGACGATGGGGGAGATCCCGGCAGTGCGGTGCGCGGTGCTCGCGCTCGTCATGCTGATGCTCGCCGCCTGCAGCTCGGGCGCGCCGGGTTCCACAGGCGCCACCGGCCCCCAGGGACCGCAGGGTCCAGCGGGTCCTCAGGGCCCGGCCGGTCCACCGGGCGCGACTGGCGCGCAGGGGTCAGCGGGCGCGACGGGTGCTCAGGGCGTTCCCGGAGCCCAGGGCGTCCCCGGTTCCCCGGGTCAGCAGGGCGTGCAGGGCATCCCGGGCCCGGCCGGCCCCCAGGGGCCGAGCACGACGTTGGCGCCGTGGGTGGATGGCCAGTTCAACCAGCACATCCTCGACTTCAACGTGACCGGCAACTACGTCGACATCGACGCCTTCACGCTTCCAGTGGGCTCCTACGTCATCATGGCCAGGACGAGCCTCTACAATCTCGCCGGAGCCACGGTGACGGTCTTCTGCGAGCTCCAGCAGGGTCAAGGGACGTCGAACGTCCTCGATGAAACGGACGTGACGTTCGATTCCGGCTTGCGCACCAACCTCGCCATGATGGCGACCACCGTGGTCACCGCCACCGGGGGAGAGCGCCTCGCGCTCGCCTGCACCTCGTCGGTGTCGGGGACCATCCGGAGCTTCTTCTCGCACCTCGCCGCGATCCAGGTGGGTACGCTCTCGACGCCCTAGAGTTCCGCGCTCCGCGGACGATTCCGATCGTCAGGGCGGAAAGCCGTTCCCGGGCCTCTTCAGGCGCTCGCGGACGCTCTGCAGCGCGTCCCGGTAGAGCCGGTCCTCCTTGTTCCGCGACACAGCCTCGGCGTAGAGCGCCTCGGCCTGCTCCCAGTGCCCCTGCGCCTCGAGCACCAGCCCGAGGTCGTACGCCGCTGCGGCCATGTCGGGATGCCGCGCGTGCACCGCCTCGAACGACGCGCGCGCCCCATCCAGGTCTCCTCGCCTGGCAGCCGTCGCCCCGGGCTGGAGCAGCGGGCTGTCCACGTCGAGCTCCACGTCCTCCACCCGTGGCCGGGGTGCCAGCGCGCGCAGGAGATCGTCCACCGCCCGGAGGCTCGACTCGACGAGGAGCTGCGGCGCGCCGGCGTGCGAGACGTCGGAGGTGCTCTCGGTGCCCTCGACCAGCCCGCCGGTCTCGTACGGCTCGCTCCAGGGCCCGTCGGGCGTGCGGGCGACCCGGGTGAGGAGACGCACCCGCGCCTGGGGCTCGGCCTCGCCGCGGGCGCTCGGCGCAGCGAAGCTCCACTCGGCGATGTCGATGGAGAGGTAGGCGCGGCGTCCGCTTCCGTCGACCGGGCCACCGGGCGTCCAGGTCTCGAGCTGGAAGAAGCCCTGGCGCGCTGCGCGACCCTTCAGCGTGTGGACCACGACGACCGGCGCGTCGTCCGGGCCGTCGACCCGGACCAAGCTGAGCACGCGCGCGCGCGGCCCGAGGTCCACCACCGCCGGGGCGGGGCGAGCGATGCGCATCGTCGGCGCGCAAGCTCCGGTCAGGAGCAGGGCGCAGGCGGCGCTACGGCATCCTCCCCACCGCATCCATCCCAAAGGTCAGCTCCGCCTGCCACGGCCCGGCCGGGAACCCGTCGAGCACCAGCACCCGGTCCAGCGCGCGGAGGGTCTCGAGGCCGAGCCTCCCGAACTCGACGCCGAGCGCCGGGGCGGTCCTTGGCCGGCTGGTCCCGCCCGTCGCCCAGACCACCGAGCCGTGGAGCATGAGCCGCCCGCTGTCCAGCTGGAGCTCGAGCAGCACCGGCACCCCCAGCCGCGCGTCGCGCGGGAGATCGCCTCCCTCGAGCTCGACGCCGGCGCCGCCGCGCGAGAGGTCGCGCACGCTCCAGACCTGGGTGGTTCCCTGCGCCTTGAGGTGGACCGGCACGCGCGGGTAGCGGCGGGACTTCTCGTTGCGGTGGGCCTCGAAGAGCTTCAGGAGCGCCGCGTCCAGCCCCTTCCTGCTCCGGCCAGGCACGTAGCGGATGTTCAGGAAGTACTCCCCCGAGGCGGAGCGGCGGACGTCCACCACCTCGCCCAGCACCTCGACTGGATGCGAGACCGACTCGGCGGTGAGCTCGAAGAGGAACTTCGTGCCCCGCTCGAGCGGCCGCTGGCTCGGAAGGGAGACGCCGCCCTTGCCGACGCTCTTGGTGAACGCCTGGAGCAAGGACTCGGGGCTCCGGTACGAGATGCGGAGCCGGACCGGCTGGACGGAATGCGGGGCATCCGGAACGTTCATCGGCGAACGGCAAAGTTCCCGGAAAGTCGAGGTGCCCACAAGTCCTGCCGGGGTGGGCCCGCCCTCCTTTCTGGATCAGCGATGGAAAGAAGTGGTATGGAGTGGATCAGCAGGGATCTCCAGCGGCAGGCAAGCGTGTGTTCCGGGGCGTCTACGAGCACCAGATCGACTCGAAGGGGCGAACCAGTCTTCCGGCCAAGCTCCGGGAGACGCTGGTCGGCACCTACGACGAGCGGCTCGTCGTCACCACCGCGCTGGACCCCTGTCTCCACGCCTACCCGGTCCGCGAGTGGGAGCTGCTCGAGGCAGCCCTGGCCACGCGCAACCCGATGGAGCCTGGGGTGAAGACGCTGATGCGCCTCTACGTGGCCCCGGCGCAGGAGTGCCCGGTCGACAAGCTGGGGCGAATCCTGATCCCGCCCGCGCTCCGCGCCCACGCGGGCCTGGAGAAGGACGTGGTCTGGGCGGGAATGGTGAAGGTCATCGAGCTGTGGAGCCGGGATGGATGGCACCGGGCGCAGGAAGACGCCCGCGGCGCCGCCGACTCGGCAGAGGTGATGCGCGTGCTCACCGAGCTGCGCCACGGAAGGGAGCAATCGTGACCAAGGCGGCGAAGAAGGCGAGGCAGGTCGAGTCCGAGCCTTCCCTCAAGCTGAAGCACACCACGCTCTCCTGCATGGGGGAGCTGGACCGTGACGCCCTCCGGGCCATCCGCGACCGGATGCTGCGCCTGCTGGATCAGGGCTGCGTCTGGCTGGTGCTGGACCTGAGCGACGTGAGCCACATGGACTACCGCGGCGTGCCCTGGCTGGTCTCGCAGGCCGAGGAGTACCGGCTCCGCGGCGGCGACGTGAAGCTCGCCGGCGTCTCGCGCTACCTGCTGGCCATCCTCCGCGCGGCCGGGGCGCACGACGCGTTCGAGATCTACTCCGATGCCGGAGATGCCCGCGAGGCGCTGAGCCAGGGCCACAACGCCTGGCTCCACTAGCCCGCGCCGCGGGTCGCACTTGCAGTTCGTCCACGCAACCGTCCTCCGCGACGAGGTGGTTCAGCTCTTGAAGCCGTCTCCGGGAAAGCGCCTGGTCGATGCGACGCTCGGTGGCGGGGGGCACGCCGAGGCGCTGCTCGACGCCGGTGCCGAGGTGATCGGCGTGGACCGCGATCCGAGCGCCATCGCCGCGGCCCGCGCTCGCCTCGGGGGCAGGGACCGGTTCCGCGCGGTGGAGGGGCGCGCCGGCGAGCTCGAGGCGCTGCTCGGACCGATCGGGCTGCTCCCGGTGGATGGCGTGCTGCTCGACCTCGGCGTGTCCAGCCCGCAGCTCGATACGCCGTCCCGCGGCTTCAGCTTCCAGGCCGGCGGTCCCCTCGACATGCGGATGGCGCGGGAGGGCGAGACCGCGGCCGAGCTGATCGCCCGGCTGTCCGAGCCCGAGCTGGCGGCGGTGCTCCGCGACCTCGGCGAGGAGCCCTTCGCCAGGCCCATCGCCCGGGCCCTCAAGCACGACCTCCCGACCACCACGCTGGCCGCGGTCGAGTCGGTGAAGCGCGCGGTGCCCCGGAGGGCCTGGCCGTCGAAGGTCCACGTGGCCACGCGCACCTTCCAGGCGCTGCGCATCGCCGTGAACGACGAGCTGGGCGAGCTGGACAGGGTGCTGACCGCGCTCCCCCGCCTCCTCCGCATCGGCGGCCGGGCGGCGGTGATCGCCTTCCATAGTCTCGAGGACCGGGCGGTGAAGCAGGCCTTCCGCGCCCTGGAGGGCCGCTGCACCTGTCCGCCGGGGCTTCCGGTCTGCGCCTGCGGGGCGCAGGGCGCCTTCCGGGTGCTGACCCGCCGCGCGGTGCAGGCCTCCGGCGCCGAGGTCGAGCGAAATCCCCGGGCGCGCAGCGCGCGGCTCCGGGCCGTGGAGAGGGTGGCATGAGCCGGAGGTCGGGGAAGGGGCGCCGGGCTTCTCTCGGCGCGGTGCTGGGGCAGATGCTCCCGGTCGTGCTGTGCTTCGGGCTCCTCGGTGCGGTGGGCATCCTCCACGTCGCCTCGCGGAGCCAGGTGGTGGACGCCGCCTACCGGCTGTCCTCCCTGGAGGCCGAGAGCCGCACCCTCGCACTCGCCAACGATCGGCTGAAGCTCGAGCTGGCGACGCTCAAGCGGCCCGCCCGGCTCGAGGCGATCGCCCGGGGCCAGCTGGGGATGCGTCCTCCCGACGCCTCGGCGGTGGACTCGGTCGCGGCCCGTCCCCCGCCGGCGGCGAACCATGCCGCCGAGGGCCGGCGCACGCTGGCCGACCGTCGCTCACCGCGATGATCCCGCGGCTCACCGACCGCGGGCGCCCTCCCGCCGAGCTCACCCGCTGGACCCGGGCGCGGGTGCTGGTGATGGGCGGGGTGCTCCTCCTCGCGCTCGGGGCGACGCTGGTGCGGGCGGTCAGTCTTCAGGTCGTCCAGCGGGCGCGCCTGGCCTCGATGGCGACCGATCAGTCGGTTCGGGAGATGGAGATCCCCGCCCGCCGGGGGGACATCTTCGACCGCCGCGGCATCCCCCTGGCCCAGAGCGTGGAGGTCGACTCGCTCTGGCTCGATCCCTCGCAGGTCCCCGACCTCGCCCGGACCGCCCGCGACCTCGCCCGCGCCCTCCACCTGGATCCGGCAGAGCTCCACGCCCGCCTCGCCCGCGGCCGTCGCTTCGCCTGGGTGAAGCGGCAGGTCACCCCGCAGGAGGTCGCCGCGGCCCAGCGGCTGGAGGTTCCCGGGCTGGGCGTGGCCAAGGAGCCGAAGCGCTTCTACCCCCAGCGCGAGCTCGGGGCTCAGGTGCTGGGCATGGTGGGCACCGACGGGAAGGGGCTGGAGGGGTTGGAGGTCGCCTTCGAGGACGAGCTCTCCGGGCAGAGCGAGAAGGTGCAGGGCACGCGCGATGCCCGCGGACGGAACCTGCTCCTCCAGGGCGCGCCCGAGGCGGTCGATCGCCAGGGAGCGACGGTCACCCTCACCCTCGACCGGCAGGTGCAGTACGTCGCGGAGAAGGCGCTGGACCGCGCCGTGGAGGAGAGCAAGGCCATCGGCGGGATGCTGGTGGTGCTCGATCCGCGCACCGGCGAGCTCCTGGCGCTCGCCCAGTCACCTCGCTTCAATCCCAATGCACCCGCGCCCGGCATCGCCGCCGGGACCATCCGCGACCGACCGGCCCTCGACGCCTTCGAGCCCGGGAGCACCTACAAGGCGTTCGTCGCCGCCGCCGCGCTCGAGGAGCGGGTGGTGAGGCCCGAGGACGCCTTCGATTGCGAAGGAGGAGCCTGGGAGATCGGCCGCCACGTCATCCACGACACCCATCCCCACGGGGTGCTGAGCCTCGCGCGCATCCTCTCCGCCTCGTCGAACATCGGCGCGGCCAAGGTCGCCCAGCGGCTCGGACGGGAGGGGATGATGCGCACCGCCCGCCGCTTCGGGTTCGGCGAGCGGACCGGGCTGGCCCTCCCCGGCGAGGGGCGGGGGAGCATCCCCTTCCCGAGGGACGACGTCACCCTCGCCACCCAGGCCTTCGGCCAGGGGCTGAGCGCCACCACGGTCCAGGTGGCCGCCGCGTACGGCGCGCTGGCGAACCGGGGCGTGCTGATGCGGCCCTACCTCGTGGCCCGCGTCACCGACGCCGACGGCGTGGTGCTGCTCGAGAACCAGCCCACCCGGGTGCGCCAGGCGGTCGGCGAGCGGACCGCCCGGACGGTCCTCCAGATGCTCGAGGGCACGGTGCAGCCAGGCGGTACCGCCCCCCGGGCGGCCCTGGAGGCGTACCGGGTGGCCGGAAAGACCGGCACCGCGCAGAAGGCGGACCTGGTGGCCGGCGGGTACTCCGACAAGCGCATCGGGAGCTTCGCCGGCATCGTCCCGGCCGACGACCCGCGTCTGGTGGTGTACGTCGTCGTCGACGAGCCGAAGACCGACGTCTTCGGCGGCCTGGTTGCTGCCCCGGCGTTCAAGGAGGTCGCCTCTGCGGTGCTTCCCTACCTGGGCGTCCCGCCGTCGGTTTCCGTGCTGGCGGCCGCCAAGAAGGTTCCCATCCCACCCCCGATGCAGGTAAAGGAGGAGCCCGCCGCGGCCCAGCCGGTCACCGAGCGGCTGGAGCAGGGGAGTGTGTCGGTCCCGAACGTGCAAGGACAGGTCGGTCGTGACGCCGTGGCGCGCCTGCTGGCGACCTCCCTGGAGCCCAGACTTCGTGGCAGTGGACGGGTGATGGCGCAGTCGCCCGCCCCGGGCGCGCATGTGTCGCGCGGGGCGAGAGTGACGCTCGAGCTTGGCGCCGCACCCTGAGCAAGGACTTGCGTACATGAAGTTGACCGAAGTGTTGGCGGGGGTAGGTGCCGAACAGCAGTCCGGCTCGCGGGCGTCGCTCGAAGTCACCGGTGTGGCCCACGACTCTCGGAAGGTGAAGCCGGGGGACCTGTTCGTGGCCATCCCCGGCGCGACCGCCGATGGCGCTGCCTTCGTTGCCGATGCCAAGCAAAAGGGAGCCGTCGCGGTCGTCGCCCAGCGGGCAGTGCAGGCCGACGGCCCGGTGTTCCTGGTCTCGAACGCACGGCAGTCGCTGGCGCTGATCGCCGCGAACTTCTACCGGAAGCCGGCTGCCGAGCTGATGCTCCTCGGGGTCACCGGGACCAACGGGAAGACGACCACCACCTGGCTGCTCGAGGCGATCTGCGCCGCGGGCGGTGCTGCCACCGGGCGGATCGGCACCATCGACACCCGCTTCGCCGGACGCTCGCTCGAGCCCACCCACACCACGCCGGACGCGCTGGCCCTCCAGGCGCTGTTCCGGGAGATGGTGGACGCGGGCACGGACACGGTGGTGATGGAGGTCAGCAGCCATGCCCTCGACCAGGACCGGGTCCACGGGCTCGTCTTCCGGGCCGCCGGCTTCACCAACCTCAGCCGCGACCACCTCGACTACCACCCGGACATGGAGGCCTACTTCCAGGCCAAGCGAAAGCTCTTCAGCGAGAACCTGAGCCCCGGCGGGGTCGCGGTGGTCAACGGCGACGACACCTACGCCGCGCGCCTCTACAACGAGGTCCGCTCCAGCAAGCGAATGGCCTGGAAGTTCAGCCGGAACGGCGGGGAGATCTCGGCCGCGGGCGTGGAGTACTCGCTCGCCGGCATCAAGGCCACGCTCAAGACGCCCGCGGGCGACATCGCCATCCAGTCGGCGCTGGTGGGCCCCCACAACCTCGAGAACATCCTCGCCGCCGCCGGCATGGCGCTCGGCGCGGGCTTCAGCCGCCAGGACGTGAAGGAGGGCATCGCCCGGATGAAGGGCGTGCCGGGGCGGATGGAGCGCATCGAGTCCGACGGGCGGGTGGCGCTGGTGGACTATGCCCACAGCGACGACGCGCTCCGCCGCTCGCTCGAGGCTGCGCGAACGCTGGCCCGGGGCCGGCTGGTGGTGGTCTTCGGTTGCGGCGGAGACCGCGACAAGGGCAAGCGGCCGCTGATGGGCCAGGTCGCGGCCGAGAACGCGGACCTGGTGGTGGTCACCAGCGACAACCCTCGCACCGAGGACCCGGAGGAGATCATCTCCCAGATCACCGCCGGGGTGGAGAAGGCCGGCCTCCGGCGGATGAGCGCCGGCAAGGCCAAGAGCGGCGAGCGAGGCTACCTGGTGGACGCCGATCGACGCGCGGCCATCGAGCTCGGGGCGTCGCTCCTGAAGGAAGGCGACGTCCTGCTCGTCGCCGGCAAGGGACACGAGGGCTATCAGATCGTCGGGACGGAGAAGCGTCCCTTCGACGACGTGGCCGAGGCCCGCGCCGCCCTGGCCAAGGCCCGAGCGGCCTGAGCCAGCCGATGGCCGCCGAGCCACGGTTCACCCACACCGAGGTCCTCGAGGCCACCGGGGCGACCCTCCGCGGAACGCCTCCCCCGGAGCTGGAGGGGGTGTCGACCGATTCGCGGACGCTGACCCCCGGGGCGCTCTTCATCGCCCTCCGGGGCGAGCGCTTCGACGCCCACGCCTTCCTGGCCGACGTGGCGGCCCGGGGCGCCGCCGGCGCGGTGATCCAGGCGGGGCATCCGCGCTCGGCGGTCCCGGAGGGCTTCCCGCTCTACGAGGTGTCCGACACGCTCGCGGCTCTCGGAGGCCTGGGGCGCTTCCACCGGCGGCGGTTCCGGCGGCCGCTCGGCGCGGTGGGGGGGAGCAACGGGAAGACGACCACCAAGGAGATGGTGGGGGCGATCCTCGCCGTCCGGGGCCCGGCCCTGAAGACGGAGGGGAACCTCAACAACGAGGTGGGCCTGCCGCTGACCCTCCTCCGGCTCCGCCCCGAGCACGTCGCGGCGGTGGTGGAGCTGGGGATGAACCACGCCGGGGAGATGACCCGGCTCACCTCGGTGGCCGAGCCCGACGCCGCGCTCATCACCACCATCCAGCCCGAGCACCTCGAGGGGCTGGGAAGCCTCCAGGGCGTGGCCGACGCCGAGGGCGAGCTGTTCACCGGTCTCGGCGAGCGGGCGACCGCGGTGGTGAACCTCGACGATGCGCACGTCCGTGCACAGGGCGCGCGGGCGCGCGGTCCGCGCATCGGCTTCGGTCGATCCGCCGGGGCCGAGGTGCGGCTCCTGGGGGCGACCCCGCGCGGAAGGAGTGGCCTCGCCCTGGTCGTCGAGACCGGCGGCCGGCGCTGGCCGGTGTCGCTCGGATTCGTCGGCGAGCACAACGCGTTGAACGCCGCCGGCGCCTTCGCGCTCGCCACCGCGCTCGGGTATCGCCCCGAGGAGTGCGTGCAGGGGCTCGAGGCCGCGCGGCCCTACGCCCGCCGGCTGAACGTGGTGGAGGCGGGTGACTGGACGGTGGTCGACGACTGCTACAACGCCAACCCCGCCTCGATGGCAGCGGCGCTCGCCACCGCGCGCACGCTCGCCGGCACCGGTCGGGTGGTGGCCGTGCTCGGCGACATGCTGGAGCTGGGCGCGGGAGAGCAGGAGGAGCACCGGGTCCTGGGTGAGCGGGTGTCGCAGGTGGCGGGGCTCGCGGCCTTCCTCGGCCCACGGAGCGCGTGGACCGCGGAGGCGGCCCGCGGGGTCGAGTCGGCACACTTCCTGGAAGTGGACCCGCTCTGGGACTGGCTCCGGCCGCGGCTGCGGCCCGGAGACCTCGTCCTGGTGAAGGGGAGCCGCGGAATGCGTCTCGAGCGGATGGTGGAAAAACTGACCGGAGTGCCGGGTTCCGGGGGACACTGAGCCCTTCCAGCGACCGTGCTCTTCCTCCTCTACGGGCTGCTGCGGGACTCGCAGGCGCAGCGGTTCCTCAACTTTCTCCGCTACCCCACCTTCCGCATCGTCGCCGCGGGGGTGGCGGCGCTGGTCATCGGGCTGCTCTGGGGACGCCGGTTCATCGAGCAGCTGCGGCTCACCCAGCACGGGCAGAGCAACATCCGCGAGGACACCCCGGACAGGCACCAGTCGAAGAAGGGCACGCCCACCATGGGCGGCACGCTGATCCTGGTCTGCATCGGCGCGGCGACGCTGCTCTTCGCCGACCTCTCGTCCCGGGTGGTGTGGGTGGCGCTCCTCTGGACCTTCGGCTACGGCTTCATCGGCTTCCTCGACGACTGGCTGAAGCTGTCGAAGCGCAACAGCAAGGGCCTCGCGGGGAAGAAGAAGCTCCTCCTCCAGACGCTGTTCTTCGGAATCGGCATCTTCGGCATCCTCTGCACCTGGAAGGGGGGGACGCCGCACCTGCTCATCGAGACGCGGATCACCGTTCCCTTCGTCCCCACCCGGCACTTCAACCCCGACCTGGGCTGGCTCTACGTCTTCCTCGCCTGGGTGGTGGTGGTGGGGACCTCCAATGCGGTGAACCTCACCGACGGGCTGGACGGCCTGGCCATCGTCCCCACCATCGTCGCGGCGACCACCTTCGCCATCCTCTGCTACGTGGCCGGGAGCGGGCTGCACATCGCCGACGTGGTGGAGGTGGCGGGGCAGCAGCGCCTGGTGAGCACGCCGCTCTGGCGCTACCTGGGCATCCTCCCGGTGAACGGCGGCGCGGAGCTGGCGGTCTTCTGCGCCGCGGTGGTGGGAGCGGGCCTGTCCTTCCTGTGGTTCAACGCCTATCCGGCCAGCGTGTTCATGGGCGACATCGGGTCGCTGGCGCTCGGCGGCGGGCTCGGCGGGCTGGCGGTGCTGAGCAAGAACGAGATCGCCTCGGCCATCATCCACGGGGTGTTCCTGGCCGAGGCCCTGTCGGTGATGATCCAGGTCATCTCGTTCAAGATGACGGGGCGGCGGGTGTTTCGCATGGCGCCGGTGCACCACCACTTCGAGCTCAAGGGCCTCTCCGAGCCGAAGATCATCGTGCGTTTCTGGATCGTTTCCATCGTCTGCGGCGCGGTGGCGCTGATGACGCTCAAGCTGCGCTGACGTGGACCTGCGGAGACGGACGGTGGCGGTGCTGGGCGCGGGGAAGAGCGGGCTGGCCGCGTCCGAGCTGCTCCTGTCCCGCGGCGCGCGGGTGACCCTGTGGGACGAGCGTCCGGTGGCGGAGCTCGCCACGGAGGCGCTCGCCGCCCGTGGAGTGTCGGTGCGCGGGGGAACGGCTCTGGCGCGCGTCGACCTGGGCCGGCCGGACCTGGTGGTGGTGAGCCCGGGCGTGCCGCTCCGGCTCGCACCGATCGCGGGCGCCCGGGAGAGCGGCGTGCCCATCTGGGGCGAGGTCGAGCTCGCGGCCCGCTTCCTTCCGTCCGGGGCCCTGCTGCTCGGGGTGACCGGCACCAACGGAAAGAGCACGACGACCGCGCTGCTCGGCGCGCTGTGCCAGGCCGGTGGGCTGGACCCGTTCGTGGGTGGCAACCTCGGGACGCCGCTCTCGCGGGCGGTGCTCGAGCCGCCCCGCCCGGCCTACGTGCTGGAGCTGTCCAGCTATCAGCTGGAGGGGATGGACACCGTGCGGCTCCACGGCGCGACCGTGCTCAACCTCACGCCCGACCACCTCGACCGCTACGACGGCATGGAGGACTACGCGGCCGCCAAGGCGCGCATCTTCCGCAACCAGGAGCCGGCGGACGTCGCGGTGGTGAACGCGGACGACGCCTGGACGATGCCCATGCTCGACGGAGCCCGCGGGCGGCGCTTCGGGTTCACGCTCCGCCCGGGCCCCGTCCCGCCGTCGGCCCGGCTCGACCTGGCCGAGCCCACGTCCGACGCGTCGTTCCGCCTGGGATCCTCGGGCGTCCAGCTCCGGGTCGCCAGCCGCGCGCTCCGGGGAGCGCACAACCTCGGGAACGCGATGGCCGCCTCGATGCTCGCCTTCCACGCCGCCGGGGTGAGCCCCGGGGCGCTACAGGCCGGTCTCGACGGGTTCCCCGGGCTCGCCCACCGGCTCGAGTCCATCCGAACCCTGGACGGGGTGGAGTGGGTGAACGACTCGAAGGCCACCAACATCGACGCGGTGTTGACCGCCCTGGCCGCGTTTCCTCCGGGTCAGCGGCTGTGGCTGATCGCCGGTGGGAAGGGGAAGGGCGCCCCCTACCGTCCGCTGGTGGAGGCGTCGGTCGGAAAAGTCGCGGGCCTGCTCACCGTTGGGCAGGATGCCCCTCTCCTCGAAGCGGAGTTCTCCCCCGTGCTGCCCGTCCACGCCTGCGAGACGCTCGACCGCGCGGTGGCGCGTGCGCGCACCCTCGCCCGCCCCGGCGACGTCGTCCTGCTCTCGCCGGCCTGCGCCTCGTTCGACCAGTTCCGGAACTTCGAGCACCGCGGGGACACCTTCCGCGCCCTGGTGGAGTCCCTGACATGACCCCCCGCCGCGGCACGCCGTCGCCGATGCTGCCCGACGGACGCTCGGAGCCGGTGCGGCTCTCGGTCGACCCGGTGCTGCTCGGCGCGGTGCTGGCGCTCGTCTCGCTCGGGCTGGTGATGGTGTACTCGGCGAGCGCGGTGACCGCGGCCGAGAAGCAGGGGAACGGGTTCTACTTCCTCGAGCGCCAGCTCATCGCCGCGGGGGTGGGGCTGGTGACGATGGCCGCTGCCGTCCGGGTGGGCTACCGGCGGCTCGCACGCCTGGCGTATCCGCTCCTGCTCCTGAGCATCGTGCTCCTGGTCCTGGTGCTCCTCCCCGGGGTGGGGACCGTCGTCGGCGGGGCTCGCCGCTGGCTCCGCCTGCCCGGAATCAGTCTCCAGCCGGCCGAGATCGCCAAGTTCACCTGGGTGGTGTACCTGGCGTACTCGCTGGCGAAGAAGCGTGAGAAGGTGACCAAGTTCTCCATCGGGTTCCTGCCGCATCTGCTCCTCGCCGGGCTGCTGGTCGGCCTGTGCATGGCCGAGCCGGACTTCGGCAGCGCGGTGGAGCTGCTGGTGCTCCTCTTCATCCTGCTCTTCGCCGCGGGGACGCGGCTCTCGTACCTGGTCGGCTCGGTGCTCCTCGCGCTGCCGATGGCCTGGGCGGCGGTGGCGCACTCGCCGTACCGCTGGGCGCGGATCAAGGCCTTCCTCGATCCCTGGGCCCACCGCCACGACATCGGTTACCAGGTGGCGCAGTCGCTCATCTCGGTGGGCTCGGGCGGCCTCTTCGGGCTCGGGCTGGGAGAGAGCCGGCAGAAGCTGTTCTTCCTTCCCGAGGCCCACACCGACTTCATCTTCAGCATCATCGGCGAGGAGCTGGGACTGGTCGGCGCGCTGCTGACCATCGTGCTCTACGGGCTGATCGTCTGGCGGGGGACGCGCGCCGCGCTCCGGGCGAGCGAGACCTTCGGCACCTACCTCGGCCTGGGGCTGACGGCGATGCTCGGCGCCCAGGCGGCGGTGAACATGAGCGTGGCGATGGGGATGCTCCCCACCAAGGGGCTGACCCTGCCCTTCGTCTCCTACGGTGGCTGCTCGCTCGTGGTGTCGATGGCGGCCGCGGGAGTGCTGCTCTCGCTGAGCGCCTCGTCGGCCCCGCTCCGGAACCCCTCCGGGGCGCGACTCCGCCGGATGCAGGAGGCGGCCGCGTGAGGATGCTCATCGCCGGCGGCGGGACCGGGGGGCACCTCTTCCCCGGAATCGCGCTGGCGGAGGAGGTCACCACCCGGCACCCGGACAACCGGGTTCTGTTCGTGGGAACGACACGCGGCCTCGAGGCGCGGGTCGTGCCGGCGGCGGGCTTCCCGCTGGAGACCATCGAGGTGCGCGGGCTGAAGGGCGTGGGGCCGCTCCGCAAGCTGCAGGCGCTGCTCCTGCTGCCGCTCTCGTTCCTCTCCAGCTGGCGCATCGTGGGGCGCTTCCGTCCGGACGTCGTGGTGGGCGTGGGCGGGTATGCCTCGGGCCCGGTGGTCCTCGCCGCCTGGACCCGCGGGGTGGCGACGGCCATCCAGGAGCAGAATGCGCTTCCCGGGGTGACCAACCGCATCCTGGGGCACGTCGTCCGCGCGGTGTTCATCGCCTTCGAGCAGGCGCGGGCGGCCTTCCCGCCGCGGAAGACGTACCTGGTGGGGAACCCCGTCCGCCGGAAGCTGATGGACAACTATCTCCGCAGCCGGACGCCGGCGAGCGATGGCCGCTTCCGGCTGCTGGTGGTCGGTGGCTCGCTGGGCGCGCGCGGGCTCAATACCCTCATGCTGGAGGCGCTGCCGCACCTGGGCGAGCTGCGAACCCAGATGGAGATCGTCCACCAGACGGGTTCGGCGGACCTCGAACGGGTGAAGGCGGCGTACGCGGCCGCCGGCGTGACCGCGGCGGAGATCGTTCCCTTCGTCGACGACATGTCCCGGGCCTATGCCCGGGCCTCGCTGGTCCTCTGCCGGGCGGGGGCCACCACCGTGGCCGAGCTGACCATCTGCAAGAAGGCGTCGATCCTGGTGCCGTTCCCCTATGCGACCGACGATCACCAGGCGGTGAACGCCGCGGCGCTGGTGGAGGCGGGGGCAGCGCTGATGTTTCGCGAGTCGGAGCTGACCGGGGAGCGGCTGGCCGGGGAGCTTCGCCGGCTCGCTGCCACGCCCGAGGCGCTCCAGCGGATGGAGCGCGCGGCCGGACACCTCGGCCGCCCCGAGGCGGCGCGCGAGCTGGTGGACGTCTGCGCCGAGCTGAGCGCCGGGCCGAGCGGCGGGGGACAGGTGGTCCCACGATGACCCGGCGCGCACCGGTGGTGAGCCTGTTCAAGACCCGGCACGCGGCCCAGGTCCATTTCGTCGGCATCGGTGGCATCGGGATGAGCGGCATCGCCGAGGTGCTCCTCAACCTCGGCTACCGGGTGAGCGGCTCGGACCTGAAGGAGTCGGAGATCACGCGGAGGCTCCACCGGATGGGCGCGCGGGTGGAGATCGGCCACCGGGCCGAGAACCTGGTCTCGGCGGACGTGGTGGTCATCTCCTCGGCGGTGCGCCGGGACAATCCCGAGGTGCTCGCCGCCCAGGCACGGAAGATCCCGGTCATCCCCCGGGCGGAGATGCTCGCCGAGCTGATGCGCCTCAAGTACGCGGTGGCGGTCGCGGGCAGCCACGGGAAGACCACCACCACGTCGATGGTGGCGACGGTGATGAATGCCGCCGGCCTCGACCCCACCGCGGTGGTGGGAGGGAAGGTCAACGTCCTCGGCAGCAACGCCAAGCTCGGCAAGTCGGATCTCATGGTCGTCGAGGCCGACGAGTCCGACGGCAGCTTCGTCAAGCTGCACCCCAGCATCGCGGTGGTGACCAACATCGACCCCGAGCACCTGGACCACTTCGGGAGCCTCGAGGCGCTGCGGAATGCCTTCGCCGAGTTCTGCAACCGGGTGCCCTTCTACGGGCTGAACGTGCTCTGCCTCGACCATCCCAACGTGCAGGCGCTGCTGCCCCAGATCGGGAAACGGGTGGTCACCTACGGGAGCTCGCACACCGCCGACTACCGGCTGGAGGGCGTGACGCTCGACGGGTTCTGCACTCGCTTCGGCGCGTTTCGCCGCGAGGAGGAGCTGGGCGAGTTCACGGTGCGGATGGTGGGCGAGCACAACGCTCTCAACGCACTGGCGGTCATCGCCGTCGCCGAGGAGATGGAGATCCCGCTCCCGGTGGTGCGCACCGCGCTGGCCGAGTTCGCCGGGGTCCAGCGGCGCTTCACGGTCCGCGGGGAGGCGGGGGGAGTGATGGTGGTCGACGACTACGGGCACCACCCGGCGGAGGTGATGGCCACGCTGGCCGGAGCGCGCCGGGCATTCGGCCGGCGGCTGGTGGTGGTGTTCCAGCCCCACCGCTACACCCGCACGCGGGACCTCCTCTCCGAGTTCACCACCGCCTTCAACGACGCGGACGTGCTGATGGTGCTCGGCATCTACGCCGCGAGCGAGGAGCCGATCCCCGGCGTCACCGGAGAGGCGCTCGCCCAGGCGATCCGCAGCCACGGGCACCGGGACGTGACCTACGTGGAGCGCCGGGCGGACGCGGCGGCGGCGTTGCTCCCCCGGCTCCGCGAGGGCGACCTGGTGGTCACGCTCGGAGCGGGCGACGTCACCCAGGTGGGCCCGGAGCTGCTCCAGCTGCTGGAGCCCGCGCAGCAGGGCGGACGGGCGAGCTAGGATTCTCGCGCAACCGTCGGGTTGCATATGGGTGTCAAACACCTTCGGCACCTTCGGCAACCTCACGGTTGCATTTCCGCCCTCCCCGGGGCACATTGGTGCAACCAGGAGGTTGCAGATGGCCGACACCATTCCGGACCGGATCGAGAAGAAGATCGTGCTCCGTGCGCCCCGCTCCCGGGTCTGGCGCGCACTCACCGACGCCCGCGAGTTCTCGGCGTGGTTCCGCGTCGAGCTGCGTGGCCAGTTCGAGGCCGGCAAGGAGATCAGCGGTCCGGTCACCTACCCGGGCTATGAATCCCTGACCATGACGGCCTGGGTGGAGCGCATGGAGCCCGAACGCCTCTTCAGCTTCCGCTGGCACCCTGCGGCCATCGATCCGAAGGTGGATTATTCGAAGGAGTCCACCACCCTGGTCGAGTTCCGGCTCGAGGACGTCCCCGGCGGGACCCTTCTCACCGTGACCGAGTCCGGCTTCCGGAGCCTTCCCGCAGCGCGACGCGGCTTCGCCCACGAGGCGAACAGCGGCGGCTGGGACGAGCAGCTCCGCAACATCGAACGGCATGTCGCCCAGCATCCGTCGCCGCGCACCTGATCCGAGCGCGCTCTTCGCCGCGCTCGGAGATCCAACACGGCTGGCACTCGTCCGCCGGCTCGCGGCCGAGAATTTCCTCTCGGTGGCGGCGCTCACCGCGGGGACCCGCATCTCCCGGCAGGCCGTGACCAAGCACCTCGACATCCTCGCCAGGGCTGGGCTGGTGGAGAGCGCCCGGCACGGTCGCGAGCGGCTCTGGATGCTGTCCCCGGGGCAGCTCGAGCAGGCACGCCGTGCCCTCGACGAGATCTCCCACGACTGGGATGACGCGCTGGGTCGGCTCCGCAGGCTCGTCGAGCGCTGAGCGCGGACGATGCCAGCGTCGCTGGGCGTGGCCGCCTCAGACGTTCCCGCGATGTGAGGGGCAGAACCCGCCCTGCGCGATCGCACGAAGACGGTGCTTGACCCTCCTTCCTCGGAGCGGCACAACGTGCGCCCCCGCTGCAGGGGCTCGAGGAGGGTGCCATGCAGGAGATCTTGCGGACGTGGAAGGGGTGTCTCGCCGGGTGCGCGCTGCTCGCTCTGGCCGGCTGCGGCGGTGGCGCGGCGCCGTCGAGCGCGCTCGGTTCGGTCCCGGCAGGCAGCGAGGCGATCGCCTCGACCCAGGCGGCGATGCACTCGCAGAGCAAGGGCCCCAAGGTGACTCCGCAGACCAGCGGGACCTCGAGCGGGCTCATCGCCGTCAGCGCGGTGAGCGATCGCATCGTCTGGGCGTCCGGCAGGTTCGGCACCTTCGTGCGCACCACCGACGGCGGAAAGACCTGGGGCGCCGGCGTGGTGCCCGGCGCCGAGGGTCACCAGCTCCGCGACGTCCAGGGCCTCAGCGACAAGGTCGCCTACCTCCTCGCGATTCCGAGCGACGACGGTACGTTGCCTTCGCGGATCTACAAGACGACCGACGGCGGGAAGACCTGGGCGCTCCAGACCGAGGGGCGTGACGTCAACGAGTTCTTCGACTGCTTCGCCTTCTGGGACTCGAGGAGCGCCATCGTCATGGTGGATTCCGTCGGAACCCGGTTCCCGGTTCGCCGGACCCTCGACGGCCACACCTGGCAGGACATCGGGGACCTGCTGCCCACGCCGCTGCCCGGCGAGTCGGGATTCGCGGCGAGCGGCACCTGCGCCGCGACCCAGGGCCACCGCCGGGCCTGGTTGACCACCGGCGTGCCGCCGGCCAATCCCAACGACCCGAGCAGCCTCTGGACGACGCGCGTCCTCTACACCACCGATCGCGGACAGACCTGGGGTGCCACGACGGCGCCGATCACCGCCAGCCCGGCCGTCGCCGGCGGTGGCTTCAGCATCGCCTTCCGGGACGCCCGTCACGGCATCCTCGGCGGTGGCGATCTGGGCGCCTCGGGGGTGGTCCCCAACTTCGCCCGCTCGCACGACGGTGGCCACACCTGGACCCTCGGAACCTCGGCCCCCATCCCCGGCGCCATCTACGGGCTGGCCTACGCGGGCAACGGGAAGGGCGACGACGATGACGACTGGGGCCGCGGGCGCGGTCATGGCGACGATCACGCCGGGTCGATCCGCGTCGTCGCGACCGCCCCCACGGGGAGCGCCTGGTCCGCGGACGAGGGCCACAGCTGGACCTCCCTCACGGGACTGAGTGGCCTCTGGGCGGTGACCTTCGCGGACGAGCGGACCGGCTGGCTCGTCGGGACGAACGGGCAGATCGTTCGCATCGACTTCTGAGCCCTGACCCGTCCCCGGGGGCCTCCTCCGGGGACGGGGGGGCGTCCTGGAAATCGGTGCGCCCTCCCGGCGTCCTCCGTCCGTGAACCGGCGTCGCGAGGGAGTGGCCATCGGCGTGATCGCGCTCGCGACGCTCGCCTTCCACGTCGCCACCAACGGGCAATACGGCTTCTTCCGCGACGAGCTCTACTTCCTCGTCTGCGGCCAGCGGCTGGACTGGGGGTACGTCGACCAGCCGGCCGGCATCGCGCTCGTCGCCCGCCTGGCCACGATCCTCGCGGGGACCTCGCTGGTCGGAATCCGGATGCCAGCGGCGCTCGCCGCAGCCGGTCTGGTGGTCCTCACCGGCGCGTTCGCGGTCCGCCTCGGCGGGAGGGTCTTCGCGGCGGTGCTCGCCTGCCTCGTCGTCGCGGTGGCGCCGGTGCTCGCCGTCTGGGGGCACCTCCTCACGATGAACGCCTTCCAGCCGCTGGTCTGGACCGGGATCGCCTGGGTGGCCCTCTCGGTCGTCGAGGACGATCGGCGATCCGCTGCGCGCTGGGCGCTGCTCGGGCTGCTCGTGGGCATCGGCGCGAGCTTCAAGTACGACGTGGCGTTCTGGGTCGCGGGACTCGGGGTCGGATTCGTCCTGAGCCGTGACGGCCGGCGTGCACTGCGCCCGGGCCGCGTCGCCCTCGCGTGCCTGGTCGCCTGCCTCGTCGTCGCACCGAACCTGGTCTGGCAGGTGCGCCACGGCCTTCCGATGCTGGAGCTCCTGCGCAACGGCCAGCTGCACAAGAACGCGCCGTTCGAGCCGGGGAGCTTCCTCGTGCAGCAGCTGCTCCTCATCGGACCGCTCGCCGCGCCGGTGTGGCTCCTCGGCATCGTCTCGGGGATCACCCGGCGCGACCGTCCGACGGCCGTGCTCTCGGTGGCCTTCGTCGCCACGCTCACCCTGATGCTCCTCGGAAAGGCGAAGGCCTACTACCTCGCGCCGGCCTATCCGACCGTGCTCGCCCTGGGAGCGGTGGAGGTCGAGGCGCGGATCCGCTCGGCGGCCGCACGCTGGGTCGCGGCGGCGCTCGTCGTGGCAAGCGGGATGGTGCTGCTCCCGCTCGTCCTCCCCGTGCTCCCGGTCGAGACCCTCCTCCGCTACGAGGCCGCGCTGCACTTCCAGCCGCCCCGCGACGAGCGGCACGAGTTCAACGCGCTCCCCCAGCACCTCGCCGACGAGTTCGGCTGGCCGGGCATCGTCGATGCGGTGGCTGCCGCCTCGGCGCGGCTGACCCCCGAGGAGCGGCGCACCGGAGCCATCTACACCTTCAACTATGGCGATGCGGCGGCGCTGGAGTTCCTGGGCCGCGACCGCGGGCTGCCCACCGTCGTCTCCGGTCACAACGAGTACTGGGTCTGGGGCCTTCGCGGGTCCACGCTGGACCCGGTGCTGGTCGTCGGTGGCTCGGTGAAGGGCCTGTCGGGGGACTACCGCGAGGTCACCGAGGTGGGGCGCACCCCCGCCGATCCGCACGCCATGCCGTACGAGAGCAACCGGCCGATCCACCTCTGCCGGGGGCGCAAGACCGACCCCGTCGCGACCTGGGTGGACGAGAAGCACTTCGAGTGAGCCCGAACGCCGCCGTGGCGCGCGCGGGCGGCCCGGTCGTCGAACGTCTCGAACATCACGCACCGGATCCGGGGCTCATCCGAGCAGCGTGGCCGCGAGCGCCAGCGCCGCCGGCAGCCCCTGGACGACGAGGATGCGGCGCGACACGGTGGCCGCCCCGAACAGCGCGGCGACGAGGACGCAGACGAGGAAGAACAGCCGCAGCGGCGCGGCGAGCGGCTCGGGCGCCACCAGGCTCCAGGTCAGTCCCGCGGCGAGGAAGCCGTTGTAGAGGCCCTGGTTCGCGGCCAGCGGCGCGGCCTGCGCCGCGAACTCGGGCGTGGTCCGGAAGATGCGCCGGCCGGCAGGGCTCTTGAACAGGAACATCTCCAGCACCAGGAATCCCACGTGCTCGAG
This sequence comes from Myxococcaceae bacterium, assembly GCA_035501615.1. Classification (GTDB taxonomy): domain Bacteria; phylum Myxococcota; class Myxococcia; order Myxococcales; family Myxococcaceae; genus RPRB01. The sequence goes on from DATJVY010000117.1 coordinate 68,977, forward strand.
CGCGACGATCGCCACCAGGACGTTCCGGAGGAGGGCCATGGGTCCGATGCTCGTCCCACCCCGGCACACCCGTCCACGAGAACCCGCCATCCGCTCCTCGGGCCTTCCCCTGGCGCGGGGGACTTGCGTCGGCCCGTCCCATCTGGTTCTCACAAGAGACCCTTGACCGCGTCCTTCACCCCGCCGGCCAGCGCCGGGCTCGTGACCGGCCTCGCGGCGGACGCGAGTCCCGGCGAATCGCTCGCCCCGTGGACCAGCCTTCGCGTGGGCGGCCCCGCCGAGCTGCTCGTCCGCCCGCGCACTCCCGATGCGCTGGTCGCGGTCCTCGCTCGGGCCCGTGCCGGAGGCGTCCCGGTGCACGTCCTCGGCGGCGGGGCGAACACCCTCGTCGGCGACCTGGGCATCCCCGGCGTCACCCTCAAGCTGCCGCCGGACCTCTTCGCCGAGGAGGTCCAGCACTCCGGAACCGGCGGCCTGATCACCCTCGGAGCCGGGGCCGCCATCGTCCGCCTGGTCAATGTCATGCGTGCCCGCGGCTGGGTGGGGGCGGAGTTCCTCGCCGGCATTCCCGGGACCATCGGAGGCGCGGTGGCGATGAACGCCGGAACCAAGAACGGCGAGTGCGAGCGGGTCCTCGACTCGGTCGAGCTGGCCACCGCGGATGGAATCGGCTGGGTTCCGCGGAGCGCGCTCACCATCCGCTACCGGTTCACCGAGCTCCCTCCCGGCGCGGTCATGGTCCGGGCGCGGTTCCGGCTGGCCGAGGGAGACCGCGAGGCCTCCCGGGAGGCGATGGAGGCGGACCTCTCCTACCGGAAGCGGACCCAGCCGCTCAGCCAGCCGAACTGCGGCAGCGTCTTCCAGAATCCCCCGGGAGACCACGCAGGCCGCCTCATCGACTCGGTGGGGCTCAAGGGGACGAGGCTCGGCGGGGCGCAGATCTCGCCGCTCCACGCCAACTGGATCGTCAACCTCGGCGGAGCACGTGCTGCCGACGTCGCGGGACTCATCGAGCGTGCGCAGGCGCGCGTGCGCGAGGAGACGGGCATCGTGCTCGTCCCGGAGGTGAAGCGGGTGGGAGTGTTCGCATGAAGGACAGGCGGATCGGCGTGCTCATGGGGGGGCTCTCCGTGGAGCGCGAGGTCAGCTTCCGCACCGGGGCCGGCGTCGCCGCGGCGCTCCGGGGCCTCGGCTACACGGTGGTGGAGATCGACGTGCAGAAGGACGTCGCCGAGCGGCTCCGCGCCGAGCGCGTCGACGTGGCCTTCATTGCGCTCCACGGGCGATACGGCGAGGACGGCTGCATCCAGGGACTGCTGGAGTCGATGTTCATCCCCTACACCGGCTCGGGCGTGCTCGCCTCGGCGGTGGGGATGGAGAAGGTCTTCGCCAAGCAGGTCTTCCTGGCCCATGGCATCCCCACGCCGGCGTACCGGTCCTTCGACCGCGTGGAGCACGCCCTGGCCGGTGTCGAGTCGCTGCCCTTCCCCTTCCCGGTGGTGGTGAAGCCCTCGCGCGAGGGCTCGAGCGTGGGAGTCCACATCTGCCGGACTCCCGACGCCTACCCCGCGGCGGTGGAGGATGCGGGAAAGCTCGCCGGCACACTCCTGGTGGAGCAGTTCGTTCCTGGACGCGAGGTGCAGGGCGCGGTGCTCGACGACGCGTCGCTGGGGGCGATCGAGATCGTCCCCGCGCACGAGTTCTACGACTACGAGGCCAAGTACGCGGCCGGCAGCGGCACGAAGTACCTGTTCCCCGCCCCGCTCCCCCCCGACCAGTACGCCCGGGTCAACGAGGTCTGCCTCGCCGCGCACCGGGCCCTGGGCTGCCGCGGGGCGACCCGGTCCGACGTCATCGTCACCGCCGAGGGAGGGGTGCAGCTCCTGGAGCTCAACACCATCCCCGGGATGACTCCCACCAGCCTCCTGCCGAAGATCGCCGCCGGGCGAGGCATCGACTACCCGCAGCTCTGCGAGCGCATCCTCCTCGGCGCCCGGCTCGCGGCCTGACCCCCGACGGACGGGTCCGGCGAGAGGGTCCGCGCCGTTACAGGGCTGTGGTCGAAAACTGGCGCGACCTCTGATCCGGGCCGAGCATGCCTCGGATCAGATGTCCGGCGTCCTCGCCCCCAGGAACCGGCGCCGCCGCGGCGACGGTGGAGCCCCCCCTGCCCCCGGCGGACGGGCGCTGCTGCACGGGCTGGCGCTCGTCCTCGCCCTGGCCTCCCTGGGCTGGATCGGCCTCCAGCTCGACGCCTGGGCCTCCGCCTCGCCCCGGTTCGCCCTCCGCACGGTGAAGGTGCGGGGGCTCCACCGCGCCACCGAGAACGAGCTGCTCCTCCTGGCGGGTGTCGCTCCGGGGGACAACCTCTGGGAGCTGCAGACCGCCGCGGTGGCCCAGGCGATGGGCGCCCACCCCTGGGTTCGCTCGGTCGAGGTGACCCGGAGCTTGCCCGACACCCTCGAGATCCGGGTCGAGGAGCGGGCGGCGGTGGCCCTGGCCTCCCTCGGCGACCTGTACGTGGTCGACGCCGACGGAGCGCCGTTCAAGCGGGTGTCCCCCGCCGAGTCTCTGGACCTGCCTCTCTTGACCGGGCTCACCCGCGAGGCCGCGGAGAAGGACCCCGCCGCCATCGCCCCCCGGCTGCGCGAGGCGCTGGCGGTGGCCGACGCCTACCAGCGCGCCTTCGAGCGCCCCAGGCTCTCCGAGATCCAGATCGGCGAGGCCGGTTTCGAGCTGGTCGCCACCGACGGGGTGCGGGTGGTGCTCGGGCGCGACGATCTGGACGGACAGCTCCGGCGCCTCCGCCGCGTCCGGGAAGAGCTGCAGCAGCGAGGGCTCCTCGCCGCCGCCATTCACCTCGAGAACCGCGTCCGGCCCGGCTGGGTCGCGGTGCAGATCCAGCCCGGCGCGAGGGCGCGCTAGCCGTACTGCGAGAAGGGACGGAAGTCACATGGCCAAGCAGAAGGGTGGAGAGATCGTCGTCGGGCTGGACATCGGGACGACGAAGATCTGCGCCATCGTCGGGGAGCTCACCGAGAACGGCATCGACATCATCGGGATCGGCACCCACCCCTCCAAGGGCCTCCGCAAGGGCGTGGTGGTCAACATCGAGGCCACCGTCGCGTCGATCCGCCGCGCGGTCGAGGAAGCCGAGCTGATGGCCGGCTGCGAGATCACCACCGTCTACACCGGCATCGCCGGCGGTCACATCAAGGGCTTCAACAGCCAGGGCATCGTCGCGGTGAAGGACAAGGAGGTCCGCGAGGCGGACATCACCCGGGTCATCGACGCGGCCAAGGCGGTCGCCATCCCGATGGACCGCGAGGTGATCCACGTCCTCCCTCAGGAGTTCATCATCGACGACCAGGGCGGCATCAAGGAGCCGCTGGGCATGGCCGGCGTCCGCCTGGAGGCCAAGGTCCACATCGTGACCGGCGCGGTGTCGAGCGCCCAGAACATCGTCAAGTGCGCCAACCGGACGGGCCTCAACGTCGCGGACATCGTGCTCCAGCCGCTGGCCTCGAGCGAGGCGGTCCTCGGCGAGGACGAGAAGGAGCTGGGGGTCTGTCTGGTCGACATTGGCGGCGGGACCACCGACATCGCCATCTTCTCGGGCGGGAGCATCGCCCACACCGCGGTCATCGCCCTGGGCGGCAACAACCTGACCTCGGACATCGCCATCGGGCTGCGCACGCCGGCGCACGAGGCCGAGCGAATCAAGCAGCGCTACGGCTGCGCGATGGCCTCGATGGTCGACAAGGAAGAGACGATCGAGGTCCCCTCGGTCGGCGGCCGCCAGCCCAGGGTCCTGGGCCGGCAGATCCTCTGCGAGATCCTCGAGCCGCGGGTGGAGGAGATCTTCCAGCTGGTCCACCGCGAGATCCAGAAGTGCGGCTTCGAGGATCTGCTCGCCAGCGGGGTGGTGATCACCGGCGGCTCCACGCTGCTCGCCGGGATGCCCGAGCTGGCCGAGGAGGTGCTGGGGCTGCCGGTCCGCCGTGGGATGCCGCGGGGAATCGGTGGGCTGGTCGACGTCGTGAAGAGCCCCATGTACGCCACCGGCGTCGGGCTGGTCGTCTACGGGGCGCGGCACACCGACCGGCGCCTGTTCCGGATCCGCGAGGACAACGTCTACCGGAAGGTGCGTGGGCGGATGCGGGAGTGGCTGGAGGAGATCTTCTAGGGACTGGCGATGACCCGGAGACAGCGCATGGACAACTTCGACGAGAGCAAGCAGGCCGCGAAGATCAGGGTGGTGGGCGTGGGCGGGGCGGGCTGCAACGCGATCAACACCATGATCGCCGCTGCCCTCGACCGGGTGCACTTCGTCGCCGCCAACACCGACATCCAGGCTCTCGCGGCGAACCAGGCCGCGACCAAGATCCAGATCGGTGAGGCGCTGACCAAGGGGCTCGGCGCCGGCGCCAATCCCGAGGTCGGACGCCAGGCGGCGCTGGAGAGCAAGGACGAGATCGCCCACGCCCTCGAGGGGGCGGACATGGTGTTCGTCACCGCCGGGATGGGCGGCGGAACGGGCACCGGCGCGGCTCCGATCATCGCCGACGTGGCCCGCTCGCTGGGCGCGCTCACCGTGGCGGTGGTGACCAAGCCCTTCCACTTCGAGGGGAACAAGCGACGAAAGCAAGCCGAGGCGGGCCTGATCGAGCTCAAGGCCTCGGTCGATACGCTGATCACCATCCCGAACCAGCGGCTGCTCGGCCTCGGCGGTCAGAGCATGCCGTTGCTCGAGACCTTCAAGCGCGCCGACGAGGTGCTGCTCAACGCCGTGCAGGGAATCAGCGACCTCATCCAGTACCACGGCTACATCAACGTCGACTTCGCGGACGTGAAGACCATCATGAGCGACCGGGGCCTGGCGCTGATGGGCACCGGCCGCGCCTCGGGCGAGAAGCGAGCGGTCACCGCCATGCAGCAGGCGATCAGCTCTCCGTTGCTCGAGGACGTGCAGATCGACGGGGCGACCGGGCTCCTGATCAACATCACCGGCGGTCGGGACCTGACCCTCCAGGAGGTCAACGAGGCGCTCACGCTCGTGCACGACGCGGCCGACGAGGAGGCGGAGATCATCTTCGGCAGCCTCATCGACGAGAACGTCTCGGACGAGGTGAAGATCACCATCATCGCCACCGGGTTCCAGCACCGGACGGCGGAGGTCCGCCGGGTGGCGAACGTGCCGGCCCAGGTTCCGGCCCGCGCCGCCGCTGCTCCCACGGAGGCGGCTCCCCACGGTCCAGTCCGGCCCCGCACCACCACGCCAGAGCCGAGGCCGCTCGCCCCCAGCCGTCCGCTCAAGGAGCCCGCCCTGCCCGTGGACGAGGACCAGTTCGACATTCCCACCTTCCTCCGGCGACAGGGGCAGGGGGACGTCTAGCCCGTCGGTGGGAGATCAGGCCGCGCCTGACGAACGCCAGCGGTACATCCGCTGGCGGTGGCTCGTCCCCGCGAGCGCGGCGAAGAGGTGACCCCGGAAGACCATCACCAGGTGGAGCAGCGCGCCCTCGACGACGGGCGTGAGCAGCTGCCCCAGCGTCCCGAACATCGCCAGGGGGGAGGGGGGCAGGAAGTAGAAGCCGGCGAGGATGAGGAGATTCGGAATCCCCCACTCGATCCAGTTCTCCTGGAGGAACTGGACCGACCGCTGGATGGTCTCCAGCCCGCCTCGGCTGCCTCGCTGGTAGATGACCTCGGGCGTCGCGTTCAGGAGGATGAGGGCGGCATACTTCAGCAGCTCGCCGAAATCGAAGCTCGAGCGAGGGATCAGCTCGATCAACAGCGACGCGATCCAGAAGACGAACATGAGGTTCGCCACGGACCAGAAGTACACGCCGAAGCTCCTGCCGAACTCGTCCAGTCTCACCCGCGACTTCGCGACCACCTCTCCGAGGAAGTACAGGTAGCAGCTCGCTGCCGCGGCCCACACCGCCCAGACGACGAACGAGCCGAGTCGCCCGAGTGCCCCGACGACCAGCGCCGTGGCGAACTGGTTCGCCTCCAGGATCACGATGGGTAGCAACAGGGTCCAGGCGTTCTTCCGGATCCCGGCCAGGGCTTGCCGGAGCGCATCGGCATAGATGCGGAGGTAGACGGTCACGACGTTCATGGCGCGAAGGCGGGACCATGTCATCCGGAGCGTCCGCGTGCCACCCCGATGCTTGCCCCGCCGGCGGCCGGCATGGCAGCGTGCGCCGCCCGACGCCGCCATGTTCCGCTCCCTGCTCATCGCCAACCGAGGAGAGATCGCCCGCCGCATCGGGACGGTGGCCCGGTCGATGGGTCTCCGGACCATCGCGGTCTACTCGGACGCCGACGCCCAGGCCCCCTTCGTCCGGGAGGCGGACCAGGCCGTGCGGCTGGGCCCTCCGCCCCCGAAGGACAGCTACCTCGACGTGAACGCGCTGATCCGCGCCGCCCGCGAGACCCGCGCCGAGGCGGTGCACCCCGGCTACGGCTTCGTGTCCGAGAACGCCGAGTTCGCGCGGGCCTGCACGGAGGCGGGCATCGTCTTCGTCGGCCCGCCGCCCGAGTCGATGGCCCGGATGAAGGACAAGGCCCAGGCCCGGGCCCTCGCGTCGGGTGCGGGCGTGCCGGTGGTCCCCGGGAGCGACGGCGTGGTCGCCGACCTCCGGGGCGCGAGCGAGGCCGCGGAGCAGATCGGCTTCCCCGTGCTGGTGAAGGCCGCCGGCGGAGGCGGGGGAATCGGGATGGCCGTGGCCGGCTCGATGGCCGAGCTGGAGAAGGCGTTCAGGGCCTGTGCCGATCGGGCCCGCGCCGCCTTCGGGCGGGACGCGGTGTATCTCGAGCGCTACTTCCCGGCTCCCCGGCACATCGAGGTGCAGATCCTCGGGGACACCCAGGGCACCCTGCTCCAGGTCCTCGAGCGCGAATGCAGCATCCAGCGCCGGCACCAGAAGGTGGTCGAGGAGGCGGGGAGCCCGCTCTTTCTCCAGGGGCGCAATCCCGAGCTGCTCCAGCGGATGAGCCGCGCAGCGCTCGCCGCCGCCCGGGCCTTCGGCTACGCCAACGCCGGGACGGTGGAGTTCCTCGTCTCCGACGGCGAGTTCTTCTTCATCGAGATGAACGCCCGGCTCCAGGTGGAGCATCCGGTGACCGAGCTGACCACCGGGGTGGACCTCATCGGCTGGCAGCTGCGCATCGCCGCCGGCGAGCGGCTGACCCTGCGGCAGGAGGACATCCGGCGTCGGGGTCACGCGCTCGAGTTCCGCATCTACGCCGAGGATCCGGTCCGGTTCCTCCCCAGCCCCGGACCGCTGAACGTCTTCCGTCCACCCGAGGGCGACGGCATCCGCGTCGACGCCGGCTACGCCGAGGGTGGGGTGGTGACTCCTTACTACGACCCGCTGCTCGCCAAGCTCATCGTCTCCGGCAAGGATCGGGAGGAGGCCATCCAGCGCGCGGAGGGTGCGCTGGAGCGGTTCGACATCCAGGGCCTGAAGACCAACGTTCCCCTCCACCTGCGCATCGTGCGCGACCGCGCCTTCCAGGAGGGCGCGCTGGATACCCACTTCCTGGAACACCACGCCAAAGCCTGACCCGAAGAGGAGCGCCCGACGATGGACGTCCCCGCCCACATCACCGGCACCGTGTGGAAGGTCGAGGTCTCGGTCGGCCAGAAGGTGGCCGCCGGCGACGTGCTGGTCATCCTCGAGTCGATGAAGATGGAGATGCCGGTGGAGGCACCGGACGCGGGCACGGTCAAGGAGGTCCGCTGCCAGCCCAGCCAGCCGGTGAACGAGGGCGACGTGCTGGTCGTGCTCGGGCCGTGAACTCCGACGGCCGGCTGGAGCGCTCCTGGCTGCCCGGGGGCGTCCGGGTCCTGACGCTCGAGCGGCCGCAGCGCCGGAACGCGCTCACGCCGTTCCTCCTCGACGCCCTGGCAGAGGCGCTCGAGCCCGACCCGGCGGTTCGCGCCCTGGTCCTCGAGGCGAGGGGGGCCGCCTTCTGCGCCGGCTACGACCTGGCCCAGCTCGGCGCGGACGCGGCAGCCGCCCGGTCGCCGGACGCGCGCATCCAGGAGGTGCTGGCGATGCTCGAGGGGCATCCGGCACCGAGCGTGGCCGTGGTGCACGGAGCGGCCTTCGGCGCCGGCTGCGAGCTGGCCTGCGCCTGCGACTTCCGGGTGGGGACGCCGGACACGGTGCTGTGCATGCCTCCGGTGCGCCTGGGCGTGGTCTACGCTCCCGAGGGCATCTGGCGGGTGGCCCGGCTGGCGGGGCTGCAGCGCGCCCGGTGGATGTTCCTCACCGCGGCCGAGCTCTCCGCCGCCGAGGCGCTGTCCTGGGGGCTGCTCGACGTGGTCGCCGACGATGCCGCCGCCCGGGCGCACGCGCTGGCTGCATCGCTCGCCTCGGGCGCGCCACTGGCGATGGCCGGGCTACGCGGGGCACTGCGCGCGATGGGAAGGGCCCCCATCGACCCCGCCGCTCGCGCCGAGCTCGAGCGGCTCCGGACCGAGGCCTTCGCCTCCGAGGATGCGCAGGAGGCGCGGAACGCGATGCGAGAGAAGCGGGCGCCTCGCTGGAAGGGCCGGTGAGCGGCCTTCAGAGCGCGGCGATGCACTCGATCTCGATGTCGAACCGGAAGGGCCAGGCCGGCACGTTCACGAACGTGCGCGCCGGAGGATCCCCCGGGAAGTACCGGGCGTAGATGGCGTTGACCTCGGCGAACTTGTCGGCCCGGGTGCAGTACACCGTGCACTTCACGACCTTCCCGAGCGCGGAGCCCGCGGTCTCGACGCAGCGCCTCAGCTGCTCGAGAACGATCTCCGTCTGTCGCTCGAGGGGCGCGTCCACGATCTCGCCGGTCTCCGGGTCGAAGGGCGGAAGGCCGGAGACGTAGATCGTGTCTCCTTGACGCGTCACCACGGAGGCAGGTGCCTTCCTCCGTTCCAGGAACGTCGACAGCGGCTCGACCCGGATGACCTCTCGGTTCATGGCACGTCCTCCTTCCGGCCGTCCTCGCCGGAGCTCCGAGCATGAGCACCGGAGGTCGAGGTGGTTTCGGGGGCGGCCGAGGCGTCCCATCGGGAACGACTGCCCCGGTCCTTCGAGAGAACCCAGCCGGATGAGGTGGCCCCATGGACGAGGGCGCCGATCCGCCGGGCGGGTTCGGTCCGCGAGCCCACAAAGTATTGGCCGTTCGGGCGCTTACAGGGGTGAGCACGCGCCGGCCGCGCGCACGAACCGAGCTCATCTCGACGCGTCATACTCGGGTTCGCTCGCATGGGAGACGACGAACAGGTGGCGCGCCTGGTGTCGGCCGGGAACACGCGGCAGGCCGCAACGCTGGTGATCCAGACTCACGGCCCCGCGGTGCTCCGCTACCTGGGTGCGCTGCTCGGGGAGGAGGGCGCGGTCGACGACGCCTTTTCCCTGTTCGGCGAGTGGGTGTGGCGGGGCATCGCGAACTTTCGGGGTGAGGCACCGCTCCGGTCGTGGGCGCTCGGGGTCGCCTGGAACGCTGCGCAGCGCGTCCGCGACGAGGCCTGGCAGAAGCACAGGGCGCGTCTGAGCACCGGCTTCGCATCCAGGCTGGTGGCGAAGATTCGCACCACCTCACCGGGCACGCTGGAGCGACGCGCCGAAGGCCTCGATCGGCTCCGGGGTGAGCTGGCAGCCGAGGACCAGAATCTGCTGGTGCTGCGACTCGACCAGGAGCTCGCCTGGGAGGAGATCGCCGTGGTGCTCTCCGGTGGTGGCCCCCCGGTCAAGCCGGCCGCGCTCCGCAAGCGCTTCGAGCGGCTCAGGGAGCGGATGGCGAAGCGGGCCCGGGAGCAGGGGCTGCTGAACGGCCAGGGCTAGCGGCCTGTCACATCCTCCGGGGCGCCCGTACGTACGATCGGGCGGCCAGCCGTGGCTTCCAGGAGGCCGCTCGTCGACAGGTGCAGCCATGCTGACGCGGAGAGGGCCAGGCGGAAGAGACGCCGGTGCGGCGCTCGTCGTGCCGTTCGAGTCGAGGGCCTGCGTGGTGCCGGCCGAGGTGGGCTGGAAGGCGGCCCGGCTGGCAAGGCTGATCCAGGAGGCCCCGCCGGACCAGGCCCGGTTCCGAGTGCCGGCCGGGGTCGCGGTGACCGCGGCTGCCCTCGTCGAGCACTGCGCCCGGCACCGGATCCGGATCGACGACGCGCCCGAGGCGGTCGCGGCGGCGATCCGGGAGGGCGATCTCCCGCCGCACCTCGCCTCTGCACTCGAGGACGCCAGCGCGCAGCTCGGGGCGGGCCCCTTCGCGGTGCGCTCGTCGGCGGTCGCCGAGGACGACGCCGATGGGTCGATGGCGGGCCTCCTCGAGACGCATCTGGGCGTCGACCGGGAGGACCTCGCACCTCGGCTCCGCGACTGCTGGGCATCGCTGTTCTCGCACAGGGCCCGGTCCTACCTCGCGCGGCCCGGCGCGTCCGCCCGCAGCGCCGATCTGCGCATGGGCGTCATCGTGCAGCGCCAGCTCGCGCCACGCTGGGCCGGGGTGCTCTTCACCGTGGATCCCTCCCGGCGCACGGGCGACACCATGGTGCTGGAGTGGGTCGAGGGCCTGGGCGAATCACTGGTCTCTGGCCGGGTGAGCCCTTCCCGCTTGCTCCTCTCGCGCCGGGAAGTGCGTCTCCCCGAAGACCTGCCTCCGACGCTCGCCCGCGCGCTGCGGGACTTGCATGCCCAGGCCATCCGGGCGGAACGACTGTTCGGCGAGCCCCTCGACCTCGAGTGGTGCGCCGACGACGAGGGTCTCCACCTCCTCCAGGCGCGACCGGTCACGGCGTTCGGCGGTCCGGGGACGAGCATCTGGTCGAGCGCCAACGTGGGCGAGAACTATCCAGCGGCGCTCAGCCCGTTCACCTGGTCGGTGGTCGATCGCTTCCGCGGCCGCTACGTCGAGTCCCTCGCCGACCGCCTGTGGGTCCCGGAGCAGTGCCGCGACGCGCTCCGACCGGTGTTCGACAACCTGCTCGGGGTCCACCGCGGCCGGGTGCACTACAACCTCTCCAGCTGGTACCGGCTGTTCGCGCGGATGCCCGCAGGGAAGCTTCTCCGCCGGGCCTTCGACCACTACATAGACCAGCCCGTGCCCCTCGCCGATCCCGGCGCCGAGCCGGACCTGCCCACGGTGCCGGCAGGGCGCATCGTGCCCGCGCTGCTCCGCCGTTACCTCGGGCTGGGTCGCTCCGTCGCGGCGTTCGTGCGGCGATTTCACCACCATCGCCAGGGCTGGCGACGTCAGCTCGACGACGCCCGTTCTCCGGCCGCGGCTGGCCACGTCCTGGCGCAGATCACCGCATTCCTCGATCGCCAGTGGGGAGATGCTGCGCTGGCGGACTTCTCGGCGATGGTGTTTCCCGCGCTTCTCCAGGGGGTCGCGAAGGCCTGGCTGTCCCCGGAGGACGCCGCCCGTGCGCCGTGGCTTCTCCGTGGCCTCGGGCTGAAGAGCACCGAGGCGCTCCGGCTCCTCCACGCGCTCGGCGTCTGGGTCTCGGCGCGTCCGGAGCTCCTCGGACGACTGCACGCCGAGCGCGACGTGGAGCTGGTCGCCGCGCTCGAGGGGGAGGGACGAGCGCTGTGGGCGACCTTCCTCGAGCAGTTCGGCGGTCGCTGCTACCAGGAGCTGCTCCTGACCTCGCCCACCTTCGAGGAGCGGCCCGACCTGGCCTGGCAACTGGTCCGCGGGCTTCTCGCGGTCGGAGCTGCGGATCCGGCCGCTCGCGAGGCCGCGGAGGCGGAGGTGCGTGAGCGATGGACCCGGGAGATCCTCGGCCGGCTTTCGCTCTGGAAACGCCCGCTCTTCGCGCGACTCCTCCACGACGCGCAGCGGGCCATCGCCGCGCGCGAGGAGGTGCGTCTCTGCCAGAGCCTCCTGTACGGCGAGCTGCGGCGCGCGGCGCTGGCCGCCGGCCGGGGGCTGGTCGAGCGGGGGCGCCTGGAACGACCCGAGGACATCTTCCAGCTCGAGGCCGACGAGGTGCAGCGCCTCCTGCACGGTCGGTTCCTCTACCCGGAGACGCTTCCCGCGCTGATCCACGCGCGGCGGGAAGCTGGTTCGGCGGCACGTGCCGACCCCCGATCCCTCCCGTCGTGCTTCGTGCTGGATCAGGGGAGCGAGTATCAGTTCGGACCCGACGAGAGCTGCGGCCCCGTCCCGTCCGCGGGGGAGCGTGCCTGGCGCGGGCTGGGAGTCTCCTCCGGGAGAGTCATCGGCACGGTCCGGATCATCGTCGACCCCGTCGCGCAAGCCGGGCAGTTGCGCCCCGGAGAGGTGCTCGTGGCCAGGACGACCGACCCGGGCTGGACGCCGCTCTTCCTCATCGCCTCCGCGGCGGTGGTCGAGCGCGGGGGCATGCTCTCGCACGCGGCCATCGTCGCCCGCGAGGTCGGCATCCCGGTGGTCGTGGACGTGACCCAGGCGACCAGCGCCCTCCGCGACGGCCAGCGCGTGCGCGTGGACGGCAGCACCGGCCTCGTGGAGATCGTCGGGGACCCGCAGTGATGCGCGCCGGGGTCGTCGCTCCCCATCGGCTTCTTCCAGGCCTCGTCGCCCTGCGACGCTTTGCCGCCGAGCGGTTCCCTCCCTGGGCCACCGCTCCCATGGCAGCGCTGCTCTACGCGGCTCCGGCCAGCCTGGGGCGTCCCGGGCCACTGGAAGCAGCGGGCGGCGCACTGGCGACCTTCCTCGGCCTCCTGTGCCTGCGGATCGCCGACGACCTCGAGGACCTCGGCCACGATCGGCTGTTCCATCCCCGGCGCGGACTCTGCTTCGGGCGGATCGACCCGGCACGGCTTCGCGATGCCAGCCTGGCGCTCGTGACGGCCCTGGTCGTCCTCGAGTCGACGTCGATGTGGCGCCTTGGCTTCTTCCTCGGCGCCTGCGCCTTCTACCGAGCCTGGTACGGCTCCGGGAGAGCGCGGGTCCACGCCGTCGTGCGGCCGTTCCTCTCCAACCTCGTCTTCCCCTGCGCCGTCCTTCACGGGGCGGGTCCGGCGGCGTGGCGAGCGTCGGTCCCCCTGGCCCTCTACGCCTGGCTCGTGGCGGTGGCGCACGAGTTCGCCCACAACGTTCGGTCGGTGGAGGAGGACAGGTCGTCCGGCCCGGGCTACGCACGTGCGCTGGGCACGCGCGGGACGGCCGTGCTCAGCGCTGCCCTGTTCACTGGCGCCACGGTCGCCGCCCTGTTGCTCTGGCAGATGCTGGGCAGGCCGCCAGCGTTCGGCACGGCGATCGCTGCTGCCGGCGCCGGCCTGGGATTCTTCCTGGCGCGACTGCTGCGCGAGCCGGGCTCACGGCATGCGGGCGCGCTCTACCGGGCGGGAATTCTCTTCGGGCTGACCCCGGCGCTGGGTCTGCTCCTGCCTCGGTAGCGGGGCGGCACAGCCGGTCAGCCGGGCAGCCAGAGCAGCGGCCGTGCCGCGAGGAGGAGGTAGCTGCAGGCGGCGCTCACCAGGAAGCTGTCGAGGCGGTCGAGCAACCCTCCGTGAGCCGGCAGCAGCGCCCGGAAGTCCTTGCATCCCACGTCGCGCTTGATGGCGGAGAACACCAGATCGCCCAGGACCGCCGCGAGCGCCGCAAGGAACGCGAAGGCGGCGCGCCACACCCCATCACCGTCGAGCAGCGGGGCGAAGGCGATCGCCGCCGCCGCCGAGGCGAGGAGGCCCCCGAGGAAGCCCTCGAACGTCTTTCTCGGGCTGAGGCGGGCGAAGAACGGCGTCCTGCCGAAGCTACGCCCGGCGGTCTCTGCGCCGGCATCGTTGAACGCGACCAGGAGGAAGAGGAACGCCGCGCAGCCCGCATGCTCACCGCGAAGGCGGATGACGTAGGCGGGCAAGAGACCCGCGAGCAGAGCGGCCAGGGCCACCGCCCCGGCGGAGGCGCACGCCCCGGCCGGCCGCTGCAAGTACACGGGCAACGCGGCTGCCACGAGGAGCACCACCACCAGTGCCTGGATCTCTGCACCGGCCGGCCCGGCGACGGCGGCGATCGCCATCGCCCCGCCCACGGCCAGCCAGCGATAGGGGCGCTGCTCGGGGCCGGGCGCGAGGAGCACCAGCGTCAGCTCGCGGCTCGCCATCCCCGCCACCGCGACCATTGCCACCTTGAGCCACGGGCCGCCCAGGGCGATGAGCGCCAGCGTCAGGTGGACCACCACGGCGAAGACGCCCAGCTTGATCCACAGCGAACGTTGCACGCCTGGCGGCTGTGGGATCCAGCGCGGACAGAGGAGCAGCCAGAGGGCCAGCACCGCGAGAAAGGCATCCAGGCGCACCCAGGTCGACAGGCTCAGCGAGGTCATCACGGTGCTCCTCCTGCCCGGCGGAGAGCAACCGGGCGGAGCGCCGGTCGCGTGCATTCCTCGCCCTCCTCGATGCGGAGGAGATGGCGCGCGGAGGTGAGGACGCGCTCGAGGAAGGCGCAGGGGCGAAACGCGTGCACCAGCTGGTAGAGCGAGAGACGGGTGACCAGGAAGTCGCGGAGCGCGAGATGGTAGCCGCGCCGCCACTTGGCCGCGTCGATGGTGGCGCCGGCGTGGCGCGAGAGCTCGTGCCGGTGCAGCTCGATCAGCCCATCCACCGTCGACGGCGCGACGTCGGCGGGGAGCACGAACGCCAGGAGCTCGGCCAGGTCACGCTGCGGAACCTGGATCTCGGCCAGCTCCCAGTCCCAGGCGCAGAGGCGCAATCCCGAGGGATCACGGCGGAAGGCGAGGTTCCGGGGATTGAAGTCGCCGTGGATCAGGGTGCGAGGCATCTGCTCCAGCTCCCGGCACCCGTCGGGCAAGGAGCTCACCAGTCGCTGGTGCAGGTGCCGCTCCGGGAGCCCGTACCAGTCCGGAAACTCGCCGGCGGCGTGGTCCAGCGCCTCGCTCCACAGCTCGACCATCGAGGCCCGCGCCCCGGAGTCCACCACCTCGCCGAGCCAGGGCTCCTGGCGGAGCGCCGCCTCGCGGCCGTACCAGATGGAGTGCACCTCGGCGATGCCCCGCACCGCCGCCTCCACGTGGGGCAGGGTCCAGCCGCGGAGGTCGTCCGCGCTGTCCTTGAGCTCGACGTCGCGGAGCAGCTCGAGCACCAGGACGTACAGCTCGCGCGCGTCGTCGCGCAGGACCTGGTACAGCGCGGGGGCGTGACGGGTGAAGCGCGGGTCGGCCTGCTGGTAGACGCCCAGCTCGCGCAGGTGGCAGCCGGCGATGCTGCTGTGCCGGGCGAAGCGCCGGTGAAGCTCCCCCAGCCGCGTCCCGCACATCGAGGCGACCAGGTGGGTCATCAGCAGCACCTCCTGATCGAGCGGCTTGATCCGGACCAGGACATCGCGGTGGCCCGGGCCCGATCGCAGGGAGGAGTACTGGAGCCGGCGAGGGAGCTGTCCCACCAGCCGGCCCGCGGTGGGCCGGGTCATGTCGGAGAGGAGGCTCCCTCCGAGGTCGACGTCCTCGACGGGAGCGACCGCCGTCACCTCGAGGGCCTCGTCGGCGAGCACCCGTCGCAGCCCGGGCTGGAAGAGCTGCGGCACCAGATCGGCCTCGCCGAACGGCCTGACCGGGCGGTTCCGTCCCATCCGCTCGTGGGCGGCGGCGAACTGGCCGCCGGCGACCGCCGCCAGGGTCGAGAGATCGAGCGCCAGAGAGAATCCGGCGATGATCTCGGCGAGACGGTCGACGCCGCCGCTCCCCGCGCACCCCACCAGCTCGAGCAGCTCCTGCTGCGCGGGAAGGTGCGTCCCGCCGCCCACCGTTCCCACGATCAGCGACGGCAAGGTCATGCTGACCTGCACCCCGCCCGGGGCTGCTTGCATCGTGAGCTGCGCCAGGGACGACTCGTGGACGCAGGCGACGTCCTGGCCGGTGGCGATGAACGCGCCGGCCACCACGTTGGCGACGTTCACGTTGTGGCCGATCATCCCCACTTGGACGGCTGCCTCCATGCTCCGGTGGTAAGCGAAGAGCAGCTGCTCCGCGGAGACCTTGAGCACCCTCCGGCAGACCGGATCGGCGACCGCGGCCGAGGCGATGACTCGAAGCCCGCGTCCCCCCAGCCAGGAGGCGAAGCCCACCTTCTTGTCCAGGCTGGCGTTGCTCTCGACGTAGAAGGCCTCCGGCGCGATCGACGGGTCATGGCGGAGCTGCCGGTCGATGAAGCGGCACAGGTGCCAGGCGCAGGCGGTGGACATGTTCTGTCCGGCCGCATCCCCGGTCTCGAACACGAACCGGACCACGACGTTGATCCCCAGCATCAGTGGCTGAACCGCGACCAGCCTCGCGTGCCGCGAGACATCCCGCGTCCTCTCTTGAAGTTCCCCGAGGTGGCCCTGGAGCCATGCGCAGAAGCCTCCCGCCGCGCCGAAGCTGCCGAAGGTGAAGAGGGGCGCGCGCGTCATCTGACGGCCCAGGACCCGCGCCTCGACGCCGCCGGATTCGGTGAGCGCCAGGGCCCCCCGGCTGGCGCTGGAAACGAGCGCGCCCTCGGTGGTGGCCAGGGGGAGGAAGAAGGACCCCTGGGCGGCGGCGCCAGCGAGCTGGAGCGGCCCGGCCACGCCCACCGGGACCTCCACTCCGCCGATCAGCGCCTCCACGTTGCTGCAGAGCCTGGTGGCGTCCAGCGTCGTCCTCTCCAGGCGAAGCAGGGGCACTCCGGTCAGGCGCCGGAGATGATCGAGCCGCGCCAGCCGCGCTGCCTCCGTGTGCTCGCCGCGTCGCGGAAGCCTGCGGCGCTCGAAATCTTCGGTGCACCTCGAGATGCCCAGGGGTCTGTCCATCGGCCTCTTCCTCTGCTGTTCGAGGAGACCGAGAGGCCAGCCGGCGCTTGTGAGCCGTGGATCAGCGAGACGGCAGAGGACTATCGTTTCCAGCGTGGGTGGATCGCCCGATCAGGAGCGTGAGGTCCGTGCCCTCTTGAAGGTTCGTCGCCTCGAACCCGCGGCGACGCTCGCGTTGCGGACGTACGGGCCCGAGCTCTACGGATTCCTCGCCAGCCAGCTCGGAAACGAGGCCGACACCGCCGAGGTGTTCTCCCAGCTCACCGAGGACCTCTGGCGAGGTCTTCCGCGATTCGAGTGGCGCTGCACGCTGCGGACCTGGCTGTATCTCCTGGCGCGACATGCGGCCTCTCGCTTCCGGTCCTCGCCCTGGAACCGAGGCGGCCGCACCGGGGACTCGAGGCTCGACGCGCAGATCGCGGAGGTGCGCAGCCGCACCGAGCCCTGGCTTCGCACCGAGGTCAAGGACCGGCTGAGGCGGCTGCGCGATTCGCTCGCCCCCGACGACCGCCTCCTCCTGATCCTGCGCCTCGACCGCCAGCTGGCGTGGAACGAGGTGGCGCTGGTGACCCTGGGCGAGCAGACCGCCACCGCGGATGCGCTGAAGCGAGAGTCGGCCCGGCTGAGGAAGCGCTTCCAGGATCTCAAGGAGGAGCTGGCGGTCCGGGCTCGCCGCGAGGGCCTCCTCGAGGGCGAGCGCTGACACCCGAGGCGACACGCAGCGGGGATGCAGATGCAGGTTGCAACGCCCCCGTCCTGGGAGTCGGGGGCCATCGAGGGCGCTTGACGCCCGCTTCTCGATCGTATTAGTCACTTGCCCAAGGCACTCGACCAAGGCGCATGACCAACGCAGAGCGAGCGGCGGCCTCCTCGAACCGCCAGGACACCGAGCAGAAGTTCCTCGACGCCGCCGAGAGGCTGCTGGTGCGGGTCGGATACGCGGGGGTCACCACCCGGGCCCTGGCCGCCGAGGCAGGCGCCAACCAGGGCCTGGTCCACTACTACTTTGGCTCCATCGAGGAGGTCATGCTCCGCGTGCTCAACCGCTTCACCGAGCGGCTGATCGCTCGCCAGCGGGCGATGTACGCGGCGGACGTGCCCTTCCTCGAGAAGTGGCGGACGGCCTGGCGGTTCCAGGAGGAGGACCTGGCCGCCGGCTACCCGAAGATCTGGTTCGAGCTGCAGGCGCTGGCCTGGAACCGCCCCGAGTTCGCCGCGCGCGTCGCGGCGGTGAACGCCGAGTGGCGCTCGGTGCTGCGCGAGGCCTTCGGTCGGGCCGTGCGCGAGTACGGGAAGGAGAAGGAGCTGCCGGTGGAGGCAGTGACCGCGATGGTGGAGACCTTTGCGCTCGGCTACATGCTCGAGCGCCTCTCGGGGATCCGGGAGGGGCACGAGGCGCTCCTCGCCTGGGTCGACGGGTGGATCGAGTCTTTGGAACGGGGGAAGCGTGATGGGCCACGCCGAACCAAGCGTGTCAGGAAGAACGTTCGCAAGCGCGAGCGCCGGTAGCCGCGAGCAGTCGCGCGCCCGGGAGCCCGACGCCGTCGGCTTCGTCGAGCGCGACGGCGTGCGGGTGCACTGGGAGTCCTGCGGCCAGGGCGATCCGGCGATTCTCTTCCTGCCCACCTGGTCGATCGTCCACTCCCGCTGCTGGAAGGCCCAGATCCCGGAATTCGCCCGCCGATCCCGGGTCCTCGCCTTCGACCCGCGGGGAAACGGCAAGTCCGACCGGCCCGCCAGCGACGAGGCGTACACCGAAGCGGAGTTCATGCGGGACGCGGTCGCGGTGCTCGATGCCAACGGCGTGGAGCGGGCGTTCATCGTCAGCCTCTCCCGCGGCGCCCAGCGGGCTCTTCTGCTGGCCACCGAGCACCCCGGGCGCGTGCTCGGCGCGGTGTTCATCGATCCCTTCTTCCCGGTGAGCCTCCTCCGCTCGCTGCACTGGCGGGTGATCTGTCACCCGTGGATGCTCCCCATGCTGGAGCGTCCGCCGTTGACCACCCGCGGATTCGGCAAGCTCAACGCCCAGCACTGGCGGGCGGACTGGAAGGACTTCCTGCAGTGGTGGCAGGAGAAATGCTTCACCGAGAAGCACTCCACCAAGCAGATCGAGGACGGGGTCGCCTGGGGTCTGGAGACCGATGCCGAGACGGCCATCGCCTTCTGCCGCGGCGGGATGACGACCCCGATGGGCCGCCGGAGCCAGAAGGCCCTGGCCCGGCGCGTCCGCTGCCCGGTCCTGGTGATCCACGGCAGCGAGGACGACGTCTTCCCGCACTCCGACGGACGGGAGCTGGCCCGCCTCACCGGGGGCAAGCTGGTCATCGTCGAGGGCGCCGGGCACCAGCCGCAGGTGCGCAAGCCGGTGCCGGTGAATCTCGCGATGCGCGAGTTCTTCGACTCCGTGCAGCCGGCGCCGACCGTCGCTGCGGCTCGGCCGCCGAGCCCGGTGAAGCTCCGGTCCGCCGACCGGAGGCGGGTGCTCTACGTCTCGTCGCCCATCGGCCTGGGGCACGCCCAGCGCGACGTGGCGGTTGCCCGCGAGCTGCGCAAGCTCGTCCCCGGGATCGAGATCGAATGGCTGGCGCAGGACCCCGTGACCCGGGTGCTGGCCGCCGAGGGCGAGCGCATCCACCCCGGGAGCCGCCGTCTCGCAAGCGAGTCCGCCCACATCGAGTCCGAGTCGGCGGAGCACGATCTGCATTGCTTCCAGGCGCTGCGTCGGATGGACGAGATCCTCATCGCCAACTTCATGGTGTTCCACGACGTGGCGCGCGACGACCGCTACGATCTCTGGATCGCCGACGAGGCCTGGGAGCTCGACTATTACCTGCACGAGAACCCTCGGGAAAAGATCGCTCCCTTCGCCTGGTTCACGGACTTCGTCGGCTATCTCCCGGTGGAGGAGGGGGGTGCCCGCGAGCGCGCGCTGACCGCGGACTACAACGCGCAGATGATCGAGCACATCGCCCAGCACCCAGGGGTGCGTGACCGCGCGCTGTTCGTCGGCAACGCGGAGGACATCGTGCCCGATCGGCTGGGGCCCGACCTGCCGCTGATCCGTGACTGGACCGAGAAGCACTTCGAGTTCTCGGGGTACATCACGGGCTTCGATCCGCGAGAGCTGCCCC
Organism: Myxococcaceae bacterium; assembly: GCA_035501615.1. Taxonomy (GTDB): domain Bacteria; phylum Myxococcota; class Myxococcia; order Myxococcales; family Myxococcaceae; genus RPRB01. The sequence goes on from DATJVY010000117.1 coordinate 88,878, forward strand.
CGCGAGAGGAGCTGAGGCGCGAGCTCGGCTACCGTGACGGCGAGCTGGTCTGCCTCGTGACGGTGGGCGGATCGGGCGTCGGGGGTGCCCTCCTGCGCAAGGTGATCGCCGCCTACCCGGAGGCCAAGCGCCAGGTGCCCGCCCTGCGGATGATCGTCGTGGCCGGCCCGCGCATCGACCCGGCATCGCTCCCGCAGCTCGCCGATCTGGAGATCGTCCCCTACGTCCACAATCTCTACCGGCATCTCGCGGCGTGCGACCTGGCAATCGTCCAGGGCGGTCTCACCACGGCGATGGAGCTGACCGCCTGCAAGCGCCCCTTCCTCTACTTTCCCCTGCGGCAGCACTTCGAGCAGAACTTCCACGTGCGGCACCGCCTCGAGCGCTACCGGGCGGGACGGTGCATGGACTTCAACCTGTCGACCCCGGAGACGATCGCCGCCGCCATCGCCGGCGAGATTGGCCGCGTGGTCGACTACCTGGATGTGGAGACCGACGGTGCGCGCAGGGCAGCGGCGCGCATCGCGGACATGCTGTGATCCCCGGCGCCTCGCCCAGCTCCTTCCCCGAGCTGCTCGGCGAGAGCGCCGCGATGCGGAGCGTGCATGCCCAGATCGGCCGCGCGCTGGATGTCCACCTGCCGGTGTTCATCGAGGGAGAGACAGGAACCGGCAAGGATCTCGCGGCCCGGCTGATCCACGACCGTGGCCCGAGGGGCTCCGGGTCCTTCGTGCACCTGAACTGCCTGGCCATGGACGAGTCGCTGCTCGACGCCGTGCTGTTCGGCCATGCCCGAAGGGCACCCTCCGGGGCGAACCGGAGGGGATCTGGCGTCCTCACCGCGGCGCGCTTCGGGACGCTCTTCCTCGACGAGGTGGGCGAGCTCAGCAGCGTCGCGCAGTGCAAGCTCCTTCGGGCCGTCGACGGCGGCGAGGTGGGACGCCCCGAGGTGCGGATCATCGCCGCGACCAGCTCCAGCCTGGAGCCCGCGGTGGAGGCAGGCAGATTCCGCCGCGATCTCTACTACCGCCTTCGCGTGCTGACGCTCCGTCTGCCCCCCCTGCGAGAGCGGCCCGAGGACGTCCCTCTGCTCGCCCAGCGCCTGCTGGAGACGGTCTGCCGCCGCCTCGCGGTTCCCTCCCACCACCTGTCGGACGAGGCGCTCGCTGCCCTCGGGGCCGCACCGTGGCCGGGCAACGTCCGGCAGCTCATTCACGAGCTCGAGCGCGCCGTGGTGGTGTCCGAGGGGCTGGAGATCGAGGTCGATCATCTGTCGCCCGAGCTCCAGAGTCTCCAGGCTGACCGCTCGACCCGGGGCGTCTCCGGCCAGCCCGCGGAGCCGACTGCATCGCCGTCCAAGCCGTCCGACCCTGTGGTGGATGCCCTTCTGCGGAGGCTGGCCTGCCTGTCCGAGCCGCGTGGCACCATCTTGCCCCGGACCGCGGCTTCGATTGCCGGGTACCGGCTGATCGAGAAGATCGCCGAGGGCGGGATGGGCGAGGTGTGGCGAGCGGAGCAGCGGGAGCCCGTGCGCCGCGAGGTGGCGATCAAGTTGATCAGGCCGGGGCTGGAGACGCCGGCGGTGGTCGCCCGCTTCGAGGCGGAGCGCCAGGCGCTGGCCCTCATGGATCATCCAGCCATCCCCCGGATGCTCGCCGCCGGGTCCACCGATCAGGGCCAGCCGTATCTGGCGATGGAGTACGTGCGGGGGGTCGCGGTCGACCAGCACTGCGACCAGGCGCGCCTGGGGCTGCGGGCGCGGATCGAGCTCTTCCGCCAGGTATGCGCGGGGGTGCAGCACGCGCATCAGAAGGCCATTCTCCACCGGGACCTCAAGCCCTCGAACGTGCTGGTGACTCTCGTCGACGGACAGGCGCAGGCGAAGATCGTCGACTTCGGCGTCGCCAAGGCGCTGGCGCAGCCGCTCACCGAAAAGACCCTGCAGACCGAGGTAGGGCAGGTGGTGGGCACGGTCGAGTTCATGAGCCCCGAGCAGGCCGACCTCACCCAGCAGGACGTCGACACGCGCACCGACGTCTATTCCCTGGGGGCGATGCTCTATCAGCTGGTGTCCGGATTTCTCCCCTTCTCCAGTGCCGAGCTGCGCCGCACGAGCCAGGAGGAGCTGCGCAAGTGCATGCGCGACGTGGAGCCGGCGCCGCCGAGCGCGCGTCTGGTCGCCGCGACCGAGGAGGTCGTGGCGATCGCCCGGCGGCGGAGCAGCGAGCCCGGGCTCCTGCGAAGAGAGATTGGCCGGGACCTCGACGCGATCGTCATGCAGGCCTTGGAGAAGGACCGCACCCGCCGATACGGATCGGTGGCCGAGCTGTCCGCCGATCTGCGGAGATGGCTCGAGCACCAGCCAGTGACCGCACGCAGGCCCCGGGGCGGATCCCGGCTGTCGAGGTATCTGCACCGGCAGCGCACCGGCATCGCCGCGTCCGCCGGCGCGGTCCTGCTCCTGCTGCAGGTGGGCTTCTCGGCCCACCTGGCGCTGCAGCAGCTCCTGGATCGCACGCCAGCTGCTCGCCCCCCGCCTGCTGCCGCCTCCACTCCGTCCGAGGAGGCGCCGCCGGTCCGGCGACCTGGGCGCGCCCGCGACGGAAGCCAGGCCCGGGCGCCCCGGGCTCCACTCCAGCCACGAGAGGGGATCGAGGCCGGTCGGTCGCCCGTGGCGGCAGGGCCCTGAGCGTGGACGCTGCCCGACGCGACCGCCGGGGTCCAATCGAGGACAGGGCCAGGACGGGGCGCTGAGGCGACTCGTCGGGTCAGGCGCCGCCGAAGAGCTCGGCCATTCGCAACCGCAATGCGGAGGCGATCTTGTACAGCGAGCTGATCGAGGCGCTCGACTCCGCCCGCTCGATCTGGCTCAGGAGCGAGACCGACAGGCCGGTCCGCCGCGCGAGCTGCTTCAGCGTCAGCTCCTGCGACTTGCGCGCCTCGCGGATGGTCCGGCCGATGGCACGGTGCAGCTCGGCCTCGGGGTCCTTGGAGAGCCCCTTCTTCGCCAGGGCCGACTCCACCGCCGCCAGCAGCTCCTCGGGCTCGACCGGCTTCTTGACGTAGTCCGACGCCTGCGCCTTGAGGGAGGCGACCGCCGTCTCGACCGCCGGGTGGGCGGTGGCCACGATCACCGCGATGTCCGAGTCGTAGGCGCGGATCTTCTCCAGCAGCTCCGTGCCGGACATCTGCGGCATCATCATGTCGAGGATGACGAGGTGGAAATCCTCGGCGCGCAGCCGGTCCATCACCTGCGTCGGGTCGGTCAGCGCCACGACCTCGTACCCGGCCTTGGTGAGCAAGAGCTGGAGGTAGTCGCCCGTCTCCTTCTCGTCGTCCACCACCAGGATGCGGATCTGCATCGCCCCTCCTAGCGCTGCGGCATCGCGCTGGAGGCCCTAGCCTTCTTCTGGGCGTCCGAATCCTCAAGGTATTTCTTCACCCTGGGCACGGCCGGGTCGTCGGCCGACGCCAGGTCGAGGAAGCGTCGGTAGTGGGACTCGGCCCGGGAGGCATCTCCCGACCGGGCGTACGAGGTCGCCAGCATCAGGTGGCAGCGCGGGCTGTTGCGGTCCAGCGCCAGGCAGCGCTCGAAGCGCGCGGTGGCCTCGGTGACGCTTCCTCCGTCGTAGAGCAGCTTTCCTTCGCGGTAGAGACGGTCCACCTCCACCGCGGTCGAGCGGGGTGGAGACTTCTTTCCGTTCTTGAGGGCGGCGACGATCTCCGCTCGGAGCTGGGCCACCTCGGGTGCCCAGGCGCGGCTGTTCCTCGCTCCCTCGAGCTTTCGCTGCGCCAGGGAGGCCCGCCCCTGGTCCAGCTCCTTCCGGGCGCTCCGGACCGCGCGTCCCGCCGCCGCCTCGGCGCGCCAGGTCTTGCGCAAATTCTGCACCTCAGCCTGGTAGGAGCGGTCGTGCACCGAGCCGAGCATGCGCAGCGCCCGGTCGAAGTCGCGGTTCTCGGCAGCGGCTCGCGCGGCGGCCAGCCACTCCGTCGCCGTGCTCGGGCGCACGGCGGAGACCGTGGGCGGGCTCAGCTCCAGGGGGGGCGGCTCGGCAGGTCCGGGGGGAGGGATCTCGGCCACCACCTCGGGCGTCGGCGGAGGGGGCACCACGGTGTGGACGTGCGTCGACTCTCCGTTGCGGGCGCGGAGCATGAGCGCTGCTCCCAGTCCGAGGAAGAGGCCGAGGCCCACCACCCCCAGGGCCCGGCGCGATCGCCGGACCGGAGGCTCGAGCTCGACCGGCAGCGCCCCGTCCGGGTCCAGCGGACCGAGCACCACCGGGTGCGGCGCCGTGTCCGGCAGCAGGTCGCCCCGGGGCGGGGCCGGGGCCTCGGGCGGCGCGGTACGGGGCAGGGGAACGTCGAGGGGCACCCCGTCCGGACGGAGCGCCAGCCCGTAGTCGCCGATCCGGAGGAGGTCTCCGTCGCGGAAGGGCACCGGCTCGGTGACCCGCACCCCGTTGAGCTCGGTCCCGTTGGCGCTCCGGAGGTCCTCGAGGACGACGCCCCCGTCACTGCAGATCAAGCGGGCGTGGTGGCGCGAGACGTTCCGCTCGGGCAGCTGGACGAGGTTGTCGTCCCGCCGTCCGATGGTGATTTCGTCCCGGTCGAGGGGAACCTCCCGGCGGTGCCCCTCGTCGTCTTCGATGACCAGCTTCACAGGTCGACCAAGGCCCTCCCCCGTGCCGGCCACATGCTACAAGGCGCGGCCACATGAACGTGAGGGAAGGTGAGCTGCTCGGACCCGGAATTGCGGAGTCATTCCTGGGCGATCGCATCCTGAGACATCCGTGGACACGGCGCCTGCTGGCGCTCGACGCCGAGCTCCGTCTCGTCCTGATGTCGTTGCTGGTCGGAGCACTGGTGTTCCTTCCCTACGTCGGCGCCGTCGGGCTCTGGGATCCCTGGGAGTCACACTACGGCGAGGTCGCCCGGGAGATGATCGCCCGGAACGATTACGTGCATCCGTACTGGGAGAGCAGCTGGTTCTTCTCCAAGCCGCCCCTCGCGATGTGGATCGACGTGCTGGGGATGGCCGTGGTGGGCATCAACCACGGCACCGGGAAGCTCCCCCTCTACACCGAGTGGGCGATGCGCCTCCCCTTCGTCCTCGTCGTGCTCGCCTCGCTGGCCTTGCTCGCGCTGGCGCTGGGACGCACCGTCAACCGCCGGGTGGGGCTGGCCAGCACGGTGGTCCTGGGCACGATGCCCCTCTTCTTCCTCGTCACCCGCCAGGTGGTCACCGACACGCCGTTCGTCGCCACGCTCATCACCGCGATGGCCTGCGCGATCATCGGGCTCTTCGACGAGAAGACGAAGCACCGCACCGCCTGGTGGATGGGCTTCTACGTCTCCTGCGGCCTGTCCATGCTGGCCAAGGGGCTGATGGGTGTCGGGTTGCCGGCCGTGGTGCTCCTGGCCTACGCGGCGGCCTGCGTCTTCCCCTGGGACGAGGCCGGTCGCGCTGCCCACTGGAGGTGGCTCACCAGCGCCGCCTACCGCAAGGAGGTGCAGGCGGGGAAGGAGCCGATGCCGGTGCTCTTCGCCGAGATGCGGCGGATGCGGCTCCTCACGGGCATCGGCGTGTTCCTGGCCATCTGCGGACCCTGGTTCGCGGTGATGTTCGCCTTCCCCGAGGTGGACAACGAGGGCAAGACGTTCTTCGTCCGCTTCCTCATCCACGACCACCTGAACCGCCTCTTCGAGGGCGTGCACACCACCACTCCCGGCGGGACGTTCATCTACTTCATCGAGCAGGGCGGCTACGCCATCTTCCCCTGGGTGGCCCTGCTCCCGGGCGCGCTGGCCCTCGTCGCGCCCCTGCGCCTCCGGCGCCTGGACGTGCCAGGGAGGGTGGCCTTCATCGCCTTCCTCTGGGCGGTGTTCGGCTTCCTCCTGGTGGACGCGTCCGCCACCAAGTTCCACCACTACATCCTCCCCGTCCTGCCGGCGCTGGCGATCCTGATGGCGATGTTCATCGACCGGCTGTGGGAGGACGGACCGGCGGCGCACGCCATCCCGCTCCTCCTCGGGGGCGTGCTGTTCTTCCTCGTCGCCAAGGACCTGGCCACCACGCCCAAGGACTTCACCGATCTCTTCGTCTACAACTACGAGCGTACCTACCCCTCCGAGCTGGATTCCCGACCGGTGATGTTCTCCTGGTCCCGCCGGGGGCTCCAGACCGGTGACCTCGTCGCCGCGGTGCTCCTCGCGGTCGGCGCCTGGATGACGGTCGGCGCCGCAGGAGGGGATCGCGCAGAGAGGATGAAGGCACGCCTGCCCGGGCTCCTGGTCGGGGCCGTGGGGGTGACCGCGCTGGGGACGACCAGCATCGTCGACGTGGCGAGCCCGCTCACGATCCTGGGCTGCCTGCTCCTGGGAATCGCGGCGCTCCTCGGCTGGGCGTCGCTGAGCAGTCCGCCGCCGCAGCGCGGCTCGACCCTGCAGCTCGCGGGGATGGTCGCGGTCGTCGGCGCGGTCCTCGTCGCCACGCCATACCTCGTTCCCCGGGCGGCCTACACGCTGGCGACCAACCTCCGTGCGCCCGTGAACGTGAAGGTGGGGATGATCTGGGCGTTCACCCTGGGCGGGGTGGCGGCGGCACTGGGCGCGCTGCGCGGCTCACGCCCCGGGCTCGTCGGCAGCCTCGGTGCGCTGGCCCTGGGCTTCGCGCTCTGGTTCAGCTGGAGCCACTGGGTGGACCTGAGCCACCACTGGACGCAGCGGGATCTCTTCTGGCGCTACTACGATCGCCGGAATCCCGGCGAGCCCATCGTGGCGTACATGATGGACTGGAAGGGCGAGACCTTCTACAGCAAGAACACCGTCAAGCAGATCAAGGACAGCCCGGCACGGATGGCCGCCTTCGCCAACCTTCCCGGCAGGAAGTGGGCGCTGGTCGAGCACCCGCGGCTGGGGTTGCTCCGCCAGGCGATCGGCCCGGAGCATCGCATCGAGCAGATCGACCGGGACCTGAACGTGAAGTTCGTGCTGGTCACCATCGATTGAGCCGCATCGAGGTCCGCTCGCTGTCGAAGCAGTTCGGCCCGCGCACCGCGGTCGAGGGGCTGGAGTTCGACGTCGCCGAAGGCGAGGTCTTCGGGCTGCTCGGACCGAACGGCGCGGGAAAGACCACCACCGTGCGCATGCTCACCGGGCTCCTTCGCCCGAGCTCCGGAGGCGCGACGGTGTGCGGCGTGCCCATCGACGGGGACGGCGAGGCGCTGCGGTCGCGGGTGGGCCTCCTCACCGAGCAGCCCGGCCTCTACGACCGCCTCACCGCGCGGGAGAACCTCCGCTTCTTCCTCAAGCTCCACGACCGCGACACCCCCGAGGCGTGGGAGTCCGCGCAGCGGTGGATGGAGCGGTTCGGGCTTGCCGGACGGGAAGAGGAGCCGGCGGGCACCTACAGCAAGGGGATGCGGCAGAAGCTGGCCCTCGTCCGCGCGCTGCTCCACGACCCCCAGGCCATCTTCCTCGACGAGCCCACCAGCGGCCTGGATCCCGAGTCCGCCCGGGCAGTGCGCGAGGCGGTGGGCGAGCTCGCCGCCGAGGGCCGCACGGTGGTGCTCTGCTCTCACAACATGGCCGAGGTGGAACGGATCTGTGCCCGGGTGGCCGTGGTGAAGGGACGCCTCCTCGCCGTGGGCACGGTCCCCGAGCTGCGGCGCCAGTCCGGCGTCGTCGAGATCCAGGTCGAGGGAAGCGCGGGCGCGGCCGGCGAGTCGCTCGCCGCCATCGTTCCCCCCTGCGTCTGGGTGGCCGAGGGGCATCTGCTGCGCGTCAACCTCGCTGACGGCGTGGGCATCCCCGACGTCGTCGGGGTCCTCGTCCGAGCCGGGGTGCGGATCCACGCCGTGGTCCCGGGCCAGCGCGCGCTGGAGGACGTCTACCTCGAGCTCACCCGTACCGCGGAGGCCACGTGAAGTTCCGCATGCACCGGGCGATGGCGGTGGCCTGGAAGGAGGCGCTCGACCTCCGGAAGAACCCGGGACTGCTCCTGAGCATGCTCGCCCTCCCGGCGGTGCTGGTGATCGTTCCGGTCCTCGTGGTGTGGAGCTACGCCCGGCACCCGGACGACCTCTCGTTCCGCACCATCGCGCTCTACTACGACCCCACGCTGCCGCTGAACGCCAGCGCCGCCCGGTTCCTGGTGGACAAGCTGCTCGCCGACTGGTTCGGCCTGTTCCTGCTGATGCCGATCTTCGTCCCCATCCTCGTCTCCTCGCAGAGCGTGGCCGGGGAGAAGGAGCGGCGGACGCTCGAGCCGCTCCTGGCCGCCCCGGTGAGCGCCGCCGAGCTGGTCGCCGGGAAGAGCATCGCCTCGGTGGTCCCGGCGGTGGCGATCTCCTGGATGTCGTTCGCCGCCTTCGTGGTCGCGGTCGACGCCGTGGCCTGGCCCCTGGTCCACGCCGCGGTGCTCCCCAACACGATGTGGCTCTTCGGTGTCGGCGTGGTGGCGCCGCTCTTCGCCTTCCTGGGCAACGGGCTGGCGGTGCTCGTCTCGGCGCGCGTCGGCGACTCGCGCCTCGCGCAGCAGCTCTCGGCTCTGGTGGTGCTGCCGCTCATGGCCCTCGTGGCCGGCCAGCTCGCCGGGTGGCTGCGCGCCGGCACCGGCTACTACGCGCTCCAGGGCGGAGTGGTGCTCGTCCTCGACGTGCTGCTGGTCCGGGCGAGCGTCCGGTTGTTCGACCGCGAGCGCCTGGTCAGCCGCTGGGTCTGAACTCGGGGTAGGGGTCCGGGATACCCGGGGACTCGCAACGTCGCGTGCTCCTGTGCGATCCTCGTGGCACGGAAGGCGCAAGCGGCAATGCCTGCTGCCGGGCGCCGTGATCTTCGAGAAGTCCTCTCCGGAGGTTCGCCTTGGGATTGCTCGACGCACTGAAGGGTGAAGCGCAGCGCAACTTCATCGCCCGCTCGGACGCGGCGAAGAACGACATCATCTACGCCTATCCGGAGCGGAACGTCCGGATGATGACCCAGCTCACGGTCGGCGCGGACGAGGTGGCGATCTTCGTCAAGGATGGGCAAGTGCAGGGGAAGCTCGACCCCGGCCGGCACACGCTCGAGGCGCAGAACATCCCGTTCCTCGGGAAGCTCATCGAGGGCTTCACCGGCGGGAACCTCTTCGTCACCGAGATCTACTTCGTCAGCATCCGCGAGTTCCCCGGCGTGAAGTTCGGCGGGCCGATCGGCGACATGAAGGATCCGGACAGCGGCCTGGGCATCGGGACGATGGTCTACGGTGACTTCTCGGTGAGGGTCACCGACCCCGAGAAGCTCATCCTCGGCCTGGTGGGCCTGCGCCGGACGAGCAACGACGAGTTCCTCGCCTGGTTCAAGAGCCAGGTGATGAAGGTGGTCCGCGACCGGATCGCCGAGCTGCTGGTCAAGAAGCACTGGCCGCTGCTCGACGTGACCTCGGGTGCATACACCGAGGAGATCGAGCAGGACGTCCTCGCCGGCTTCAAGCCCCACGTCGACGGCTACGGCCTGACCGTGGTGCGGATGGGCAACTTCACCATCACCATCAAGGACGAGGACGAGGCCACCCTGAAGCGGCTGACGAAGGACACCGCCTACAGCAAGCTCGCCGGCGGCTTCCAGCAGTACGCGCAGGGACAGGCGATGCTCGGCGCGGCCGAGGGGATGGCGAAGGGCGGGGCGGGCGGCGGTGGCGCGCTCCAGGGCGCGGGGCTGGGCATCGGCTTCGGGATGGCGCAGGCCTTCCAGCAGGGGCAGCAGCGGCCCGCAGGGGCACCGGCTCCGGCTCCCATGGCCGCGGCCGGCACCCCGTGCCCGAAGTGTGGAACCGTGGGGACCGGGAAGTTCTGCGGAAACTGCGGCGAGCCACTCGCGCCGGTGGCGCGGAAGTGCGCCGAGTGCGGCTCGGACTTGAATCCCGGCGCGAAGTTCTGCGGGAACTGCGGAAAGCCCGCCACGGGGTAGCGAACGGAGCCCGGCATTTCTCCTCCGCAACCGCGGGGAGCCCTCGGGGTTTCTCGAGGTGATGGTTCGTCACCGCTTCCGCAGCTCCAGGAGACTCGCCCTCCTCGCCGTGCTCGCCGGCTGCGCCTCCGCCGGCCCAGCGACGGCGGCCTCCTCCGAGGACGCCGGCGCCGGAGCCTGCGCGAGCGGTGCCCTCTGCGACGGCCACGGTGGCCTCTGCCGGACGCCCGAGCCGTGCACGGCCACCGCGCCCTGCCCCCACGCGCTGACCGGCATCGTCAAGGGAACGCTCTCCGAGCCGCTGACCGTGCCCGAGTGCCGGACCCACGTCCGGACCCGGCCGGCGTTCGACGACGGTGCACCCCGGCTCTGGACCGACGCCGTGAACGGGCAGCCTCGCGCCGCCTGCGTCTTCAAGCCTCCGGGCACGGCGACGAGCGCGCCCCGGCCCTTGCTGGTGTTCCTCCACGGCTCCGGCGGCTCGGCCCGCGCCATCTACGACCACACGCTGCTCCGGGCGAAGGCGGCCGGCTTCGACCTCGGCGACGGCCCGGGCTTCATCCTCGCCGCGGACCAGGGACGGAACCTTCCACCGTCTGCCAGCGGCAACCCGGCGTCGGCCCGGCACGAGCTCTACGACCGGAACTTCGCCACCAGCCCCGACGTCCGGAACCTGGACCGGCTCATCGACACCCTCGTCTCCGAGGGCGGCGTGGACCCCCGGCGCATCTACCTCACCGGGTGGTCGAACGGGGCGTTCTTCTCGCAGCTGTACGCGCTCGTTCGCCACGGGACGCCGACGCCCGGAGGCAGTCGCATCGCGGCGGTCGCGGTGTTCGACGGAGCGGATCCGCTCGAGGCCCCGACGCCGCAGACCCCCGGCTGCGCCTACCGGCCGTATCCTCGCTCGTCGCTCCCCGTCTTCATCGTCCACCGCGCCTGCAGCATCGTCCCCTGCGACGCTGCCCAGGCGACGAGCCGCGGTGCGCCCCCGGGCTACGACGTCCGGGGGTGGCTCGGGCTCCTGCGCACCACCCTCGGGGCGACCGACGTGACCGAGCTCCTGCTGGACCACCATGGCGCGGCCGTCGATGCCTGCGCCGTGCGGTGCCCGGGCCTCGAGGCGATCGTCGACCACATCCGCTGGCCGGACGGCCGCGCCGACGGGAGTGGCATCGACCGCGAGCCGGAGATGCTCCGGTACCTCGCCGCGCACCCGCTGCCCTGAGGCGCCCGAACGCTCAGGGTGCCGGTTCGGTCCGGGCGCCGGTCCCCGTCGCGGCAGCGGGCGCAGGCGCGGCGCCGGTCGCCGCGCCAGGAGCAGTCACGGGCGCAGCTTGCGCGCCTCCGTCGGGCGTCGCGGGCGAGGTGGGCGCGGCGGGCACCGGAGACGGCGGGGTGGACGGCGCGGGCGCCGGCGGAGGCGGTGCCGCGGGGGTCTCCGGAGCGGCGCCGGTCAGCCGCGGCACGACCGTGGCGACGAACGCGTCGGCCGAGACGCCCGTGTCCCCCAGCGCCCGGGCGAGCCCCTCGGGGTCCAGCCCGTTCCCCGGCGCGAGCAGGGGCTTCAGGAACGCCCCTGCGCCCGGATCGGTCCACCAGCTCGGCCCCAGCTTCCGGAGCAGCGCGGCCCGGAGCTGCGCCCCCAGCAGCCACCCTCGCAGGTAGTCGCCCGCGCCGAGCGTCTCCTCCTGGTCCAGCGTCGACCGCGCCTCGTCCTGCGCCGTCCCGGGAAGCGCGTAGGCCCGGTCCATCGCCGTCCGGTACGCGGCATGGACGTCAGCCCCGCCCCGGGATGCCGCGACGTTGAAGAGGACCTTCCCCGCGGCCCGGCGAACGAGGAACAGCTCCTGCACCGACACGCCCTGGATCCAGGCGCGCCCGGCGTCGGCCGACAGCCCTGACTGCTCGAGCCACGCCGGCTCGGTGGTCAGCGACTCGAGCAGCGCCGCGAAGGCCTCGGAGTTGGTGCGGTTCCCCAGCTTGGCCAGCTCGAAGCGCTGCTCCTCGGTGAACGCGTCGTGCAAGGCGTGGCCGAACTCGTGGAGCGCGCTCCGCTGGTCCCGCGCCCCCCCCACCGGCTTCAGCGAGACGCGCACGTCGGTCGGGACCACCACCCCCAGCACCAGGCCGCGGGGGTTCTTCTTCGGCGCGTCCCCGGCGTCGAGCGTCACCGTCTTCAGGTCGGCCGGGTCGAGCCCCAGGGGCCCGAGCGTGGCGCGGATCCGCGAGACGATCTCCGCTCGCTTGAATCCTTCCGTCGGCGGAAGGCGAACGAGCCGCGGCAGGTCCTGCCGGCCGATCCGGTCCAGGGGCAGCTGCAGCTCGCGCTGCGAGAGCCGGCCCAGCGCCGCCACCCAGGCGTCCTGCGTCCGGGTCAGCACGCTCTCCGCCAGCGCCGCGAGCCGATCCGGGGTCGCCTCGCGCAGCTCGGCGGTCCAGGTGGCGGGCTCGAGATTCAGCGCTGGCAGCAGCTCGGCGCTCCGTGCTCCTCGCCGCTCGATGAGCGCGGACACCTTGTCCACCGCCGAGGTCGCCGCCTCGTAGATCTGCTTCCGCCGGAGCGCGCTCCGCTCCGCGGCGAGGATCGACTCGAGATTCCGGTAAGGCCGATCCGTCCCCGCCACCTTGAAGGTGAGCGACTGCTCCAGCGTGGCGATGCCGTCCGAGAGGTCGGCGAGCTGCTGCGCCATCCACTCGCCGGCGAGGTAGGCGTGGAGATGGTCCAGGGCCCGCTGCTCGCGGGGCTCGGTGGTCAGCGCGCGCAGCCGGGCCACCTTGGCCACGGCATCCGGGGTGAGCCAGGCCTCCGTCCCGGCGTAGGTCTTCGCCAGGTCCGCCGGAGCACCCTCGATCCAGTGCTTCCAGACGAGCTCGTCCTGTGCCCGGAGGAGCGCCTCCGCCTTGGAAGAGAGCTCCGCGACCACGGGCGTGAGCGCCTCTCGCTCCGGGGAGCGGGGCGGCGCAGAGGACGCGGGAGCCGGAGCCACGGGCGGACCGGCACAGGCGGCGAGGAGCAGCGCGAGGAGTACGGGCGAGAGCCGTGGACGCATGAAGGGGCGAACTGTACCGTCCGCTGCCGGGATGCCCAATCCTTCGCAGTGGGCCGCGGCACGTGCCCGCCAGGCGCTCCAGCGCGCGATCCGCGCGAACCTCGAATCCCTCGGGTACCAGGAGGTCGAGACCCCGCTGCTGGTCCCCGCACCGGGGATGGAGCCCCACATCCGTGCCTTCGAGGTGCCCTTCGTCCCCGAGACCGACCGCGGCCGCGCCGGGACGCTCTACCTCCACACCAGCCCCGAGTACGCGATGAAGCGGCTCCTGGCCGACGGGGCAGGGCCCATCTTCCAGATCTGCAAGGTCTTCCGGAACGGCGAGGTCAGCCCGGCGCACAACCCCGAGTTCACGATGCTCGAGATGTACCGGCCCCGGGCCGACTACCGGGCAATCATGGACGACCTCGAGGCGACGCTCGCCGCGGCCGCCGCCGCTCTGGGGAGGCCCGAGCCGTTCGGGCTGCTTCCCTACGAGCGGGTGACGGTCCGCGAGGCGCTCCGGCGCGAGACCGGGATCGACCTGCGGGAGGCGGCGAGCGCGGCCGCGCTCTCCGAGGCGGCGCGGAGGGTGGGCGTCCGGACCGAGCCCGGCGACGCCTTCGACGACGTCTTCTTCCGCCTCTTCCTCGAGCGGGTCGAGCCGCGGCTCGGACGTGACCGGCCCGCGTTCCTGATCGACTATCCGGCCTCGATGGCCGCCCTCGCCCGGATCGGCCCGCAGGACTCCTCGGTCGCCGAGCGGTTCGAGCTGTACGCCCGAGGGCTCGAGCTCGCGAACGGCTTCTCCGAGCTGACCGACGCGGTGGAGCAGCGCCGCCGCCTGGAGGAGGAGCGGGAATTCCGCAGGGCCCGCGGCCGCCCGGCCTATCCGCTGGACGAGCGGTTTCTCGAGGCCGTCGGACGGATGCCTCCCTCGGGTGGGGTGGCGCTGGGCCTCGACCGGGTGCTGATGCTCCTCCTCGGCGCCGAGCGCATCGATGACGTCCTCCTCTTCCCCGCGCACGACTTCGTATGAACGTCCAGGAGCTGGTGCACACGGTGGCGACCTACGCGGCGGTGGGGAGCAGCGCCGCCGTCGGACCGGTCGTCATCGCGCTGTCGGCGGGGCGCCCCGAGCGCGCCGATCCGGTGATCCGCGGCTGGTGCAACGCCGTGCTCGCCGCCGCCGGTGTCCGCCAGGAGATCCACGGGCTGGAGAACCTGCCCACCGGGACCTGCGTCCTGGTCTGCAACCACCAGTCGAACTTCGATGCTCCCTTCGTCTTCGCCCGGCTCCCGAAGCACATCCGCTTCGTCGCCAAGCAGGAGCTCTACCGGATCCCCATCTTCGGCCACGCGGTGAAGGCGATGGGCAACATCCGGGTCGAGCGCACCGGGAGCGAGGCCGATCACCATCGCATCGACGCTGCCGTGGAGCAGGTCCGGACCCGGACCAGCATCCTCTTCTTCGCCGAGGGAACGCGGAGCACCGACGGCAAGCTACGGCCCTTCAAGAAGGGCGCGGCCATCCTCGCCATCGACGCTCAGGTGCCGATCGTCCCCATCGCGATCGCCGGGGCGCACGAGATCACCCCCAAGGGTTCCCTGTGGGTTCACTCCGGGCGGCCGCTGGTCCTCTCCGTCGGGAAGCCGATTCCCACCGCCGGGCTGAGCAGGGACGACCGTGACAGCCTGACCGAGTGGGCGCACGATGCAGTGGCCGAGCTCCTCGAGCTGGGGAACCGGCGGGTGGAGGAGATGCTCCGGACATGAGCGCCGGCAAGGACAGGGAGACCCTCGAGCGATTGCTGTCGATGCGCTTCTCCGCGCACCCCTGGCACGGCGTTCCGATCGGAGCCAAGGCGCCGCACGAGGTCACGGTCTACGTGGAGATCGTCCCCACCGACGCCGTCAAGTACGAGCTGGACAAGGGCAGTGGCCATCTCCGAATCGACCGGCCACAGCTCTACTCCAGCTTCTCGCCGACGCTCTACGGCTTCATCCCCCAGACCTACTGCGGGGACGGCGTGGGGGCGCGCTGTGCCGAGCGGACCGGGCGGACCCAGATCGAGGGTGACCGGGATCCGATGGACATCTGCGTGCTCAGTGAGCGCGACGTGAGCCACTCCGGAATCCTGCTCCGGGCCCGGCCCATCGGCGGCCTCCGGATGATCGACGGCAACCAGGCGGACGACAAGCTCATCGCCGTGCTCGCCGGGGACACCGCCTACGGGCACCTCGACGACATCGGCGAGCTCCCGCCGGGGATGCTCGACCGCTTCCGGCACTACTTCCTCACCTACAAGCAGATGCCCGGCGAGAAGCGCCCGGTCGAGATTCCCGAGGTCTACGGCCGCGACGAGGCGCAGGAGATGGTCCGCCGGAGCCAGGCCGACTACGACCGGGAATTCGGCAAGCCCGCGGACCGCGTGGACGCGCTCCTCCGGCTTCTCGGCCTCGACCGCTGAGGTCCCGGCGATCAGTGCGGCGCGTGCTCGGCGCGCCGGGCCCGCGCCCAGCGCTCCGCGGCCGCGCTGAGGAGCCGCCCTGCGCCGGCCCTCGCCGTCGGGTCCGCCTCGCTCCAGCCCGGTGGGCTGACCTGGATCGCCTCGACGAAGGGCACGTCCCCCGCGAGCGCGTCCGGCTCGACCTTCCCCGCGAACGCCACCACCCGGGCTCCCGCCTTCCGTGCCCTGCGGGCCAGCTCGAGCGGGCCCTTCCCGCTGAGGGTCTGGGTATCGAGCCGTCCCTCGCCGGTGAGGACCCAGTCCACGCCGGCCAGCTTCTCCTCGAGGTCCAGCAGCCGTGCCAGGTGCTCGAAGCCCCGGCTGATGCGTGCTCCGCACCCCACGAGGAGCCCGTACGACAGGCCGCCCGCCGCGCCGGTCCCCGGCAGGTGCGCGGCGTCCACGCCGAGGTCCCGGACGACGACCTCGGCCAGATGCTGCAGCGCCGCGTCCAGGAGCTGGACGTCGTCGGGCGAGGCGCCCTTCTGCGGCCCGTAGACGTGGCTCGCGCCGGTGGGACCG
The DNA here is from genome assembly GCA_035501615.1 of Myxococcaceae bacterium. GTDB lineage: Bacteria > Myxococcota > Myxococcia > Myxococcales > Myxococcaceae > RPRB01. The sequence continues at coordinate 104,890 of DATJVY010000117.1, forward strand.
GAGAGTGGATTGAGCACGTCGGTCATCACCGTCATCTGCGCCTCCCGCAGAGCGGGGAGCGCTCCGTCGGGGACGATGCGCGCGAGGTTCCGGAGCGCCGCCCCACCGGGAGGCAGCGCCCGGCCGGAGGCGTCGAGGAACCGATAGCCGAGCGCGTGGAGCGCACCCACGCCCGCGTCGTTGGTGGCGCTTCCGCCCACCCCGACCAGGAGCGACCGAACGCCGGACTCGAGCGCGTCGGCGATGAGCTCACCCGTTCCGAGGGTGGTGGTCACCCGCGCGTCGCGCTCGGCAGGAGCCAGCAGCGAGAGGCCCGACGCCCGCGCCATCTCCACGACCCCGCCGCCCTCCCAGCTCGCCCACTGGGCCTGGAGCGGCCGCCCGAGCGCGTCGTGTGCCCAGGCGGTGTGCCACTGCCCCCCGAAGGCCTCGACCAGCGCGTCCGACGTTCCCGGACCACCGTCGGCGAGCGGGAGGATGCACAGCTCGGCCTCGGGCCATCCCTGGCGGACACCGGTCTCGATCGCCCGGGCCGCCTGGCCGGCGGTGAGGCTGCCCTTGAACTCGAGCGGAGCGACGAGGATGCGGGCGGTCACGGCGGGGCGGTGGACACGGGCAACGTGGGAGCCTCGGGCAGAGGCCGAACCAGGTCGGTCGGCATCGAATCGTCCACGCAGCGTGGCACCGGGCCCCAGATGTCGCAATGCCGGCCCGTCCCGCATCCCGACCCGCACGGATTGGGCTCGCAGAAGCCAGTCTCGGCGTTGCAGACCTGGTTCATCCCCTCGCAGACGGCGAAGCACCTTCCTGCGGCGCGGCTGGCCAGCGACCAGGCCGCCCCGTACGCGACGAGCGCGGCCGCGCTCTTCTCCCCTCGAGTTGTGACAGCCGGCCGAGGACACGGCGACCCCGCTGGCCACGACAAGGAGCCCGGGGGCGCGGATCACGGCCCAGGTTCCCGGAACCACTCGGAGAGCGGCCGGGGACCTGGCTCGTCCGGGCGAACCGAGCGGGCGACACCCTCGAGCCGGCGCTGGAGCAGGTCCATCTCCTCCACCGGTTCGTGCCCCGGGCGGGTCGCCCTGTGACAGAAGTAGGTCCGGCATCCGAGCGGCCGGACGGCGTACACCGTGCAACGGCGCCCCTCGTCGTCGAGGAAGGGGCAGCCCCCGTCCGCACGCGGGGGCGGGAGGGCGGGGACGGCGCGGCGCACGGCGTCCCACTCCACGCCCCAGAGCCAGGGCTCCCGGCCCCGCCTGGAGAGCTGGCAGCACTCGGCCGTGCCCGGGCAGCGGAACCCGGCCCAGGCGGCATCCGCCCGCCGGTACAGTCCCTCGAGCGCGCGGGCGGCGGCGCGTGCGGCATGGGCCCGCCGGGCGTCCGCCGGGGACCAGGTCCGTGCCCCGCTCACGGGGTGCCTCCGTCGGCCGGGCCCGGGCCTCCGCAGGACAGGCCGGAGGGGCACTGCGACGGCAGGACGGAGCGCGCGGGACAGGTCCAGCCGGAGGGGCCGCACACAGCCGGGACACCGATGTCGCTCCGGCACCCCTCCGGGCAGCAGTAGACCGCCACCGGCGTGTCGCAGGGAGTGTTGCAGCCGCCGGTCAGGCCTCCCAGCAACGAGACCGCCAGCGTCCAGCTCCGCACGGGCCCTCCAACGGAGCCGGGGCGCCGGGAGGGTCGAGGGGACGACCGCACCTCAGTCCACCGCCCGGAGGACGTAGAACTTCAGATAGCGCGTCTCGCGCAGCGCCGTCAGTACCGGGTGGTCCCGCGCCGCTCCCCGGCGCTCGACGATCTGCACCCGCCGGCGCGCATCCGCAGCCGCCGAGGCCAGCATCGCCTCGAAGCGCTCCTCGTCGACGTGGTAGGTGCAGCTGGCGGTCATGAGGATGCCCCCCGGGGCGAGGAGCTGCAGCGCCCGGAGGTTGATCTCCTTGTAGCCGCGCACCGCGGACTCGACGGCGTCCTTGTTCTTCGCGAACGAGGGGGGGTCGAGGACGATGGTGTCGAACCTGCGGTCCTCGTCCACCGCGTCCCGGAGGAAGTCGAAGGCGTTGGCCGCCACCACCTCCACGTTCTGGAACCCGTTCCGCTCGACGTTCCTCCGGAGCGACGCGCAGGCCTGCTCGGAGATCTCCACCGCCGTGACGCGCGTGGCCCGGGTGGCGAGCTGGAGCGCGAACCCCCCCAGGTAGGAGAAGCAGTCCAGCGCCTCGCCGCGGGCGTAGCCCGCCGACAGCTGGTGGTTCTCGCGCTGATCGAGGAAGGCGCCGGTCTTCTGCCCCGCCTGCACGTCGGCGGAGAGGCGCACCAGCCCCTCGGAGTACTCCACTCGCTCCGGCACCTCCCCCCGGAGGACGGCGCGTCGCGGCTCGAGCCCCTCCAGCACCCGGACGTTCACGTCGGACCGGTCCATCACTCCCCGGGGACGGAAGTGCGCGACCAGGAGGTCGGTGAGGAGCTCGCGGCGCGCCTCGGTGGCCTGCACCAGGAACTGGACGGAGAGGATGTCGCCGTACCGGTCGACCACCAGGCCGGGGAGGAGGTCGGCCTCTCCGTGGACCGCGCGGTACGTCGTCTCGTCGGGATAGAGCGCCCGGCGGAGCGTGTCGGCCTGCGCGATGCGGGAGGCGAACAGCTCGGGTCCGACCGCCACGTCGTCGAAGGACATCCAGCGCAGCGCGATCTTCGAGCTCGAGGAGTAGAACGCCTTTCCCAGGAACCACCCCCGGCCGTCCACCACGCGCACCACCTCGCCGCCGCCCAGCGGCGGGAGGGCGGCCAGGTCGGCCCGGTAGATCCACGGGTGACCGGACTGCCAGCGCTCGGTGCCGCGGGGCGTGAGCGCGACCTGGGGCGTCCCATCCGGACCGGCGAGCGGAGGCGGCGGCAGCGGACGCCCGGGACGGGGGCCGCGGCGCGGCGGGCGGGGCGCTCGGTGAGGACGGCTCGGCGGCATGGTGACGGGGGGAGACTGCGCGGGTCGGTCGGATGATTGCGCCGCAATCGCGGACCAGGTCAAGGAGCGAGGAGGGGAGCGGGGCTCGGGTCCCGAGACCCGACGAGCGACGCGGAGTTCGTCCGCGAGGGCAAGCAAGGGCAATCGTCCCGCTCAGGTTCCGCGGTGGGCACGCGCGATGCGCCAGCAGCGGTGGACGTCGCGCTGGTGGAAGTCCGGCGGAAGGCTTCGTGGCGTCAGCTCCTCGAAGCGGGCCTGCAGGCCCTCCGGCTCGAGTCGGAATCCCTTGTAGTTGGTCGAGAAGTACAGCACTCCGTCCGGCGCGAGCAGCCCGAGGGCGCGCTCCAGCAGGTGGCGGTGGTCACGCTGCACGTTGAAGTCGCCCCGCATGCCCTTGCTGGTGGAGTGCGGCGGCGGGTCGAGCACGACCAGGTCCCACTGCCCGCGCGTCTCGTCCAGCCAGCGGAGGCAATCGGCCCGGACCAGCGCGTGGGCCTCGCCCCGGATGGCGTTCAGCGCGAGGTTGCGTCCCGCCCAGTCGAGATAGGTGGCGGAGAGGTCGACGGTGGTCGTGGCGCGGGCTCCCCCGGTCGCCGCCGCCACCGTGAAGCTGCCGGTGTAGGCGAAGAGGTTGAGCATCCGCCGGCCGCCGCTCTCCGCGCGGACCCGGGCGCGGGTGTTCCGGTGGTCCAGGAAGAGTCCGGTGTCCAGCCGGTCCGAGAGGTTGACCACGAATCGCAGTGGCCCCTCCTGGACCTCGAACTCGGCCCCGGTCTCCGACAGGCGTCCGTAGCGTGGGCGGCCCCACGGTTGTGGCGCGTGGGTCTTGGTGAAGACCAGGCCCGGCTCGACCTCGAGCACGTCCACCACCGCCTGGAGCACCGCCTCGCGCCCGGGGTGGCCCCCGGCCGCACGGTGCGCCCGCCGCGGGTACTCGACCAGGTGGACCGCGGGGCCGTAGCGCTCGACCACGAAGGGATACTCGGGGATGTCGCGGTCGTAGACCCGCCACGCCGTCACGTCCGCGCGCTCCGCCCACCGGCCGAGGTGGCGAGCGTTCTTCCGGAGGCGGTCGTGGAATGCCGACGACATGGGCTCTCGAAGGTGCTTACCCTTCGACCATGCCGCCGCGCACGCCGAAGACGACCGCGGCACCCTGGGTGCCCGAGCACGCCGGGCTGGCCGAGCTGCAGCGCGCGGCCCGCGACTGCCAGGGATGCGACCTCTTCCGGCATGCCACCCAGACCGTCTTCGGCGAGGGTCCCAGCCACCCGGACCTGGTCCTGGTCGGCGAGCAGCCCGGCGACCGCGAGGACCTGGAGGGCCACCCCTTCGTCGGACCCGCCGGGAAGGTGCTGGACGAGGCGCTCGTCGCCGTGGGCATCGACCGGCGCCGTGCCTACGTGACGAACGTAGTGAAGCACTTCAAGTGGCAGCGCAGCTCGGGGAAGCGGCGCATCCACTCGAAGCCCGACCAGCTCGAGATCCAGGCCTGCCGTCCCTGGCTCGAGGCGGAGCTCTCGGTGCTCCGACCTCGCGCGCTGGTCTGCCTCGGCTCCACCGCGGCCCAGGCGCTGCTGGGCCACGGCTTCCGGGTGACGCAGCGCCGGGGCGAGTGGATCTCCTCCTCGCTCGCGCCGCACGTGCTGGCCACGGTGCATCCCTCGTCCGTCCTCCGGGCGCCGGACGAGGCGGCGCGGGCGGAAGCGATGGAGGCCTTCATCCGCGATCTGCGTCCGGTGGCGCTGCTCCTCGCTTCACCGGGGACGCGCTCAGCATCACCTGGGTCCTGAGCGCGATCGCCTCGTCCTCCCAGACCTCCAGCGCCCGGAGCACGTCCTGCGCCTGGCGATCGCGATCCGTCCGGAGCCGGCCGAGCAGCGCGTCCGTTCCCTCCGCGCTCCCGTTGGCGTGGGCGTCGATCAGCTCCAGCCTCACGTCGGTGTCGTGGAGCGCCCCGAGCGACTCCTGGAGGAGAACCAGGCTGCCGAGGATCTCGGCAACCTCGTCGGGCATCGCCGCCTCCAGGAGCTCCACCGAGTAGCGGTAGCGCTTCACCGTCTTCCGCAGCTCGTGCATCGGCATGGGCGAGGGATCCTGCTGGGCCTCGATGACCCGGGCCTCGAGCTCCTCCAGCTCCTCGATCAGCCGCTCGCGCGTCCGGTGGCCCCCGAGCTTCCCGGGGACGGCGAGCCCGTCCAGCCGGCCGAGCGCGGCGGGTCCTCGCTCCTGCCAGCGGGGAATCGCGGCGCGGAGGGCGTCGGTCGCTCCCGGCAGCTGGCCCGCGAGGTGCTGCCGGACGTGGCGGAGCGCGGTGCGCTCCAGCGGAGCCGCCTGGTCGCTCATCTTCCCGAAGGCCGCCAGCTGCACGTGCAAGTCGCGGACGCCGCCCAGGGCGTCCTGGAGCTCCCGGATCTCGCGATCCGCGCGCCGCGTCCGCTTGCCTCCGCCGAACAGCGCCAGGGTCGACCGCAGCCGCCGGCTTGCCACCCGCGTGTCGTGGACCTGCTCCGGGCCGAGCTTGGTTCCCAGCTTCGCCAGGTGGCGGCGCAGATCCCCCAGCCTGGCGCCGAGCAGCGCCCGGGCGGCCTCCGGCATCGGCGTCGCGGGGCCGAGCCCGCGGACGGGGGTGGGCTTCGCCATGGGTCAACCGCGGTCGAGCGCCGCCATCTCCGCGTCGTCGAGCGAGAGCGCGGCCGCCGCCACGTTCTCCTCCAGGTGCTCGACGGACGACGTTCCGGGGATGGGCAGCATCACCGGAGATTTCAGCAGTAGCCACGCCAGGGCCACCTGCGCCGGCGTCGCCCCGTGCGCCCTGGCCGCCCGGTCCAGCGGGCCGCCCGGACGCGTCAGGTCGCCGGCGCCCACCGGGTACCAGGGAAGGAATCCCAGGCCATCGCGCGCACAGAGCTGGAGGACGTCCTCCGAGGCGCGGTCCGACAGGTTGTACCGGTTCTGCACCGAGACGATGGGCACCAGCGCCCGCGCTCGCTGCAGCTGATCCACGCCGACGTTGGACAGACCGATGTGGCGAATCTTCCCCTCGCTCCGCAGCTTGATGAGCTCGCCGAGCGAGTCCTCCATCGGGACCTTCGCGTCCACGGCGTGCAGCTGGTAGAGGTCGATCCGCTCCACGCGGAGCCGGGCGAGGCTTCCCTCGCACGCCTTGCGCAGGTGCGCCGGGCGCCCGTTGCGATGCCACTGGCCCGGCCCGCTCCGGGTCAGCCCGCCCTTGGTCGCGATGACCAGCCCGGGCGGGTAGGGGTGGAGCGCCTCGGCGATGATCCGCTCGCTCACCTCGGGCCCGTACGAGTCGGCGGTGTCGATGAGGTTCACCCCCAGCTCGACTGCGCGCCGGAGCACGGCGTGTGCCCGGGCGCGGTCCGGCGGCTCGCCCCAGATGCCCTGACCGGTGAGACGCATCGCCCCGAAGCCCATCCGGCGGACGGTGAGGTCGCCTCCCAGGGTCATCGAGCCTGCTGCAGCAGCGGGGAGATCACGGGCCATCGGGGTGTCCCTTCCTAGAAGAACCCTCCGGAGGAGTCACGGGCGCCTCGCTCCGTCCGGGCGGCAGACTGATCTGGCCTTTCATGCGATGGTCCCTCGCGCCATGCGCTTCGACACCCTCGCCATCCATGCCGGCCAGGAGCCGGATCCCACCACCGGCGCGATCATGACGCCGGTTTACCTCACCTCGACCTACGTCCAGGCTGGCCCGGGCGAGCACAAGGGGTACGAGTACAGCCGCACGCGGAACCCCACCCGCACCGCGCTCGAGGGGTGTCTCGCAGCGTTGGAGGGTGCACGGTTCGGGTCGGCGTTCGCCTCGGGCTGCGCGGCCACCGACACCCTGATCCACCTGCTCGACGCCGGCGACCACGTCGTCTGCTCGGACGACGTCTACGGCGGCACCTTCCGGCTGTTCGACAAGGTGTTCAAGCGGGTGGGGCTGTCCTTCAGCTTCGTGGACCTCTCCAGGCCCGGCACGCTCGAGGCGGCGCTCACCCCGAAGACGAAGATGGTCTGGGTGGAGACGCCCACCAACCCGACGCTGAAGCTGGTGGACCTGGCACGGGTCGCGGAGATCTGCCGGGCGCGGAAGGTCGTCTCGGTCTGCGACAACACCTTCCTCTCGCCCTACTTCCAGCGCCCGCTCGAGCACGGCATCGACGTCGTCGTGCACTCCACCACCAAGTACATCAACGGCCACAGCGACACCGTGGGCGGCTTCGTCTGCACCAGCAACCCCGAGCTCGCCCAGCGCATCTCCTTCCTGCAGAACGCGGTGGGCGGCGTCCCCTCGGCGATGGACAGCTTCCTGGTCCTGCGCGGCGTGAAGACCCTCGGGGTCCGGATGGCCCGCCACGAGCAGAACGCGACGAAGGTCGCCGAGTTCCTCGTCGGCCACCCCAAGGCCGGCCACGTCGTGTACCCGGGCCTGGCGAGCCACCCCCAGCACGCGCTCGCGAAGAGGCAGATGAAGGGCTTCGGCGGGATGCTCACCTTCGAGATCCAGGGAGGGCTCCCGGCGGCGCGGAAGTTCCTCAAGGCCGTGAAGGTGTTCGCCTGCGCCGAGTCGCTCGGCGGGGTGGAGAGCCTCATCGAGCACCCGGCGATCATGACCCACGCCTCGGTGCCTCCCGAGACCCGTGCGGCCCTCGGCATCTCCGACGGCTTCATCCGCCTCTCGGTCGGCATCGAGGACCCCCAGGACCTGGTCGACGATCTTGCACAGGCCTTCGCCCAGGCCTGATTCCGCGGGCTTCGCGGCGGGCCCGCGGGCCCGCTTGCGCCCGCGGGGTTGCCTGGACTAGCTCTGTCCTCGTGGTCAGCCAGCTCCATCACCATGCGCACCATCGGCACGGGCCCGTCGGGTCGGTGCACGCGCATGGCGGTGTGATGACTCGCTGACCCGCCCCCGCTGACACCGAGAGTTCCCGACCGGGCCCTCCAGGGCACCGCCTCCGTGCGGTGCGCCTCGGGGGCCCTTTGCTTTTCCGGAGACCGTCATGTTGCGCATCGCACTACCGAACAAGGGCAGGCTGGCCGAGGACGTCCGGGGCGTGTTCGCCGACGCCGGACTGGAGATCCGCGCCAATGGCGACCGGGCGCTCACCGCGTCGCTCGGCGGCGAGTTCGAGGCCATCTTCGTCCGGAGCCAGGACATCCCCGAGCTGGTCTCGGACGGCGTGGCCGACGCCGGGGTCACCGGCTGGGACCTGGTCTGCGAGACGGGCCGCCCGGTGGACGTCCGGCTCGACCTCGAGTTCGGCCGCTGCCGGCTGGTGCTCGCCGCGCGCGAGGACTCGGCCATCTCGCGGGTGGAGCAGCTGCCGGCGGGGACTCGGGTGGCCACGGTCTTTCCCCGGCTCGCGAGGTCGTTCTTCGGCGAGCGCGGTCAGTCGGTGGAGGTGGTCCCGGTCTCGGGCGCCGCCGAGGTGGCACCGCACCTGGGCATCGCCGACGTGGTGGTCGACCTCACCAGCACCGGGAGCACGCTCCGCACCAACGGCCTCCGGGAGGTCTGCACCCTGCTCGAGTCGACGGCGCGCCTCATCGCCCGTCCGGACCTCGCCCCGGAGCGCGGCCGCGCGCTCGGCGAGCTCGAGGACGCGCTGGCCTCGGTCCTCCGGGCGCGCGGCAGGCGCTACCTCATGGCCAACGTCCCTCGCGCGAAGCTCGAGGCGGTCCGCGAGGTCCTCCCCGGCATCAGCGGGCCGACGGTCATCGAGCTCTACGGCGGCGGGCCGATGGTGGCGGTGCACGCGGTGGTCGCCGAGGTATCGCTCTACCGGACCGTGGCCGCGCTGAAGGCTCTCGGCGGCGAGGGCATCCTGGTCACCCGCATCGAGAGGCTGCTGCCATGAGCGCGCCGGTGCGATGGACCGGTCCGCTGTCCGCGCTCGGCAACGGGTCGCTCCGGGAGCTGCTCTCCCGGGGACGGCTCGACTCCGGTGAGAAGGAGCTGCGCGCGCAGGTGGCCGCGCTGATCGACGACGTCCGGGTGAGGGGAGACGCGGCGCTGCGCGAGATGGCGCGCCGCTTCGACCGCGTCGAGCTCGGTTCGCTCGAGGTTCCACGGGCGGCCGTCCGCGCCGCGCTCGACCGGCAGCCTCCGGCGCTGCGGCGGGCGATGGAGCGCTCGGCCCGCAACATCGCCCGGGTTCACGCCGCCTTCCGGCCCAGGGCGACGCGCGTCGACGTCGAGCCAGGGGTGGTCGTGGAGCGGTGGCCGGACCCGCTGGCCCGAGTGGGCGTCTACGCGCCGGGTGGCCGGGCCACCTATCCGAGCAGCGTCCTCATGGGCGCGGTCCCGGCGCGGGTCGCCGGCGTGCGGGAGGTGGTCCTCTGCTCGCCCCCGGGGCCGGGCGGCGCGCCCTCCGACGTGGTGCTCGCCGCCGCGGCGGTGGCGGAGGTGGACCGGGTGTTCGCCCTCGGCGGGGCGGGAGCCATCGCTGCGCTCGCGCACGGAACCGAGTCGGTCCCGGCAGTCGACCGCATCGTCGGCCCGGGGAACGCCTGGGTGGCCGAGGCCAAGCGCCAGGTCGCGTCGTGGGTGCCCATCGACGCGCCGGCCGGTCCCTCGGAGCTGCTGGTCCTCCTCGACGCGAGCAGCGATGTCGAGGCCGTGGCCCGCGAGCTGCTCGCCCAGGCCGAGCACGATCCCGCGGCGGCGGTGGTGGCGGTCTCGATCGATGCGCCGGCGGCGCAGAGGCTCCTCGACCTCCTCGAGGCCCTGGTCCCGACCGCGGAGCGCGCGGACGTCATCCGTCCCGCGCTCGCGAGCCGCGGCGCGGTGCTGGTGGCCCGCACGCTGGAGGAGGCGGTGCGCTTCGCCGAGCGCTGGGCCCCGGAGCACCTCCTGCTCGCGACGCGGGAGGCGACGAAGCTCGCCGCGTCGATCCGGAACACCGGGACGGTCTTCGTGGGCACCACGAGCTCCGGCGCGTTCGGCGATTACCTGACCGGTGCCAACCACGTCCTCCCCACCGCCGGAGCGGCGCGGGCCTGGTCCGGCCTCTCCACCCTGGACTTCGTGCGCTGGACCACGGTGCAGACCGTCTCGCGCGAGGGCGCCGCGTCGCTGTCCGCCGACACCGACGCCTTCGCCACCGCCGAGGGGCTCTTCGCCCACGCCGCCGCCGCCCGGGCCTGGAGGACCCGATGAGCCCGGCCCGCCCTCGTCCGGCCCTCGTCGCCCTGCCGCTCTACGCCCCGGACCCGAGCCCGGTGGACGTGGACCTGAGCGACAACGTGAACCTGTGGGGGTTGCCGCCCGCCGCGGAGCGGGCACTGCGCGATCCGCTCGCGGCCAACCCCAGCGTCTACCCGCGCTCGAACCCGGTCGAGCTCCGGCAGGCCCTCGCGAGCTACGCCGGGGTCGACCCCTCGCAGGTCGTCACCGGCTGCGGCTCGGACGACGTCATCGACGGAGCGCTGCGGGCCTTCGCCGCGCCGGGCGAGGCGGTGGCCTTCTCCTCCCCGACCTTCTCGATGCTCTCGACCTTCGCGCGGGTGAGCGGGCTCGGTCTGGCGCCGGTGCCCTTCCGGCCGGACGGCGACATCGATGCCCGGGCGCTGCTCGCCGCGCGGGCAGCCATCACCTACGTCTGCAGCCCGAACAACCCCACCGGCACCGGAGTCTCCCGGGCGGCCCTCGAGCAGGTGGTTCTCGGCGCCAGCGGCCTGGTCCTGGTGGACGAGGCCTACGGCGAGTACTCGGGCCAGAGCGCGGTCTCGCTCTTGCCGCAGGCTCCTCACCTGCTCGTCACCCGCACCCTCTCCAAGGCGTTCGGGCTGGCCGGCCTCCGGGTGGGGTACGGGCTGGCCGCGCCGGAGGTGGTGCGGGTCCTGGAGAAGGTCCGGGGCCCGTACAAGGTGAACGCGCTCGGAGAGCGGGCAGCCCTCGCCGCGCTCCGGGGGGACCTCCCCTGGGTGCGCCGGCACGTCGAGGAGGCCCTGACGATCCGCGACCGGCTCCGGGACGCGCTCGAGGCGCTGGGGCTCCGTGCCCTGCCCTCGGCGGCGAACTTCCTCTGTGTCCCGGTGCCGGACGCGCCGGCGCTGGGGAGCGCCTTGCTCGCCCGGGGCATCAAGGTTCGCGTCCTCCGGGAGCTCCCCGGCATCGGAGACGCCATCCGCGTCGGGGTCGGGCCGTGGCCCCTGCTGGAGCGGTTCCTCGGCGCACTCCGGGAGAGCCTCCGGTGAGGGTCGCCGTCCTCGACACCCGGGTGGGAAACGTCCACTCGCTCCTGAAGGCCCTTGCCGCCGCGGGCGGGGAGCCGCGCCTCGAGTCTCGCCCCGAGGCCTGCCTCGATGCCCCGCTGCTGGTCCTCCCCGGCGTGGGGGCCTACCCGGCGGCGAGCGCTCTTCTGGCCGAGGGTCGGGCGGCGGTGCGGGAACGGCTCCTCGACGGAGCGCCGTGCCTGGGCATCTGCCTCGGCATGCAGCTCCTCCTCGAGGGCAGCGACGAGGGCCCCGGACCCGGACTGGGGGTGGTTGCCGGCCGCGTGGTCCGCCTGGAAGCTCCCCGCGTCCCCCACATGGGATGGAACCGGGTGGAGGGGGAGGACCCCCTCCTTGCCCGGTCCGGGCTCCGGACGGCCTACTACGCCCACAGCTTCCTCTGCCGGCCGGTGAACCCGGACGTCGTCCGGGCCACGACGGAGCACGCGGGCGTCAGGTTTCCGGCGATGATTCGGTCCGGGGGCACGGTGGGCGTGCAGTTCCACCCCGAGAAGAGCGGTGCACCGGGTCTGGCGTTCCTGGCCGCGGTGCTCGAGGAGGTCAGGACATGAGGGTCTTTCCGTCGATCGACGTGCGAGGTGGCGCCTGCGTCCAGTGGGTCGGTGGCGAGCCCGCAGCGGAGAAGATCCGCCTCCCCGACCCGGTGGAGGTGGCGCACCGCTGGAAGGCCGCGGGGTTCAAGGTGCTGCACGTCGTGGACCTCGACGCCGCCCTGGGCACCGGCTCGAACGCGAAGGTCATCGCCAGCATCCTCAAGGCCACCGCGCTCGAGTCCGAGGTGGGAGGAGGCGTGCGGGACGCCGAGGACATCCAGCGTCTGCTCGACCTGGGGGCCAGCCGGGTCATCGTGGGAACCCGGGCGCTCGAGGATCCCCGCTGGCTGGAGGAGGTGGCCTTCAAGTTTCCGGGCAAGCTGGTGCTGGCCGCCGACGCCCGGGGGCGCCAGGTGGTCAGCCGGGGCTGGACCCGGACGCTGACCCAGGACGTCGGAGCGCTGATCGCCGGGGTGGATCCGCTGCCGCTCGCGGCGGTGATGGTGACCGCCGTCCACGTCGAGGGCCGCGAGGGTGGTACCGACCTCGCGCTCATGTCCGAGCTGACGGAGGCGACGAGCCATCCGCTCGAGGCCGCCGGTGGCATCGCCTCGATGGACGAGCTGCGCAAGCTGGCCGCCGCGGGCGTGGCCGTCGCGGTCCTGGGGATGGCGCTCTACACCGGGAAGATCGACGCCCGGGCCGCCGCGAAAGAATTCCCGTGACCGTCCGGCTGGTACGCGAGACGAAGGAGACCCGGGTCGAGGTGGAGCTCGGCCCGGGGAGCGACCCGGCGCGGATCGAGACCGGCAAGCCGTTCCTCGACCACATGCTGGGAACCCTCGGCCGGTACGCGGGGCTGAGCCTCGGGGTGCGCGCGCGGGGGGACCTCACCCACCACCTGTTCGAGGACGTGGCCATCACGGTGGGGCTGGCCTTCCGGAGGATGATCCCGGCGACCGCGGCACGCTTCGGCGAGCGCACCGTGCCCATGGATGACGCCCTGGTGCAGGCGGTGGTCGACGTGGGCGGGCGGCCCTACTACCGCGGCCGGCTGCCGAACGCGCTGTACGAGCACTGGATGCGGAGCTTCGCGGAGAACGCCGGGGCCACGTTGCACCTCCGGGTGATCCGCGGGCGGAACCGTCACCACGTCATCGAGTGCGCCTTCAAGGCGCTGGGGCTCGCCCTCCGCGACGCGGTGGCGGAGGGCGGGGCGGTGTTCAGCCTCAAGGGGTCGGTGAAGGTGTCGGAGGGCAGCTGATGCTGTCGTCGCGCATCGTGGCCTGCCTCGACGTCACCGGCGGCCGGGTGGTGAAGGGGACACGGTTCGTCGACCTTCGCGACCAGGGCGATCCGGTGGAGCTCGCCGAGGCCTACGGGCGGGACGGCGCGGACGAGGTCACCTTCCTCGACATCTCGGCCACCCCCGAGCAGCGGGCACCGCTCCTCGACGTGGTCCGCCGCACCGCCGAGCGGCTGTTCGTGCCCCTCACCGTGGGCGGCGGGATGCGATCGGCCGGGGACGTGGAGCGGGCGCTCCGGGCGGGCGCGGACAAGGTGGCGCTGAACTCGGCGCCGGTCCGTGCGCCGGAGCTCTTCTCCGAGTGCGCGCGCCGCTTCGGGGCGCAGTGCGTGGTGGCGAGCATCGACGCGCGGCGAGCGGGGGATCGCTGGCAGGTGGTCGTCGGCGGAGGGCGGACGGCGGTGGACCTCGATGCCATCGAGTGGGCGCGGGAGGCCGAGCGGCGCGGCGCGGGAGAGATCCTCCTGACCAGCATCGACCGGGACGGCGTGCGGACCGGGTACGACCTCGCGCTCACCCGAGCGGTGGCACGGGCGGTTCGCGTGCCGGTCATCGCCTCGGGTGGAGCAGGCCAGGCCGAGCATCTCCGGGCGGTGCTCCAGGACGCGGGCGCCGACGCGGCCCTGGTGGCGGGAATCCTTCATGACGGCACGACCACGGTGCGAGCGCTGAAGCGGGCGCTCTCGGCGGCCGGGGTGCCGGTGCGCGGCGAGGCGTGATGAGCGAGACACGGTCGTGGATGGAGGCGGCGGAGGCGGTGGCCCGGGTGGCGGGAGAGGTGGCGCTGCGGCACTTCCACCGCGGCGTCACCGTGGAGACGAAGGGCGACGGGACCCCGGTCTCGGTGGCGGATCGCGCCGCCGAGGAGGCCGCCCGCCGCTGGCTGGAGAAGCACTGCCCCGAGGACGGCATCCTGGGCGAAGAGCTGGGAACCACCCGTCCGGAGGCGCGCCGGCGGTGGATCCTCGACCCGATCGACGGGACCAAGACCTTCGTCCGCCGCGTGCCGCTCTGGGGAACGCTGGTGGCGCTGGCCGAGGGCGAGCGGGTGTTCGCCGGGGCGGCGTACTTCCCGGCGGTGGACGAGTTCCTGGTCGCTGCCGAGGGCGGGGGCTGCTTCTGGAACGGGAAGCGGACTCGGGTCTCCGAGGTGAGCCGGCTCGCCGACGCCGCGCTGATGATGAGCGATGCGCGTCTCGGCACCGCGGCCCAGCTCCGGGGGGTGCAGGCGCTGTCGGCGCAGGCGGGCCTGGTCCGCACCTGGGGCGACTGCTACGGCTACCTCCTGGTCGCCACCGGCCGGGCCGAGGTGATGGTGGATCCGGTGATGGCTCCGTGGGATGCCGCCGCGCTGCAGCCGATCATCGAGGAGGCCGGCGGGATCTTCACCGACTGGGGCGGTCGACGGACCTCCTTCGGCGGGAGCGTGATCGCCACCAACGCTCGTGTTGCCGCGGAGGCGCGGGCGGCGCTCGGAGCCGAGCGATGACCCTGGACTTCGAGAAGGGTGGAGGGCGGGTGACCGTCGTCACCCGCGACGCGCGGACCGGGGCGGTGCTGATGGTGGCGCACGCCGACCGGGAGGCCATGGCGCGCACCGAGGCGACGGGGGAGATGCACTACACCTCGCGCACCCGCGGGCTGTGGCGGAAGGGCGAGACGAGCGGGAACGTGCAGAAGGTCGTGCGGCTGACCGCGGACTGCGACTCGGACGCGGTGCTGGCCGACGTGGTGCCCGCGGGGCCGGCGTGCCACGAGGGAACGGTCTCCTGCTTCCGCGAGGTCGGGGCGGCGTCCGGCGGGCTCGCGCGGCTCGATGCCGTGGTGCGCGAGCGCTCCGGCTCTGCGGAGGGAGAGGGGAGCTACACGCGGAAGCTCCTCGGCGACCGGAACCTCCGCCTCAAGAAGCTGGGGGAGGAGATGGCCGAGTTCGTGACCGCGTGTGCCGACGGCGACCGCGAGCGCGCGACCGAGGAGGCCGCCGACGTGCTGTACCACCTGACGGTGGCGCTGCGGGCGCTGGGGCTCGGGCTCGGCGACGTCGCCGCGGCGCTCGACCGCCGCGCGGTTCCGCAGCGATAGCTCCCAGGAGCGGAGCGCGCGGTGGCGGACCTCCTACGGACGAGGTCGGCCCATCGGATGCGGGAAGGCTGCGCTTGCGCGGCGGCCCCGCCCTCTGAAAGATACGCCGGCCCGTGACGCACCAGGAGTTCCTCGAGCAGGTCGACGCGTACGCTCTCGGCGCCCTCGAGCCCGCGGAGGCGCGCGCGCTCGAGGCCCATCTCGCCGCTGAAGCTCCGCATCCCCAGTGCGAGGCGGCGCTGGCCCGGGCGCGCGAGGCCGTCGCCGCGCTCGCCTCCGACCTGACGCCGGTCGCGCCTCCTCCGCGGGTCTGGGATGCGGTCGCGCGCTCGATCGGAGCCGGCGAACCCGGACCTGTGCGAGTCGTCCCCCTGCGCCGGGCCCCGGCCTGGGCCTACGCCATGGCCGCCGCGGCGGTCCTCGCGCTCGTCGTCGGAGGCATCAGCGTTCGCGAGTCGAGCCGCTCGGCCGCGCGGGCAAGCGCCTCGGCGGCCGAGTGCCGCCGCGAGCTCGCCGAGGCGCACCTCGACCTGCTCCGGAAGGAGGACGCGCTCCAGCTCCTCGTCGAGCCGGGCACCCAGCTCGTCTCGCTCCGGCCCACGCCCCAGGCCCAGGGTCCGCTCGCCCGGGGCTCCGGCGTCGTGATCTTCAATCCCCGCGGGCGCGCCCTCTTCCTCGGCAAGAGCTTCGCTGCCCAGGAGACGCAGGACTACGAGCTCTGGCTGCTCCGGGGCGACAAGGCGATCGCCGCGGGGCTCCTGCCGCCCGGGGCCGACGGCCGGGTGTTCGCCGAGGTCCCGCCCGGGCTCCTGACCGGTGGAAGGCCGGGAGGCTTCGCGGTCTCGATCGAGAAGAAGGGCGGCACCGACGTTCCGACCACCGTCATCTTCGCGGGAACGGTCTCCCCGCCATGAGCCCCGGCGCGGAGGGGAAGGCGCTCGAGGGCGTCCGGCGCGGTGACCAGCGCGCGCTGGAGGAGCTGTACCGTGTCCACGGGCCGCGCATCCACGCGCTCCTGCTCCGGATGCTCCGCGAGACCGCCGACGCCGAGGAGGTCCTCCAGGAGACCTTCATCGACGCCTGGAAGCGCGCTGCCGAGTACGCGCCCTCGCGCGGCTCGATCGAGGCCTGGCTCATCACCATCGCCCGGAGCCGCGCCATCGACCGGATCCGCCACAAGGGCGCCCGCCTTCGCCTCGTCCGCCAGACCGAGCAGCTCGCACCCGCCGAGCCGGCCCACCCCGATCCGCCCGACGTCCACGCCCAGTCCCGCCTGCGCCGTGCGCTGGGAGCGCTCCCGGCCGAGCAGCGACGAGCCCTCGAGCTCGCCTACTGGGAAGGCCTCTCCCAGAGCGAGATCTCCGAGCACACCGGTGATCCACTGGGCACCGTGAAGACCCGTGTTCGCCTGGGGTTGCAGCGACTGGCAGAGCTCCTCGCGGGCTGAGCCGCGCGCGGCCAGGACATCCAGATCCGCCCCCCGTCCGTAGGGAGCAGCGACTCGACCCACGACGGGAGGACCCTGGATGCAACGCTTCGATTCCGGCCGGGCCGCATGGCTCGCGGCCACGCTCATCGCCACCACGGCGCTCGCCGCCGATCACCAGGACGGGGCCGCGGTGCTCACCGACCCCTCCACCGACATCAACGACGTCTTCGCCTGGACCTCCACCGACGGCTCGAGGCTGAACCTGGTGATGGACGTCTTCCCGGCCGCCACCACCGCCGCGAAGTTCTCCAACGTCGCCCAGTACGTGTTCCACACCACCAGCAGCCCAGCCTACGGGATGCCTGCTGCGGCCAGCGAGGACATCCTCTGCACCTTCGACACCTCGCAGGTCATCAGCTGCTGGGGTGGCGGCGAGTACGTCCACGGCGACGCGAGCAACACCGCCGGCATCGCCAGCGCCAGCGGCAAGCTCCGGGTCTTCGCCGGACTCCGGGACGATCCTTTCTTCTTCAACCTCGACGGGTTCAAGGCGACGGCAGCCGCGGTCCACGACGCGGCCGGCTCGCTCACCTCCGACGCGGCGGGCTGCCCCGCGCTGGACGCCACGACCTCCAGCGCTCTGGTCACCCAGCTGAAGAGCGCCCCTGGCGGCGGTCCGCCCTCCGACCACTTCAAGGGCCTGAACACCCTCTCCATCGTCGTCCAGATCGACAAGTCGCTCGTGACCAAGGGCGGCACCACCGTCGGGGTCTGGGCGAGCACCAACAAGTGAGAACCAAGCCCATGAACCGACTCCTGATCCTCGGTGCTCTCGCCTCACTGCTCGCCGCCTGCGGCAGCGACAACGGAAACAACGACAACCAGCCCCCGCCGAAGCCCACGCTCGGGACCACCCAGATCGACCGGATGGGCCGTGCCGGCGTGAACACCGCGCTGACCGATCCGTTCGACATCGTCTCCGGGATGACCCCGAACCAGGTGAAGGACGCGTACAACGCGCTCTCCGATCCCTCGACCTGGGCGACCCAGTTCAAGGGGAACATCGCCACCAACCTGGCGATCCTCGACTCGCTCGACACCGTCTGCGGGAACCAGCTCCTCGCCGGATCCAGCGCCGTGGCCGGCCGGTACGACACCCTCGCAGGGGTGCTGGTCGACGACCGGCTCTACGTCCGGACCGACAAGACCACCTGCGCCATCTATCTCGGCGCCGAGGCCAACGCGGTGGGAGTCACCAACGACGACTGCGGCGGGCGGACGCCGCTCTACAACACCATCGACGTCACCTACTCCGCGCTGGCCATCGGTCAGTTCTCGGGAGTGACGAACGGGTTCACGTCCGATTCCGAGGGCAACCCGAACGCCACCACCTTCCCGTTCCTCGGGTCGCCGAACTGACGATGGGTCGACGCGCGCTCGTCGCCACGCTCCTGACGGCGGTGGCCTGCAGCCGGGGGACGGTGCCTCGTCCACCGGGGGGGGATCCGATCACGACCGACGGCGTTCTCGCCCGGTCGAACCTGGAGGCGATGATCGCGGCGTACGAGGGGATGGTCGCCCGCGAGCCAGCGTGGGGAAGTGCCCGTCTCTCGCTGGTCACCCTGCTCGAGGCCCGTGCCTCGACCTACGGGCGCGTCGAGGATCTCGAGCGCGCCGTGCAGATCGCCGAGGACGGCGTCCTCCGGGCGCCGCGGAGCCCCGAGGCCTGGCTCGGGCGTGCTTCGGCGCGGGCGGGACTCCACCGGTTCGCCGATGCCGGGGGGGACCTCGATCGGGCGCTCGCCCTCGGTGCCGACACCGATGCGCTCGCCGCCCAGCGCGCCTCGATCGCGCTCGCCCGGGGCGCGCTCTCCACCGCGCTGGAGATTTCCCGCGCGCGGGCGGTCCGCGAGCCCGGAATGGCGACCGACGGCGCGCTCGGCGTGGTGCTCGCCGAGTCGGGAGACGAGGGGGGTGCGGCCCGGGCATTCGCCCGCGCCCTCGCCGCCTACCGGGACACCAGCCCCTTCCCGGTCGCCTTCGTCGAGTTCCGGCAGGGGCTCCTCGCCGAACGGACCGGCGACCTCGACCGCGCGACCGAGCGCTACGGTGCCGTCCTCCGGCGGCTTCCCGGCCACGCCCAGGCGGCGGTGCACCTGGCCTCGGTCGAGATGGCCCGTGGCCGGCTCGATGCCGCGGCCACCGCGCTCGACACGCTTCTCCCCGGGGCATCGGATCCGGAGATCGCCGCGACCCGGGCCGGCCTCGCTCGTCGCCGGGGAGATCCGAGCGAGGCCGCGCGCCAGGACTCCCTCGCCCGGGAACGGTACCTCGCCCTCCTCGCGAGGCATCCCGAGGCCTTCGCCGATCACGCCGCGCGGTTCTTCCTGGGTCGAGAACCGGTCGAGGCGCTCCGCTGGGCGCGAGCCAACCTCGAGGTCCGCCAGACGTCCGATGGCTTCGATCTGGCCCTCACCGCGGCGCTCCGGGCCGGCGATGGAGCCGCGCGCTGCATCCTCGCCCGAGGGGCTGGAGCGCTCGCCGTTCGCACGCCCAGGCTCGATCGCCTCGTGAGCGAGGGCCTGCGCGACTGCGAGAACCGAGCGCAGGAGCCCGGCGGAGGTCCGGGCGGAGCGAGGCAGTGAGCCGAGCCGCCCCGGGTTCAGCCCCCGGGGGCGACGAAGGTGGGCTCGGCCAGCACCGACCGGCTGAGGCGGGTCACGTTCCCGAAGCGCGAGGTGTGGTCGTCGCGGATGCGCGCCGCCTCCGCCGAGCTGCGGTAGGCCTCGATCGCCTCGACGCTCGAGGACCGGTAGTGAACCACGTAGCGCGCCCATCCGTCCGGGGCGGGCTCGACGTCCTTCCACCGCGTTGCACCGAGGAATCCCGGCTGCCGGAGCACCGCGGCGACGTGCTCCTCGGTGAACCACCGGGACCAGGCCTGCTCGGCTTCGGGGGAAACCTCGATCATCACCCGGTACACGGCGTTGGCGCGGCCGCTCACATCCGCTCCGCGAGGTACTCGATGAGGTCGATCTTGGTGACGATGCCAATCACTTGCTCGTGCTCCTTCACCACGGCCACGTTGTCCTGGGCGAACACGTCCCGGAGCCGGTTCAGCGTCGCCTCGGGGCTCACCACGCCCTGGAGTGGGGCGATCAGCGGGTCGATGGCATCGTGGAAGCCCTGCTTCTTGGACACCAGCGCGTTGAGCAGATCGTACTCGTGGATCATCCCCACCGTTCCGCCGTGGGCGTCGCGCACCGGCATCTGGCTGAAGCCGTGCTTGCGCATCTGCTCGACCACCGCGTCGATCCGCTGACCCTTCTCGGCGAAGAGGACCGCCTGCTTCCGGGACCGGAGGAGATCCTTCACCCGGCCGGGCGACTTGTCGTCCAGGGCGAAGCCGTTGTCCTTCATCCACTCGTCGCTGAAGAACTTGCTGATGTAGCTGTTGCCGGTGTCGGGGAGGATGACCACCACCACCTTGCCCTTGCCCAGCTCGCGGGCGATCTCCACCGCCACGTGCACCGCGGCGCCCGAGCTGCCGCCGCCGAACAGCCCCTCCTCCCGCGCCAGCCGCCGCGCGGTGTTGAAGCACTGCTGGTCGTCCACCTGGCGGATGTCGTCGATCACCGAGAAGTCCAGCGCCTTGCAGAGCATGTCCTCGCCGATGCCCTCGACCTTGTAGACGTGGGGCTCGGGCAGCTTCCCGGTCTGGAAGAAGCCCTGGTAGACGCTGCCCACCGGATCGACGCCGACATTGCGGATGGCGGGGTTCTTCTCCTTCAGGAACTTGCCCACCCCGGTCATCGTCCCGCCGGTCCCGAGGCCGGTGACGAACACGTCCAGCCGGCCCTCGAGCTGCTCCCAGAGCTCGGGCGCGGTGGTGAGGTAGTGCGCCTCGCCGTTGTCGGGGTTGTGATACTGGTTCAGGTAGAAGCTGTTCGGCGTCTCGCGCGCGATGCGCTTCGCCGTCTCGTAGTAGCTCTGCGGCGAGTCGGCGGGGACGTTGGTCGGCGTCACCACCACCTGCGCCCCGAGCGCCTTCAGCCGGTTGATCTTCTCCGCCGACATCTTGTCCGGCATGGTGAACACGCAGCGGTAGCCCTTCACCGCCGCGGCCAGCGCCACCCCCATCCCGGTGTTGCCCGAGGTGTTCTCCACGATGGTGCCGCCGGGCTTCAGCTTCCCCTCCCGCTCGGCCTTCTCGATGATGTGCAGCGCCATCCGGTCCTTGATCGAGCCCCCGGGGTTCATGAACTCGCACTTGGCGTAGACCGTGGCGTCGTCCGGACCGACCAGCTTGGAGAGGCGGACCAGCGGGGTGTGGCCGATCGCCGAGAGGATGGTGGAGTGCACGTTCATGGGCTCCTGCACATACCACCCCGGGAGCCCGGTGCGCCCCCCGCCTCAGCCGCCCGCATGGGCGAGGAGCCACCGCCGGAGCGCCCCTGCCTCGACGGCGAGCGGCTCGGCCCGGGAGGGGCGAGCGAGCAGCACCGCCAGCGCAGGCGGGACGGCCACCGGGTGACCCACCAGCGGCTCGACGATGGTCTCGAACTTGGCGGGGTGGGCGGTCGCGACGACGGCCCAGGCGCCAGCCGCCCCTTCGCTCCGGAGCTGCTCGAGGACGTGGACCCCGGCCGCGGTGTGGGGACAGAACACCTGCCCGTGCCGGCGCTCGCCTTCCTGGATCGTCCGCGAGATCTGCGCGTCGGACACCGCCCTGGCCCGCAGCCGCGCCCGCAGCACCGCGGGGTCGGGAAAGGTCCAGCGGAGCCGCTCGAAGTTGCTCGGGTCGCCCACGTCCATCGCGTTGGCGAGCGTCGCCACGCTGGGCCGGCCCCGGTACACGCCGGACTCGAAGTACTCCACCAGGGTCCGGTTGGCGTTGGTGGCGAGGACGATCTCCCCGAGGGAGGCCCCGAGCTCGCGCGCCCAGACCGCGGCCAGCGCGTTGCCCAGGTTCCCGGTGGGGACGACGAGGTTCAGCGTCCCCCCGGCGCTCCATGCCGCGTGGGCGTGGTAGGCGAGCTGGGGGAGGAGCCGGCCGAGGCTGATGCTGTTCGCCGAGGTCAGCCGGAGCCCGGCGAGGGCAGGGTCCCCGAAGGCCTCCTTCACCATCCGCTGGCAGTCGTCGAACGTGCCCGCCACCCGGAGCGCGGTGACGTTGTCCCCGAACGCGCCGAGCTGGTGCGCCTGGCGCGGCGAGACCCGCCCGTCGGGGTAGAGCAGCACGACCCGGACTCCGGGCTGGCGGTGGAACGCCGCGGCCACGGCGCTGCCGGTGTCGCCCGAGGTCGCGACGAGCACGGTCCGCGTCCCGTCGCCTCGATGGAGCCGGCGGACGCACGCGGCCAGGAAGCGCGCGCCGTAGTCCTTGAAGGCCGCGGTCGGGCCGTGGAAGAGCTCGAGCGCGAGGTCCCCTTTCCCCCGGAGCGGCACCAGCGGCGCGGGGAAGCTGAAGGCCTCGGCCACCATGTCCGGCAGCGCGGCCTCCAGCCGATCGCCGGCGAAGAAGGGGGCCAGCACCGCCACGGCCGCGGAGCCGAGCGATCCGTCGCGGGGCGCCTCGACGCGGGGGAGCCGCGCGGGCACGAACAGCCCACCGTCCGCCGCGGTCCCCCGGAGCAGCGCCTCGGCGAGCGCGAGGTCCGCGGGGCCGCCCCGGGTGCTGCCGACGTTCACCCCACCACCCTCGCCGCGGGCGCGGCCACCGGGGAGACCCACACGTCGCAGGCGACGGAGGCCAAGGCGAAGGCCTTCTCCATCGCGGCCCCGATGCGATCCGCCCGGTCCGGGGTGCACCAGGCGAAGACGCTCGGGCCTCCTCCGGAGATGCTCGCCCCGAGCGCACCCTCGGCGAGGGCCGCCGCCTTCACCGGCCCGAAGCCTTTCACCAGCGGCGCCCGGAGCGGCTCCACCAGCACGTCGCGCAGGCCGGCGCGGATGGCCTCGAGGTCGTTCCGGTAGCAGCCGGCGAGCACCAGGGCCAGGTTCGCGCTCTGCTCCACGAACTGCGGAAGCTCGAACGGCCTCCGGAGCACCGCCCGCGCGGTCCGTGTCTCTAGGATCTGGTGAGGGTGGGCCAGCACGCAGGTCAACCCATCCGGCACCGGGACCTGAACGAGCCGGTCGTGGGTGGCGAGCACCAGGCCCCCGAGCAGCATCGGCCCCACGTTGTCGCCGTGCATGGCTCCGCTGGCCACCGCCTCGCCGGCGAGTGCGCAGGGGTAGAGCACCTCCAGCGGCGCCGCCCGGTCGAGCACCGCGTTCGCCGCGACCAGGGCCGCGACGCACGAGGCGGCGGACCCTCCCATCCCCGAGCCGAGCGGGATGCCCTTCCGGATCCGGACCTCGAAGCCGTGGGCGAGGCCGAGCCGCGCCCGCAGCCCCAGCAGCGCCTGTCCGGCGGTGTTCTTCTCCGGTTCCAGCGGCAACCCGGTGACGACGCCCTCGACGGCCTCGATGCGCACCTCGGGGGCGTCGATCCGCGTGACCGTCACCTGGTCCGCGGGTCCGACGATGGCGTGTCCGAGGATGTCGAAGCCCACGCCGACGTTTCCCACCGAGGCGGGAGCGGCGGCCGTGGCGCTGCGAGGCCGATCCATGTTCGTCGAGACTACAGCGGAAATCGGTCGAGCCGTTCGGTCCTCCTCCGCCGTGGTGCTACCCTTGCGTGCAATGCACAGCGAGCAGGCCCTCCGGGACCAGGTGGCGCTCGCCACCGGTCGTCCGCAGGACGGCGCCCCAATCCTCCAGCTCAAGGGCGACGCGAGCAACCGCTCCTATCTCCGGGTCGGTCGCTGGCCGGACAGCCACGTGGTCATGGTGATGCCGCCCGGGCCACAGAAGAGCGAGGAGGCCAGCAAGGGCGGGCCGCCCGCCGAGCTGCCCTTCCTCAACGTGCACCGCTACCTCGAGGGGCTCGGGGTGCGCGTCCCGCGCATCCTCCGCTACGACCCGGCCGTGGCGATGATGGTCCTCGAGGACCTCGGCGACCTCACCTTCGAGCGGGCGCTGGAGGGAGCCTCGCGCGAGGAGCTCTACGGCCGCGCGGTGGACCTCCTCGCCACCATGCGCGCCTCCGCCGAGGCCCGGCCCGACCCGGGCTGCCTCGCCTTCGCCCGCGCCTTCGACGAGGAGCTGTACCTCTGGGAGCTCCACCACTTCCGGGAGTACGGCCTCGAGGCCTGGAGTGGAAGGACGCCCTCCGCGGACGAGCGAGCGCAGCTCGAGCGGTCCTTCGGCGGCATCGCCCGCCGCCTGGCCGCGGCGCCGCGTGGATTCACCCACCGCGACTACCAGAGCCGGAACCTCATGGTGACCGGGGGCGAGCTGGTGCTCATCGACTTCCAGGACGCGCTCCAGGGGCCGTGGCAGTACGACTTGGTGGCGCTGCTGCGGGACAGCTACGTCGAGCTCGAGCCCGATCTGGTCGAGTCGATGGTCGACCGCTGGCTGGGGGAGTACGCCCGTGCCTCGGGCCGCGCGCTCGACCCGCGGGAGTTCCGTCGCTTCTTCGACCTCCTCACCGTGCAGCGCAAGCTGAAGGACGCCGCTCGCTTCGAGTTCATCCACCGGGTGAAGAAGAATTCCGGCTTCCTTCCCTCCATCCCCGCCTCGCTCCGCTACACCCGGACGGCGATGGAGCGGCTCTCCGACGACCCGGACGTCGCCGCGCTCCGCCAGGTCGCGGCGCGCTACGTCCCCGAGCTGAGCTGATGCCGCCGGGCACGCGCGCCTTCATCCTCGCCGCCGGGCTGGGCACCCGACTCCGGCCGCTGACCGACGCCTTCCCCAAGCCGGCGGTGCCTTTCCTCGGCGCGCCGCTCCTGCGCCGCACCCTCGCGGTGCTCGCCAGGGCGGGCGTGGACCGCGTCGCGATGAACACCCACCATCTCCCCGAGACGATGCGCCAGGTGGCCCGGGACGAGGCCGCCCGCCGGGGGCTCGCCGTCAGCGTGGTGCACGAGGCGGTCATCCAGGGAACCGGTGGCGGCCTGCGGGGACTCGCCCGGGCGATGCCCGGGGACGACGTGGTGGTGGCCTGGAACGGGGACATCCTCTTCGCCCCGGACCTCGTTCCCCTGCTGCGGCTCCACCGTGCCTCGGGAGCGGCGGCGACGATGGTCCTCCTCCCGATGCCCGCGGGCCGGGGCTACGGCGTGGTGGAGGTCGACGGGCAGGGCAGGGTGCAGCGCATCGGCCGGGCGAACCCGGCGCCGCTGCCGGGCTGCGCCCCCTGGCACTTCAGCGGCGTGCACCTGCTCTCGCCCCGGGTGTTCGAGGTGATGGCGCCGGAGGGGCCGGAGGACATCAACCGCGACGTCTATCCCCGCCTC
Source organism: Myxococcaceae bacterium (assembly GCA_035501615.1). GTDB lineage: Bacteria > Myxococcota > Myxococcia > Myxococcales > Myxococcaceae > RPRB01. Next base: position 129,797 of record DATJVY010000117.1, read on the forward strand.
TTCGGCGAGGGAGCGGTGCGCGGCGTGGTGGTCGACGCGGCGTGGTCGGACCTGGGCTCGGCCGCGACGTACCTCGAGGCGCAGGCGGACGTGCTCCTCGGCCGCGTGCCGGATCCGCTCGGGCCCGAGTCGCCCCTCCAGGGCCGGGCCGGAGCGGGCGCGCTCGTCGAGGCCGGAGCGCGGGTTCACGCCGACGCCGAGCTCGCCCCGGACGTCTTCGTCGCCGCCGGCGTGGAGGTGCCCGCGGGCGCGCGCGTCCGGCGGAGCGCTCTCCTCGAAGGTGCCCGCGTCGACGCGGGCGAGGAGGTCGAGGAGGAGATCCGCTGGGCGGGGCGCCGGCTGTCGGTGCGCCTGCAGAGGGTGGCCGACCTCGCCGACGCGGTCTCCGAGTCGCTGAACGTCCTCGCACACCTCGCGTGGGCGAGCGACCTGGTCACCGCTGCCGGTGACCTGCCGTTCGAGTTCCGTGCGAGGAGCATCAAGGCGGTCCAGGCCGTGCAGCCGGTCCTCTCGCGGATCTCCGGCAGCGCCGATGCCGCCCGTCTCACCGAATCGGGAGCGCACCTCGAGCGACTCGCCGCGGCGCTGCAGGCGCTCGAGCCGGGCCGCGGCCCGGACATCCAGGAGCTGGCGCGTGCCTTCCTCCGGGCAGCCGGGTTCGCGCCCCCCTAGATCGCCGACCATCCACCGCTGCCGGTGGCCGTTCACCGGCCGGGATTGCATCCGGCGCCCGCCTCCGCTCGGATCGTCGGAAACCGGAGGGCCACCCCATGCAGATGCCGACGCCGACCGACGAACACCGGAAGCTCCACCGCCTCGCCGGCACCTGGGTCGGCGAGGAGAAGCTCGAGCCCTCGCCCTGGGGCCCGGGCGGCGCGGCCACGGGACGCCTCTCCGGCCGCGTCGCCCTGGACGGAATGTTCGTCGTCTCCGACTACGTCGAGGAGAAGGACGGCAAGGTCACCTACGGTGGCCACGGGGTCTTCGGCTGGGACGGACGGGCGAAGACCGTCGTCTGGTACTGGTTCGACTCGATGGGGGACGCACCCCCCGAGCCTGCACGCGGGACCTGGGACGGAGACGTCCTCGTCCTCCGGTCCGCCAGCCCCCGGGCGCAAGGCCGCTACACCTACCGCTTCCACGGCGACGACCGGTACGAGTTCCGCCTCGAGAACTCGTTCGACGGCGGCAAGAGCTGGGTCAAGTTCATGGAGGGCACGTATCGGCGGACCGGTGGCGGGTCTTCGCCGTGACGGCCGGGTGACATTGCACAGCCTCGCGGGGTGCCAGGTTGCCCGCGTCAGGATACGGCCCCATCGTCGGGCGCAGCCGTGCTTCGCCTCGCCCATCTCAGCGACCTCCACCACCAGATCGACTGGCGGAAGCGCTCGCTCTGGAGCTCGGGGTGGCGAGGCGCACCGGGACGTTTCGAGCTCCAGGCGTTGGGGAGGCTGAGTCGCTTTGCCGGAGTCGAGCAGCGCATCGCCCGGCTGGTGGACCAGGTGCTCTCCCTCGGTCCGGACCGGGTGATCCTCACCGGCGACCTGACCGCGCTCGGCGACGAATCGGAGCTGCGTCACACCCGCGCGCTGCTCGAGCCCTTCATCGCCGCCGGACTCCTGGTGGTCGTCCCCGGCAACCACGATCGGTACACCGACGGAGCCTCGTCCGCGTTCGAGCTGGTCTTCGCGGATCTCCTGACCAGCGATCTCCCCGAGCTCGCCGACGCCCGGGGCTACCCCTTCGTGAAGCTGGTCGGAGAGCGACACGCGCTCGTCGGTCTCGACAGCACCCGTGTCCAGGGATGGAGCCACTACGTCGTCGGGCGGCTCGGACAGCGGCAGCTCCGGGCGCTGGCGCGCGTGCTCGAGCATCCGACGATGGAGCACCGAACGGTGCTCCTCCTCACCCACCACGGGCCGGCGGGGCCCTCTGGCCGGTTCGACTGGAACGAGTCGGGCCTCATCGACGCCGCGGCGCTGCTCCGGACCCTCCATCACCGGCCGGTGGTGCTCCTCCACGGCCACTCGCACCAGCGCTACTGGCACCACGCTCGCCCCGGGCGACCGCACCTCATCGCCGGCGGGAGCTCGACCGAGCGTCCGGGGTTCTGGGAGGTCCGGGTGGACGATCACCGCGCGCTGGAGGCGGTGGCCCACCGGCTCCGCTGATCCGGCCGCAGCGTGGGGAGCCAGAAGAAGACCAGGGCGATGCTCGCTGCCAGCGACAGGCCGGCGAAGATGTCCACCAGGTAGTGCTGCTTGGTGGTCAGCGTCGAGGCCGCCACCAGGGTCGCCCAGAGCAGGAACCCGGCGAACACCACCGGCCGGTGCCGCCAGAGCGAGAAGGCGGCCAGGTACGAGCCCGCGACGTGCATGCTGGGGAGACAGCTCGTCGCCGCATCGACCCCCCGCAGCGCCGACAGCGCGCGGGCGCTGGTGCTCCCGCCATCGAGCGGGAACCAATCCCGGGGGAACACCGTCGGCCAGGCGAAGTGGATGACCGCCCCCACGACGAGGAGCACGAAGTAGGTCTTCACGTAGCGCTTCACCTCGGGCCAGCTGGTCTGGAGCATGAACGCCGCGGCGACCAGCACGTAGTCCGAGAAGTAGATCCACACCGTGCCGGGGACGAACGGCACCGCGGCGTCCACCGGGGTCCACCACAGCGCGCGGGGCTGGAAGAGCTGGAGGTGGTTGGGGACCAGGTAGAGCACGGCGTTCATCGCCGTGGCCCCGAGCGCGATGAGCAGCTTCTGGCCCGTGCTCGGCGGGCGATCGGCGATGGAGGATCCGGTCACGCGAGCCTGCAGCGCGCGAGAATGCAGGTCACGTTGTCGTTTCCGCCGGCGGCGTTGGCCCGCTCGATGAGCCGGGTGCAGGCCTCCTCCAGATCGGCGTTGTCGCGGAGCAGCTGCTCCATCTCGGAGTCGGTCACCATGCCCGAGAGGCCGTCGGAGCAGAGGAGGAAGACGTCTCCTTCCTGGGGCTCGAAGCGTCCGACGTCTACCTGCACGGTGTCCTTCATCCCCAGGGCCCGGACGATGACGTTCTTGTGGGGGAAGGCCTCGATCTCCTCCGGGGAGAGCTTCTTCGCCTTCAGGTAGTCGTTGAGGAGCGAGTGGTCCTCGGTGACCAGCTCCAGCTTTCCGTCCCGGAAGCGATAGACCCGGCTATCCCCGACGTGACCGACGTAAACGGAGCTGTCCGCGAAGAGCACCGTGGCGATGGTCGTCCCCATCCCGCGGTAGTTGGGGTCCCCGCTCGCCGCCTCGTAGATGCGTGCGTTGGCCAGCTTGATCCCGGTGGCCAGCCGGTTCTCGTCGTAGTTCCGCGACTTGTCCATCTTGAACGGCCAGGTCACGTCCGAGTCGGTGGAGGTGAGACGGAAGAACTCCGCCAGCTCGTCGATGGCGATCTTGCTGGCGATCTCGCCGGCGAAGTGCCCCCCCATCCCGTCGGCCACGCAGTAGAGCCGCTGCTCCGCCATCACGAGGAAACTGTCCTCGTTGATGTTGCGCTTCATGCCGACGTGGCTCTTGCCTGCGACCTCGATGCGCATCCGTGGTGCCCTGGACGCTAGCAAAGCCGCGCGCGATGGATCAAAAACTCACTCCACGACCCATGGCGCTGCTTCGCTCGGTCAATCCTCCCCTCCACGTGGTGCTCGTCTCGCCACGCATCCCGCCCAACACCGGGAACGTGGCCCGCCTCTGCGCCGTGACCGGCAGCACGCTGGAGCTGGTGGAGCCGCTCGGGTTCTCCATCGCCGAGCGTGACCTCCGGCGTGCCGGCCTCGACTACTGGGACAAGGTGTTCCTGGCCCTCCACGCCGACTGGGCGGCGTACCTCGCGGCGAGCACGGGCGCGCGCCGCTGGCTCTTCACCGGGCACGCCGAGCTGACGCACTGGGACGCTCCCTTCACTCCCGGTGACCATCTCGTCTTCGGGTCGGAGCCAGGGGGCCTTCCGCCCTACATCCTGGAGGGAGGTGAGGGAACCCCGGTGGCCATCCCCATGGTCCCCGGAGTGCGCTCGCTCAACCTGTCCACGGCCGCGGGCATCGGGCTCTACGAAGCGCTCCGGCGGATCCGGCTAGAGTAGACCTTCCTTCCCGATGGCTCGCCCCCCTCTTCCGCCCGCGGCCGAGGCGCTCTTCCGCGCGCATCAGGACAAGAGCACCGGCTGGCTCACCCTGCTCTCCGGCGGACGGGAGGCGAAGCTCTACGTGCAGTTCGGAGACCTGGTCGGGGCGCGCCTGGGGTTCGGCCACCAGACCGACGCACAGGCGCTGCTCGCCAGCGGCGCCCTGGTCCCGCCTGCGCTGGACCTCCTCTGGTCTCGCGGGCAGCTCGTGGATCCGGCGCGGGTGTGCGAGGCAGCTGGCGTCGACCCGGCCTCGGCCTCAGAGGCGCGGGCGCTGGCCTCGGTCCGCCGCGTGTCGACGCTCGCCGAGGAGGCGAGCTTCATGCCCGCGCTGGTGGAGGTGACCTTCGCCCGGGTGCGTGGCGTGCGCGCGGTGCGGGCCGCCTTCGAGGCGCTGCCTCCGGTGCCGGCGACGTCGTGGGTTCGCTGCCGGGACGTCTCGGCCGCCGAGCCCTTCCTCGCCTCGGCGGAGGAGCGGGCGTTCCTCGCCTCGATGGCCGAGTTCCGCGCCGCCCAGTCGCTCTCCGCCGTGCAGTCGGCCCTGCTCCGCGCGCTCGAGCATGCGGGCCTGGTGGAGATCCTCGCGCCGGAGGAGTGGGAGGCGCGCGCGGGCGCCGAGCGGGTCGAGGCCGCGCGCCGGGCCGAGGAGGAGTCCCGGCGGGAGGCGGCCCGGCTGGCCCTGGAGACGGCGAGGGCCGCCGAGGACCGGCGCCAGTCCGAGATGCGCGAGCGGGCCGAGGCCGCGCGCCGCGCGCTCGAGGCCGCGCGGGCCGCCGAGGCCGCCTGGCGCAAGGCCACCGACGGCAACGGTGAGGGCATCCACACCACCGAGCGCGAGTTCCCTCCGGGAACGGTGCGCACGACCGAGCGCGAGTTCTCGCCCGAGGAACCCTTCACCACGCCGCACGACTTCCCTCCCGGGGTGCCGGTGCGCGCCACCGAGCCGTTCCACGTGCTCTCGGAGGAGATGCCTCCGCTCGAGCCGGCCCCGCGGCACGGAGGGCCCGCTCCCGAGGGCGACGAGCCGCTGCCGGTGCTGACCCGCGCGACGCTGCCTCCCTTCGAGGTCCCGGTGCCGAGCACCGACCCGATGGGACTTCCTCCGGTGGCCTCGGGGCTCGACGACGAAGACACCCTGGTGCGGGCGATGGAGCACGCCCGGGGACAGACCGACCCCTACGCTCCGCTGCCGACGGAGGTGCCGGTCCGGGGCCGCGGCGAGCCTCCCCCGCCTGCGCGCTCGGGAACCGACGAGTACGCGCCTCGCCTGGGACGGGGAGAGCCGCCTCCGCCCCCGCGGGCCGGGACGGACCCCTACGCCCCCGGCATCGATCACCCGGCGCGCCAGACCGACCCCTACGCCGCGCCCGTCCTCCCGCGGAGCACGCCGCCTCCCGGCGAGGACGAGCTCCCGACGCCGCCGGCGCAGCCCTTCACCTTCCCTCCGGCCGGGGCCACGCCCACGCCTCCGGGCGGCACCACCGACACCCGAACCCCCCCGGGCGGCATCCTGGTCGAGTCCGAGGGACCGGTGCTCGAGCCCGATGCGCTGATGCTCTCGCCCGTGCCGGCGCCCACCCCCGCGGCCGGAACGCTGGTCGAGGAGCTGAGCGAGGCGCTTCGCCGCGCCGGCTCCGAGGCGCCCCCCGAGCTGTGGCAGGCCAGGAGCACCGAGGCGGTGGGGAGCAAGCCCGCGGAGCGAACCCCGCTCCGGCTCGGACCCGAGGCCGCCGAGGGCGACGCCGACCTCTGGAGGCTGGTGAGCGGCACGCCCGCGGAGCCGGCCGGTTCGGTCGAGGCCGCCCTCCGCCAGGTCGACGGCCAGCTCGAGGCGCTGGCGGGGCTCCGCAACGCGCCGACCGACCCGGACAACCCCAGCACCGTCCCCCTGGCCACCACCGACCTGGACGCGCTGGTGAAGGCCTCGTTCGAGTCGGGCGAGTGGACCATGGCTCCGCCGGCGGCGCCGGATACCAATCCGGACAGCGGTCGCATCGGCCTGGCCGCGCTGACCGGCACTCCGGTCCCCGCCCCGCAGGCGCCCGCGCCCCCGCCGCCCGAGCTTCCCGCCACCCGCCGCCAGGAGCTGCTCCGCCAGGCCCGCGCCGCCGCCGAGCGTGAGCCGGTGGCCAGCATCCCCACCCCCCCGCCGCGCTCGCTGGAGGATGCCGAGCTGGCCGACTCCATCGAGGCGCGCCACGCGGCGCTGACCCGGGACCCCGACCGCTTCGCGGTGCTCGGCCTGTCGCCCGACGCCGGCCGCGACGACGTGAAGCGTGCCTTCATCGAGCTGGCGAAGGTGTTCCACCCCGACCGCCTCCCGCGCTCGCTGGCGATGCTCCAGCCCAAGGCGGCCCGGGTCTTCGACGCCATCCGCGAGGCGCAGGAGTTCCTCCTCGACGACGTTCGCCGCGCCGAGCACGCCGCCGCACATGCCCGGGGCGAGCCGGCGCGAGCCAGCGATCCGGCCGCCGCGTCCGAGGCCCTGGTCGCCGGCGAGATGGCGATGCGCAAGCGCGACTACGCGCAGGCGGAGGCCTTCTTCCGCCAGGCCCACGAGGCAGACCCGAGGCCCGCGACGCTCGCCGCCCAGGCCTGGGCCATCTACATGGACCCCTCCCGCCGGAGCGACGGCCCCCGGGCGCGCGCGATGATGGTCGAGGCGCTCAAGGCCGACCCCGACTGCGACCGCGCCCACTACCAGCTGGGGGTGATCGCCCGGGTCGAGGGGGACGTCGATCGGGCCGAGAAGCACTTCCGCGAGGCCGTCCGCAGCAATCCACGGCACCTGGAGGCAGCCCAGGAGCTGCGCCTCCTCGAAATGCGCCGCCGCCCGCGGAAGAAGTAGCTAGGGGTTGCCGCGGACCCAGGCGTCGAGCGCCGCCCGCTCGTCCTTGCCCAGACGAACGAACTCGATGCCCATGCCAGCGGGTTGCTCGGCACCGGGGAACCGCCGCACCCAGACCACGCGGGCCTGTGCCTGGACCGGCGCGGGGCGGCCGGGGATCCGGAACTCGAGGGACAGCGTCTCGCCCGGCTCGAGCAACAGGTCTGATACGAGGAAGGCGCCCCCCGCCGAGAGGTCGGAGCTGGAGAGGTCCAGCGCGCCGAGGCCGTCGGTCCCCCCGGCGCGGAACTCGACCGAGAGCGTGCGTCGCGCGTGCCGGCGCTTGTCCTCGTTGGTCAGCACGGGAGGAAGCCTGACCCGCACGCCATGGCTGTCAAGGCCCTGATACGCTGGGGATGCAGCCCTATGGCCAAGCAGCATCTCCTGCTCGTGGACGGGGACCCGAAGAGTCTCCGGGTGATGGAGGTCAGCCTGAAGAAGGCCGGCTTCTCGGTGACCACCGCCACCGATGGCAAGGACGCGCTGCAGAAGATCCAGATCAGCCCGCCGGACCTCGTGCTCTCCGACACCCGCCTCAACGAGCTCGACGGGTTCGAGCTGTGCCGGCGCCTCAAGTCGGACGAGCGGCTGAAGCACATCCCGTTCGTCTTCCTCACCAGCCAGAAGGCGGTCGAGTTCAAGGTCCGCGGCCTCGAGATGGGCGGCGAGGACTACCTGACCAAGCCCATCTACATCAAAGAGATCGTCACCCGGGCGCGGATGATCCTCCAGAAGGCGGAGAAGGAGCGCTTCGAGCGGCGCGAGACGCGCGGCGGCTTCAGCGGAAGCCTCACCGACCTCGGGGTGGTGGACCTGGTCCAGACCTTCGAGGTGGGCCGCAAGACCGGTCTCATCCGCCTCGACGGCGAGCGCTCCGGCACCATCTACTTCCGCGACGGTCGGGTGATCGACGCGGAGCTCGGACGGCTCGCCGGCGAGAACGCCTTCTACCGGATGCTCAACACCTTCGAGGGGCAGTTCGAGGTGCAGTTCGTCGGGGTGGACCGGCCGGAGCGCATCGAGGTCTCCACCCAGGGGCTGCTCCTCGAGGGGATGCGCCGCCTCGACGAGTGGGGCCGGATGCTGGAGCAGCTTCCGCCGCTGGAGACGGTCTTCGAGATCGACTACCGCCAGCTCGCGGACCGCCTCAGCGAGATCCCCGACGAGGTGAACGGGCTGCTCCGGCTCTTCGACGGCCGGCGGTCGCTGGCCCGGGTCGTGGACGACTCGGACTTCGAGGACCTCGCCGCGCTGGGCATCATCAGCAAGCTCTACTTCGAGGGGCTGGTGCGCGAGGCAGGCGGGACGCCCCCCTTCGGCGCCCGCGAGTCCCGTGCGCTCGGCGCCTGGCTCGATGGGACGCCTCCCCCGGCGGTGTGGTCGGGACCGGTGGCGGTGAAGCCCAATCCCGCCGCCCACACTCCACCCCCGGGCGCCGTGCCCGCGGTCGCTCCGGTCTCGGTCGAGGAGACGGCGGTGCGCTCCGCCGCGGTCGCCGAGCCCCTCGTCACGGCCGTCCTCCCGGCTCCGCCCCGGGTCGATGGCACGGCGGTCGAGGCGCGCGCACCCGCCGAGGCCCCGCCGCTGGAGCTCGACGTGCTCGCTCCGCTTCCGGCCGCCATCGCCGCCGAGGTCGCCAGCGCCGAGCCCGAGCTGCACGCCCTTCTCACCGTGCCCCCACCTGCCGAGGCCCCGGTGGCCCTGCGTCCGGCGCCCCAGCCCGGATCGGCGGACGTGATGGTCTTCTCCCCTCGGCCGGACGCCATGCCCGCGCGGCTCCCGGGCTCGGCGTTCCTGGTCGCACCTCCGCCGGCGGCGCGCGCCGTGGAGCAGGCCCAGGCCAAGGCGTTGACCGACTGGGGCCACGTGCAGTCACCGCCTCCGCCGGCTCCGCCGCCCACGCCGCTCCCCGTCCTGCGCGGGCCGCTCTTCGGAGGTGCAGCCGACACGCCCGAGGCGCCACCGGTACGGGCCGAGGCGCCCCTGCCGGCCTTCCTCGAGCGCGCCGCCGCACCTCGCCGGACCGGTCGGTGGGTCCTGGGGAGCGTCGCGCTGGTCGCCGTCGTCGCCGGGAGCGTGTGGTGGGTCAGCGTCCGCCGCGAGGCGCCCCCGCCGGTGGAGGCGGTGGCCCCCCCGGTCCCGGCTCCGGCCGAGGCTCCGCCACCCGCCGCAGCGCCGGTCACCGTGACCGAGAGCCCCCCGCCGGGCGAGGCTGCACCGGTGCCGGCGACCGCCCTGGCGGGGCCTCCCCCGCAGGATGCCCCATCCCCCGCAAAGGCCGAGGAGCCGGGCGAGGCGGAGTACCGGGCCGCGGTCGCCGCCGCGCGCGAGGCGAACGCGGCCAGCAAGTGGGAGATCGAGGCCGAGGAGTACCGCCGTGCGCTCGCCCTCCGGCCTGCCTCGCTCGAGGCGAAGGAGGGGCTGGGCACGGCCGTCGTCAAGAGCTCGGGCCGGGCAGGCAGCTACCTCGAGGCCGAGCATCTCCTGGCCGACGTGGTGACCTCCGACCCTGCGCGCGCGCGGGCGTGGCTGGTGCTGGGCATGGCGCGACAGCTCGGGGCGCGGCCCGGACCGGCCGTCGAGGCCTACCGTCGCTACCTCGAGCTCGTGCCCCAGGGGCCGTACTCGAGCGACGTGCGCTCCGTGGTGCGGGAGCTCGACCGGCGGGACGTGGCGCCGCGGCGCCCGGGGCGGTAGAGCACCTCGTCGGCCGAGCGAGGCCGGCGCGAACGATGCGCGTCCTGGGACTCGAGACCTCGTGCGACGAGACGGCGGCTGCGGTGGTGGAGGACGGCCGCCGTGCGCTCTCCGACGTCGTCTCCACCCAGGTGGACATCCACCGGCGCTGGGGCGGGGTCGTGCCCGAGCTCGCCAGCCGGAACCACGTCGTGCAGCTCCTCCCGGTGGTGGACGAGGCGCTCCGCCGCGCGGGGTGCACGCTCGAGGACCTGGACCTCGTCGCCGTCACCCGGGGGCCGGGGCTCCTCGGCGCGCTGCTGGTCGGCGTGCAGCTCGGAAAGGCGCTCTCGGCCGCGACGGGGCTCCCCCTCGTCGGGGTGAACCACCTCGAGGGCCACCTCCTCGCGGCGCGTCTGCTCCCCGACCCGCCCGAGCCGCCGTACCTCGGCCTGGTCGTCTCCGGCGGCCATACCAGCCTGTACCGGGTCGAGGGCCACGGCCGGTACAGCCGGGTGGGGAGCACCCGCGACGACGCCGCGGGCGAGGCTTACGACAAGGTGGCCCGGCTGCTCGGGTTGCCCTACCCGGGCGGGCTGCCCATCGACCGGCTGGCGCAGTCCGGCGACCCGCGCGCCATCCGCTTCCCACGGGCGCTCAACGTCCCCGGCGTGTTCGACTGGAGCTTCAGCGGGCTGAAGACCGCCGTGCGCAACCACGTCCGCGCCCACGGCGTACCCGGGGGGCAGGCGCTGGCCGACCTCTGTGCCTCGTTCCAAGAGGCGGTGGCGGACGCGCTGTCGCGGAAGCTGGTGGCCGCCGCGCGCACCCTGGGGCAGACCGACGTCGTGCTCTGCGGTGGCGTGGCGGCGAACTCCCGGCTCCGCGCGCTCACCCTGGAGCGCGCCGGTGAGCGGGACATCCGCGTCCACATCCCGCCGCCCGCCCTCTGCACCGACAACGGAGCGATGATCGCCGTCGCCGGGACCGACGCCTGGCGCCGCGGCGAGCGTGGCGACCTCGCCCCGGTGGAAGCCGGCTGGACGCTGTAGGGACGCGCCGATGGACACGCCGCGGCGCATGCTCCGGCAGCACGGGCTCCGGCCGAAGCACGCCTGGGGCCAGAACTTCCTCTCCGACGAGACCGTCCTCGCCGACATCGCCCGCGCGGCGCGCCTCGGGCCGGACTCGGTGGTGGTGGAGCTCGGCGCCGGCCTCGGCCACCTGACGCGCGCGCTCCTCGAGACCGGAGCCCGGGTGATGGCGGTGGAGCGCGACCGGGACATGCTCGGGGTGCTCGGGGAACTCCGCTCCGAGCGGCTGACGGTCCTTCCGGCCAACGCCGCCCGGCTGGACCTGGCCGCGGTCGCCGGCACCCGGCCTCTGACCCTGGTGGGGAACCTGCCCTACCACCTGACGTCTCCCATCCTCTTCGAGGTGCTAGACCAGCACCGCGATCTCCTCCGGTGCGTCTTCACGGTGCAGCAGGAGGTGGCCGAGCGGGTGGCCGCCCCGGAGGGGACGCGCAGCCAGGGGATCCTCACCGTGCTGCTCTCGGTCTGGTTCGACGCCTCCATCGTCCGCAACGTGCCCGCGGGGGCCTTCCACCCTCCGCCGAAAGTGGACTCGGCGGTCCTGCTCCTCGAGCACCGGGCCAGCCCCCGCGCCGAGGTCGGTGACGAGGCGCACTTCCGCCGGGTGGTGAAGGCCGGGTTCTCGCAGCGGCGCAAGACGCTGCTCAACGCGCTGCAGTCCGACCGCTCGCTGGGGGACGTCGGCGCCGTGCGCGGGGCGCTCGCCGCGGCGGGAATCGACTCCTCGCGCCGGGCCGAGACGCTCACCGTCGCCGAGTTCGCCGGGCTGGCGCGGGCGTTGAGCACCCAGCGCGGGCATGGTTGACTCCGCCGGCCGGTGGCAGCCCGGCCCGAGGAATGGACCAGCGCTACATCGCCGTCGAGGGGCCGATCGGGGTTGGGAAGACGAGCCTGGCCCGGCTCCTCGCCGATCGCCTCGGTGGGCGGCTGGTGCTGGAGGAGGTCGAGGACAACCCGTTCCTCGCCCGCTTCTACCAGGACCGGAGCGCCTGGGCGTTCCAGACCCAGCTCTTCTTCCTCCTGAGCCGCTGGCAGCAGCAGCAGAAGCTGCTCCAGACCGACCTCTTCGCCGCCGCGACGGTGAGCGACTACGTGTTCGCCAAGGACCGCATCTTCGCCACCCTCACCCTGCAGCCCGCGGAGCTGGCCCTCTACGACCGGGTCTACGACGCGCTCGGGCCGCGGGTGCCGCAGCCGGACCTGGTCATCTTCCTGCAGTGCCGCCTGGAGGTGCTGCTCGGGCGCATCAAGCGGCGGGGCCGCGACTACGAGCGGCACTTCGACGCCGACTACCTCGAGGCGCTCGCCCGGGCCTACAACGACTTCTTCTTCCACTACACGGAGACGCCGCTCCTGGTCATCAACACCAGCGACATCGACTTCGTCCACAATGCCGCCGACCTCGACAACCTGGTCTCGGTGGTCCGGAAGATGCGCAAGGGGGTGCACCACTACCTGCCCCTGGCCAGGAAATGACTTTCCAGTGGCACGGGAGCCCTCCCGTGACGATAGATTGGGGGTCCCCAGGTCGCCGAGCCGCAGGCCGGTGAACCCGACGTCAGGGCCGTAGCACGACAACTCGCAGTCAGACGGAGGTGAACCCGTGGACAAGGTCACCATCCACACGCTGAAGCGCCTGAAGCAGGCCGGCCAGAAGATCTCCATGGTCACGGCCTACGACGCCACCTTCGCCCGCATCCTGGACGACGCCGGAGCCGACGTGCTCCTGGTCGGGGACAGCCTGGGCATGGTGGTGCAGGGCAACACGTCGACGTTGCCCGTCACCATGGACGAGATGGTCTACCACTGCCGCGCGGTGAGCCGCGGGGCGAAGCGGGCCCACGTCGTCGGCGACATGCCGTTCCTCAGCTACCAAGCCAGCGTCCCCGAGGCGGTGAAGAACGCCGGGCGGCTGCTGGCCGAGGGCGGGGTGAGCAGCGTGAAGCTCGAGGGCGGTGCGCAGTTCGCCGAGACCATCGAGGCCATCACCCGCGCGGGCATCCCGGTCATGGGGCACCTCGGGCTCACGCCCCAATCGGTGCACCGGATGGGCGGGTTCGTCGTCCAGGGCCGCGACGAGGAGCAGGCCCGGGCCATCTACCGCGACGCCCAGGCGCTGGAGCGGGCGGGCTGCTACTCCCTCGTCCTCGAGGGGATGCCCAAGGAGCTGGCCCGCGACATCACGGCCGCGCTCCGCATCCCGACCATCGGCATCGGCGCAGGCATCGACTGCGACGGTCAGGTGCTCGTCTGCTACGACCTCTTCGGATTCAACCCGGACTTCAAGCCGAAGTTCGTGAAGCGCTTCGCCGACGGGTACGGGCTCTTGCGCGGCGCGGCCGAGACGTTCTTCGCCGAGGTGCGGAGCGCCGCCTTCCCGGCCGACGAGCACTCCTTCACCAGCAAGACGCTGCGCGTGCTGCCCGGTGGCGGCGCGGCCTCCGGGGACTCCGAGAAGGTCGGCCCGGTGTACGGCGTCCCGGTCTGATGCGGGTCGTCCGGAGTCCGGCCGAGCTCTCCGCCTGGACCGAGGCCGAGCGCCGCGACGGGCGGCGGGTGGGGCTGGTGCCCACGATGGGGTTCCTCCACGCCGGGCACCTGAGCCTCATCGCCGGGGCGCGCGCCCGGACGGACCGCACCGCGGTGAGCATCTTCGTCAACCCGACCCAGTTCGGGCCGAACGAGGACTTCGCCCGGTACCCGCGGGACCTGGACGGGGACCTGGCCAAGTGCCGCTCGGCGGGGGTGGACCTGGTGTTCGCACCGGACGCGGGCGCCATGTACCCGCCCGGGCACCGCACCTTCGTCGAGGTGACCGGCCTCCAGGACGGCCTCTGCGGAGCGCGGCGGCCGGGGCACTTCCGCGGCGTGGCCACCATCGTCGCGCAGCTCTTCGCGCTCGCCCGGCCACACCTCGCCGTCTTCGGGGAGAAGGACTGGCAGCAGCTGCAGATCATCCGCCGCCTCTCGACCGACCTGCACCTCGGCGTCGACGTGGTGGGCATGCCCATCGTGCGCGAGCCGGACGGGCTGGCGATGAGCTCAAGGAACGCCTACCTCTCCGCCGCCGAGCGGGCGCGGGCCGTGGCGCTCTCCTCGGGGCTCCGGGCGGCCCGAGCCCGCTGGACGGCCGGCGAGCGTGATGCCGGGACGCTGCGGGAGGCGGTCCGTGCCGAGCTGAGGCGGGCGGAGGTTCGCGAGGACTACGTGGAGCTGGTCGAGCCCGAGACGCTCGAGCCCCTCGTACGGGCGGAGCGGCCGGACTCCAGGCTCCTGGTCGCCGGCTTCCTGGGGGCCACCCGGCTCATCGACAACACGGCCGTCGGCTGTTAGGGGGCCTGCCCCCATGGCAGCACGGAAGGAAGCCCCGGGCGAGCTCGTCGTCGCCACCAACCGCAAGGCGCGGGCCTCCTACACCGTCGAGGACACCCTCGAGGCCGGGCTGGCGCTCCTGGGGAGCGAGGTCAAGAGCCTCCGGGCGGGGGCGGTGCAGATGGCGGACGCCTTCGCCCAGCCGCGCGGGGGGGAGCTCTACCTTCACTCGCTGCGGATCGCCCCCTACGCGGCGGCCGCGGCCTTCCCCCACGACCCGGTCCGCCCCCGGAAGCTCTTGCTGCACCGTGCCGAGCTGGACCGCTGGGAGGCCAAGGTTCGAGAACGGGGTTATTCCATCGTCCCGCTCGTGCTTTACTTCAAGAAGGGGAAGGCCAAGGTCCAGCTGGGGCTGGTCCGGGGCAAGACCCACGAGGATCGACGCGAGGACATCAAGGAGCGCGAGACGCGACGGGAGATGGATCGCGCGCTCCGGCGGCGTTAGGGAGCCACGGACGACCGATGGACGACCGAGCCTCCGAGAAAAAGGACCGCTTGCTCGCCGCCCTGGAGCGAGGGCTGGTCATGATTCATCTGGACGCCCGCCGCCCCGGGGTGCTCGTCCCGGCGGACCTCCGCTGCGAGTCCCACCTGAGATTGCATCTCAGTTACCGGTTCGTCATCCACGCTCCGGGCGGTTGCACGAGGCCCTCCGACCTCACGGTGGGCGAGTGGGGCATCAGGAGCACCCTCAGCTTCTCGGGGCGACCCTTCACGGTCGCGGTCCCCTGGAGCGCGCTGTTCGCGGTCACCAGCAAGGTGACGCACGAGTTCTGGATGTTCCCCGAGGACATGCCCTCCGAGCTGACGCAGGTCCCCCCGCCGACGCTGCGGGCCGCAGCGGCGCGGCACCCGCCGCTCGAGGCGCGGCCCATCGCCCTGCGCGAGGTGGACGGCGAGCGCAAGTCGAGCGAGCCCGACGCCGGTGAGGCCCCGCGCGGTCGCTCCCACCTCCGGTTGATCAAGTCCTGAGGAGGGGCCGGTGCTGGTCGCCGGTCTCGTCTGGGCGCTCCTCCTCGGCAAGGGTCTCTCGCCCTCCGGCATCCCCGCGCTCTCCGGGCCGGTGCAACCCGACGGCCGCGTCGATGCCCGGGAGTGGGCAGGTGCCCTCGATGTCCAGTTCGAGGGCCTCCGGGTGCGCCTCGGGACGCGGGGCGACGTCCTCGCGGTGGCGGTCGAGCTCGAGGGACCGGGGATCGCCACGCTTCTTCTGGGGACCCGGGACCGGATCTGGGTGCTCCATGCCTCCGCCGCGCTGGGCACCGGGCAGTACCACTGTGCCGGCGACGGGACCTGCGTGCGCAGGCGGGACCTCGCCTACCGGTGCCGCGATCCGGGCGGCTCGCCCGCCGCCGAGCGCTGCCGGACCGAGTTCCGTACCACGGAGGGGTGGGTGGCGAACGTCGCGCCCCAGGCCGGGCTCGCGCGGGAGTTCCTCGTCGATCGGAGCCACTTCGGCCGCCCCGATCAGCCGCTCTTCCTCGCCGTCACCGGGCTGGTGCTGCCGGAGCGCCCGGCGCGGTGGCCCTCGGGGCTGGACGACGCGAGCTCGGTGAAGCTCCAGCAGGGGTTCCTCGGCGAGCGCGCACGCTTCTCGGTCGACACCTGGTTCCCGGTGCGCCCCTGAGCCGGACTTCCCCCGCCGCGGCTCAGCGCCTCTTCAGGGTCGCCTCGAGCGTCTCCTGCTTCCCGCCCATGGTGAGGCCCTGCCAGGGCTTGTAGCCCGCCTTGCGGACCTCGATCCGGAGTGGCTCCTTCGGCCAGACGTTGTCTCCCGCCCAGGGGGTGACCCCCACCTCGGTCCCGCCGACCAACACCGTCGCGCCCGACGGGTCGCTCAGGACGAGGAGGGTGGGGGCGGGGGTCGCGACGTGCTTCTGCACGGCGTCCTTCGGCTCCTCGCCCGTCCGGAGCGAGTCCAGGGAGAGCGTCCCCAACTTCTTCAGCGAGAGCTTGCCGGTCATCACCGCCCAGCCCCCGCCGCCCACAGCGGCCAGCAGCAGCACGAGCAGGCCCCACCGCCGCCAGGCGATGTCCGGCGAGCGGTACCGGACCGGCTTCTCCGGTCGGGGCACCACGAAGTCGGAGGCCATCGGCGGAGGCGCGCGCTCGGCGAGCTCCACACCCTCCGGCGCGTGCGGCGGCATCTCTGCGCGGGAGCTGGAGATGACCGTCGGCTCGTAGGCCGGGTCCTGGATCAGCGAGTCCTCCTGGAGCGGTGGGACCTCGTTCAGGATCGGCACCTCGTGGAGGAGCGGAATGGGCTTCGCGGGCTGGACGGCCCCGTCCGCCGCGAGCGCCTTGCCGGAGAAGATCTGATCCTCTTCCTCGTCGGGGAGCTGGCTCATCGAGACCTCAGCTGGGCGCCGGGGCGCGCTCGGTCACCTCGCGCAGCACGGCCCAGGGAAAGATGCCGCTCGCGTGCTGGTCGCTGAACGTGATGCGGAGGGCGTAGTTGCCCACCGACGCCACCTCCTGCAGGGTGATGCCCTCCGGAACGCTCGCCGGGTCCAGCGTGCGCGCGTGCGTCCACTCGTCCACGCAGCCGGCACAGGGGCAGGCCAGCCGCAGAGCGCGGGCGGTGGAGGCGGTGCGCTTGCCGTCCTCCCAGTGCAGCCGCAGCACCTTCCCGTCGCTGGTGACGTCCATGTGGATCGCGGTGGGCGGGGGCGGGGCCGACGGTTTCACCTTGTCCCAGAAGCTCATGGTCCGTTCCCATCACGCGCGCGCGCTCACGATGCAAGCACCGCCCGCGTCGGCGGCTCGGCGCCGAAGGCGCCCTTCTTCTCCAGCACCCGGGCGAGGGCGTCCACCACGTCGGGGTCCAGCGACACGCCGCGGAGGCGGTTCATGACCTCCATCGCGGCGTGGGTGCCCATCGCTCGCTGGTAGGGGCGGGTGGAGGTGCAGGCGTCCCAGGTGTCGGCGCAGGCGACGACGCGGGCGATGAGAGGGATCGCGGTCCCGCGCAGGCCCTCGGGGTAGCCGGTGCCGTTCCACTTCTCGTGGTGGCTCTTGACCGCGTCGCGCGCGGTGCCGAGGAAGCTCACCGGGCCCACGATGGAAGCGCCGATGGTGGGATGCTCGCGCATCACCGCCATCTCGTCGGGAGTGAGCTGAGTCTGCTTGCAGAGGATGCTCTCGACGATGCCGATCTTCCCGATGTCGTGGAGGATGCCGCCGTAGCGCAGCTGCTTCACCTCGCGGTCGGTGAGACCCAGCTCCCGGCCGATCTCCGCCGCCATGTCACCGACCCGCTGGCTGTGGCCGCGGGTGTAGGCGTCCTTGCTGTCGATGCTGTTGGCCAGGGCGAGGATGGTCTCGAGGTAGCCCCGCTCGAGCGACTCGTAGAGCCCCCGGTTCTCCTTGTCGTAGGCCAGCAGCTGCTGGCTCATGTAATTGAAGGTGCGGGCCAGCTCGCCGAGCTCGTTGCGGGTCTGGACCTGGACCTGTGTTCCGAACTTGCCGCCGGCGATCTCCAGCGCGCCCCGGGTGAAGCCCTTGAGCGGACGGGTGAGGCCCCGGGAGAAGACCAGGGCAAGGAGGAGGGCCACGCCCGCGGCCGCGACCAGCCCGAGGCCGATCCGCCGCTGCATCAGCCGCACCTGGGTGTAGGCGGCGTCGAGCGGCTGCTCGCTCACCACCGCCCAGCCCGGGCCGGGGATGACCGACGAGGCAGCGACCACCCGCGCCTCCCCTGCGCCGAAGTTGCCCACCCAGGTCACCTCGCGCTCGGGGGAGCCCCGGAGGATCTTCAGCGCCGGGGCTACCGCCGGGCGCTGGGAGACGTCGTCCCCCGCTCGGAGCCGCTCGGGCGCGCCGGCGAGGAGCCGGCCGCTCTTGTCCACCAGGTAGGCGAAGCCGGTGCTCCCCACGTGCTCGGCCTCGAGCGCGTGGCCGAGCGCTGCCAGCGACAGCTCGGCCGCGACGTAGCCGCGGGCCGGGTCTCCCAGGGGGAAGACGAAGGTGAGGCTCGGGGGCCGGCCAGGGACGAAGGTGGCCGGGGTCCAGCGCACCGCCTCCGGACCGGGCCCGAGCAGCGCATGGGCTCGCGCCTCGTGCTCGGCCACCTCGGTGGGGGGGAGGTCCTTCACCGCGAAGGCCTGCAGCCCCGGAACGCGCTCGCCCCGGACCGAGAAGACGGTGAGGGCGGTGAGGTCCCTCCGCTCGGTGAGCACCGCCGCCAGGTGGGCCCGCTGCTCCACCAGCGGCAGGGTGAGGAACCCCGGAACGCGGGCGAGCACGGTGGCCGAGCGCACCGGCGCGTCGATCGTCGCGGTGGCCTTCAGCGAGACCTGCTGCACCCTCTCGGCGGCGAGCTCCTGCGCGTCGCGGGTGAGCAGCTCCCGGGTGTCGGACAGGACGAGCAGGCCCACCAGGCCCGTGGAGACCAGGGCCACCCCGAGCATCAGGAGGAAGATGGCGGTGAAGAGCCTCACTGCCAGGGAGTCTCCTTCACCTCGAGCTTGATGCGCCCGGGGACGAGCTGGACCACCCGGCTCGTCGGCGGCCCGAGCGTGCCGTCGGACTGCACCGCGCGCACCGTCCAGCGGTACTTCCCGCCCGGCAGCCCGGGGATGGTGACCACCGGCACCGCGCTGCGGACGCTCAGCGTCTTCCGGGGACCGGCGAGGTCGAGCACGTAGCCGGTGGCCTCGGGCACCGGCTTCCAGGCGAACCGCACCGGGCCCAGGCCTCCCGGCGCGGGCTCGAGGGCCAGCTTCAGGCCCGGCTCGGGCGACAGCAGGACCGGGGGCTCCCCGGTGGGACCGGCGGAGGACTCGCTCTGGGGCGGGCCCGGCGGCTCGCCGCGGATGACGGTGAGCGTCTCGCCGGCCCGGACCGCGCGGGTGCGTCCCTGGGCCTCCACCCGCACCGGGACGCCCTCGCGCACCGCGACCCGGGTGCGGCCGTCCGGTTCCACCGCGACGGCGAAGTGCGAGCGCTCCTCGCGCGCATCGGCGAGGAGCTTCCAGGCGCCGTCGGCCTGGGCGGCGGCCTCGGCGTAGCGCGCCCGGGCGAGCAGCGACTCGGCCTCGGCCAGCCGCGCCTCGGCCTCGGTCCGCGCGCTGCCCGGCGGGGCCTGCACGACCGCGCTCCGGGCCGAGCCGATGGCCGCCACCGCGCGAGCGCGCTCGGGGCCGGGGAGCAGGACCCGGGTGCCGGCAGCGGGCACGCCGTCCAGGTGGTTGAAGGCGAGCAGCTCGGGTCCGGCGCCCTCGCTCCCGAGCGTGCGGGCGGCGAGCTGTCCCAGCGACTCGCCCGGGCGGACGACGGTCTCGGACGCCGGGGGCGTGGTGGCCGCCGAGGCGAGGAGCGCGAGCGCGGCTGCGAGGGCGTGGCTCACTGGAACACGATCTCCCGCCCGGCGCGCACGGTCGCGGCCGGGGTGCCCACGGTGAGGGACTGGTTGGCGGGCCGGTCCAGGGTGGCGTCCACGGTTCCGCGGAGCACGGTGACGTCCGCCTGGGGCCGGCCCGGAGCGGCCTGGGTCTCGGCGATGCCGAGCAGCGTGTCCTCGGAGACGGCCACCACAGTCCCGGAGGGGAAGCGGAGCTCGGCGGAGCCGCCGCGCTCGGTGCGCACCTTGTCGTCGTCGTAGAGCGCGGTGCCGTTGACCGCCGCCTGCCACTCGTCGCCGGCGGCCCGCTTCACCGACACCGCCCCCCGGACCTGGGCCAGCGTCGCCCGGATGGACTGCTTCGGGGCGGGCGCGGGCGGAGCCTTCGCTTCCCGGCGGCAGGCCGGAGCGCACACGAGCAGCGGCAGGCACAACGCCATCGGAAACCAGGGGCGAGGCAGGTGCAGGATTTCGAGTCTACTTCAGCCGCTAGAGCCTGCGGTGCCGGAGGGCCGGGAGGTTCCTGCGCACCCGGGCCAGCAGCTCCGGGTCGAGCTCCGCCAGGGCGAGGCCTTCCCCCTCCGACGCCCGGGCGACCACCAGACCCCACGGGTCGACGACCATGGAGTTCCCGTAGGTGACGCGCTGATCCGTGTGCCGTCCCCCCTGCGCAGGTGCGAGGACGTAGGCCTGGTTCTCGATGGCCCGCGCCCGGAGGAGCACCTCCCAGTGGTCCTTGCCGGTCATCAGGGTGAAGGCCGACGGGACGGTGAGGAGCACCGCCCCCGCCGCCGACAGCGCCCGGTAGAGCTCGGGGAAGCGCAGGTCGTAGCAGATGCTCAGCCCCACCGTGCCGAACGGCGTCTCGACCGTCACCGGCCCCTCGCCCGGGGCCACCGCGTCGGACTCGCGGTAGCTCGCGCCGTCGCCCACCTCGGCGTCGAAGAGATGAATCTTCCGGTAGACGGCCAGCCGCTCCCCGTCGGGCCCGAAGAGGACGCTCGTGTTGTGGAGCCGCCCCCCGGGGGCGCCCGCTTCGAGGACCGAGCCCGCGAGCAGGTGGATGGACCGCTCCCGGGCCAGCTCGGCGAAGCGCGTCAAGCTCGGACCGTCCAGCCGTTCGGCGGCCTCCGGCCGGTCCTTCTCCGAGCCCATCCAGGCGACGTTCTCGGGAAGGCCCACCAGCCCCGCCCCGCGGTCGGCGGCCCGCCGGACCAGCCGGGTGGCGACGTCGAGGTTCCGGGTCCGGTCCGGTCCGGAGGCCATCTGCACGGCGGCGATCAGCATGGGATTCCTTCGGGGCGTGTCGGTTCCCGACTGTAACCTCGGAGTCCTGGCGAGGGGACGTTCCGCTCCGCTGCAGGCGCCAGGGCCCCCCGGCTGAACGCATTGACAGGGATGGGGGCCAGCGGGCACCTTCGGTCACTTCATCGTCGAGGAGGTTCGCCATCGCCGCACCTGGAGCCACCAAACGCCTGAAAGAACTCGCCCGGCAGCAGAAGCAGCGCGAGAAGGCGGAGAAGCGCGAGCAGCGCAAGCGGGAGAAGGCCGAGCGTCCCGCGCCCGAGGAGGGCGTGGACCCGGACATCGCCGGCATCGTGCCCGGACCGCAGCCGCCGCTGGAGTTCTGACCGCCCGGGGGCGGGGCCCGCCCCCCACCTAGGAATCTGCCCGAAGTCCGGGCGGTTCCACGGCAGGGCTGGCCCCGTTCGCCTTGCGCCGGCGCGCCCGCGCGTGTTAGGCACCCCGGCGACATTTTTCGATCGGCAGGACCTCGAAAAGTGGGCCCGGTGCCCGCTTTTTTCGTTTCTGGCACTCCCATGTCCGAGAGCACCCATCGACAGGACGTCCTGTCCCGCGCCGCGGCCCTGGTGGAGCCGCTCGTGGGCGCCGAGGGCTTCGAGCTGGTGGAGCTGGAGTACGTCCGCGAGCCGGCGGGCTGGGTTCTCCGGATGTTCATCGACCGCCCGGGCCGCGACCCGAGATCGAAGGAGGGGGGCGTCGGCCTCGACGAGTGCGCGCGCGTCTCGCATGCGGTGGAGACGGCGCTCGAGGTGGAGGACGTCGTCCCCCACGCCTACGCGCTGGAGGTCAGCAGTCCCGGCATCAACCGGCCGCTCAGGCGTCCGGAGCATTTCCAGAAGGTCGTGGGGCAGCGGGTGAAGGTGAAGACCTACGGCCCCGTCGGCGAGCCGCCGCGCAAGAGCTTCACGGGCACGCTCGAGCAGGTGGGCGCGGCGGACATCACGGTGCAGGTCGAGGGCGGAGGGGCGTTCCACATCCCCTTCCGTGACATCGCCAAGGCGAACCTCGACCTCGAGTTCTGACAGACATCTTTCGAGGAACCGGAACGACTCCCATGGCGACGCCCAGCACTCCGTCCGTCAATCTCAACCTGGTCCTGGAGCAGGTGGCCAAGGACAAGGGCATCGACAAGAGCGTGCTCGTCGCGACCCTCGAGGACGCGATGCAGACCGCGGCCAAGAAGCACTTCGGTCAGGACCGGAACCTCGAGGCCAAGTACGACACCGAGAAGGGCGTGGTGGAGCTCTTCCAGGCGGTGACGGTGGTCGAGGCCATCACCGATCCCATCCAGGCCGTGAACCAGCTCACGCTGGACGAGGCGCGGAAGAAGGGGATGGAGGTCGAGCCCGGCGACGAGCTGGTCTTCCAGATCTTCTACCGCGACGAGGATGCGGCCGAGGCCAAGGCCCAGGACGACCAGTACGGCGACATCCTCAAGCTCCGGACCTTCCGCCACGGGTTCGGGCGCATCGCCGCGCAGACCGCGAAGCAGGTCATCCTCCAGCGGACCCGCGATGCGGAGCGGGAGAACGTCTACAACGAGTACAAGGACCGCAGGAACGAGATCGTCACCGGCATCGCCCGGCGGTTCGAGCGGGGGAACATCATCGTCGACCTCGGCCGGGCCGAGGCGGTGCTCCCGGTGCGGGAGCAGGTCCCGCGCGAGACCTACCGCGCCGGCGACCGGGTGCAGGCCTACGTCCTGGACGTCCTGCGCGAATCCAAGGGGCCGCAGATCATCCTCTCCCGCGCGAGCGTGAACCTCCTCACCAAGCTGTTCGAGATGGAGGTCCCGGAGATCGCCGAGGGCATCGTGGTCATCGAGGCCGCGGCCCGCGAGCCCGGAGGCCGGGCGAAGATCGCGGTCAGCAGCCGCGATCCGGACGTGGATCCGGTCGGGGCCTGCGTGGGCATGAAGGGCAGCCGGGTCCAGGCGGTGGTCCAGGAGCTCCGGGGCGAGAAGATCGACATCGTGCCCTGGGACGAGGACCCGGCCCGCTTCGTCTGCGCGGCCCTGGCCCCCGCCGAGGTGGCCCGGGTCATCATCGACGAGGCCAACCACGCCATGGAGCTCATCGTCCCGGACGATCAGCTCTCCCTGGCCATCGGGCGGCGCGGGCAGAACGTGCGGCTGGCGGCCCAGCTCACCGGCTGGAAGCTGGACATCAACAGCGAGACCCGGGTCCGGGAGATGCGCGAGTTCGCCACCCGGTCCCTCGGCGCTCTCCCCGGCGTCTCCGAGATGCTGGTGGAGACGCTCTACGCCCACGGGTTCCGCCAGGCGCGTGACGTCGCCGAGGCCTCGCCCGAGGTGCTGGCGCAGATCCCCGGGCTCGACCCGGCGCGCATCCCGGCGATGCAGGAGCAGGCGCGGAAGCAGATGGTGGACGACGAGATCGAGCTCCGCCGCCTGGAGATGGAGCGGGAGCAGGCCCGCGCCATCGAGGCCCGCCGCCATCCCGACGAGCTCTCGCCGGCCGAGCGGATGATGCGCGTCCGCGGGATGAGCGAGAAGACCGTCGAGGCCCTCGCCCTCTCGGGCTACAAGACGCCCGAGGAGCTCGCGAAGGAGACCGACATCGCCAAGCTCGGCGACGTGCCCGGAGTCGGCATCAAGAAGGCGCGGCAGCTCAAGAGCGCCGCCGAGAGTTACCTGTTAGAAGAGGCCAAGTTGCGCGCCGAGCTCGACGCCGAGCGCGCGGCCCTGGGGGCCGCGACACCCGAACCGGGGGCGGCCTGATGCCTCTCTTCCTATCAGCCGAGGAGGCGACAGCGCCCTGAGCAGGGAGCCCGAACGAACGTGCATCGGGTGCGGGACCAGGCGTCCCCAGCGTGAATTGAAGCGGCTCTGCCTGTCGAGCGAGGGCGAGCTGTCGTGGGACAGAGATCGACGCGCACCGGGACGGGGCGCTTACCTCTGCGGCGCAGGATGTCTGACCGCGGCGGTGAAGCGCGGGTCCCTGGGGCGGGCCTTCCGGGGACGGATGACCGGTGGCCTCGAGGTGGTGCAGACGGAGCTGACCGCGGCGGAGGTTAAGTCCAGGGCGCAGGTGGAGTAGAAGGCTGCAGCTGTTCGTGAAGGGGTCTGGATGTCGAAGAAGCGGGTGCACGAGATCGCGAAGGAGCTGAAGGCCTTCGGCATCGATCTCGACAACAAGGAGGTCGTCACCGAGCTGGCGGCTCTCGGCTACGACGTGAAGAGCCACTCGAGCTCGCTCGAGGACGACCAGGCCATGTCCGCGGTCCAGCGGATCGTCGAGAAGCGGAAGCCGCGTGCGGCTCCTCCGCCGGCGACCGCCAAGGGCTTCGTGGTCCGCCGCCGTGCCCCGGGGGGCGAGGTGCCCCACACCAACGGCCACCAGCCCGAGCCGGCCGCCGCACCTGCGCACGAGCCCGCGGCCGCCCACGCCGAGCCCGCCCGCGAGCCGGTCCATGCCCCCGAGCCCGCCGTCGCCGCGCCGCCCCCGGCCGCGCCGCCGGTCCGGGCCGTGCCTCCGCCCCCCCCCGAGGTGGAGGCCCGCGCCGCCGACGTGAGCGAGCCCGTCCGGGCCGCGGTGCCCGAGTCCGCAGCTCCCTCCGCGGTGGAGGAGACCCCGGAGGCTGCGCCGCCGGCGGCCCCCCAGCCGCCCTCCGCCGGGCGTCCACCCCTTCGTCCAGCGAGCGCCGGCTTTCGCCCGGCGCAGATCATCTCCAAGCCGCCCGCCCAGGGCCTGCGCTCCGGCTCCGCACCGGTCTCGCGTCCCGGAGGTCCGGCGCGGACGGCCGGCTCCCCGCCCGGCGTGGCCGCCCGCACCGGGGGCCGTCCCGGAGTCCAGGCTCGTCCCGCCTCGCCGCGTCCCGGCCCGGGGGGCTCCCCACGCGCCGGAGGTCCGGGCGCCCACGCCCCGTCGTCGCCCCCGGCAGATCCACGCTCGCTCCGGCCCACGGCCACCCAGGCAGTGGTCATCAGCCGGCCGTCGGTCCCCTTCCGGCGGGTCACGCCGTCCTCCACGGCGCACAAGAACATCCCGGTGGCCCCGGGCCGCAAGGCCATCGGCGAGGTCCGGGAGCTCAAGGTCATCCCCGATCACCTCGGGCGCGGCCGCGACTTCGTCGACGTCACCAAGAAGAAGGACGACACGCAGCGGGGGAAGAAGCGCGCCACCGAGCGTGACGGCACCCAGGTCAAGCAGGAGATGGACAGCCTGCTGTGGGGCAGGGTTCAGATCCCCGTCCGCGGCAAGAAGAAGAAGCCGACCAAGAAGGGTCAGAAGACCCAGATCACGGAAATGGCAGAAGAGAAGAAGGTCATCCGGCTCGAGGAGGGGATCAGCGTCTCCGATCTCGGACAGCGGATGGGCGTCAAGACGACGGAGATCATCCGCAAGCTGATGGCCGGCGGCACCATGGCCACCGCCAACCAGATGGTGGATGCGGACACCGCGGGCATCATCGCCAGCGACTACGGCTGGAAGGTGGAGAAGGTCGGCTTCGAGGTCGAGGACCACCTGCCCGACGTGGTGGAGAAGCCCGAGGACGAGCGACCGCGCCCGCCGGTGGTCACGGTGATGGGGCACGTCGACCACGGGAAGACGTCGCTCCTCGACGCCATCCGCAAGGCCAACGTGGCCGAGGGCGAGGCCGGCGGCATCACCCAGCACATCGGCGCCTACTCGGTGGCCACTCCCAAGGGTGACCTCACCTTCCTCGACACCCCGGGCCACGAGGCGTTCACCGCCATGCGCGCCCGCGGGGCCAACGTCACCGACCTGGTCATCCTGGTGGTGGCTGCGGACGACGGGGTGATGCCCCAGACCATCGAGGCCATCAACCACGCCAAGGCCGCCAAGGTCCCGATCGTGGTGGCGATCAACAAGATGGACCTCGCCGGTGCCAACCCCGAGCGGGTGAAGAAGGATCTCGCCGCCCAGGAGCTGGTCCCCGAGGACTGGGGCGGGGACACGATCATGGTGCCGGTCTCCGCCCGGACGAAGGCAGGGATCGACCTGCTGCTGGAGAACGTGCTGCTCCAGGCCGAGGTTCTCGAGCTCACCGCCAATCCCAACCGTCCGGCGGTGGGAGCGATCATCGAGGCCAAGCTGGAGAAGGGCCGCGGCCCGGTGGCGACGGTCCTGGTGCGCGAGGGAACGCTCCGCACCGGCGACGCCATCGTCAGCGGAATTCACTATGGCCGCCTCCGCGCGATGAAGGACGGCCGTGGACAACCGGTCAAGGAGGTCACCCCGGGCTACCCGGCCGAGGTGGTGGGCCTGTCGGGAGTGCCCACCGCCGGCGACGTGCTGAACGTCGTCGAGGACGAGAAGGCGGCCAAGGAGATCGCCGACCACCGCTCGCTCAAGGAGCGGCAGGTGGAGCTCGGGAAGAACGTCAAGGAGTCGCTGGAGACCCTGCTCCAGCGGGCCCGGACCGGAGAGGCCAAGGAGCTGCGGCTCGTCCTCAAGGGTGACGTCCAGGGCTCGGTGGAAGCGGTGGCCCAGGCCGTGTCCAAGCTCGCCGGTCCGAAGGTGGGCGTGGACATCATCCACAAGGGCGTGGGCGCGATGACCGAGTCCGACGTGATGCTGGCCGCGGCCAGCAAGGGCCTGGTGGTGGGCTTCAACGTCAAGCCCGAGAGCGGCGCCGAGGCGGCAGCCAAGGCCCAGGGCGTGGGCATCTACACCTACTCGATCATCTACGAGCTCATCGACGGGGTGAAGGCGGCCATGACCGGCCTGCTCGAGCCCATCCGGACCGAGAAGAAGCTCGGCCGGGCCGAGGTGCGCAACACCTTCAACGTCCCGCGGCTGGGAACCATCGCCGGCGTGTCGGTGCTCGACGGGCTGATGCGCCGCGGGGCGCAGGTACGCATCCTGCGCGATTCGAAGCAGGTCGGTGCCGGCAAGGTGACCAGCCTCAAGCGGTTCAAGGACGACGTGCGCGAGGTCGAGAAGGGCTTCGAGTGCGGCGTGGGCATCGAGGGCTACACCGACTTCAAGAACGGTGACCTCATCGAGGCCTTCGAGATCGAGGAGACCCGGCCCAGCCTCTTCTAGGGCGGGCCCGGGCACCTCCTGAAGGACGGCGGTCGGGCATGTTCGTCGGCGTCGCGCGCCTCACCCTGCAGATCGCAGACTCCGGTTCGCTGAAGTCGAAGCGTCAGGTGCTGCGGCGGATCACCGACCGGCTGAAGGCGCGGTTCAACGTGTCCGTCGCCGAGGTGGAGGACCAGGACCTCTGGCAGCGCGCCACGATCGCCCTGGCGGTGGTGAGCGCGGACCGCCGCCACGTCGACGAGCAGGTCCAGAAGATCCTCCACTTCGTCGAGGAGATGTACGTGGCGCCACTGGTGAGCCGCGAGCTGGAGATCCTCTCCTTCGGCGACCAGCTCTTCGGCCAGCCCGGGGGCACGCCGGACGACGGCAGCACGCTCGAGCTCCCCTTCGCCCGCGAGGACCGCAGCCTCGCCGAGGCCGAGGGGATGGGGGAGTGGGAGCGGCGGCCCACGGCGCTGGTGCAGGGACGTCCCGGGTCGCGGAGCGGGGGAGACCTCCCGCTGACCGAGGCCAGGGCCCGGGCGCGGAAGCTGCGCAACAAGCGGGACTGGGAGAAGCCCTGAGATGTCGGTTCCCGGCAGGCCGGAGCGGGTGGGCGCGGAGATCCAGGCCGCGGTGGGCGAGCTGCTCAGCCGCGGGGCCCTCCGCGATCCGCGCATCGGGTACATCACCATCACCGGGGTGAAGATGAGCCCCGACCTCCGGCTGGCCAAGGTCTACTGGTCGTCGCTGGGGACCGAGACCGAGCGGGAGGAGACCCAGGCCGGACTCGACGCCGCCAAGGGCTTCGTCCGGCGCGAGGTGACCGCCCGGGTCAAGCTCCGGGTCTCCCCCGAGGTCTTCTTCGTCTTCGACAAGAGTGTGGGAGAAGGCGACAAGATCGACCGTCTCCTCCGGGAAGTGAAGACGAAAGAGGGATGGTGAGGTCGCGCCGGGGCGTTACACTCCCGGGTGTCGAGGGCGGCCCCCTCCCTCCATGAACGGCGTTCTGGTCATCGACAAGCCCCAGGGCCCCACCTCCTTCGAGGTGGTGCGCAGGGTCCGGTCGGCCCTCGGGCTGAAGCGGGCCGGGCACACCGGAACGCTGGATCCGATGGCCACCGGCGTCCTCCCGGTGTGCCTGGGCGAGGCGACCAAGCTGGCGGGGCTGCTCACCGAGGGGGACAAGGCCTACGACGCGGTGGTCCGCCTCGGCGTGGTGACCGACACCCAGGACGTCACCGGCACCATCCTCGAGACCCATCCGGTGCCCCCGCTCTCGGCCGAGCTGCTCGAGTCGGCGCTGGAGCGCTTCCGCGGCTCCTTCCTCCAGCTTCCTCCGATGTACTCGGCGGTGAAGGTGAAGGGGAAGCGGCTCTACGAGCGCGCGCGGGCAGGCGAGCCGGTGGAACGCACGCCCCGTCCGGTCACCGTCCACGCGCTCGTCCTCCGGGACTTCTCCGCCTCGGAGTGCACGCTCTCGGTCCGGTGCTCGAAGGGGTTCTTCGTGCGGACCCTCGCCGAGGACCTCGGCCGCGCCCTCGGCTGCGGCGGGACGCTGAAGAGCCTGCGGCGGACGGCGAGCGGAGCCTTCGGTCTGGACCGGGCTCTTCCCCTCTCCGCGGTGGAGGCCCTGGGCGTGGCCGGGCCCGCTGGACGGACTCAGCTCGAGGGGCGCATCGTCTCCATGGCCGATGCCCTCCCCGAGCTCCCGGCGGTCCGCATCGACGAGCGGGACGTCGCCCGGGTGCGGCACGGGGTGCCGCTGGTGCTCGGGTCCGACGCGCCGGCCGGACGGGCGCGGGTGCTCGGGCCCGACGGAGCGCTCCTCGCGGTGGCGGACGTTCACGAGGGCCGGCTGAGCTACGTCCGGGTGGTGGCCTCCCGGTGAACGTCACCGTCCTCGTCCCGACGACGCTCCGGTCCGCGGTGGACGGCAAGCAGAAGCTCGACCTGGGCGTCCCGGCCGGCGCCGGCGTGGGCGAGGTGCTGCAGACGCTGCTCACCCTCTACCCCAAGCTCCGCACCGCCGTGGCCAGCGAGACCCGGCCGCGCCGGCAGCAGCTCACGGTGGTGGTGGAGCCGCGGTCGGGCCGCCGCGGTCCGAGGGACGGGCTCCGGGTGTGGCTCTTCGCCCCGCCGGGCTCGTTCGAGCCACAGCCTGGCGCCGCTCCCTAGAAGGTGAGGCGGGCGGCCAACCCTCCCGGAACCACTGGCCTTTCGCCGCGGATGGCCAGAGATTGCAATCCCAGGTCCCGGAGCCTATAAGCCCGCGACTCCCCTCGGGTCCGGCGCCTGCACCCCTCCGCGGACGGCCGAGCAGAAACCCCAGGGGATCCGGGCAGTCCGGACGTCGGTTCATCCTCGGAGCGGGACGGAGTCGCACCTCACCATGGCAGTCCTCAGCGAGCGCAAGGCAGCCGTCGTCCAGCAGTACCGCACCCACGAGACCGATACCGGGTCCCCCGAGGTGCAGGTGGCGCTGCTCTCCGAGCGGATCAACATGCTCACCGAGCACTTCAAGACCCACAAGAAGGACTTCCACAGCCGGCGCGGGCTGTTGAAGCTGGTCGGCCAGCGCCGGCGACTGCTCGACTACCTCAAGAACAAGGACAACGCGCGGTACCGGAAGCTCATCGAGGGTCTGGGCATCCGGAAGTAGAAGGACGGTTCGAAGCACGACTCCCGCGCCGGTGCTGCACGGAGCGCCGGCGCCTGCCGCCCAGGGCGGAGGAGTTTCCGGTTTCCGTTCGGAGCCGCCGAGGTAGCCAACAGGCCGTCGGCGGCTGCGGTCAGAGACTGAAAGTTCCTTCTCGCCAGGGCGACCAGGCCAGAGCGACACCAGCCCGTGCCCACGAGAAGGAACGACAACACATGCATCTGAAGAAGAGCGTCCGGGTCGGCGAGAACGAGCTGGTCCTCGAGACCGGCAAGCTGGCGAAGCAGGCCGACGGTGCAGTCACCGTCCGCTACGGCGACACCATCATCCTCGTCACGGCGGTCAGCGCCCGGGAGAAGAAGGACGTCGACTTTCTCCCCCTCACCGTGGAGTACCAGGAGAAGCTGTACTCGGCGGGCCGCATCCCCGGGAGCTACTTCCGGCGCGAGGGACGGCTGACCGAGAAGGAGACGCTGACCTCCCGGCTGGTGGACCGCAGCTGCCGCCCGCTGTTCCCCGAGGGCTACGCCTACGAGACCCAGGTCATCGCCAGCGTCATCTCGTCCGACGCCGAGAACGAGGGCGACGTGCACGGCATCACCGGCGCCTCGACCGCGCTGATGCTCTCCGACATCCCCTTCAACGGTCCCATCGCGGGCATCCGCGTGGGGCGGGTGAACGGGCAGCTGATCGCCAACCCCACCGCGAAGCAGCGGGAGCAGTCCGACCTCGACCTGGTCATGGCCTGCAGCAGGGACGCCATCGTCATGGTGGAGGGTGGCGCGAACGAAGTCTCCGAGCCGGACATGGTGGTCGCGCTCGAGTTCGGCAAGGCCGCGGTGCTCCCGGTCATCGAGCTTCAGGAATCGATGCGCCGCGAGCTCGCCGTGCAGGTCCGCGAGTACGACAAGGCTCCCGCCGCGGACGAGTCGCTCCGGGTCCGGGTCCGCGAGCTGGCCATGCCCGCCATCGCGGCCGGCTACAAGATCCACGAGAAGCACGAGCGGTACGCCGCGCTCTCCCAGGCCAAGAAGGACGCCCTGGCCAGGCTGAAGCAGGACCTCGGCGAGTCCCTCACCCCCTCGATGGAGAAGCTGGCCAAGGCGGTGGTGGAGGACCTCAAGTACGAGCACATGCGCGAGCTCACCGTGAACGGTGGGCGAATCGGCGGCCGTCCCCACGACGTCGTGCGGACCATCACCTGCGAGGTGGGGCTCCTCCCCCGGGTGCACGGCTCGGCGCTCTTCACCCGCGGCGAGACCCAGGCCCTGGTGGCGGCGACGCTGGGAACCAGCGAGGACGAGCAGCGGCTCGAGCTGCTCTCCGGCCAGACCTTCAAGAGGTTCATGCTCCACTACAACTTCCCGCCGTTCAGCGTGGGCGAGACCAAGCCGCTCCGCGGTCCGGGCCGCCGCGAGATCGGCCACGGTGCGCTGGCCGAGCGAGCGCTCCGGGGGATGCTGCCGAGGAGCGAGGACTTCCCCTACACCCTGCGCGTGGTCTCGGACATCCTCGAGTCCAACGGCTCCTCGTCCATGGCCTCGGTGTGCGGCGGCACGCTGAGCCTCATGGACGCCGGAGTGCCCATCAAGGCGCCGGTGGCGGGGATCGCCATGGGCCTCGTCAAGGAGGGCGAGAAGATCGCCATCCTCTCCGACATCCTCGGCGACGAGGACCACCTCGGGGACATGGACTTCAAGGTCTGTGGGACGAAGGACGGCATCACCAGCATCCAGATGGACATCAAGATCACCGGGCTCACCACCGAGATCATGTCCCGGGCGCTGGAGCAGGCCCGCCGCGGCCGGCTGCACATCCTCGGGGAGATGCTGAAGGCCCTGGACGCCCCGCGGAAGGAGATCAGCAAGTACGCGCCGCGGATCACCACCATCATGATCCGGCCGGAGTTCATCAAGAACGTCATCGGGCCGGGCGGCAAGGTGATCAAGGACATCATCGCCCGCACCGGAGCCTCCATCAACATCGAGGACTCGGGTCGGGTGGACATCGCCTCGAACAACTCCGAGGCGGTGCAGCAGGCGATCACCATGATCCAGGCGCTCACCCGCGAGGCCGAGGTGGGGAAGATCTACCTGGGCACGGTGCGGAAGATCGCCGAGTTCGGCGCCTTCGTGGAGCTCTTCCCCGGCACCGACGGGCTGATCCACATCTCCGAGCTCTCCGACAAGCGGGTGAAGAGCGTCTCCGACGTCCTCAAGGAGGGGGACGAGGTGATGGTCAAGGTCATCTCCATCGACCGCAGCGGGAAGATCCGCCTGTCGCGCAAGGAAGCGCTGGCGGACCGTGCCGGCGGCGCGGTGCCCCCCGCCCAGGGTGCGCCCTCGAGCGAGGCCCCGAAGGCCAAGGCCTGATGGCGGAGGCCGGCTCCCCTCTCGAGGCGACGTCAGGGAGAGGCGGAAGGATGGGCGCATGCCGATGCTGCGCCCCGTCCCCTCGAGCCGAGTGCCCGGTCATGAGGTCCCCGTGACCCCCGTCCGGATCCAGGTCCGGCGCGTGCGTGCCCACGCCGCGCCGCTGCCCCTTCCGCACTATCAGAGCGACCAGGCGGCGGGGCTGGACCTCTGCGCCGACATCGAGGGCGAGTGGACGCTCGCCCCTCTCGCCCGTCGCGCGGTCCCCACGGGCATCGCCATCGCGCTGCCCCCCGGGTACGAGGGGCAGGTGCGTCCGAGATCGGGGCTGGCTCTCCGACATGGGATCACCTGCATCAACTCACCGGGGACCATCGACGCGGACTACCGGGGCGAGATCCAGGTCCTCCTGGTGAACCTCTCCGGCGAGCCCTACACGCTCCGTCGTGGCGAGCGCATCGCGCAACTCGTGGTCGCGCCGGTGGTTCGCGGCGAGCTGGAAGAGGTGGACACATTGCCCACCACCGTCCGCGGCGAGGGCGGCTTCGGAAGCACCGGTCGCTAGCCGCCGTCCGCTTCGGCGCCGCGAGGCCGCCTGGTAGACTCGCCGCTCGTCTCGCGACCCTTCCCGCTTCCGGAGCCCGCGCACTTGCTCTGCTACCGCTGCGGCAGCCACGTCCCCGACTCGGCCGAACGTTGCAGCACCTGCGGCCAGCGCCAGGTGGGGACGGCCCGGATGCCGAGCACCACCGGCATCCGCCGCCGCCTCTCCCCCGCGCTGCTCGCCGGCGCGCCCTACCGGGTCGGGGACCGCATGGCGGAGCGGTACGTGGTGAAGGACGCCGTCGGGCTGGGCCCGCTCGGCTACGTGTTCCGCGCCAGCGACGAGCAGCAGGGCATCGACGTCGCGGTGAAGATGATCCACCCCCGCTTCGTGCAGACCGCCGAGGAGCGCGAGGCCTTCACGCGCGCTGTGGAGCCGGCCCGGCGCTTCATGCAGCCCTCGCTGGCCCGGTTGCACGACCTGGGCGTGGACCAGGGCTGGCCCTACGTCACCTACAGCTTCCTCGACGGCCTCACCCTGCGGCGGATGATCGACTCCCGGCTCGCGAAGGGACAGACCTTCAGCCTCGAGGAGGTCGAGCCGTTCCTCGGCCAGCTCGCCGCGGCGCTCGAGGCCGCGCATCCGGTCGGTGCTCACGCCGACCTCAAGCCCGAGAACGTGGTCATCCTTCCGGACATGCTCCGGGTGGTGGACTGGGGGCTGGCCCGAGGTCTGCCGCGGATGCCCTTCATCCAGGCCCAGCGGCAGAAGTCGGCCCATCGCTACCTCGCGCCCGAGCTGGTCGCCGGCGCCGAGGCGGACGCCCGGGCAGACCTCTATGGGCTCGGGGTGCTGGTGGGCGAGATGCTCACCGGCCTCACCCCGGACGACGACATCCCCGAGCTCCGGCTCACCGCCCCCGAGCTGCCGGAGGCGGTGGAGGGCTTCTACCGCCGCGCGCTCAACGAGCGGCCCGAGGCACGCTTCCGGAGCGTCCGGGAGCTCTACGAGGAGTTCGTGACGCTGCTGGCGCCCGAGCCTCGCGCCGGCGTGGTGCAGGTCGGGCAACCCGCGGCGCCGGAGGTCCCCGAGACGGTGGTGGAGGATCTCGAGCCGCTCCCCGAGTCGGAGACCGCGGTGGAACAGCCTCCGGTGGCCGCGGCGTCCGTTCCGGAGGAGCAGGGAAGCGCACCCATCCCCGCCGCCGCGCTGCCGCGCTTCGACGGACAGGCCCCGGAGACGCCACGGCCCTCCACGCGGGAGGTGGTGGCGCTGGACCCTCCGGAGTGGACCGGCTCCCCGGCCCGCTCAGCCGAGGCTCCAGCCACCGGCTCGGGCTCGGAGCGCTGGCAGTCCCTCAGGCTCTGGGACGCCGACGAGGCCGGAGACCACGAGCCCGGCGCCCCGGCAGCTGCCGAGGCCACCGGTCCCGAGCTGCCCGTCGGCGCCCTGCTGCAAGCCAGCCGGTCCAGCGCGCTCGAGCATTCCGACGAGGACGCGGAGCGCGCGGTGGCCGGCCTCACCGAGGTGGACCAGGGATCCGAGGCCGGCGACGAGCCTCTGCTGGCCGAGGCGCTCGGCGTCGATCTGGTGGTGGATGGCGACGAGCCCGTTCCGGCGACGCTGGCATCTCCCACGCCGCAGCCCTCAGCGGCACTCCCCCGGGTGGTGGCCGTCCCCGCGCCGCCCACCGCCCTGGTGCCGCCCCCGCCTCCGGCACCCACGCCGGGACCGCTCCCCGTGCCTTCCGTCCGCGAGGTCGCCGAGTCCAAGCCCTGGGCGACCGAGCCGCGGCCCCCTCCGTTCCGCCGCGAGATCCCCACCCTCCATCCGCGTGCGACGCCGGTGGTCGCCGGACGGGCCGAGGCGCCGGCGGTCGCCGCCCGGGCCACGCTGCCGCCGCCGCCCACGGTCCCGCCGGTGCTCGCGCCCAACTCCCGCGTCTCGACGGCGGACGCACCCGCCTCTGGTGCCGCGCCCACCCCGCTCAGCGTCGTCCCGGAGCCTTCGCCCACCCGGCAGGAGAAGGTGGTGGTGCCTCCCCCGCTCGAGCATGCGGGCCACCCCGCGACGCCCGGCGCGGGTCGGGGCGCAGGGACCTGGAGCCCGGCCGAGCTGCTCGCGCAGGTCATCTGGGAGATCCAGGCCGAGGAGCGGGGCGAGGGTCTGTCCCTGAGCACGTCCTGGGAGCCCGTCCCGCTCGACGCCACCCAGCCGATCTCGACCGAGGAGGTCGCGGCGCGCGTGGGTGCCGACGCCCGGCCGCCGGCGACCACCACCACCGGTTCCCTCGCGGCGGTGGACGAGGACCTGCCCGCCCTCCGTCACGAGGCGGGCCGGGCAGGGATGCGCATGGCGCTCCTGACCGCGGCGGCGCTCATCCTCGGGATGCTGGGCGGGTGGAGCGCGCGGAGGCTGTTCCCCGCGCCCGCACGTCCCCAGATCGAGCACATCTCCGAGGCGACGCCGGCGGTGCCGCTGCCGGCCCCGCGCAACTGACGCCGCCCACGCTGGCGCGGTCCGTCCCCCTCGGATAAGCCTCTCGGGGAGAGATGATTCCACGCTACTCACGCCCGGAGATGGTCGCGCTGTGGACGGCCCCGGCCCGCCTTCGCCGCTGGCGCGACGTCGAGCTGGCGGCGCTGGAGGGCATGGTGAAGGCCGGCATCGCCCCCGCCGAGGCCCTGTCCCAGTGCCGGACCCGGGCCGGCGACTTCGACGACGGTGACGCCGCGCGGATCGACGAGATCGAGCACACCACCAAGCACGACGTCATCGCCTTCCTCACCTTCCTGGAGGAGCGGATCGGCCCGGCGGCGCGCTGGCTGCACTTCGGGATGACCTCCTCGGACGTGCTCGACACCTCGCTGGGGATGATGCTCCGCGACGCGGCGGACCTCCTCCTCGCCGGGGTGGACCGGGCCATGGCCGCGGTGAAGGCCCGGGCCTTCGAGCACCGGCGCACGGTGATGATCGGCCGCAGCCACGGCATCCACGCCGAGCCGATGTCCTTCGGCCACAAGCTGGCCATCTGGTACGACGAGCTGCGCCGCGGCCGCGAGCGGCTGGTGCGGGCCCGGGCGACCATCGCGGTGGGGAAGATCTCCGGCGCGGTGGGCACCTTCGCGCACCTGCCCCCCGCGGTGGAGGAGCATGCCTGCCGGGTGCTCGGCCTCTCCCCCGCGCCGGCCTCGAGCCAGGTGGTCCAGCGCGATCGCCACGCCGAGTACTTCGGGGCGCTCGCGCTCGTGGGCACCAGCGTCGAGAAGTTCGCGGTGGAGATTCGCCACCTCCAGCGAACCGAGGTGCGCGAGGTCGAGGAGCCGTTCGGAGCCGGGCAGAAGGGGAGCTCGGCCATGCCGCACAAGCGCAACCCCATCCTCTCCGAGAACCTCACCGGGCTCGCCCGGCTGATGCGGGGCTACGCGCTGGCGGCGCTGGAGGACGTGCCGCTCTGGCACGAACGGGACATCTCCCACTCCAGCGTGGAGCGGGTCATCGGGCCGGACGCGACGGTCACGCTCGACTTCATGCTCCACCGCTTCGCCGGGCTGATGGAGCAGCTGCGGGTCGACCCCGAGCGGATGCGCAAGAACCTCGCTGCGCTCGGCGGCGTCGTCCACAGCCAGCGGGTGCTGCTCGAGCTCGCCCGCCGGGGAGTCGACCGGCAGGCGGCCTACGTCATCGTCCAGCGCAACGCGATGCGGGTCTACGAGGAGGGGGTGGACTTCCGGACCGCGCTCTCGCGGGACCCGGAGCTGGCGAAGCTGCTCACCCCCCAGGAGCTCGCGGCCCTGTTCTCGCTCGACGAGCACCTCCGCCACGTCGACGTCATCTTCGAGCGGGTGTTCGGGCCCGAGGCCCTGGGCTGAGGTCCAGCCGGCGCTACAGGCGCTGGGTCACCACGTCGAGGAAGGTGGTGGTGCGCCGGGTGGCGAGCACCCACAGGCAGCGGAACACGCAGCGGGTGCCGAACTCCCGGTAGATGAGCCCGAGGTTCCGGACCACGTCGCGATTGGTGATCACGCCGCGCATGGTGCTCGTTCAAAGCAATTCGCGGGCCAGAACTACCCGTCTGGAGTTCCGAGGGGTTACGTCGACGAACCGGCGACGCTGACGAGCCACGTCCGCCCGCCCGGGGTCCGTTTCACCCGACGGTGCTGTCGGATGACCCACGCCTCCCTGGGATCGGGGCGTCCCGGTGTTCAGAGGTAGCCGTGCGTCTGCAAGTTCTTCCGGATGCGGTCCTCGACGTCGCCCGCGACCGTCCGGAGCGGTGTCCCGGTAATCTCGCCGTAGGCTCTCAGGTACAGCTCGGCCGTCCGGATCCGGACGGACTCGGGGATGGTGGGGATGGGCCCGTGGCCGCTGAAGTTCTTCTCCCGGATGAGCCACTGCCGGACGGTCTCCTTGTCCAGCATCACCTG
The DNA here is from genome assembly GCA_035501615.1 of Myxococcaceae bacterium. Classification (GTDB taxonomy): domain Bacteria; phylum Myxococcota; class Myxococcia; order Myxococcales; family Myxococcaceae; genus RPRB01. Next base: position 166,630 of record DATJVY010000117.1, read on the forward strand.
GTCGGCGCCGGAGGCGAATCGCTCGGCATAGCTCCCGGCACGCCAGAACCGCGAGCTGTCGGGGGTGTGCATCTCGTCGATGACGTACAGCGCATCGCCGACGGTGCCGAACTCGTACTTCGTGTCCACCAGGAGCAGCCCGCGGGTCCGGCACCACGCCTGCCCGGCGCGGAAGAGCGCCAGCGCCGCCTCGCGGATCCGCCCCCAGTCCCGCGCGCTGACGATGCCCCGGCGGACCACCTCGGCCTCGGAGAGCGGCTCGTCGTGCTCGCCCACCGGTGCCTTGGTGGAGGGGGTGAGGATGGGCTCGGGGAAGGCTGCGTCCTTCTTCGTGTCCGGCGCGATGTCGAGGCCGTAGGCGGTGTGTGCGCCCTTCTGCACGTCGCGCCAGAGGCTGCCCGTCAGGTAGCCGCGCACCACGACCTCGACCGGGTACGGCTTGGTGGCCCGGGCGACGGTGACGTTCGGGTCCGGGACGTCGAGGACGTGGTTGGGGACCAGCGCGGCGGTCTTGTCGAACCAGAACTGGGCGATCCGGTTCAGCACCTCGCCCTTGAAGGGGATGGTGGTGAGGACGCGGTCGAAGGCGCTGAGCCGGTCGGTGGCCACGAGGAACAGCCGGTCCCGCTGGCGGTAGACGTCGCGGACCTTGCCCCGGTATCGCTCGCCGAGCGCGTCGAGGCGCGTCTCGGCCAGGGTGTGTCCGAGCTGCTCGGAGAGAACCGGGTCCGCCAAGGAGCGTCTCAGCGCGCGTCCGCCGGGGCCGCGGCGAGGTAGAGGAGGGCGGGGTTCAGCCGGAGGATCCCCTCGGCGTAGGCGGCGGCGTACGGGGCACCCGCGGCCCGCTCGACCCGGAGCGCGGCGCGCGGGCGCAGGCCCCAGCGCATCGCCAGCGAGCGCGCGACGATCTCGGCGGCCTCGCGCTCGCTGAGTCCTTGCAGGGCCTCCCGGCGCTCGACCGGCCAGCTGTCCGCCAGGGCGCCATCCAGATTGAGGACCAGGGGCTCGCCGCCGTCGGTCAGGTCGAGCAGGTCGAGGCGCCCCTCGAGCGGGGGGGCAGCGCGCACCGCTCCGTCCTGGACGACGGGAAAGAGCGCGAGGAGGCCGTCCGGCGCCCCGGCTCCGCTTGCGCGCAGCAGGGTCCGGAAGAGCTCGGCCCGGTCCTGGACCGGGAGGGCCTCGACCTGCTCGGGCGGCTCGAGCAGCACCTGCCGGACCGAGGGCTGGCTCGGAGGTGGCGCACCCATTCCCACCTCGCCGCAGGCGGCGAGCATGAGCACGGGAAGAGCGAGAAAGAGACGTCTCATCGGCAGAAGCGGCAAACCACCTTACCAACGTGCCGATTGAGGGGGAAAGTCACGACCGGAGGGCGCCACCTGCATGTTGCTCCGCCGCCAGCTTCGCGTCGTGCTGCATCAGATCCAGTCCGCCGAGAATCTCGGCGCCGTGGCCCGTCTCCTGGCCAATTTCGACTTCCCAATCCTGAGGCTCTCCGATCCACGGCTGGAAGACGTCGAGGCGGCGCGCCGGACCGCGGTGCACGCCGGACAGGTCCTCGATGCGGCCGAGCGGAGTGCGCGGCTCGAGGAGGCGGTCGCCGACGCCGTCTACGTCCTCGGAACCAGCGGCCGCGATGCGTTGCGGGGGCGAGCGCCCGTCAGCCCGGAGGAGGGCATCGATCGGCTCCGGGCGGCGGCGGCGCGCGGTCCGGTGGCGCTTGTGCTCGGAGGCGAGCGGCGCGGGCTGTCCGACGAGGAGCTGGCGCTCTGCCAGGACGTGGCCTGCATCCCGGCGCCGGGGGCCCAGCCGTCGCTGAACCTGGCCCAGGCGGCGGCGGTGCTCCTCTACCTCGCCTCGAGGGCCGACGAGGCCGCGGCGCCCGCGGTCACGCCCGACCCGGGGGCTCCCCAGGCGCTCCGGGAGGTGCTCCGGCGGCGGATGGAGCGTGCGCTGCGCGCGGCGGATGGTCTGAATCCCCAGTCGCCGCTGCCGGTCCTGGACGAGATGCTCCGGGCCCTGGATCGCGCGGGGCTGTCGCGCCGCGAGGCGGAGCTCTGGGCCGCCGCCTGGAAGCAGGTGGCGCGGGCGGCCGGAGCTCCGGGCGACTGACGCCCTCGTGGAGGCGCTGACACCCCGCGTCCGGTCATCCCGCGGTCATCCCGGTCCATCCGGGCGGATCGCTCGCGGGAAAGGACTCCCACGACGCCTGCTCGACCCAGGGTCGCGCATGGCTCGAGGAGGCCAGCGGAGGCCTCCGCCGGCGGGGCTTCCCGGCGGAGGCGACGGGCGTCCGGGACGGTCGTCCCCGCTTTCCCGTTGCGACGCGGCGCTTCCTGGTCCTGGTCATGGCCTGGCCCACCAGCGGCTCCGGCAGAGCGCCGCTCAGAGATGTCGGTCTCCCGCTGCCTCGGGTTGATACGCGACGGAGAGGACCCGGATCGTCCGGGTCCGGCCGCCGGGGACGGGCCAGGAGATGGGCTGGCCGGCCCGGAGGCCGAGAAGCGCCGTGCCGATGGGCGCGAGCACGGAGATCCACGAGCGCTGGAGGTCGGCCTCCTCGGGGTAGACGAGCACGGCCTCTCGACGCTCTGCCGTGTCGACGTCCTCGTAGATCACCCTGGAGCGCATGCTGACCAGGTCCGGTGGCAGCGCCTCCTGCGCCACCACCTGAGCGCGGTCCAGCTCGGCCTCCAGCATCTCGGCCGCGGGGCCCTGGACTCCCCAGGCATGGCGGTCGACGACCATGCGAAGCCGGTTCATGTCCTCGACGGTGACCTGGATCGGGGACTGGTGGAAGGGGCGGTGGGGGCGGGACTGCCCCGCTCCGTTGGTGAAGGACGGATCGTTCGAAGAGGCGTGCATGGAGAGCTCCGGGGTCGGAGTGCGAACAGGTGGACGGTGGAAGGGATGCCGGGGCGAGCTCGCGCGCGCCGGCGAGTGAGGGTCCGGTCCTACGCGCTGCAGCGACTACCGGTTCGCCGCAGCGCTCCCGCCGGAGAAGGCGCAGACCCGCTCCGTGCGCGCGCGCACACCCGTACCGCCGGCCTCGGGGGCCCTCGCGTCGAAATGTGGCTTCCGGATCACGCCCAGCGGCTCCTCGTCGACGGCGGAAGCCGGAACTAACGCCACGTCCGTCGGGTTGCAATCATCCGGGGCGCTTCAGACGCCTCGCCAGCAGGACCGCGAGCGTGCTCGCGCTCACCAGCGACCAGAAGATCGCGAAGGACAACGTTGCGCCACTCATCGACCCGACCTCCGACCCGCCGCCCCGCGGGTGAGGTGGCAACGAGCGGTGCCTCCGGCAACTCCTGCGTGGGTCGGGGCGCTTCGGAGCGTCAGCCGCGCGGGCCGCGCTCGAATTCCGGACGGAGCAAGCTGAAGAGAAGCAGGTCCTCGCGGCTCCCGTCGTCGTTGAGCGTCCGCTCCCGGAGCCGGGCCTCCTGGCGGAAGCCGAGGCGCTCGACCAGCCGGATGGACGCCGTGTTCCCGGGGTCGATGCGGGCCTCCATCCGGTGGAGCCCCAGCACGTCGAATCCGTGGCGGACCAGCGCCGGGAGCACCTCGCGCATCAGCCCTTGACCCCAGCGGTCGCGGACGAGCACGTAGCCCAGCTCGGCCGTCTGGTGGGGGGCGTCCCAGCGGAAGAAGCCGAGGTAGGCGAAGGCCCGGTCGCCGGCCGGATCGGTGAGGACCCAGAACGCCGCCTCGCCGCGCTCGATGTCGTCGCGCATGCGGGTGATGCGCGTCCGCACCTGCTCCAGGGTCTGCGGCGGCCGGCCCAGGTACCGGACCGACTGCGGGTCGGCATAGATGTCGAGCAGCGCGTCGGCGTCCTCGGAACGCACCTCACGGAGCCGCGCGCGGGTGGAGTACAGCTCGGGAAGTGGCATCGGGGCCCCAGGTCAGGCGGCGGACTCGGCCGGAACGGCCTTCCCGTAGGTCTCGGCCTCGTGCTTCTCGCAGAGGCCGTGCCGGACCGCCTTGCTGCGGCAGTCGGGCTTGCTGCACGTCCGGTAGCGGCCATGGGGAAGCTCACCCTGCCGCCACTTCTTGAAGTGGAAGTAGCAGTAGCCCTTCGCACGGTAGGGGCGCTTGCACCCCTCGATGCCGCAGGCCTTGTCCTCGCCACCCTTCGCTCGCCGGGCCCAGCCGGATGTCTTCGCCTTCTTCTCGGCGGGCGGCTTCGCGACGGGGGCCTTCGCGACGGGCGTCTTCTCCGCGGGCCTCTTCGCTGCGACCTTCTTCGGGGCGGTCTTCTTGTCGGCCATTCGCCGCTCCATAGCGGGCCGGCGGCCGGTGCTGCAAGCAAGACACGACGGAAGGAGTTGACAGTGCCGGGCGGGAGCGACACATCGCCCGCTCGCAGCGACGATGCCCGGAGCCGATCCACAGCTGGCCATCGCCGAGGAGGAGACCCTCCTGGAGCGCGTGCGGACCGCGCTCGGCTCGGCCCAGGCCCGGCGCTCCTGGGCGGGAGGCCCGAGCCGGGAGACGCTGCAGACGCTCCGCGAGGACGCCGCCAGCGCGCGCGAGGAGGATGCCGCGCCCCTCCTGCACGAGCTCGCGGTGCAGCACCAGCTGGGGGGCCGCGCGCCGCCGGTGCTCCCCGATCCGGCCTCGCCCTACGTCGCGCACCTGGCGGTCCGCGAGGGGGGGCGTCGCCGCGACTACCTCCTCGGCCATGCCACCTTCGTGGACGCCGAGGCGGACGTATGGGTCGTCGACTGGCGGGTGGCGCCGGTCGCGCAGCTCTTCTATCGCTACCGGGAGGGCGACCCCTTCGAGGAGTCGTTCCCCGGCCGGGAGGCGAGCGGCGTGGTCGAGGTCCGCCGGGTGGTCGTCGTCCACCGGGGCCGGCTGCGCCAGGTCATCGGGGAGGGATTCCAGGCCCGTCGCCGCCCGGACGGGAGCTGGGCCATCGGCGGCCGCGAGGCACTGGCCGGCGGCGGCGCCGGAACCGCTCCCCGGGCGGGGCACCTGGGGCTGGGCATCGGGACCGAGGAGCGCGGCTCGCGGGCGGATGTCACCGCGCTGCTCGACGCCGAGCAGTACGCCGCGGTGCGCGCGCCGGCGAACGAGCCGCTGGTGGTCCTGGGGAGCGCCGGGAGCGGGAAGACGACCGTGGCGCTCCACCGCCTGGCCCGCCTGGCCGCGGCCGAGCCCGAGCGGGTGCCGCTGGCGCGAGCCCGGGTGGTGGTTCCCGAGGAGGGGCTGGCCCGGCTCTCGGCCCGGCTGCTGGCCCCGCTGGGCGGCGGGGCGGCGCGGGTCCAGACGCTCGACGCCGCGTTCCTCGACCTGGGACGCCGGGTGTTCGGGGCGCTCCCGCGCATCGTCGACGATCCACCGGCCCTGGTGACCGCGATGAAGCGCCATCCCGCGCTGTTCGAGGCCCTGCGCGCCCGGCTCGGCAACCGCCGCGGGTCGGCTGCACCGAGCTGGCGACGGCTCCGGCGCGAGCTGTCCGTTCCGCTGACCGACCGCGTCTTCCTCCAGGGAGTGGTCGATCGCGCCACCGGGTCGCTGCCGCGGACCGCGGTGGAGGACACCGTGCGCCACACGATGCGCCAGCTCGCCGATCCATCGGCACGGCTGCTGGCCTCGATCACCGACGAGTCGCGCAAGGAGGCGGTGGACGGGCGGCCGATCGACGAGGGGACCGACGACGAGCTCGCCGGAACGCTCGACGTCGAGGACCTTCCGCTGCTCCTGGCCATCGCCGCCTGGCGGGGCCAGCTGTCGCTCCCCGAGGCCTCGCACCTGGTGCTCGACGAGGCCGAGGACTTCTCGCTCTTCGACCTCCAGGCGCTCGCCAGCCTCCTCCGCGGGACGCGCTCGGTGACGGTGGCGGGGGACGAGGCGCAGCAGACCTCCCCCAGCTTCGCCGGGTGGGACCGGGGGCTGGAGACGCTGGGAGCCTCGGGGGCGGCGCGGGTGCGGCTCCCGGTCTCGTACCGCTGCCCGCGGCCGATCGCCGACCTCGCCCGGGCCATCCTCGGCCCGCTGGCCCCGGTGCAGGCGGTCCGCGCGGCGCGCGACGGTGCGCCGGTGGGGCGGTTCGGCTTCCCCGGCGAGCCGCAGGCGCACCTCTTCCTCGCCGGAGCGCTGCGTGAGCTGCTCGAGTCCGAGCCGCACGCCGCGGTCGCCGTCATCTGTCACGACGCGGCGACGGCCCGGCGGGTGGCTGCGGTGACCGCGGAGCTGCCCGCGAGCAGGCTGGTGCTGGATGGCCGGTTCACCTTCGAGCCCGGGCTGGACGTCACCGACGTGGACAGCGTGAAGGGTCTGGAGTGGGACTACGTGGTGGTGCCGGACGCGGTCGAGTCGGCCTGGCCGCTCTCGGACGACGGGCGGCGGCGGCTGCACGTCGCCGTCACCCGCGCTTCCTGGCAGCTGTGGCTCGTCTCGCCGGGAACCCCGACGCGGCTGCTGCCCGCCGAGGCGAGCTGAGCCCCACGGGCGCGGCCGGCGTCGTCAGTGGCCCGCGCCGGCGACGCCGCTGCTGCCGGTGCCGGAGCTTCCCTCGGCGGAGTTCGCCTCCGGTCCGGTGGGCGGGAGCTGCCCGTGGGGCGAGGCCGCGAACATCGACGGCATCGTCTCGGGCGTGATGGCCACCCAGACGACCTGGCCGCCGCGCGCCAGGTGCACCCGGACCGAGCTCCCCGGCCCGGTCTGCGCCACCTTCCAGCGGAGGGCTTGCGCTCGCTGCACCGGGGTGTGGTCCACCTCGAGGATGATGTCCCCGGCGCGGACGCCGGCGCGCTGTGCCGGACCGCCGGTCACCACGTCGGAGACCATCACCCCGCTGTAGCTGGGGCGCCCCGCGGTCCGCGCCACGTCCGGTGTGAGGTCGACCACCGAGAGCCCGAGCCATCCGCGCCGCACCCGGCCGTGGGTCCGGAGCTCGTCGAGGACCGCCCGGGCCGCGTCCACCGGGATGGCGAAGCCGATGCCCTGTCCGGTGGTGTTCACCGCGTTGGCGATGCCCACCACCTTCCCGTCGAGCCCGAGCACCGGGCCGCCCGAGTTGCCGGGGTTGATGGCCGCATCGGTCTGCAGGAAGTCCACGAAGCTGGTCCGTGCGCCGGGGAGGATGTCCGTCCGGCCCTTGGCGCTGATGACGCCCACCGAGACCGAGCGGTCGAGGCCGTACGGGCTGCCGATGACCACCACCCAGTCGGCGACCTGCACGTCCTCGGCGCTGCCCAGGGCGAGGCTCGGGAGGCGGCGATCGGTCTGCAGCTTCAAGAGGGCACAGTCGGTCTGTGCATCGGCGCCCACCAGCGTGGCCGGAACTTCCTCGGGAAAGCCTCGCGGATCGAGCAGGGTGACGGTGAAGCGCACGGCATCGTCGACCACGTGCGCCGCGGTGAGGACGTAGCCGTCGTGCGAGATGATGAACCCGGACCCGATGCCCCGCTGGGCCTCGCCGGAGGGGTCGGGATGCTCCTGGGTGGTGATGGAGACGACGGCGGGAATCGCGGCCCGCGCCACCCGGACCAGGGAGGATCGCTCCGACCGCACCCGTCTCTGCTTCGCCTCGTGCCACGCCGTCCGAGCCGGCGCCGGTGCCGCCACCAGCGCCACCGCGGTCACCCACGCCGCCCACGCCCATCCCATTCCCGCCACCGCCCGGGGCTCAACCTAGGGAGCGGCGGTGGAGCGTGGTAGCCCTGGGGGGGGGCTCAGTGTCCGCTGCGCTTGGCGATGATGCGGTCGAGCGCGGCGCGGTCGGCGTCGGTGTGCCGCTCGCGGGGCCTCGTCGGCTGGCCGAGGGCCTCGCGTGCGCGGTCGACCGCGTCGTCGGCCCGGTCGCGGAGCCAGTCGCTCGCCTCGGAGGTCCGCCAGGTGGCCCGCGCGCGGGCGAGCGGCGTCTTCCCCTCGACCTCCACCGTCGCCAGGGCGATGCCCAGGCCCACCGCGGCCCCGGTCCACACGCACGTCCGAACGAAGCCCATGGAACCTCCTCGGGATTCTGTCTTACAGCAACGTACCCACACACACAAAAAGCCGACACCGAAGGTGTCTGACACCCTCGGTCGACTCAGAACATCCCGGAAAGACAGTCCGTTGGCACGATGGGACGCTCGGGGTGGGGGGCCCCTCTTCCCCGGCGAGGTCGGATCGGGCAAGTCAGCGAGCCTTCGTGACCCCCGACCAGGCCTTCGCTGCCGCAGTGGAACGGGCCCGCGCGCTGGGGCCGCCGCCGCCCGGCACCGGGCCGGTGGACGCCTTCCGGACCGAGAGCACCGAGTGGCTCGGTCGCATCCCGGAGCCTCCGCTCTACCCGCGCGCCGACGATCCGGCCCGTGCCCGCGCGACCGAGCTGCTCCAGGAGGGCATCGGCCTGCTCGGGCGCGGCTGGGCGCTCCAGGAATCCGGACGCCTCGCCGACGCCGACCTTCCCCTCGTGCGCGCGGTCCACGCACACACCGAGGCGCTGGCCGCCACCACCGAGGGCCGGATCGCTCAGGCGGAGGAGGCCTGGGCGCGGGCCAGCCTCCTCGAGAAGGAGAGCCGCACCCGCCGCCGCGCCTGGTTTCGCGAGGACGAGCTCGAGCGGCCGGTCTGGGACGCGCAGGCCCGGGTCTCGCGCTACGACCCGCGCCCGGCTCCCACCGTCCGCGCCCGCATCGCCTGTGCCCATCCGGGTTGCCGGACCGAGCAGGAGGTCACCTTCCCGCCGACCTATGCGCTCCACGCCTTCCGCTGCGTCCGCTGCCACCAGCCCTTCTCGGCGTACCTGGCCGAGTCGCGCGACGTCCGGTCCACCGCGGCCCCCTTCGGGCGCCGGCTCTCCTTCCGGCTGGAGCCGCTGGGCGGAGGCGCCTCTCGCGTGGAGTTCGACGACGCCTCGCCGGACCCATTCCTCGCCGCGCGGGGTGACCTCCTCGCCTTCCTCTACACGGACGGACCCGTTCTCCGGGGAGTCACCAACCTGTCCTCGGGGAGGACCCTCTGGCGCCGCCGGACCGGCCCGTGCTGGATCGCGACCCAGGCCTACGGCGCGGGCGCTCCCGAGCTGACCGTCCTCCGCACGTTCCGGGACGAGCGTCTGCTCCCGACCAGGATGGGACGGGCGGCCGTCGCGTGTTACGACCGGTGCTCACCGTGGATGGTGCGGTGGCTCGAGCACCGACCTCGTGCCCGGGCCTGGGTCCGGCGCAGGCTCGATGCGCTGGTGCGGAGGATGGCGTGACGACGGACGGAGGAACGGACGAGGCCGCGGGCCAGGCGGCGGTGGCTCCCCCGCGCCGGTTCCCGGTGCTCCCGGTGGGGCTGCTCGCGGTGGGGATCGCCGGCCTGCTCTGGTCCGGCATCCAGGAGGCGCGCAGCAACCGCCCGGAGCCCCAGCCGCAGCGCCCGGCGCCGCCGTTCCGCCTCGAGAAGTTCGGCGGGGGCTCGGTCAGCTCGTCGGAGCTCCGGGGGAAGGTGGTGATGCTCGACTTCTGGGCCACCTGGTGCGGCCCCTGCGTCGCCGAGATGCCCACCCTGCTCAAGCTCGCGAGCGAGTACGAGCCGCGCGGCGTGGTGTTCCTCGCCGCGAGCCGTGACGACCCCAGCGTCGCCAAGGTCCAGGTCGGCGTGTTCATCGACCGCCTCGCTCCGGGTCTGGCTCCCTACGCCGCCTTCGCCGACGACGGGACGGCCGACGCGTACGCGGTCCAGGCGATTCCGACCATGGCGTTCATCGATCGGAAGGGGCAGCTGCAGGCCACCTACCGGGGCGCGGCGAGCGAGCGCACCTGGCGGGCGCGCATCGAGGCCGTGCTGGCGCAGGACTGAGGCACCCGGCGGTCACTTCTTCGGCGGCTTCTTCGTGGCCTCCTCCTCGAGGAGGCGGAACTCGACGCGGCGGTTCTTCGCCCGGCCGAGCGCCGTGGCGTTGTCGGCGATGGGCCGCTCGAAGCCGTAGCCGGCACTGACCAGGCGCTTGCGGTCGATGCCGTGCTGGACCAGGTACTCGACCACCGCGGCGGCGCGACGACGCGAGAGGTCGAGGTTGTAAGCGGCGGTGCCGCGGTTGTCGGTGTGTCCCTCGACGCGCACGTGCTTCAGCTGGGGGTTCTTGACCAGCACCCCCTGCACCTCGTCGAGGAGCGGGAACGAGTCGGGCTTGATGATCGCCCTGTCGTAGTCGAAGTGAACGCTGCCGTTGAGCCGCACCCGGTCGGACTCGAGCGTGACCAGCGGACCGGTGACCGGACACCCGTCGTTCTCGGCCGGGCCGGGCTCGTCCGGGCACTTGTCCTCGGGGTCGGGGATGCCGTCGCCGTCCCGGTCCGGGCAGCCGTCGAGCTCGCGGGTGCCGGGCTCGCGCGGGCAGCGGTCGTCCACGTTCGGGATGCCGTCCTTGTCCCAGTCGAGGTCTGGGCACCCATCGGGCCCGTCGCCGGGCTCGTCGGGACACTTGTCGATCTCGTCCGGCACGCCGTCGTGGTCGCGATCGTGGATGGGTGCCGGAGGGGGCTCGGGCTCGAACTCGTAGCGGAGCGAGGCGAGCATCCGGAAGGCCTCACGTCCGTAGCCGGCGGTGGTGGAGATGCCGCGGCCCAGTGCGATCTCGGCGCCCCAGTGCTTCCCGAACAGCGTGCGCGCGCCGAGCAGGAACTCCCAGGGCGTCGTCGCCGAGGCGCTGCTGGTCCCCACGTTTCCGGCGAACGGCTGGGAGAGCGGCGTGGAGAAGGTGGTCTCGGCGATGAGCTCGGGCCGGTGGAACACCTTGCCGGTGGGGAGGGTCCAGACGACGGCGCCTCCGCCGGTGAGCTCGTTCTCGACGATGAGCTGGAGGAAGCGGCCCGTGTTCCGGTACCGGAGGCCGAGGTTCAGGAGCAGCCGTACCGGACCGAACGCACGCTCGACGTTCGCTCGCGGGGCGAAGATGAAGCCGTTCCCGCCGAGGAAGCTCTGAGAGCTGCCGGTGGGGAAGCGCAGCTCGGGGACGATGGCCACGTCCACGGGCCACTTCCAGCTCGTGGGAGTGAAGAGGCGCGAGACGAAGCGGAGGTCGCCCAGGCCGCCCGACACGCCGGTGTTGTACGGAGGAAAGTCGCCGGCGATCGCCTGGAAGTTGTCGCCCTGGGCGAAGGTGACGGGAAGGTCCCCGGCGAGCTCGAGGAAGGGAAGCAGCGTCCAGGCGCCGAGCAGGTGCCCGTCCACGCGCCAGGGGATGAAGTTGCCGGTCTTCTGGTCGCCGTTCCGGGCGGCGAGGATCTGCACGTTCCAGTCGAGCAGGAGCTCGCCGTGCCAGCTGCCGGGCGGGGCGGCGCGCGCGCCCTCGACGACGAACGCGGAGGAGGAGAGGGGAGTCGCCTTCTGCGGGACGGCGTCGAACCCACGGGTGTTCGGATCGAGGGGCTGGGCACCGGCCGGAGCCGCGGCGAGCGCGGCGATGACTCCGGCCGTGAGCGCGGCACGCCTCATCCGGAACAGGGTTACCCCAAGTCGGGGCATTTCCGGAGAAATCGGCCCCTTGCGAGGTGGGCCTCGCTCCCACCCGGTGTTGACCCCGCCGGTCGAGCGGTTAGTGTGAACGGTGCTGAAGGGGGCGCCCCGGTTTCGACGGGGGCACAGAAGCCCTTGGACGCGTGCCGAGTGGGCCTGACACTCGTAAATCACGAAGGCAACGACACAAAAGCCAACGACAACGTTGAGCTCGCGCTGGCTGCTTAAACAGTCCTAGTGCGCGGTCACCCGGGTCTCGGCCCGTGGGCTCGGGAATGACCGTCAGAATGCGGGCTGGCCGTCCGGGAGGGCCCGGACCCTGGACGGCGAGAGCATCCCGGGATGGGGTGGATGGAAGGGCGTCCGTGCCCGTCCTTCACCCGACTCCAAATCGCGGACTACGCACGTAGGGTCTCAGGGTGGAAGGCTTCCGGACGCGGGTTCGACTCCCGCCGCCTCCACTG
>DATJVY010000118.1:0-20452 GCA_035501615.1 Myxococcaceae bacterium
ACGCGGGTCTTCGTTCGGCGGATCCAGGACTGGGAGGCGGTCGCCCGTGCGCACGGAGAGCGCTTCGGGCACATCCAGCCGGCGAACACGCTGGTCGAGGCAGCGCTCGTCTCGGAGGACGCGCTGGTCGAGATCGAGGCCGACGCCGAGCTTTGAGATTCTGACCGCGTGATGCCTGGCGACGAGGGTCTCGGGCTTCCGGCCGTCGGGGTGGATCACTCCGGCGGAGCGACCAGAAGCCAGGGGAGCCGGGAGGCCGCTCGGCCGGGGACACCCGACGACGCCGGGCTACCGGCCCCGTCGCCGGCGGCGGGCCGCGGCGCGCTTCGCCTGGCGGGAGAGGGCCGACCGCGACGCCGAGCTCCGCCGCTCCCGCTTCAACGCCGCCGAACTCGCCCGGGACCGTCGCCGTGATGGCGCCTTGGGCTTCCGCTTCCCCTGGCCCACCTCGTACGAGCGCTCGGCCGCGCGGCGGGTCCGCTTGCTCGCCTGGCCCCTCGGGGGAGGCTTCAGCGGGACGCCGGCCCGCCGCGCCTTGGACAGCCCGATGGCGATGGCCTGCCGGGGCGACCGGGCCCCGTGCTTGCCGTGGCGGATGTGGTCCATCTCCTCGTGGACGAACTCGCCCGCCGCCGTGCTCGCGGACTTCCCCTCGCGGAGATCCTCCTTCGCCTTCTCGACCGTGGCCTTCTCTGGCATCGCTGTGCACCTCCGATGTCACCGAAGGTGGATGCGATCCGCCCGGCGTGCATCGGGGGCGGGTCCCCTCGGCCGACCGGGCGCCAGGCCGTCAGCCGCGGCCGTGCGAGGAATCGGGGTCCACGCCCAAGCCGTGGTGGAAGACGAGGTGACCACCGAGCCAGCCGCCGGCGGCGAGGCCACCGGCCACGACCACCAGCGCCGCGACGTGGAGCACGCGTCCGGCACCGGTGGGGACGCTGGACCCGCGGTAGACGAGGTCGATCGCCGCGATGCAGGTCACCGTCAGCATGACCGCGAGGTGGGCCGACGCGGTCCGGAGCGCCCGCGGCACGTTCTCGGCGACGCCCAGGTAGTCCACGAACCCCGCCGAGGCGGCGATCACCGCGGCCACCGTCCCCGCGATCAGCGCCCAGCGCCCCAGCATCCAGAACAGGGAAGAGCCGAGCAGGAGCGCGGCTCCATCCAGCAACACCCAGAGCAGGAGCAGGACCACGGGGAAGTCGCTCAGCGCCGCATGCAGGGGGTGTCCCCCGACGCGCAGCCCGCGCCTCATGCGATGTGCGTCACCGCCACCAGCAGCAGGACGAATCCGGTCACCGCCACCAGGGCGTGGATCACCATCACCGGGATGGGCAGGGCCTTCTTCTGGACGTGCTGGGCGAAGAGGAAGAATCCACCGAGCGCCGCGACGAGGAACACGATCAGGGCGGTCCGGGCCAGGGAGGGCACCGAGCCGCCGGTCACCGCGACGATCAGGGCGATCAGCCCCGCGGCGGCCGCGGCCCCGTGCACCACGGCGAGACCCAGCGCGGGCCGCTCGGCGCCCCGGAACCGCTGCGTCGCCATCACCAGCCCGCCCACCGCGGCGAGGGCGAACAGCACGAGTGCGATGGTCATGCGTCATTCTCCTGTGAGGGCGGATAGGCCGGCCGCCTCGGGAATGGATGACCGGGAGGCCGGAAGGTGACAGGCCCCCCGACCGGCACCGGAGGTAGGCTGTCACTGGACGCAGTCCCGAGCATCGGATCCCCCGAGGCCATGTCGACCATCCCGCTCCAGACGTCGGACCCGGGGCCAGGGACGTCCGACGAGTCCCTCGTCCAGCGGGTCCTCGGAGGAGACGCCCAGTCGTTCGAGCTGCTGATGCGGCGCAACAACTCGAGGCTCTACCGGGCCATCCGCTCCCTCGTCCGCGACGAGGACGGGGTCGAGGAGCTGATGCAACAGACCTACGTCCTGGCCTACACCCGTCTCCGGCAGTTCGCGGGCGGAGCCCGCTTCTCCACCTGGCTCTTGCGGATCGGCCTGAACGAGGCGCTCCAGCGGCTCCGCCGCGAGCGGCGCTGGCCGGAGGAGGCACCCGCGCTCGAGGAGGAGCCCACGATGCCGAGCACCGACCCCTCTCCCGAGCAGCGGCTCGCCCGCGCCCAGCTCAATCACCTGCTCGAGGAGCTCGTCGACGCGCTGCCGGAGTCCCACCGGTCGGTCTTCGTGCTCCGCGAGGTCCAGCAGCTCTCGACCTCCGAGGTCGCCGAGGTGCTCGAGCTCAGCCCCGAGAACGTGAAGCAGCGTCTGTCCCGTGCGAAGGCAATGCTCCGGGTTGCCCTCGAGCAGCGCACCGGCGAGTCGGTGGCCGACCTGTACCCGTTCGAGGCCCCGCGCTGCGATCGGGTCGTCCTCGGGGTGCTGGCCCGACTCCGGGATTGAGCCCCCACCCCCAGGCCGACCTGCCCACACTGCCCCACCTCTCGAAAGGGTCCGGAACCCTGCGATTTTGGTAGGCTTCCGGGGCTCGGCCGGAGCGGGCTCGGCGCGTGTTGCATCCCTCCGGTACACCTCGGAGTTCTGGCAGGGAGGCCGCGCGTTTGGGGACCGGTGCCGATTCCGTCAAGGCGTACTCCGCCGTCCTGCACAAGAAGCCCAACGACGCCGAGGCGCTCGCGGCCCTCGAGGAGATGCTCAAGGACGAGGCGGTCCGCGCCGAGGCTGCGCGCGCGCTCATCCCGGCCTACGAGGCGGTGAAGGAGCACCGGAAGCTCGTCGCCGCGCTCGACCTGGTCGCGGAGATGACCCAGGACCAGCTGGAGCGCGTGCTCGCGCTCCAGCAGGCGGCCCACGTCCATCTCCACCACCTCCGCCAGCCCGAGCTGGCCTTTGCCGCCCTCTCGCGCGCGCTCCGCCTCTCCCCGGCCGACCCCAACCTCCGCACCGCCGCCCGCCGCGCTGCCGAGGACGCCGACGCGATGGACGGTTTCGCGAGCGTCCTGAAGGAGCTGGTCTCCCGGGCGGATCTCGAGTCGTCGGCGCGGGTCGCCCTCCACCGCGATCTGGCCGACGTGCAGGAGAAGAAGCTCGGCGATCGCCGCGGCGCCATCGCCCAGCTGGAGTCGGTGCTGGTCATCGAGCCGGGCAACGTGGATGCCCTCCGCGGGCTGCAGCGGCTGCTCCGGGCCACCGAGGACTGGAAGCGGCTGGTCTCGGTGCTCGACAGCCTGGCCGCGGTGGTGCCCGATCCGGCCGAGCGGATCGCCCTCTGGCGCGAGATGGCCCTCCTCCGCGAGGGGAAGCTGGAGGACCGCGAGGCCGCCGCCGCTGCCTGGCGCCGCGTCTCGGAGGCCGACCCGCTGAACCGCGAGGCCGTCTCGGCCCTCGATCGGCTCTACACCGCGCTCGGGAAGTTCGAGAACCTGGCCTTCGCCCTCGAGCTGCGCCGCGCCCAGGAGGGCCAGAGCCCCCAGGGCCGCGAGGCGACCTTCCGCCTGGCCCAGCTCCGGCGCGAGAAGCTGCAGGACTTCGGCGGCGCGCTCCAGCTCCTCGCCCAGGTCCTCTCCGAGGACCCCGGTCACACCGCCACGCTCGACCTGCTCGACGCCTGGGCCCGCTCGCACGATCCGGAGAGCCGGAGCGCGCTGGACACCCTCGACCCGTTCCTGGCCCGCTCCGGTCAGCACGCTCGCCGGGTGACCATCCGCGAGGCGCGGCTCGCCGACGCCCTCACCGACGAGAAGATCCGTCTCATCCAGGAGATCCGCTCCATCCAGGAGCGCGACATGGGCCAGCCGCAGCGGGCCTTCGTCTCCGCCGGCCAGGCCTTCGCCCAGAACGTCGACCGCCCGGGCGCCAAGGCAGACCTGGAGCGCCTCGCCCGAGTCACCGGAAGCTACGAGGAGCTGGCCGCGGTCTACGAGAAGGTGGCCGCCGACACGCGCGGCTCCGACCCGGACAAGACCTCCTGGCTCCGCCGCGCCGCCGAGCTGCGGGAGCATCTGGCACAGAGCGACGAGGCGATCAGGGACTGGCAGGCGCTCCTCGCCGAGGCTCCCCAGGATCGCCAGGCCCTCGACGCGCTGGGGAAGCTGTTCGAGCAGACCAAGAACGCGAAGCAGCTCTCGGACGTGACGCTGCGCAAGGCGCAGCTGGCCTCCGATCCCCACGAGCGCCGGGCGCTGCTGCTCAAGGCCGGCGAGGCGCTCGAGGCCGCCGCCGACGACGCCCGGGCGATCGACGCGTACAAGGAGGCGCTGGCCCTCCGCCGCGGCGCGGACGGGCTCGAGGCCCTGGACCGGCTGTACGCCCGCGGCAAGCGCTTCGAGGAGCAGGCCGACGTCCTCGCCCAGCTCGCCGCCTCGACCACCGGGGAGGTCCAGAAGGCGAAGCTCCTGGCGAGGGCCCAGCTGCTGGAGCGCGAGAAGCAGCTTCCCGCGGCCGTGGAGGGGTACGCGCGCCTCCTGGCCGTGGCCCCCACCGACCCCAACGCGGTCGCCGGCCTGGAGCGGCTGATGGAGATCGCCGACGTCCGCCCGGACGCCGCACGGCTCCTGGAGCCGGTCTACCGGAGCCTGAACGACGTCCGGCACCTGGTGGAGGTGCTGGAGATCCGGCTGGCCGGCGCGTCGCCGCAGGACCGGGTGCCGCTCCTGGAGGAGATCTCCAACCTCCGCGAGACGCTGGGGCAAAAGGACTTGGCCTTCTCCGCCCGGGTTCGCGCCTTCGGCGAGGTGCCCGAGAGCGTCGAGGCCCGCGAGCAGCTCGAGCGGCTCGCCGCCGAGACCGGCGCCTTCGAGGAGCTGGCCGCGGCCTACCAGGACCAGCTGGAGCGGGGGGTGACCAACGCCACCTCGACCGAGCTCTGGCGGCGGCTGGCCATGCTCTGGTCCGAGCGGCTCGATCGGCTGGACCTCGCGATCCGGGCCTACGAGGAGCTGGCCCGCCGCGAGCCGAGGAACCTGGCCGTGCTCGAGGCGCTGGCCCGCATCCACACCCGCGCCGGGGACGCGCGCGAGCTGGCCTCGGTCATGAAGCGGATGGTGATGGCCGAGCCCTCCCCCCCGAAGCAGATCGATCTGCTCTTCCGCCTGGGAACGCTGGCCGAGGAGACCCTGGCCGACAAGCAGCTCGCCGCGCAGTGCTACGGGGAGATCCTCGCCCGGAAGCCGGACGACGACGATGCGATCAAGTTCCTCGGCAAGGTGCTCACCGAGAGCGAACGCTGGCCCGAGCTGGCGTCGCTCATCGTGAAGGAGATCCAGCTGGCCGACGCTGCCGGCCGCCACGAGGAGATGTACGACCTCATGGTCCGGCTCGGCCGGCTGCGCCTCTCCCGCCTCCGTGACCCGCGCGGTGGCCTGGACATCTTCGAGGACGTGCTCCGCCGGAAGCAGGGGCATGCCGGGGCGATCGGTGCGCTGGAGGAGATGGCCCGCTCGGACAGCCCGCTCCGGGGAGAAGCCGCCGAGGCGCTGGAGCCCATCTTCACCTCCGGCGGCGACCACCTCCGGCTGGTCCAGATGCTCGAATCGCGCGCCTCGACCGAGCCGGTGGCCCAGGAGCGCGCGGCGCTGCTGCGCAAGGTGGCCAGGCTCTACGCCGGACCGATGCAGAACGCCGACCTGGCATTCGTCTCCGCCAGCCGGGCCCTGCGCGAGCTCCCCGACGAGGAGGCCTCGCTCACCCTCGCGGTTTCCCTCTCCGAGCGGGCCACCGCCGGCGGCGAGGAGCTGGCCGGGCTCCTGGAGGAGATCCTCCCCCGCGCCTCGGAGGACGCGGCGCGGGCGGCCGTCCTCCGGGCGCTGGGCAAGACCCAGGAGAAGCTCGGCCACGGCGCGGAGGCCATCGACGCCTGGAGGAGGGTGCTGGACCTGGCCCCGTCCGATGGCGAGGCCCTGGCCTCGCTGGTGCGCCTCTACCAGGCCGCGGGGCGGGCCCCGGAGCTGCTGGAGATGTACAAGCGGCAGCTCTCGAGCAGCGAGGACCCGGTCGTCCGTGCCGCGCTCCTGTTCCAGATCGCCGGGCTGCAAGATTCGGCCCTCCACGACACCGTCGGCGCGATGGCTACGCTGCGGCGGCTGCTGGAGCTGAAGCCCGACGACGCCCAGGCGCTGGAGCGGCTCGACGGCCTCTGCGAGAAGCAGGAGCGCTGGCCGGAGCTGGCCGACGTCATCACCCGGCGACAGGCACTCCCCGGCGGCGACCTGGACCTCGACCTCCGCAACCGACTGGCCGTGGTGCGCGAGACCCGGCTCAAGGACAAGCTCGGAGCGCTCGAGCTGTACGGGCAAATCCTCGCCGCGCAGCCGAAGCATCCCGGCGCCCTCGGGCAGCTCGAGGCCTGGGCGCAGCGCGAGCCGCAGAACAAGCCGGCGGTCGACGCGCTGCTCGGGGCGTACCGGGCCGCCGGCGAGCAGGTCAAGCTGGCGGCGCTGATCGAGCGGCGGGTCGGGGCCTCGGCCGAGCCCTTCGAGCGCAAGCAGCTGCTGGTCGAGCTGGCCGGGCTCCGGGAGGCGGCACGCGATCCGGCCGGCCTCTTCGCTGCGCTCTCCCGCGCCTTCCAGGAGGACCCGAACGACGGCGGGCTCCGGGCTCGGCTGGGGAAGGCGGCGGAGGCGGCACGCGCCCACGAGGCGCTGGCCAGCCTCTACGAGGAGGAGCTCCCCCGCATCGCCGAGACGAAGGACGCCGCCGGCGTCCTGCTCGAGCTGGGCGGCCTGTACGAGCACCACCTCTCCAACCCCGCCCGGGCGATCGAGGTCCTGGAGCGCTCCCGGGAGCTCGACCCTGCCGCGGCCCTGCCCGCGCTCGGCGCGCTCTGCCGCCTCTATGGCCAGGCCGGCCGGAGCGATCGGCTGGTCGAGAGCCTGGAGGAGCTGGAGAAGCTCACCCCCGATGGCAACGAGCGGGTGCAGATCCTCTTCCGCCTGGGCCAGGTGGCCCAGGACGAGCTCGAGGACGAGCCCCGCGCCGCCGATGCCTTCGAGCGCCTTCTCGCCATCGACAAGACGCACCTCCCGGCCGCGCGGCTGCTGGAATCCATCTACGAGCGCAGCGGCACGCCGGACCGGCTGTTCAACGTGCTCCGCATCCAGCGCGACCTGACCTCCGGGCCGGAGCGGGAGCGCATCCTCGCCAAGATGGTGAAGGTCTCGGCCGAGGGGCTGGCCGACCTCGAGGCCTCCATCGAGCTCTACAGCGAGCTGTTCAAGAAGAACCCGAAGTCGGACCAGGCCTTCGGCGCCCTGGAGCAGGCCCTGGAGAAGGCCGGGCGCTGGGAGGACCTCCGGGCGCTCCTGGCGGGGAAGATTCCCCAGACCACCGAGCCGCGCGAGCAGGTGCGCCTGAACGAGAAGCTGGGGGTGGTGCTCTACCGCCACCTCGGCCGGGGCGAGGAGGCGATCGCCCCGCTCCGCACCGCGCTGGAGCGCGACGCCCGGAACCGGAACGCGCTGGAGACCCTGCGCGACATCGACGAGCAGCTGGGCCGTCGCGAGGAGCTGGTCACCGTGCTCCGGCGGCTCATTCCACTTCAAGAGAACCCCGACGGGGTCAAGGGGCTGCGCATCCGGCTGGCCGAGGTGCTGGGCGAGATGGGCCGCCGCGAGGAGGCCCTGGACGCCGCCCGCCGCTCGCTGGAGATCGAGCCCCACACCGTCACCGATCTGGACCGGGTGGGGAAGCTCTTCGCCGGGCTCCGGGCCTTCGGTGACGCGGTTCGCACGCTGGAGCTCAAGGCCGAGGTGCTGCAGCTGCTGGAGGAGAAGGACGGCGTCGTCGCCGCGCTGTTCGAGATCGCCGAGGTGTGGATCGGCCAGGCCAACAAGCCGGAGCAGGCCGCCCCCATCCTGGAGCGGGTGCTGGAGTTCGACCCCGCGAACCGCAATGCCTACGAGCGGGTCCTCTCGCTCTACTCCGATGCGGGCGACTGGCGGGCGTACGCCCAGGCGGTGGACCGCTACCTGCCCAACCTCGTCACCGACGAGGACAAGATCAAGGCGCTCCGGGAGCTGGGCCGGATCCGCGAGCAGAAGCTGGGGCAGAAGGACGGCGCCTTCCTCGCGCTCTGCCGCGCCCTGCAGCTCGACGCCTCCGACGACTCGCTCCGCGAGGACGTGGAGCGGCTGGCCCAGGAGACCGGCTCGTTCGAGGAGCTGGCCGCGGTCTACGAGCAGGTGGCCGACGAGCTCCCCCGCGGCCCTCTGGCCGAGCGGCTCTACCTCGTGCTGGCCCGGGTGCAGGACAAGAACCTCGACGACCCCGGCGAGGCCGAGGCCGCGCTCCGGAAGATCCTCGAGTTCGACCCCACCAACGCCTCGGCGCTGGACGCGATGGCCCAGATGTTCGGCCGCCGCGGCCGGGACCGCGAGCTCATCGTCTCGCTGGAGCAGAAGATCGAGGCCGCCCCCTCCATCGAGGCTCGCAAGGCGATCCTGCGCGAGGTCTCGCGGATCCACCTCGAGCGGCTGAAGGACGTGGACGAGGCGGCGAGCGCTCTCCTCCGGGCGCTGGAGCTCGAGCCCGACGTCGAGACGCTCGGCGACCTGGCCAGCCTCTACCGCGACCAGCACATGTGGGGGGACCTGGCGGCCACCCTGGCCCGCACCCGGGACCTGCTCCCGACGTCCGAGGAGCGGGCCCGGATGCAGGTCCAGGTCGCCGAGGTGCAGGAGAAGGAGATGGGCGACGAGGAGGCCGCGGTCGACGCCTATCGCGAGGCGCTCTCCCTCGACCCGCGCAATGCCGACGCCGTCTCTGCCCTGGAGCGGCTGTACACCCGGCTGGACCGCCCGGCGGACCTGCTCGCCATCTACGAGCGGCAGCTGGAGCTCACCGAGGACTACCGGGAGAAGGTGAAGATCCTCTTCCACTCCGCGGCCATCTGGGAGGACCGCTACCAGAACGCCGCCAACGCCGACGCCTGCATCGAGGGGGTGCTCGCGCTCGACCCCACCAACCTCCAGGCCATCAAGGCGCTGGAGCGGCTGCGCCGGGCCCAGGGTCGCTGGGAGGACCTGGTCGGGGTGCTGGAGCGGCACATCCAGCTCGCCACCGAGCCCGAGGAACAGGCCGATCTCATGGTGGAGGCGGGCGAGGTGCTGAGGACACACCTCCACCAGACCGACAAGGCGGCCGATGCCTTCAACGCCGCCCTGCAGGTCTTCCCCGGCCACACCCCGGCGCTCCATGCGCTGGGCATGGTCTACGAGCGGAGCGGCAACTGGCCCTTCGCCCTGGAGATGCTCCACCAGGAGGCGCAGGCGCTCGGTCGCGACCCGCGCGCGGTGGAGGTCCTCCACCGGATGGGGAAGATCAACGAGGACATGCTGATGGACGTGGCCTCGGCCAAGGCCTGCTACGCCGAGGCGCTGCGCATCGACCCGGACTACCTCCCCTCGCTCCAGTCGCTCCGCGGCATCTACGAGAACGAGCAGGACTGGGAGAGCTACGAGCAGACCCTGGTCGCCGAGGCGCAGGCGACGAGCGAGGCCTCGGCCAAGGCCCTGGCCTACCTCTCCGTGGGCCGCTACCACAGCGAGAAGCGCGAGGACGCCGACGCGGCGATGCACTGGTACGAGGAGGCGATCAAGCTCGACCCCGAGCTGGCCGACGCCGCGCTTCCGCTCTCGGACCTCTACATCGCCCGCGAGCGCTGGGAGCCGGCCGAGCAGATGCTCGAGGTGGTCATCCGCAGCCTCAAGACGCGACTGGCCAGCGAGCAGGACGACGCGATCTCCCGCGACCTCTGCCGCCAGGTGTACCGGATGGGTTACGTGCAGGAGAAGCTGGGCCGCCGCGACCGCGCCCTCGCCGCCTACGAGGAGGCCTACCAGCTCGACGCCACCTACCTGCCGGCGCTGGAGGGCTACGGCAACCTCCTGGTGCAGTCCGGCCGCCACGACCAGGCGCTCAAGGTCTTCCAGACCATCCTCATCCACCACCGCGAGGACCTGACCGACCTCGAGATCGTCGAGCTGTACTGGCAGATCGGCGAGGTGCACATCGCGCTCAAGCAGTTCGACCGGGCGCAGAACCACTTCGAGAAGGCGCTGGCCATCGATCCGGGCCACGAGCCGAGCCTCCGGGCGCTGATCCAGCTCGCGGACGGGGCAGGGCGCTGGGACCGGTCCGCCGAGTACCGGCAAGCCCTGGTGGGCGTGCTGGAGGGGGAGCCGAAGGCGGACGCCGCCCTGGAGCTGGGGCAGCTCGCCCGGGACCGGCTGAAGGACCCCCACACCGCCATCGACGCCTACGCCCAGGCGCTCCGCATCCGGCCGCAGTCGCTCGAGGTGATGGACGCGCTCTACGTGCTCTACCGGGAGACGCGCCAGCCGGGAAAGGCGGCCGAGGTCCTGGAGACCATGCTGGGCCAGCCCGAGCTCCAGGGCGACCCTCAGCGCGCCAAGCGGGTGTGGTTCGCGCTGGGCGAGAGCCTCCGTGACGAGCTCCGTGACACGGGGCGGGCGGTGGAGGCGTTCAACGCCGCGCTGGACCTCGACCCGCTGTTCATCGAGGCCTTCAGCGCCATCGAGGCGATGCTCGGCGCGGCGAAGGAGTGGAAGCAGCTGGAGGAGAACTACGCCCGGATGATCCAGCGGCTGCCCAAGACCGACGAGACCGAGTCGGCGCGCATGGCGCTGTGGCGGACCCTGGGCGATCTCTACCTGCAAGTGCTCAAGCAGCCGGAGAGCGCGCTGATGGCCTACCAGGTCGCCGCCGCCGGGCTCCCGGACGACGCGGCGGTCCAGGAGACCTACGCCGAGCTCCTGCTCCAGACCGCGGGAAACGAGGACAAGGCGGTCCAGGCGCTGCGGCGGGCGCTCCTTCACACCCAGAACCCGAAGAAGGTGGCCAGCCAGCTGGCCGAGCTCGCCGCCCGGCGCAAGGACTACGACGGCGCCTGGCTCGCGGCCCAGGTGGTCAGCGGCCTCCTCGGTGATCCGGGAGCGGCGGAGAAGGAGATCATCGGCAAGCTCGGCCCCTACGCCAAGAAGCGGGAGACGCCCCGCGCCACGCTGAACGATCGTCTCTGGGCGCAGCACCTCCTCCACCCCAAGGTGCGCACCCCCTTCGCCGAGCTGATGGGGCTGCTCTTCCAGGGCGCCGGCCAGCTGTCGGCGGTGCCCCTGGCGCAGGCGCAGCTCATCCCCAAGAAGCACCGCATCGACGTGGCGACGGCGCAGGAGTACCAGATCCACCACTACCGGGCGGTGGCGCGGCTCCTCGGGCTCGAGGCGGTTGAGCTGTTCTCGCCCTTCCTGGTCGCCACCCGGGACAAGCTGGCCAAGCGGTCCATGGAGCCGGCCCCCGACCCGCTGCTCGGCGTGGAGATCGTCCACTCCCAGCCGGTGTGCCTCAAGGTCGGTGGGAAGTTCTTCGGCGATCCGCAGGCCAAGGACACCCACGCCCAGCTGGGCCGCACGCTGGCCCTGCTCAGGCCGGAGCTCATCTTCTCCTCGCGCTTCTCGCCCGAGCGGCTGGCGGCGGTCTTCCAGGGGGCGGTGCTGCTCTCGGGGTTCCAGATGCGCTGGACGGCGCCGGTCCCGGCCATCGAGGCGGAGCGGCACGCGCTGGAATCGGTCATGACCGAGCCCTTCCGGGCGGGCCTGGCCCGGCTCATCCCCGAGGTGCTGCGCCGCATCGAGGGTGACCCGGTCCGGGAATACCTGGAGGGGGCAGAGCTGACCGGGGTCCGCTGTGCGCTGTTCACCGCTGGGGACCTCGAGGCGGTGAAGAAGCTCGTCCAGGGTGAAACCGGATCCAGCTTTCGCGTCGCCGGGAAGGTGAAGATCCGCGAGCTGATGACCTTCGCGGTGTCCGAGGACCTCGCCGCGCTCCGCCTGGCGGTGGGGACCAACGTCGAGGTCCCGACGCGCAAGTAGATCGCGGTGCCCCCCTCGAGCGTTCCTTGACCCGGCCGGGGGCCGACCCTTACGCTCGTCGGCTGGGCAAGTCCGCCAACTTCCATGCGCTTCGTCTGCGACAGCTGCCGCGCTCAGTACATGATCAGCGACGACAAGGTCGGCGCGAGCGGGGTGAAGGTCCGTTGCAAGAAGTGCGGAAACGTCATCGTCGTCCGCCGCCCGCAGGACTCCGGCGCCGAGGCGGACGCGGCGCTGCGTGGCCTCGAAGAATCCGCGCCGCCGGCACCGACGCCCGAAGCGCCCACCGGCGAGAGCTCGATCTTCAGCGACGTGGACGACGCCGAGATCGGCGCGGCCTTCGAGAGCGCTCTCGGCGAGCGACAGGACGAGCCTGCACCGCCCGAGGAGGAACCGCCTCCGCCGTTGGAGACGAACCTTCCGCCGGTCAGCGACGGGCCTCCTCGCGCCCTCGACTGGTACGTCGCCATCGACGAGAAGCAGACCGGCCCGCTGACTCCCGACGCGATCAAGGACTACTGGGATCGCGGTGAGATCGGCCCCGACAGCCTCACCTGGCGTCAGGGCTTCGAGGACTGGGTGGCGCTGTCCGAGGTGGCCGAGCTGGCGGCCTGGCTCGCCCCCCGGCCCCAGCGCCCGGTGTTCTCGCCCCAGTCCTCTTCCTCGGGACCGATGCCGGTGGTGCCGGTCCCGGTCGAGTCGGCCTTCAGCGCCGGCGGGGTGATGCGCACGGTGCGCTCCGAGGTGCCCACCCCGGTGCCAAACGCCGGTGGCTGGAAGCCGTCGGCGTCCGCCGCGCTGGCGAGCCTGGTGAAGGAGGAGATCGACGCCCTCAGCAAGCCCGACGCTCCGCCGCCCGCCCCCGAGCCGTCGGCCGCGCCCAGGAGCCTTCTGGAGGTGCCCCCGCCGACGGGCGAGATTCCCGCAGCGAGCGTGAACGGCCGTCCCGCCCGGACCGGGGCCCCGACGCCGGTGACCGCGGTCGAGCGGCCCCCCACCTTCGCGCCGGCCTATCCGTATGCCACCCGTCCGGTGAAGCAGGCCCCCGGGAACAAGGGGGTGCTCATCGGCATCGTCGTGGCGGTCGCGGTGGTCCTCGCAGCGGTGGGCGGTGGTGGCTGGTACCTGCTCCAGCGGCAGAAGGCCACCGAGCTCGCCGCCCGTCAGCCGCCGGCCCTGCCCGAGACGCCGAAGGTCGTGACGCCGCCGGCCCAGCCACCCGCGGCCGCGCAGCCCGCGCAGGCGCAGACGGCACAGCCGGCATCCGCCCAGAGCGTCACCCCGCCGGTGGCTCCTCCGGTGGCGAAGGTCACCCCGGCCGTCCCGCCGGGAGAGACGTCGGGGCCGCGTCGCACCGGTTCCCGGGGCTCCCGCTCCCACGCCGGCGGGCAGAAGGCCTCCGCGGGCGGCGACGAGGTCGCCTCCGAGACGCCGAAGAGCTCGGGCGGCAAGCAGAGCAAGGCCGACGACCTGTTCGACGAGGTGTTCGGGACCGGAGGGAGCTCGGCCAAGTCCGAGGACTCCCGGAGCAGCAAGAAGTCCGCCTACGTCCCCCCCGCGCCTGGCAGCTCCAGCACCGAGGTGCCGGACCGGCTCCCCAAGGGCGACATCATGTCCGTGGTGCTGGCCAACAAGCCGGCCATCGTGCGCTGCGTGAACGAGCAGAAGGCGCGCGACCCCAACCTCCACGGCACCCTGGTGATGCACTGGGTCATCCAGACCTCGGGCAAGACGACCCAGGTCAACGCCGTGACCGACCAGTTCAAGTCGTCCTACATGGCCACCTGTCTCGGCGGCCTCGTGAAGTCCTGGAACTTCCCGAAGCACAAGTACCAGCCGGGCGAGCCGGTGGACTTTCCTTTCACCTTCTAGGTTGCGAGGGCGGCCGGTCCCCCATGCGCCTTCCCATCGAGCCGAAGCTCCCGGACCTCCCCGTCCGCTCCGTCGCCGAGATGGGGCTCAAGGAGCTGGAGCGGGTCCGGCTCATCCTCCGGGGGGGCTCGGTCGTCGACTGGCGGCGGCTGCACTTTCGCAATCGTGACGAGGTGGACCGCTTCCTCCGGCTGTGCTGCCTGGACCTGACGCATCCCGAGGACGAGGCCTGGGCGCGGCTGGTGCTCTCCGATGCGGTGGAGTACCTGCGCCGGACCTTCTCCTACCGCGTGGCGGACGCGGTGGCCCGGCCGGCGGAGGTGCACGACCTCTTCCTCTACGCCTCGGGGGTGAAGGAGCCGCAGCGCTTCCGGCGGATCGCCTGCATCGTCCTCAAGTGCATGCACGTGGTGCAGCACATCGAAGGGCGTGACCTCCTGTTCCGGCTCGCGGTGTCCGAGGCCGACCTCTCGGAGATGGTGAGAGCGAAGGTGAACGGGGTGCTGGCCGAGGCGCGGGAGAAGGGGCTCCCCATCCTGGACTACAGCCCCTCGGTGAAGAGCCGCGAGTCGCTGATCACCAAGCTCCTGGCCAAGAAGGAGACGGTGGCCGCGCAGGTCTACGACAAGACCCGCTTCCGCATCGTGACGCCGACGCGGGCCGACATCCTGCCGGTCCTTTACTTCCTGACCCAGCGGCTGTTCCCGTTCAACTTCCTGGTGCCGGGCCAGACCGAGAACACGCTGCTTCCCTTCAAGTCGCTGCTCCGCGAGTTCCCGCACTTCCACGAGCACGCCCACGAGCTGCACCTGGACCCGGACTTCGAGGACCGGGAGGACGCTGCGGGCAACGAGTTCAGCGGCAGCGGCTACAAGGCGCTGAACTTCGTGGTGGACGTGCCGCTCCGCCTCGACGAGTGGCTGCCTCCACCCGAGCTGGACCGCCGGGAGCGCAAGGGCCGCATCGGCTTCACCCTGGTCGAGTTCCAGATGCTCGACGTGCGGACCGCGGAGCAGAACGAGCAGGGCGAGAACGCACACGCCCGCTACAAGCACCGCCAGAAGCTGCGGGTGCTCCGCCGGCTCTCGCGCGGCCTGGTCGTCCCCCGGGGAGAGGACCCGCCCGGCGAGGCGGAGTAGCGGCAAGCCCGCTCGCCGAGGCGCGTGTCCACCCCTGGCCGCTGGCGGTCTCCGCCGCCAGCGTATGCGGGGTCCCGGCGGCTCGGTGTGAGATCGGGCGGCCTCCGCCGAATCACCTCGGGTAAGGACGACCACGAGGGCGATGCGGCCAGCCACCCAGGGCGAGTTTCTCGAGCGATTGCAGGCGCATGGCCGGATGCTGGGCCAGGTCGCCTGCAGCTACGCCCGCTCCGACGCCGACCGGGCCGACCTGGGGCAGGAGATCGTCGCCCAGCTGTGGCGGGCGTTCCCGCGCTACGACCCGGCGCGCCCCTTCTCGACCTGGATGTACCGGATCGCCCTC
Source organism: Myxococcaceae bacterium (assembly GCA_035501615.1). GTDB lineage: Bacteria > Myxococcota > Myxococcia > Myxococcales > Myxococcaceae > RPRB01. The sequence goes on from DATJVY010000118.1 coordinate 15,207, forward strand.
AACGTGGCGATCTCCTTCGCCCGGCGGCAGCGGGAGCTGGCTCCGCTGGAGGAGGCAGGCGCGGTCCGGGCGCCGGAGGGGCAGGGTGAGCGCGAGGGGCAGCTGCGGATGCTGGAGCAGTTCGTCTCCGGGCTGCCGCCGCTCGAGCGGGCGCTGGTGCTGCTCTACCTGGACGAGCGCAGCCAGCGAGAGATCGCCGAGGTGCTGGGGATCAGCGAGAGCAACGTCTCGACGCGGATCCATCGAATCAAGGGCCGGCTCCGGGAACGGGCAGGCGCACGGGAACGAGGAGAGTCCGGATGAGCGAGCTGGACGAGATGAAGCAGGCGTGGAAGGAGCAGGGGCGGAGGCTGGCTCAGCTCGAGGCGCTGAACCTCGACACGCTCCGGGCGGTGCGGACCGCGGCCGTGGGATCGGACCTCCGCCGCTGGCGCTGGCTTCCGGCCCTCGAGCTGGCGATGGGCGTCGTCGCCCAGCTCTGGCTGGTGCGGTTCATCGAGGGCATGCTCGGAGCGCCCCTCCTCGTCGGGTCGGGCGTGGCGCTCCTCGTGGCCGCGCTCCTCGGGACCATCGTCGCGGCCCGTCAGCTGATCGTCGTCTCGGCGATCGACTACGCCGCGCCGGTGGCCGAGGTGCAGGCCCGCCTGGAGCGGCTGCGCACGCTCCGCATCCGCGCCACGCGCTGGACGCTGCTCCTCTCGCCTCTTCTCTGGACGCCGCTGGCCCTGGTGAGTGGACGGGCCCTCCTCGGCGTCGACCTCCAGCGTGCCATGGGCTGGCCCTGGGTCCTCGCCAATCTCGCGCTGGGGTATGCGTTGATCCCCCTCGGGCTGTCGGCGCTGGCCCTGGCCTCCCGCCGGTGGGCAGAGAGCCCAGCCTGGCGGCGGCTGCGGGACGACGTGGCGGGACGGAGCCTCGCGCGGGCGCTGCGGTCGCTCGAGGAGATCGCGGCCTTTCGCCGGGAGGCCTGAGTGGGCGGCTCGGTTCAGCGCCGCTTGCGGTTCTTCTTCCGCGCCTGACGCTCGCGCTTGCGCTTGTCCCGCAGCGCGTCGCGGTCCACCGGCTTGGCCATCGGCGCGTCCGAGTAGCCCATGAGACGGGCCCGGGCCATCGCCGCCTGGCCCATGGGCGCCGAGTAGCCGGGCGCCACCTGGGGCATCTGCATCGGCATCCCGCCGGTGCCCAGGGCCTGCTCCATCATCTTCGCGTCCTTCCCGAAGACCTGGGAGAGGTCCATGTTCTTCATCCGCGAGAGCTGCCCGAGCTGCTTGAAGCCGGGGATGCGGCCGAGGAGCCCGGGGTTCTGGCCCACGGCGCCCATCACCTGCTGCATCATCTGGTACTTCCCGAGCAGCTCGTGGACCTCCTGCTTCTTGCGGCCCGAGCCTTTCGCGATGCGCGACATGCGGCTGTCGTCGATGAGCGAGGGGCGGAGGCGCTCCTTCTCGGTCATCGAGTCGTACATCGCCTCGATCTTGGTCAGCTCCTTCTCGTCAGGATTCAGCTGATCGGTCATCTCTCCGAAGATGGGAAACTTCTCGAGGAGATCCTTCAAGGGGCCCATCTTCCGCACGGTGCGGATCTGCTCCACGAAGTCCTTCATCGAGAAGCTTCCGGAGAGGAGCTTCTTGGCGTCCTCCTCGGCCTTCTTCTCGTCGACCACCTGCTCGAAGTCCTGCATCAGGCCGACGATGTCGCCGAACCCCAGGATGCGGCTGGCAAGCCCGTCCGGCCGGAACTCCTCGAGCTTGTCCAGCGACTCGCCCATCCCGAGGAACTTGATCGGCTTGCCGGTGACTTCCTTGATCGACAGCGCCGCGCCACCGCGGGCATCGCCGTCGAGCTTGGTGAGGATGAACCCGTCCAGCGACAGGCGGCGATCGAACTCCGCAGCGGTCCGCACCGCGTCCTGGCCGATCATCGCGTCGCAGACGAGGAGGATGTCGTCGGGGTGGACGGCGGCCTTGATGAGGTTCAGCTCGTTCATCAGCTGCTCGTCGATCGCCAGCCGTCCCGCGGTGTCCACCAGCACGACGTCGCACCGCTGCGCCCGGGCCGCCTCCACCCCCTTCACTGCCAGGTCGGGGGGGAGGGTGTCCTCCTGGAAGAACACCGGGACCTCGAGCCGCTGCCCGAGGACCTGGAGCTGCTCCACCGCCGCCGGGCGGTAGATGTCCGCGGCGACGAGGAGCGGCCGCTTGCCCTTCTTCTGGAGGTAGCTCGCCAGCTTCCCGACGGTGGTCGTCTTCCCCGAGCCCTGGAGCCCGACCAGCATCATCGTGGTGACCCCACCCTTGGGCTTGAATCGGAGCGAGGTGTCCACCGGCCCCATGAGGGCCTCGAGCTCGTCGTGGCAGACCTTGATGAAGTGGTCGCCCGCCGACACGCGGTGCCGCCGTCCCTGCTTGTCGGTGATGGTGGTCTGGACGGTGGCGCCCGCCGCCTTCTCCCGGACGCGGGCGACGAAGGACTTCACGACCTCGAAGGCCACGTCGGCCTCGAGAAGCGAGACGCGGATGTCGCGCAGCGACTCGTCGACGAGCTCCGGGGTGATCTCCTGCTTCCCGGCAAGCCGGTTTCTGGCCGCCCGGAAGCCCTTGGTGACGGTTTCCAGCATGGGGGGAAACGTCTTTAACACCGGCCCCGGTTCGGTGGGACCCCTGCTGGTCTTCCTTGCGTGCCCCCCGCTCGACCGGGTGACATCGCGTCATCCCTTGAAGCTGGAGGTCGCATGCGGAGATGGCTGCTGCTCGGTGGGCTGCTGCTGCTCGGAATGCCCGTTCGCGCGGAGGAGGCCGAGGACGATGCGGCGAGGTTCCGGGTGGGGGTCAACCTCGGAGTCATCAGCATCCCGCGGCTGATCAACGTCGAGGGCTATGCGCGGATCCACCCCTACATCGGAATCAGCGGAGGCTGGAGCACGTTCCCGAAGTTCGCCTCGGACGCCATCCTCAACTGGGCCGGGGCCAAGAGCGACACCACGAACTCGAACCTCAACGACTTCTCGGCGTGGGAGGTCGCCGTGCGCATCTATCCGCTGCGAGGGACCTTCTTCATCGGAGCGGGGTTCGGACAGCAAACCCTGGACGGCAGCGTGACGCAGCTCGTGTCCGGCGCCCCGTTCGGACCGACCGCCTCCGGCCGGGTCCAGAGCTGGGTCATCACCCCCCGCATCGGCTGGCAGTGGGTGTGGCGCAGCGGCTTCGCGATGGGGCTCGACTTCGGGGTGCAGTTCGTCGTGAGTCACCAGGACAGCACGAACTTCCCGCCCGGGACGTCCCCCGACGTGGAGCAGGAGGTCAACGACCTCATCCACTGGGGAGCGACGGTCCCCTTGCCGGTCTTCAACTTCCGGATCGGCTACCACTTCGGGTAGTGCGCGGCAGCCGCTAGGGCGTCGACATCAGCAGCGCCATCAAGATGCAGATGTTGATCGGCTTCCACTCCAGGATGGTGCTTGGGAAGGTGACGGTGACCGGGGAGATGCCTCCGGCGCAGGAGCGGGAGCCGGTGTAGGCCTCCCCGTTCCGGGTGATGTCGTAGGAGCAGAGCCCGATGTTTCCGTTGATGCGCTCCCGGGAGAGGGTGATGGTCGAAGGCCGGCCGACCAGCCCGGTGCACTTGAGCTGGTCGCCCTCCTCGGCGACGTTGAGCGTGATCGGCCCCTGCCCGCCCTGACCGGTGGCGGACCCCGCGGCCTGGTCGACCGCCATCTGGAAGGGCCTGTTCCGGACCGTGCCCCGGATCGCGGCGCCGCTCTCGTAGCGGCCCACGTCGATCGCTGGGCCCTGGGCGCCGTCCCGGGTGATGAGGGCGCTGGTCTCGAATCCGCTGCCGACCATGCTGAAGCGCTGCTCGGGGCCGCTGGTCGTCTGTAGCTTGGCGGCCCCGGTGGTCGCACAGGCCGCGATGGCCAGGAAGAGCAGCGACCTGGTCAGGTGGGACGGCTTCGGGACAGGGACGGACGGCATGGCGTACCTCCGGACTGCGACGGGAGCCTCCCCTCGGGGAGGGGACCATAGTCCCGGGCGGGCGCCGAGTGCGCCGGATCCGCTCCGGTGGACGCTGGATCGAGCCCTGCGGCTCTTGGCTCGGGAGCGCCCCCCCCGGCGGCCGTCGCTCGCTGCAGCCACGGGACGTTCGACTGCGTTGCGGCGATGCGCCGATGGCACCGACTGGCGGATCCCCGTCGCCCCGACCGGCCGGCAGCGCCGCGACGCCAGGTCGGCCGGCAGCTCGTGTAGAGTCTCGGGCGATCGTGGCACGACCGCTCTTACGCCGCTGACCCATCGCTCGGGTGGCGGAACCGGTAGACGCGGCGGACTTAAAAGCCCCTCGTTTCGCAGCGATCACAATCCCTTAGCCTGCGCTGCTCCCCTGTTGCTACTCCGCGCGCAGCCCATCCACACCGGCCGTGCGGGCGTGCCGAATCGTGCGCGCTCCGGCCCGAGGTGGAGGGCTTTCGTAATACGAACGCTTGCAACGTTCGTCGGCCCATGAGATGATGAAGTGTGTGGTCACCTGTAGCCCGAGGAGAAGCAACGATGTTCCTTTCGATTCCGGTCTTGATCGTTCTGTGGCTGGTCATCTCGTGGTTCCTCGACTCGGCGAACCAGCGGCGTACGAGGCCAGCCGCGCCGCTGAGCCTTGCCGGAGCTGCCACCAGCCCTACAGCCACGGGCTCTGTGCCGCCTGCCGCGCCCTCGACGAGCCGGCGGAGGGCGGCCGGGCGTGAGGGGCCAGCGGCTCGCAGCCCTCGCGTTGGCGCTCGTGGGCTTCGGGGCGTGCGGCGACGCTCCCGTGTCCGACTGCCCCGGCGTCGGGCCCGCGTACGTGCACCTCGCTGCCGGCGTCACGTGTGCGGACGTGGCGGCCGATTGGAACGCCGCGCGCCTGACGCTCCTCGGGGCCGGCCTCACGGACGCGACCCTTGGGACTTGGTCACTGGTCTACGTCGTCGGCACCGCGTTCCCGGCGGGCGACGGGCTCGACGCGTCCGGCCAGACGGCGCCCGCAAACAAGACCATCCGCATCGCCGCGGGCGCGCGCTGCTCGCTGGTTCACGAGGCGTTCCATGCGTACGAGTGGGACGTCGACCACGTCAGCAACCCCGGCCACGTGGGCTGGGACGCGCGGGGCTGGAAGGCTGACGTCGCGGCCGTCTGCAACGCGCCGCCCTACGCGCCTGCGGTGACGCCGTGAAGACCCCGGCGAAGACCTACGAGGGCGCTCCCTGTCGCAAGTGC
>DATJVY010000119.1:0-19510 GCA_035501615.1 Myxococcaceae bacterium
CCGGTCCAGCGCTGGGACTCGGGCGGCAAGCTGGTGACCGACTACTCCAGCGGGAACCCGTCCAACCGCCGGCTGCTGACCGTCAACTCGACCGGGAGCATCGCCGCCCTCTCGACGGTGAACTCGGCGGAAGACCTGCTCCTCCCCGCGACGCAGCTCTGCCGCGTGAACGGCGGCAAGTACGTCTTCGACCTCAACCAGGACGGGGTCTGCACCTCGACCGACCGTGACTTCCTCAAGGACTGGCTCTACGGGTGGGAGGACAACCAGGCCCCGGCGCCGACCGGCGTGCATCGCGCCTGGCCGATGGGCGGGGTGAACCTCTCCACCCCGGCCGTCGTTGGCCCGCCGACCTTCCCCGCCTGGTACTACACGACGACCGCGGACGAGCAGAAGTCGTTCCAGACGCGCTTCATCAGCGGCGTGCTCAACGGGAGCCCTCTCTCGGGGCGCAACACCTATACCTACGTCAACACCAGCACCGGGATGCTCCACGCCTTCGGCGCCGGCCACTACACGCCCGGGACGTCGGACCCGTGCGTGGGCCAGACCGGGACGACGCTCTACCGCGGCTTCTTCCAGGTCACGGGCGCCTGCGTGCCGCCGCCGGGCATCAACCCCCGCAACTACGGCGACGGCGCCGAGCGCTTCGCCTTCCTCCCCCGCAGCCTCCTCGGCCGGTACGTCAACAACTACGTCGGCCCCACCGTCACCGGCTCGCCGGCGGCGTCGCTCGACGCCTCTCCGGCGGTGGCCGACATCGACCTCGGCGGCCTCGGATCGAGCTCGCTCCCCTGGACCATCAGCAGCACGGTGGGCAAGGGCGCGAAGACGATGCTGGTCTCGGCGACCGGCAAGGGGCAGAGCACCGTCTTCGCCCTGGACATCACCCAGCCCGACCTCGACGCCTACCCCATCTTCCAGTGGGAGTTCGACATGAACTCCGTCGCCAGCTCGTTCGCGAGCGCGCATCTGGGGAACTCGAGCATCCTCCTCCCGGATACGAACGGGACGCGGCACGCCCCGGTGATCGCCCGGGTGGACTTCGGCACGACCGCCACGGCCGACTGCGGCGGGGGAGCCGGCAGCTGCCGCAAGTGGATCGCCGCGGTGGCGACCGATTACGTGCCCGCATCGGGCTACGCAGGGACGGTCTACCTCATCGACCTCGCCACCGGCCAGCCGGTGGTGGTGAACGGGAAGCAGGTGGGGGTGGTGCCGCTCTCCCAGGGAGACGGCATCGGCGGGGAACCCGCCTACGGGGACGCCACGCCTGGCGACGGCACCTCGGACGTCCTCTACGTGCCCTTGACCAGCGGGCGGGTGTACCGGCTCAACCTCAGCCAACGGAACGAGAGCCTGGCCCTCGGCTCGCGCATCCCGGTCTGCCTCATCGCCAGCGCGCCGCTCGCGGTGGGCGGGAGCGACGGTCCGCTGGAGGAGATCCACTCCGGGCTCGTCTCCCGACCCGGTCCGGTCACCAACGGCAAGAACACCGTGATGTTCTTCTTCGGGACCGCGGATGACCCCGACAACCCCAACGACAGCACCGCGTCGACCTACTACGTCTTCGGCTACACCGATCCCGATCCGCTGGGGGCCTGCCCCGGCGCCCCGGTCGCGCCCACCTGGAGTCAGGCGCTCGATCCCGGGCAGCGGGTCTGGGGCGGCGTCTCGCTCGATGCGAACTTCGTCTACGTCACCACCGCGGTGGGCAACGCGGCCGACGCCTGCAACCTCAGCAACAGCGTGAGCGGGAAGTACTACAGCTTCGGCCAGGGCGACGGCTCGACCCAGACCGGCAGCGGCAAGGACCTCGGGGGCCACTCCCTGAACTCGCCGGTCATCTACGACGGCCACGTGCTCAGCGTCAGCGTCACCGGTCAGGCCACGGCCTACGGCGACGCCTCCTGGAACAACAAGACCAACTTCACGCCAGCCACGGCGCCGAGGGTGATCCTGTGGGACGTCTCCTCCCAGTCTCAGCTGCCGAAGTGAGCCAGCCCCGAGGGACGACCCTCATCGAGGTGGCGGCGACCATGGCCATCGTGGCCATGGGCATCGCGGCCATGGGCTCCCTCGTCGTGGCGTCGACCAGCCAGAACCGCCGAACGTTCGCCAACGCCCAGGCCGAGGCGATCGCCCAGCGGGAGCTGGAGCGCATCCTCGCCCTGGGATGCACCAACGGGAATTCGGACACCAACTTCTGCGACAACGTCCGGTCGCTCGACCGGACGGGCTACGACGTCGCCTGGAGCGTGGCTGCTACCCTGGGAACCTCGGTCGCGCCGAGCACCCGGAAGTACCACGTGGACATCGACGTGGATGGGCCGGGGCTCTGCAACGGCAATCCCTGCTTCGAGGGGGACGAGACGGGAGCGCCGATCCTCGCCCGCCCCCTCGTGCCGGGGCAGCCCGCGCCGCGCCTCCTGAACGTGCGGGTCACGGTGAGCTGGACCGAGAAGGACCGTCCGCGGCAGGCGGTCGTGCTGCAGACGAGGGTCGCGCCATGAGCGCACGCGGCTTCACCCTCATGGAGACGATGCTCGCCTCCGCGCTCGGGGTGATGGTGCTCACCGCGACCCTGACCGTGGGCGTGCACCTCCAGAGCCGCGCCTTCCGCGAGCAGCAGACCTCGCTCATCCAGGGCGGGAGCCAGGCGATGGCCGACTTCCTCGGCCCGATGCTCCAGCGCGCCGGGGAGGGGATGGGGAACGCCCGCATCAGCCTCGGGGGAGCGACGTACGCCTACGCGATCCAGGCGACCACGGGCGATCCCTTCCAGGGCTTCGCCAACTTCTCGCCGCCTCCGCCCGCTTACGCGAACCGGATCTCGGACTCGCTCCAGATCCGCTGGGCCGACCCGACGACGGTCGTGCCGATGACCGCCTGCGCGCTGTCCGGCTCGGACGGTGGAACCGGATCGTTCTCCCGCGACACGAGCGGGCTCTGCACCCTCACCCAGGCCAGCGGGTTCGACGCCGGGACGGCGCTGTTCCTGGTCAACCCCGACCTTCCGGAGGCGTGCTCGCACGTCACCACCGGCACGGCCCAGCTCGGCAACCCCGGCGTCCACGCTCCCTTCGTTCCTTCCCAGCCGTATCCCAACTCGAGCGACCCGGCGGCCGGCGACGGCTGCGCGATGGGAGGAAGCCTCTTCGCGACGCCGGGCACGACGATGATGGCGGCCGGAGGCCTGACCCTCCGGGTGAACTGGGCCAGCGGAGCACCGGTGCTGGAGTACACCAACCGCGCGCCGCCTCTCCCCACCGACACCTGGACCGAGCTCAGCCGCGACGTGGAGCAGATGACCATCGGGCTCGGAGTGACGAATCTCGCGGCCGATGCCGGGGTTCCGCTCACCTGGTATCCGGGCGCAGACGGCGGCGTGCCCATCGATGCCTGCGTGGGGGCGAACCCCAGCGGTTCCTGCGCCGTGCCGGGCGGCATGGGCGCCCCGGCCCTCGATCCCACGACCTGGGACGCGCTCATGCGGCGGGTCCGCGCCGTGGAGGTCCACCTCGTCGCACGCTCCACGCGACGCCAGGGGACCGGGACCGCGTCCGCCGACGGCGGCAGCTTCGTGCTCGACGCGGACGGCAACCCCGACGACGGCTACGTCCGGCGCACGCTGGTGGTCACGCTGGCCACGCGGAACTTCAAGCTGGCAGGGAGCTTCTGATGGCGCGGCGCGGCTTCACCCTCCTCGAGGCGATGGCGACCTGCGCGGTGGTGACGGTGATCACCGCGCTGGCGGTGAACAGCTTTCAGGCGGCCACGACCCGCGCGAGGAACAACGACGGGGTGATGGGCGTCTACGGGCAGCTGCTCGCCGCCCGGAAGGTCGCGCGGGCGCACAACCAGCCCGTCCGGCTGGCCCTCCAGACCGACGCTGGGACCCCCCAGGCCCGCTGGGAGCGGATGCCCTGCGACAACCAGACCTTCGGCATCGGGTGTCCCTCTGCCGGGTGTGCCACCACCTCGATGTGCGGCGGCGGAGGGTGCCCCTGCGTGGAGACGGGGCAGTGGGTCAGCGTGCCCACGGGCGTGAACCTGAGCGCGTGGGCTGGCCTGTGCTTCCAGGGAGGGACCGGGCAGGCGATCCCCCGGGTCGCCGGGGTGGGCGACTGCCTGGGGACGCCGCCGCCGGGCATCATCACCCTCTCGGCGACCATCCAAGGTCAGGGCGACCAGGAGCTCCAGCTCGAGCCGGTGACCGGGCAGCCGAAGCTGCTGGTCTGCGCCGCTGGGGACGCGGGCTGCATGTGAGGCCGGGGGCGGACTGCCGCCCGCGGTCCGTCTGTTACATTGGGAGCCATGGTCCGCCGGGTCGCTCTCCTCTGTCTCCTCTTCGTGGCGTCTGGGTGTCACCGGGCGACGACGACCGAGGTCCCGGCGAAGAGCGCGGCGACCAATCCCGGGCTGCCCACGGCGCCGAGCCATCACCCCTCCCGCCCGCCGCCGGTGGAGCCGCTGGCGGTGTGCGACGCCCGTGGCCTCGATCCCCTGGACGCGGCCCGGTCCGCCTACGACGCCCAGGAGTATGACCGGGCGCTGTCCTGCGCCGCCGAGGCCTCGGCCCGCGCGCCGGACGAGCCGGACGCCCACAGCGAGCGGGGCGCGGCGCTCTCGGCACTGGGCCGGTTCGAGGAGGCGAAGCTCGCCTACGCCCGGGCCCTGGCGCTGGATCCGGAGCACCTCGACTCGCTGCTCGGGGCCGCGCACCTCTACGGGGTGAGCCTCCCGAGCAACCGGGACAACGACGAGCTGGCCTTCGTCTATGCCGAGCGGGGCCGGCAGCTGGCCCGCGAGGCCGGAGACGCCGAGCTCGCCGCGCAGTTCGCGCTCCTGGGAGCGATGGCGGCCAACGACCTCGGCGAGGCCCAGGTCGCTCTGGAGCGGAGCGAGGAGGCCGCCGAGGAACGAGGAAACGACCCGGACGTGGCCTACGAGCGGGCGGTGGCGCTCTTCGAGCTCTGCCGCTTCAAGGAGGCGCAGGAGGCGTTCACCCGCCTCGTCTCCGACGACGAGCACGGCGCGCATGCACACCAGCACCTCGGTCTGCTGCTCGAGCGGGAGGGCAAGCTGGCCGAGGCCGAGGCGCACTTCAAGAAGGCGCACGAGCTGTCGCCGGAGGACTTCCCGCCGCCGCAGCTGCTCTCGGAGAAGGAGTTCCGCCGCGAGGTGGACCGGGCGCTCGCCGGGCTCCCCCCGGACATGCGCAAGGACCTCGGGGGCGTGCCGGTGACGGTGGAGGACATCCCCAAGGCGGACGACCTGCTGGAGGGAGACCCGCCCCTGTCGCCCACCATCCTCGGCCTCTTTCGCGGGCCCCCCATCGGCGAGCCGTGCAGTGCCGACGACGGCCCGGTGTGCCGTTCGGTGGTGGTGTACCGGAAGAACCTCGCCCGGGCGGTGACCTCGCGCGAGGAGCTGGTGGAGCAGATCCGGGTGACGTTGCTCCACGAGATCGGCCACCTCCGGGGTGAGGACGACCTGGAGCTCGCCGCGCGCGGGCTGGAATGAGCTCGGGGCCGAGGGGGCCTCCGCCGACGGTCCAGGTGTCGGCGGATGGCGCGCGTGCGCTCCGGCATCTCCGGCCCTGGGTGTGGCGGAAGGACGTGCTGGAGCCGCCCGACGCTCCCGGCGGGTCGGTGGTGTCCGTGGTCGACCCGCGGGGCCAGCCGGCGGGACAGGCGCTGTGGGCGGCGCGGAGCCCGCTCGCGCTCCGGCTGCTGACCCGGCGCCCTCCGGCGGAGGAGCGGGTGGACGCGGGGTGGTTCCGGGCGCGGCTCGAGGCGTCCATCGCCCGGCGGGCGCCGTTCGGGCGCGAGGCGCTGCGCTGGGTGCACGCCGAGGCGGACGGCCTGCCGGGGCTGTTCGTGGATCGCTACCGCGATCGGCTGGTGCTCCAGACGCTCTCCGAGGGCATGGACGCGCGGAAGGAGGCGCTGGCCGCGGCGCTGGTGGAGCTGGGCGGTGCGACCCAGGTCGTCTGCCGCGACGACGGCTCGGGGAGGGACTTCGAGCAGCTGCCGCGCGAGTCCCGCGTGCTGCACGGGCCCCCCGAGGCTCTGGCGGAGTGGCGAGAGGGCGACAGCGTCTTCGAGGCCGATCTCCTCCGGGACATGAAGACCGGCGCCTTCCTCGACCAGGCGGAGAACCACCTCCGCGCCGGGGAGCTCGGGCGCGGGCGCGCGCTGGACGCCTTCAGCTACCACGGAGGATTCGCACTGGCGCTCTCGGCGAAGTGCGACTCGGTGCTGGCGCTGGAGCAGGATCCGGCGGCGGCGGCGCGGCTGGCAGGGAACGCGCGGCGGAACGGCAGGGGGAACGTCGAGGCGCGGGAGGCGAACGCCTTCGACGTGCTCCACCAGCTCGATCGCGACGGCGAGCGCTTCGACACGGTGGTGCTCGATCCGCCGGGTCTGGCGAAGAGAAGCAAGGGCCCGGGCGCGGCGCTGCGGGCCTACCGGGAGCTGAACGTTCGCGCGCTCCGGCTGCTCCGGCCCGGAGGGCTGCTGGTCACCTGCTCCTGCTCGGGGAAGGTGAAGCCAGTGGACTTCGAGGCGATGCTGCTCGGCGCGGCGGACGACGTGCGGCGGCCGATCCAGATCCTGGAGCGTCGCGGTCCGGCGGCGGACCATCCCGCGCTGGGTGGGCTGCCGGAGACGGAGTACCTGAAGGCGTTCTTCGTCCGGCCGCTGTAGCCGGCGATCAGAAGCTCGCTCCGGCGGGGGCGTCGACGCGGAGCACCGACTGCTGTCCGTAGGTGCGAGCGTAGGAGCGGCGGAGCTCCTCGAGGGTGGCGTCGTCGGGTCCCGCCCGATGGAGGACGACCAGGAGCGAGGTGGGCTCGTCGACGGTGCCGCCGTCCTGGGCGATCCAGTGGCCGCGGGCGTCGAGGAGCGTCCAGCCGCCGAGCCGCGGTCCGGCCTCGCGGGCGAGGAAGGACTCGATGTCGGAGGTGCTCAGCGTTCCGCCGTCGGGGAGGTTGCGTCCGAGGTAGAGCTCGGTGCGGATCCATCCGGTCGCGGGGGTGGCGCAGGCGAGGGCAGCCAGGGTCGTCGCGGCGAGGAGACCCGGGAAGCGGCAGAGGGCGGCGATCGGTGGCTGCGCGGGGCGAGGACGCTGCACGGGGGCGAGCCTGCCTCGTCCCCGGGTCATGGGGAGTGGGAATCCACGCCAGAGGGTGTGCTCCGAGGGAGCGCGGGACGGCGTCCGAGTCGACGGCCGACGTGGTGACGGCGCTGGCCTCGGAGCGGGGCCGTGACAGGTTGCAAGCCCGCTGAATCTCAGCCCGCGGTGACCGCCGCCGGCGCACCCAGCCGCCGGAGCGTCTCCTCCAGCGACCGGGTGAACGTCCGCCTCCCGCCCAGCGCGAGCAGGAAGGACACGATGCGCCCCTTGAGGTTCTTGGGGCGGCGGTCGAACTGGAACCGAACCTTGCTCCCGCTCCCCACGGCCTCGACCTGGTAGCGCCACCAGCTCCCCGGGGCGAAGGTGTTCGAGTCCTCGACCTCGATCAGCACCACGCCCGGCTCGGACCAGTCGTAGTGCGTCCGCTCCCAGACCCCGCCGAGCACGTCGGTTCCCTCGGTCACGTCGGCCTCGGTCTGCCCGACCGAGTGCACCTGGTAGAACTTCGCCGAGAGGTTCGGCCACAGCTCGGGGCGGCGCGGGCCGAAGTCGGTCAGAGCTCCGAGGACCACCTCCGCCGGGGTGGACGAGGTCACCTCTCCCGAGACGCGCGCCATGGACGGCCCCCTCCGATGACGGACGCCCCGGACCGTCGCAGGCCAGAGCCGCCCAGGCAACACCCAACGCGTCAGGCCGGGAGCCCCAGCTCCTTCCGCAAGCGCGTGGTCACCTCGAAGTACTCCTTGCGGGGGAAGGCCACGTTGAGGATGTGGAAGTCCTTCTTCGAGAGGCCCACGCAGCCGAAGCAGTAGTTGCAGTCCGAGAGGTTGCGGCACATCACGAGGTAGGCCGAGTGGGTGCACGCCTCGCACTGCAGGAGGTAGGCCGAGGACTGGCACCCCTTGCTCTCGGTGCAGTGGCTGCAGTTGCTGCAGCCGTCGCAGGCGACGCAGTGGGTGCACTGGTAGCAGCCCAGGCACTCGCGGCAGAACATGCAGTTGGCGCAGCGCTCGCAATCCTTGCAGGCGTAGCTGCCGGGGTTGCCGGGGTCCGCGGCAAACGCGCGACCCAGCGTGGAGAGCTGCTCGAGGAACTCGCGGCGCCCGAGGCGCGCCACGAGAGCGCGGGCCTCCTTGGCCTGCGTCTCGAGCTCGGCGGTGGACTGGCGGGCGGGAGCGCGCGCGGGGGAGGCAGGCATCGGTCAGCCCCCGATCCTATACGCGTCCGTCCCTCCAGTGGACCTCTCCGGACTGAACCCTCCCCAGCGGCGTGCCGTCACCACCACCGAAGGTCCCCTGCTCGTGCTCGCCGCCGCAGGCAGCGGGAAGACGCGGGTCATCACCCACCGCATCGCCTGGTTGCTCGCGCGGGGCACCTCCGCCCGCTCCATCCTCGCGGTGACCTTCACCAACAAGGCGGCCGCGGAGATGAAGGAGCGGGTGGTCCGCCTGGTGGGGCAGGGCGCACAGGCGCTCACCGTCTGCACCTTTCACGCCTTCGGGGCCCAGGTGCTGCGCGAGCACGCACCGCTGCTCGGCTGGCCGAAGAGGTTCGTCATCGCAGACACCGGGGACCAGATCTCCCTGGTCCACCGGGCGCTCCGCCAGCGGCCGATCGACGGCAAGTCGGACTTCGACCCCCGGCGCATCCTCGCCGCCATCAGCAGGGCGAAGAACGCCGGCCGGGCACCAGCGGCCGAGGGGGACGCGCCGAGTGAGCGCGAGGTCGCAGCGGCCGAGGCGTTCCCGCTCTACCAGCGCGCGCTCCGGGCACAGGCCGCGGTGGACTTCGACGACCTGCTGCTCCTGCCGCTGCGGCTGTTCCGCGAGCATCCCGAGGTGCTCGACCGGTACGTCCGCCGCTTCCGCCATCTCCTGGTGGACGAGTTCCAGGACACCAGCGGCGCGCAGCTCGAGCTCCTGAAGCTCCTGGCCGGCGAGCGCCGCAACGTGTGCGCGGTGGGGGACGACGACCAGTGCATCTACGGCTGGCGAGGGGCGGAGGTGGGCAACATCCTCCGCTTCGAGCAGGCGTTCCCCGGGGCCAGCGAGGTCCGGCTGGAGCAGAACTACCGGAGCGTGCCCGCGGTGCTCGAGGCTGCCCACGGCGTCGTCTCGCCACTCGCGGGGCGCCGGCCGAAGCAGCTCTGGACCGAGCGCGTGGGCGGTCCGAAGGTCCGGCTGGTCGTCACCCCCGGCGAGGACGACGAGGCGGCCTTCGTGGCCCGGAGCGTGGAGCAGCTGCTGCGCCAGGGCGGCCGGCCCGACGACATCGCCGTGCTCTACCGGACCAACGGGCAGTCCCGTCCGCTCGAGGAGGCGTTCCGGGCCCGGGGAGTCCCCTACGAGGTCGTCGGGGGCGCCGAGTTCTTCGACCGCCGCGAGGTGCGCGACGTGCTCGCCTACCTCAAGGTCCTCGCCAACCCCGCCGACGAGGTCTCGCTCCTCCGAATCGTCAACGTCCCGGCGCGGGGCATCGGCGACGTCACCGTCGAGCACCTCGTTGCCCGGGCGCACGAGCACGGGCGGCCACTCTCCGACGTTCTCGCCGCGGCCGGCTCCGTTCCAGGGCTGACCCCCGGAGCGGCCCGGGCGGTGAGCGAGTTCGCGGACCTCCTCCACCGCACCCGGGCCCGGCTCCGGACCGAGCCGCTGTCGGTCGTCACCCGGAGCCTGCTCCACGACATCGGGTTCGAGGCCGCGGCCCGAGCGACGGCCAGCTCGGCGGGCGCGGCGGACCGGAGGCTGCGCGGGGTGGAGGGCGTCCTCGGCTCGCTCGAGCAGTTCGAGCGCCGGGAGGGCCCCCGGTCGGACCTCCGGGCCTACCTCCAGCGGCTGTCGCTCGACACCCGCGAGGAGGAGGACGGCCCGACGCCGGCCCGGGTCACGCTCCTGACCCTCCACGCCGCCAAGGGCCTGGAATTCAAGACGGTCTTCCTGGTGGGGATGGAGGAGGGGCTCCTTCCGCATGGCGGGATGCAGGGCGAGCCCCAGGACCTCGAGGAGGAGCGTCGGCTCTGCTACGTGGGCATCACCCGGGCCCGGGAGGAGCTGATCCTCACCCGGGCCGCCACCCGCCTCCGCCGCGGCCGCGAGGTGCCCCGAACGCCCTCCCGGTTCCTCGCCGACATCCCCGGGTCGGTCCTCGAAGTGTCCGACACCACGGTTCCTCCCCCCGGGCCGCCGAGCGAGGCGGAGCGGGGGTTCTTCCGGGCCCTGAAGGCGCGCCTCTCGACTTGACTTGGGGCGCCAAGACCTCTACATCGCCCGTCTTTTCCGGGGGTCAGCCCCCCGTGTGTCTCGGAGTGTCTCCAGATGTCGAACCGGACGTACAGCGCGAAGCCCGCGGACGTGAAGCGGGCATGGCACGTCATCGACGTGAGCGACAAGGTGCTCGGTCGAGCGGCGAGCCAGATCGCTTCCCTGCTGAAGGGCAAGCACAAGCCCATCTACACCCCGTCGCTGGACACCGGTGACCACGTCATCGTCATCAACGCGGCCAAGGTGAAGGTCACCGGCTCCAAGGAGACCAACAAGCTCTACTACCGCCACCCGCGAGCGGGCTTCCCCGGTGCGCTGAAGACCACCAACCTCGCGACGCTGCGAGCCCGCCACCCCGAGGACGTCATCGTCAACGCCGTCCGCCGGATGCTTCCCCGCAACGCGCTGGGCCGGAAGATGATGACCAAGCTCAAGGTGTACCCCGGGGACAAGCACCCTCACTCCGCCCAGAAGCCCGAGCCGCGCCAGGTGGAGGGCTGAGCCCTACCGACGCGGGTGCCGGGCGCCCGCTCCACGAGCGTCCCCCTGGTGCAGGGGGCCGAGGTTCACGATGCCGATCCAGAAAGAGAACGGGTTCTACGCCACCGGCCGCCGCAAGGAGTCCACGGCCCGGGTGTGGGTGAAGGAAGGAAACGGGACCATCGTCGTCAACGGCCGTCCCCTCGACGAGTACTTCGGGCGCGAGACGTCGAAGATGATCCTCAACCAGCCGCTGCAGATCCTCGAGCAGGTGGGGAAGGTCGACGTGACGGTGAACGTCGTCGGCGGCGGCCTCTCCGGCCAGGCGGGGGCCATCCGCCACGGGCTGAGCCGAGCGCTGTGCCTGCTCAACCCCGAGTTCCGGACGCCGCTGAAGAAGGCCGGCTTCCTCACCCGCGACGCACGCGTCGTGGAGCGCAAGAAGTACGGCCAGCCCGGCGCCCGCCGGCGGTTCCAGTTCAGCAAGCGCTGACGGGTCGGCCCCCGACGCGCATCCGCGCGGCATGTAGGCCGTCCCCGCACAGGCGGGCCCGGCTGGCCGGGTGCTAGGCTTCAAGGAGCTTGGAACTCAACGAGATCCTGCAGGTCGCGCTCCGCGGCGGCGCGAGCGACATTCACCTCAAGGCCGGTCTGCCCCCCATGTTCCGGGTGGACGGCTCCCTCGTTCCCCTGAAGGACGGCAAGCGCCTCCCCCCCGAGGAGGTGGCGCGCATGGCCTTCGGGATCATGAACGAGTACCAGCGGGACAAGTTCAAGAACTCCAACGAGGTGGACCTCGCTTACGGCGTTCCGGGGCTGGGCCGCTTCCGGGTGAACGTGTTCCAGCAGCGTGGCACGCTGGGGGCCGTGCTCCGGGTCATCCCCTTCAAGGTGATGACCATCCGCGACCTCATCCTTCCCCCGGTGCTCGAGTCGATCGCGCTCGAGGAACGCGGGCTGATCCTGGTCACCGGCACCACTGGCTCGGGAAAGAGCACCACCCTCGCGGCGATGATCGACCACATCAACGCCAACGAGACCGACCACATCATGACCATCGAGGATCCGATCGAGTTCCTCATCCGGGACAAGCGCTCGATCGTGAACCAGCGAGAGGTCGGCGTGGACACGATCTCCTTCAGCCAGGCGCTCAAGAGCGCGCTCCGCCAGGATCCGGACGTCATCCTCGTCGGCGAAATGCGAGACCTCGAGACCATCGAGACCGCGCTCACCGCGGCCGAGACCGGTCACCTGGTGATGTCCACCCTTCACACCCTCGACGCCACCGAGACCATCAACCGGATCGTCTCCGTGTTCCCGCCCTACCAGCAGAAGCAGGTGCGGCTGCAGCTGGCGAGCGTCCTCAAGGCGGTCATCTCCCAGCGCCTGGTCCCCCGGGCCGACGGCAAGGGCCGTGTCGCCGCGGTGGAGGTGCTCAAGGCCACCGCCCGGGTGCGCGAGCTCATCGAGGACAAGGACCGCACCAAGGAGATCACCGACGCCATCGCCCAGGGCCACCAGAGCTACGGGACCCAGACCTTCGATCAGTCGCTGATGAGCCTCGTGCGGCAGAACATCATCACCTACGAGGAGGCGCACCGGCAGGCGACCAACCCGGACGACTTCGCCCTCCGCTTCAGCGGAATCAGCGCGACCAGCGACGGCCGGTGGGACGACTTCGAGGGCCCGCCCCAGGACGGCAACTCCGCGCCGGGAAGCCTGGCCTTCACCCAGCGAGGTTCGCCGGCCGGGGCCCCCGCAGGCGCGCCGTCGTCGGCCGCGTCGCCGTCCCGGCCGCCGACCCCGGGCGCCGGCACGCCGCTCGGACGCATCAATCCCGGGGCGCCGCGTCCTGGCGCGCCGCAGCCGGCCCCGGCGCCGCGTCCGGCAGGGGATTCGAGCGCGCTCCCCGCCGCCGACGACGACTTCCACATCGAGAGGTTCTGAGGAGCCGAGCCGCTGGCTCACCTGAGCTCGGACAGCGCGCGCCGCAGGCGCCGCCGCCGAAGCGGCCCGATGAGCCGCATCTCCGCCAGGTGATCCACGAACTCGGCGAGCGCGCCACGCTGCTCGGGCTCGAGCCGCAGCGCCGCCTCCTCGAGGTGCTCGCAGGAGATGAGGTCCGGTCCCTCGGACCAGGCGACCCCGCAGAGCGCCTGGGCCGCGATGCGCCGCGTCCGCCGCTCGGGTCCGTCCGGGCCTCCGGCGAACGCGGTCTCCAGCGCCGCCACCCGCTGGGGCGTGAGTGTGGCCAGCGCGGCGAGCGTCTCCAGGGACTCGGCGACGAAGGCCGCGTCGAACCCGTCCGCCGGGAGGTCGTCGCCGAAGGCTTCCTCGAGGAGCACCGCGCCGACCAGCGCCTCCACCTGGTCCGGGGTGGCGCCCTCCTCCTCCAGCGCACCCCGCGCGCGCGCCAGCGGACCCACCAGCCGCTCGTCGTCCTCCAGCACCGAGCTCGCCGCCCGGGCCGCGAGCACGAGGAGCGCGTTCTGTGCGTCCTCGGGTGGGTGGGCCTTGCCCGCGGCCCGCTCCACCGCGGACCAGAGGTCGGGCCGCGCCCGGGCTGCCGAGACGAAGGCCGCATCCGTCGGCTCGTCGGGCGCCGAGCCGTTCCGCCGCTGCCAGACCCCCCATGCGGTCTGGAAATCCATGTACCGTGACAGCGCGGGGTGCATGCACCGTGAGGCGTAACACCGCTGGAGCCGCGGGGGGAACGGGTCTTCGGGCGCTGCGGACGCTTGCCCGGAGGGAGCGTTCCGTGGCAGCGCTCCGGGAAGCGCTGCGTCGCGCCGGGCTGTCCGCCGAGGAGGTGGAGGCCGAGGTCGCGGTGGCGATCCGCCTGGGCGCGGCCGACGACCGCCGTTCCGCTCGGGCCCGCGCCCGCGCGCTCGTCCTCCGGGGCGGGTGGTCCCGTGAGGTGATGCACCAGAGGCTCGTCCAGCAGGGCTATCCGGCCGCCGTCGCCGAGGAGGCGCTCTCCCTCGCCGTCGACGAGGAGGGATGGACCCCGCGCACGGCCGCTCTCCGCGCCGTCGTCCGGGGCGAGCCGCCGCTCCGATCTGCCCGCAGGCTGCTCGCCCGCGGCTTCACCCCGGAGCTCATCCGGGAGCTCTTTCCGGGGGTGGAAGGGATGGAGGAAGGAGGCTAGGGTGTTCGGCCCTTCGATGCGCCCGCTCCTCCTTGTCACGCTCTCCGCACTGGCCCTCCTCGCCGGATGCGGCCTCTTCTCCGGCAACGGTGACTTCGGCGAGCCCGACTACGCGAGCGAGGCGAGCACCAACCTCAAGCGCGGCGACGAGGCCCTCGAGAGCAGCCAGTACCAGCTGGCCGAGAAGTACTTCGAGTACGTGAAGACGAAGTTCCCCTTCCTCGAGGCCTCGCGGCAGGCCGAGCTTCGCCTGGCCGACGTCTCGTACGAGCGCGAGCTGTGGTCCGAGGCGGTGGACCGCTACAACGGCTTCGTCAAGCTCCACCCCACCCATCCCAAGGTGGACTACGCCGCCTACCGCGCCGCCCTGGCCCACTACCGTGACATCCCCAGCGACTGGTTCATGCTCCCGCCGTCGAGCGAGAAGGACCAGACGCAGGTGAAAGCGGCCTGGGAGTCGCTCGCCGACTTCGTCCGCACCTATCCGAACTCGCAGTACCTCGCGGACGCGAAGGCGAAGCTGGCCGACGTTCGTGACCGCCTGGTGCGCCACGAGGTCTACGTCGCCGACTTCTACGAGAAGCGCGACCGCTGGGCCGCCGCCGCGAGCCGCCTGGAGACCGTGATCCAGAAGTATCCGGGCCCGGACGACGACCGGTACCTCTTCCGGCTCCACGACCTGTACTCGCGCCTGAAGGACTCGAGCAAGGCGCGCGACGCGCTCCAGCGGATCATCACCCGCGTCCCCGGTACCCCTGCGGCCGACAAGGCCCGCCAGATGCTTGGCTCGTGACCGTCGCCGGCGGTGAGCGCCGCGGCGCGCGCGCCGTGGCGGTGCTGCTCGGCCTCGCGGTGCTCGCCGGTGTGGCCTGGGCACTGCTCCCCCGCCTCCTCGGAGCCGCCGGAGGTCCCGAGCCGCAGCTGGTCTCCGCGCTCCGGGCCGCCGAGCTGTCCCGGGCGCCCATCCCCGTGGCCGGAGCGCCGGAGTTCGAGCCCCGGAGCCTGCGCTACGACCGGTTCAGCGTGAGCATCGACGGGGACCGGGCCTCGGTGGTCACCACCCTCGACGCCTCGGGCACCTCGGGCGCCGTGGCGGTGTCGTCCCTCGGCCGGGAGAAGCTGGTGTTCGTGCGGCGGGGCGGACGCTGGGAGCCCTCGGGACCTCTCGCACCGGCGCTGGCCGGGGCGCTGGCCGCGCTCTGGCGACGCTCCGAGCTGCTCTCCGGCCACTCTCCCGAGGCGCTGGGTGCGCTGGTGGTGGCCGGGGACCGGGAGCGGTCGATGTCGGACGCGCGCCTCGAGCCGGTGCTCCGCATTCCGGAGCACAGGTGGGAGCCGCGCGCCTGGTTCCTCCGTTCGGAGCGTGGCGAGGTGCTGGTCACCGAGGAGGCAGTCCTGACTTCACCGTCCCGGAAACCCGAGCCCCGGACCGGGCGGCTCCGGCTGGTGCCCTCCAGCGAGGCCGGAAGTTTCGTCTTCGCCGGGACCCTGCTGTAGGGTCTCTCCGTACGACGATGGCAGCGGCGAGCGCTGACACAGCCTGGGCCCTCCGGTTCATCTCCGGCAAGTACCAGGGGGGTGAGTTCCCCCTGAAGATGAGCCGTCAGGTCACCATCGGCCGCTCGAGCGAGCTGGACATGGTCCTGGTCGAGGACATGGTCAGCCGCAAGCACGCGAAGATCACCGTCGGCCCGGGCAAGGTGCTGATCGAGGATCTGGGAAGCACCAACGGCACCTTCGTCAACGGGGAGAAGATCCGCCAGGCACGGCTCAAGGAGGGGGACCGGATCCTCATCGGTACCTCGATCCTCAAGCTGGTCCAGCGCGAGGGGGGAGCCCAGAGCGAGATCTCCGACGCCGAGATGCGCGAGCGCCTGGAGGAGGCGGCTCAGGCCCAGGCGGCCAAGACCAACAAGACCTCCTCCATGACCGGGAAGATCGAGGACATCCCGCTCCCCGATCTGCTCCAGCTCTTCCACACCTCGAAGAAGAACGGGGTGCTCGTCGTCACCGGCGCCCACGAGGGCCGCATCTACCTTCGCCAGGGCCGCGTCTACTACGCGGTCGTGGACGGAGATCACGCCCTCGGGCCGCAGAAGAGCTTCAACCGGATCATCACCTGGGAGGAGGGCGACTTCGAGCTCCAGCCTCCGGACGGCCAGGAGTTCATGGTCGAGCTGGACCGGTCCACCGAGGCCCTGCTCATGGACGCGCTCCGCCTCCTGGACGAGTACAAGCGCATCGAGGGCCAACTACCCCCCGCCGAGGCCCCGCTGGTGCTGCGCCGCCCGCTGGTCCCCAGGCTGCGCGACCTCGCGCCCGAGCTGCTGGACGTGCTCCAGCTCGTTCACAACCACGGGACGCTCCGGGCGGTGATGGACCACTCCGAGGCGGACGACGTGGCCATCGCCCAGGCCATCGTCGACCTGATTCGCAAGGATTACGTGCGCGCCGGCTGAATCCCGGGCAGAAGACGGGCCATGAGCCCAGAGACGCCGCGGCGGCTGACCCAGTTCAGTCACTGCGCCGGTTGAGCCGCCAAGCTCCGACCGGCGGAACTGGCGCAGGTCCTGCGCCGCCTGAAGACCAGGAAGGACCCGCGAGCGCTGGTGGGGTTCGCCACGCACGACGACGCCGCGGTGTACCGTCTGTCGGCGACCGAGGCGGTGGTCTCCACGGTCGACTTCTTCCCTCCGGTGGTGGACGACCCGTTCGCCTTCGGACAGATCGCCGCGGCCAACGCGCTCTCCGATGTCTGGGCGATGGGCGCTCGCCCGCTCTTCGCCCTGAACCTGGTCGCCTTCCCCACCCAGGCGCTCCCCCTGGAGACGCTGGCCCGCATCCTCGAGGGAGGCCAGAGCAAGACGGACGAGGCCGGCATCCCCATCCTCGGCGGCCACTCGGTGGACGATCCGGAGCCGAAGTACGGCATGGCGGTCACCGGTGTGGTCCATCCGCGCCGCATCCTCACCAACGCCGGGGGCCGGCCGGGGGACGTGCTGATCCTCACCAAGCCGCTGGGATCCGGCATCGCCACCACCGCCATCAAGCGCGGGATCGCCGCACCGGAGCTGGAGCAGCGGGTCGTCGCGCTGATGTCAGCGCTCAACCGCGCCGCCGGCGAGGTCTTCGCCTCGGGCAAGTTCCCGGTCCACGCCCTGACCGACGTGACCGGGTTCGGGCTCCTGGGCCACCTCGCCGAGATGGCGCTGGGCGCCCGGCTGCGGGCCCGCCTCTTCCTCGAGCACATTCCCATCCTCGCCGGCGTGCCGGAGCTCGCCGAGCAGGGCGTGGTGCCTGCCGGGAGCCGGGCCAACCTCGAGCACTTCGGCGCGCACGTCCGCTTCCCGCCGGGCCTCCCCGAGCCGATCCGCCTGGTGCTCTCCGACGCCCAGACCAACGGTGGGCTCATCGCCGCCGTTCCCCGGGCCGCGCTCCGCCGGGCCGAGCGAGCGCTCGAGAGGGCCGGGGTCGACGCCGCCGTGATCGGCGAGCTGGCGCGCGGGCGACCGCTGATCGACGTTGCGTGAAGCCGACCTTGCGTCCCTCCGGGCGATGACCAAGTTGGATGGCTCCTGCAACAAGGAGACACGAATGAAGCGACTGATCATCGGACTGACCGCGGCCACCGCCCTCGCGCTCGTGGGCGTCGCCCGCGCAGAGGACACCAAGACCACCGAGAGCAAGACCACCGTCAAGGAGAAGGACAACGGCACCGGCTCGGTGAAGGCGGAGAAGTCGACCAAGACCAGCAGCAAGGCCGGGTCCACCAAGGACACCAGCACCTACACGAAGGACACCGAGAAGAACTCGATGGGTGGCACCACGACCAAGACCGAGAAGAAGGCCACCCACGACGCTCCGGGCATGAAGAATGACGCGAAGCGCGACACGAAGGAGACGATCGAGACCGACTCCCACGGCAACGTGGTGAAGCACGAGAAGACCGGTCCCGAGGGGAAGACCGAAACCGTCAAGTAGGTCGGGCCCGGTGTTGAAGTAACATGCCGGGGCGGATGCCCTCCGCCCTGGCGCTCTGCACCGCGCTGCTCGTCGCCGCCGCACCCGCACCCCGTGCGCGCGTGGTCCTCGATCCGGGGCACGGCGGCGCGCAGGAGGGTGCCATCGGCCCCGATGGACAGCTGGAGAAGTCGGTCTCGCTCGACGTCGCTCGCCGGCTCAAGGCTGCGCTCGAGCGGGAGGGCGTGGAGGTGCTCCTCACCCGCGAGCAGGACGTGCTCCTCGCGCTCGCCGACCGGGTCACCTTCGCCAACCAGGCCCACCCCGACGCCTTCGTCTCGCTGCACCTGAACTCCATGCCCACCCGGCGGCTGCGGGCCCGCCTCGAGGGGGTACAGACCTTCTTCCTCTCCGCGAGTGCCTCCGGGGAGGACGCCCGCCGCGTGGCGGAGCTGGAGAACGCCGACTCGGCGGGGGCCGGCGCGCCGGAGCCCACCGACACCCTGGCCTTCATCCTCGCCGACCTCCGGCGGAGCGAGGCACATGCCGACAGCGCCCGGCTGGCCTACGCCGTCCACTCGCGGCTGGTGGCGGCGTCCGGAGGCGGTGACCACGGGGTGCAGCAGGCGCCGTTCTACGTCCTCACCGGGGTCGAGGCGCCGGCGGTGCTGGTGGAGTTCGGCTTCATCTCCCACCCCGAGGAGAGCCGGAAGCTCGCCCGGCCCGAGTATCGGGACCGGGTCGCCCAGGCCATCGCCGACGGGGTGGTCGCCTTCCTCGCCCAGACCGCGGCGCGGGATCGCCGTCCCCCGGTGGCCTCGTCCGCGCCTCCCTGAGTAGGGTCCCCCCACCCGCATGCGCTCCTTCGACCGAGGCCCGCTCGACCTGCGTCCGCTCACCATCACCCCCGGGATCTCCCGGCACGCCGAGGGCTCGGCGGAGGTGCGGCTCGGCCACACCTGGGTGCGGGTCACCTGCTCGGTCGAGGACCGCGTCCCTCCGCACCTCCTCGGGAAGAACAGCGGCTGGGTGACCGCCGAGTACGGGATGCTCCCCCGGAGCACGAACACCCGCACCGCGCGCGAGGCCGCCCGGGGCAAGCAGAGCGGGCGGACGCAGGAGATCCAGAGGCTCATCGGCCGCGCGCTCCGGGCCTCGGTCGACCTGGGGCAGCTCGGCCCGCGCACCTTCACCCTCGACTGCGACGTCATCGAGGCAGACGGGGGGACCCGCTGCGCGTCCATCACCGCCGCCTACGTCGCGCTGGCCCAGGCCGCGCGCGCCCTGAACGCCAGGAAGACCCTCTCCACCGCGCCGAGGATGGTCCCGGTGGCCGCGGTGTCGGTGGGCATCGTCAAGGGCACGGTGGTGACCGATCTCGACTACGAGGAGGACAGCGCCGCCGAGGTGGACATGAACGTGGTCGCCACCGCCGAGGGCAAGCTGGTCGAGGTGCAGGGCACGGCGGAGAAGGGCTCGTTCGCCCGTGCCGAGCTGGACGCGCTGATCGACGCCGGGCTCG
>DATJVY010000120.1:0-2503 GCA_035501615.1 Myxococcaceae bacterium
AGCACCGAGAGCTGGAGCGCGGCGGCGTTGAGCGGGTTGCGGATCTCGTGGGACAGCCCCGCGGTGAGGCGGCCCACCGCGGCCAGCTTCTCCGCGAGCAGGGCCCTCCGGGCCAGCTCCTCGCGCTCGGTCTGGAGCCGGACCTGGCGGAGTGCCTGGCCCACGGTCAGGAGCAGCTCCGGCACAGCGCACGGCTTGACCAGGTAGGCGCAGGCGCCGGCGCGGATGGCGGCGGCCGCCGACTCCACGCTGGCGAACCCGGTGAGGAGCACCACCTCGGCGCCGTTCTGGTGCAGCTCGGCGGCGAGCTCGGTCCCGTCCCCATCCGGGAGGCGGAGGTCCACGAGGGCGACGTCGAATCCCTCGGTGGCGCGGGCCCGTGCGCTGGCGGCGCTCGTGGCGCGGAGGACCTTGTATCCCTCGTCCTCGAGGATCTCCCCCAGGTTGTCGATCAGGTCGACGTTGTCGTCGACCAGGAGGATCCGTCCCTGGCTCACCCACCCTCCTCGAAGCGTTCCAGCTCGGCGTCGAGCGCGGTGGCGAGCGCCTCGAGGGAGCTGGGGAGCCGCACCAGCTGCACTCCTGGATGGGCCCGGGACCAGGCGTCGGCCTCCTCGTCGGGGGTGTCGGCCAGCACCGCGAGGAGCGGGGTGGGGCCCGCGGGAGGAGCCTCGGCGGGCGAGAACGGCATCGGCGTGCATCCGTGGTCGCGCACCAGCTCCATCACTCGGCTCATCCGGTCGGCCGCGCCACACACCACCCAGACCACTGCCCCGCGCCGGGCCTGCTCGAGGCGTTGCAGGAGGGTCTCCACCGGGACCGGCTTGGGGAGGGTGGCCAGCACGCCCATCTTTTCCACGCGGGCGAGGTCCGTGTCACCGATGAAGGCGGTGACCACGAGCGCCGGCAACGACGGATCCGCCTGGCGGGCTGCGGCGAGCAGCTCGGCACCGCCCAGTCCCGGCATCCGCATGTCGGTCACGAGCGCGGTGTAGCGACGGGCTTGCAAGCGCGTCAGGGCCGCCCGCGGGTCCAGCTCGACGTCCACCTCGGCGCCGCTGGTCTCCAGGATCTCCGCCAGGTTCTCGGCCAGAGGTTGGTTGTCGTCGACCACCAGGTACCGACGAGATGCTGCCGCGGTCATGACTTCACCCCCGGGAGCGTGAGGACGAACCGCGCTCCTCCGGTGGGGGGCGCGATGTGAACGATGGTACCGCCATGGCGCTCGGCGATCCGGCGCACGAGCGCCAGCCCGAGGCCGATGCCCTTCGACTTGGTGGTGATCAGTGGCTCGAACAACCGTGCCCTCACCGAGGCGTCGAGGCCGTGGCCCGTGTCCTCGACCGCGACCTCGACCCTGTCCTCGACACGGCGGCCCTCGATGCTGATCTTCCCGACCTCGCCACAGGCGTCGGCCGCGTTCTGGATCAAGTTGACGAACACCTGCCGCAGCTGGGCCGCGTCACCGAGAACCCTGAGGCCGTCGAGCGGCCCGATCTCGAGCTCGACCCCGGGGGGGCGAGGCACGCGGTCGGCCGCGCTCTCCACCACCTCGGACAGCGAGAGCGGCTGGGCGTCCATCGGCCGGTCGCGGACCAGGTCCAGAAGCGCCCCCACGATGCCGTTGGCCACGGCGATCTGCTCACCGATGCGCTGCACGTGCTTTCGCGCGCTGGGGTCGCTCCCGATGCGCTTCTCCAGAAGGAACACCGACGACTCCGCCACTCCGAGGGGGTTCCGGAGCTCGTGGCCGATGCTCGCCACCACCTGCCCGAAGGTCGAGAGCCTCTCGGTCCGGGCCTTCTGCGCCTCCAGGTCCTCGCGGTAGGTCTCGAGCATGATCGCCAGCTCGAGATCGAGCATCCGCGAGAGCGCGTCCTGCGCCGGCTGGTGGTCGCCCGACTCCGGCGAGACCAGCCGCGAGACGCGTCCCGACAGCTCCCGGCGGAGGACGTTCATCGCGGCGAACATGTAGTGCTGCGGCAGTCCGATCCGCACGTGCACCCGCCCGATCCGCGCGCGGCGCTCCACGTAGGCCCCATCCCACGGGCCCTGGAACAGTCCCTCCATCCAGGCAACCAGGGTGTGCTTGAGGCGGCCGACGGAGGTCTCTCCGCGCTCCAGGACCTCCCGCGCCGGGGGGTACTCGAGAATGCGGGCGTAGAAGATCTCCGAGATCTCGACGAAGTCCGGCGCCAGGAGGGGGTGGACAGAGCGCAGGAGCGCCTCGTCGCCGGGCCCGAACCCGACGTAGTCCTTCAGCTCCTGGAAGAACCGGGTCATCCGTCCCGGAGGAATAGCCCGGAACCCCTGGAGAAAGCGACCATCGTCCGGCCCGCCTTTTGCTACATTCCCGCTCCAACCCATGGCGTCTGCGCGCATCCTGGTGGTGGACGACGAGCCGAACGCCCGCAGCGCCCTGCGGACCATCCTGACCGAGGAGGGCTACTCGGTCAGCGAGGCCGGGGACGGCGTGGAGGCGCTCACCCACCTGCGAGGGACC
>DATJVY010000121.1:0-42681 GCA_035501615.1 Myxococcaceae bacterium
GCCGTGGCCGTCACCGACCACGGCAACATGTTCGGCGCCATCGACTTCTACAAGAAGGCGAAGGACGCAGGCATCAAGCCCATCCTCGGGATCGAGGCCTACGTCGCCGGCACCAAGGGCCGGACCGACCGGACCGAGAAGGTCGCGAACCACCTCATCCTCCTGGCCAAGAACGAGGAGGGCTACGCCAACCTCCGGATGCTGGCCAGCAAGGCCTACCTCGACGGCTTCTACTACCACCCCCGCATCGACAAGCAGCTGCTCCGGGAGCACAGCGGCGGCCTGTTCGGCCTCACCGCCTGCCTCGGCGGCGAGGTGACCTCGGCTTGCTACCGCGGGGACATGGACACCGCCCGCGGCGTGGCGCGCGAGTACAAGGACATCTTCGCCCCCGGCCACTTCTTCCTCGAGATCCAGTCCAACGGGCTCCCCGAGCAGGAGAAGGCCAACGCCAATCTCAAGCAGCTGGCCCGGGACGTGGACCTGCCGCTGATCGCGACCGCGGACGCCCACTACATCCAGCGCGAGGATGCTCCGGCCCACGAGCTGCTGATGGCCATCGCCTCGGGGAAGACGCTGGCCGACAGCAAGCGGATGCGCCACAGCACCGATCGGCTCTACGTCACCAGCCCCGAGGAGATGCTGGCCTACTTCTCGGACGTGCCGGAGGCGGTGCACAACACGATGCGCATCGCCGAGCAGTGCACGCTCGAGCTGCAGCTCGGTCGGGCCATGCTCCCCACCTTCCGGGTGCCGGAGGGCCACACCCCGGACTCGTACATGGCCGAGCTCGCCACCACCGGGCTCGAGAGGCGCTTCAAGGAGCTGTCCTATCAGGTCGATCGCGAGCTCTACCTCCACCGCCTCGGCACCGAGCTGGCGGTCATCTCGAAGATGGGGTTCAGCGGCTACTTCCTCATCGTGCAGGACTTCATCAACTGGGCGAAGCGGCATGGCATCCCGGTGGGCCCGGGGCGCGGTTCGGGTGCTGGAAGCCTGGTCGCCTACGCGCTTCGCATCACCGACCTGGACCCCATCCCCTACAATCTGATCTTCGAGCGCTTCCTCAATCCCGAGCGGGTCTCGATGCCGGACTTCGACATCGACTTCTGCCAGGACCGGCGCGACGAGGTCATCACCTACGTCTCCGGGAAGTACGGCCAGGACAACGTGGGGCAGATCATCACCTTCGGCTCGCTCAAGGCGAAGAGCGTGCTTCGCGACGTCGCGCGCGTCTTCGGGCTGCCCTTCGCCGAGGGTGACCGGCTGGCCAAGCTGGTCCCCGAGGTCCTGAACATCACCCTGAAGGACGCGATCGAGATGGAGCCACGGCTCCGGGAGATGCTCGACCGGCCGACGGTGCTGGGCACGATGGAGGGCGGGCGCGAGGTGACCTCGAAGGAGGTGCTCACCATCTCCATGGCGCTCGAGGGGCTGCACCGCCAGGCGGGGATGCACGCCGCCGGGGTGGTCATCGCCGACCGGCCGCTCTGGGAGTTCGTGCCCGTCTACCAGCGCCCCGGTGAGAGCGCGCTCATCACCCAGTTCGCCAAGGACGAGGTCGAGGCGGCGGGCCTGGTGAAGTTCGACTTCCTGGGCCTCACCACGCTCACCGTCATCCAGAACGCGCTGGACCTGGTCAACCGGGGGCGCCCGCCCGAGCAGCGGATCCAGGCGCACCAGATCCCCCTCGACGACCCTGCGACCTACGACCTCATCTCCCGCGGGGACACCGCGGGCGTCTTCCAGATGGAGTCGAGCGGCTTCACCGAGATGGTGATGAAGCTCAAGCCCTCGGGCTTCGAGGACGTCATCGCCGCCGGCGCGCTCTACCGGCCGGGGCCGCTGGACTCGGGCATGGTGGACGTCTTCATCAAGCGCAAGCACGGCCACGAGCGCGTGACGTATCCGCACCCGGCGCTCGAGCCGGTGCTGAAGGACACCTACGGGGTCATCGTCTACCAGGAGCAGGTGATGCAGATCAGCCAGGTGCTGGGCGGGTACTCGCTCGGCCGCGCCGATCTGCTCCGCCGGGCCATGGGGAAGAAGAAGGCCGAGGTGATGGCCGCCGAGCGCGAGGGCTTCCTCGAGGGCTGCCGGAAGAACGGCGTGGATCCCAAGGTCGCGGGGGACATCTTCGATCTGATGGAGAAGTTCGCCGAGTACGGGTTCAACAAGAGCCACTCGGCGGCCTACGGGCTGATCACCCTCCAGACCGCGTGGCTGAAGGCGCACTACCCGGTCGAGTTCATGGCCGCGCTCCTCACCAGCGAGAAGGACAACACCGACAAGGTGGTGGCCCACATCGCCGAGGCCCGCGGGCAGGGCTACGAGGTGCTCCCGCCCGACGTGAACGTCTCCGACCTCGCGTTCGGCGCGGTGGAGGGGAAGATCCGCTTCGGGCTCGGGGCGATCAAGGGCGTGGGCGAGAGCGCCATCGAAGCCATCCTCGAGGCCCGGAAGAGCGGGCCGTTCCGGGACCTGTTCGACTTCGCCGAGCGGGTCGACAGCCGGCGGGTGAACCGGAAGGTCATCGAGGCCCTGGTGAAGGCCGGCGCCTTCGACTTCGAGGGGCGGCCCCGGCGGCAGCTCTTCGAGTCGGTCGAGAAGGCGCTGGAGCGCGGCGCCTCGGCGCAGCACGACCACGCGGTGGGGCAGTCGACGCTCTTCGGGCTCCTCGACACCGCCGGCGGTGCAGGGCCGGCGCTGGCGGCGGTGCGTCCCGAGTACGCGCCGTTCGAGGAGTGGCCGGAGAAGGAACGCCTGGCCATGGAGAAGGAGGCCATCGGGTTCTACGTGTCCGGCCATCCCCTCCACCAGTACGGCCGCGAGCTGCAGCGGTACGCCCGG
The DNA here is from genome assembly GCA_035501615.1 of Myxococcaceae bacterium. Taxonomy (GTDB): domain Bacteria; phylum Myxococcota; class Myxococcia; order Myxococcales; family Myxococcaceae; genus RPRB01. Next base: position 2,851 of record DATJVY010000121.1, read on the forward strand.
CCCGCGGCCTCGGTGCAGCGCGCTCGCCGCGACGACGTGGTGACGGTCGCGGGCATCGTCGCGGCGCTGCGCGAGCGGCCGACCAAGACCGGCAAGCGGATGGCCTGGGTGACGCTCGAGGACCTCAGCGGCTCGGTGGAGCTGGTCTGCTTCCCCGGAAAGGAAGGCGGCCGCTCGGTGATGGGCAAGGACGGGAAGTGGGCCAAGACCGGTCCCCGCCCGGGCTACGAGGCCTGGGAACCGCTGCTCAAGTCGGACGAGCCCATCCTCGTGACCGGGACGGTGCAGGTGAACACCCGTGACGAGGAGAATCCCGTCGCCGAGCTCATCGTCGAGCAGGTCCAGTCGCTCAAGGAGGTCCGCGACCGGCGCGTGAAGCGGCTCGAGCTCCGGGTGCGGGCGGACCTGGTCACCGAGGACCGGCTCGAGCGCCTCTCCGGGCTCGCGAAGGAGCACGCCGGGGGGACACCGCTGGCGGTCTCCATCGTCCTGCCCGGCGAGGCCGAGGCGCTGATCGGGAACACCGGGCTCAAGGTCGACGTGTCGGACGCGCTCATCGCGGCTGTGGACCGGCTCTTCGGCGAGAAGGTCGTCGAGCTCGGCTAGAGCCTCTCCCGCGCCTGTGACCCTGCTCCGGACCGGACTCCAGCTCGTGGCACTCGGGGCCCTGTTCGCGCTCTGCCGCTGGGCGGTGGTCCGGGCCGGGCTTCCGCTCCCTGCAGGGCTGCTCGCCCTCGTGCTGCTGATGACGCTTCTCCTCCTGCGGCTGTTGCCCGAGCGCGCGGTCGGCAGCGGGGCGGATGCGCTCCTCCGCATCCTCCCCTCGCTCTTCCTTCCACCGGGCATCGGCATCGTGCGCGAGCTGCACCTCGTTCGGGGGCATGGCGGAGGCCTGGCCCTGGTGCTGGTGGCGAGCCTGGTGGCGGGCCAGCTCGTCGCCGGAGTGGTGGCTCAGGCGATGGTCCGCCGGGAGCCGCGGTGAGGGCAGCGCTCGAGATCGCGGGAGCGACCGCCTTCAGCGCGGCGCTCTACTGGGTGTGCAGCCGCGTCCAGCGCGCGCTCCGGGCGTCGCTCCTCCACCCGCTCCTGCTCGCCGTGCTCGCGGGGGGGATCCTCTTCGCCCTGCTCCCTCCGGCGTGGCTCGATGCGTACCTCCGCGGCACGGCGCCGATGGTGTGGCTCCTCGGTCCAGCCACCGCGGCACTCGCCCTGCCCTTCTTCCGCCGGCGCGCCGTCCTGGCGTCCCATCCTCGGGCGGCTTTCCTCGCGGTGGCGGCGGGCTGCACGAGCACGGTGCTGGTCGTCTGGGGGGTCGGGGAGGCGATCAGGCTGCCCAGGCCGCTCCTCCTCGCGGCCTCGCTGAAGTCGGTGACGCTCCCGGTCGCGCTCGGCCTCGCCGAGCTGGTGCGAACCCAGCCGGGGGTCACCACCGTCTGCGTGTTCACCAGCGGCCTCGTGGGAAGCGCGATCGGGCCGGGACTCCTGGACTGGGCCCGGGTGCGCTCGCCGGTGGCGCGCGGGCTCGCGCTGGGGACCCTGTCCCACGCCATCGGCACCGCCCGTGCGCTGGAGGAGGATCCGCTGGCGGGTGCGGCCGGGGTGGTGGCCCTCACGCTGTCGGCGCTCCTCATGGCCGCCGGTGCCATCGCGCTGTCGGTGCTCGGCACCTGAGCGAAGGCTCAGCGCTCGAAGACCGCGACGCCCGCCGCGTAGTCCACCGTGATCCGGAAATGGCGGAGCCCGCTTCCCCCGAGCGCCCCGACCACCGGTGCATCCATCATCGACGACATGAAGGTGTCGAAGGCAGGGTCCGGCCGCCGGGTGAACCACACCGGACCGACCGTCTGCCCGGCCACGACCACCGCGGGGACCCGGATCATGTCCGCGCCGGTCCGCGCCTCGGCCTTCTCCAGCACGGTCCAGTCGGGATGCGCCTTGCGCCAGCCGTCGAAGACAGCGGCCTTCATGAAGCTCGTGGCCCGCGCCGCCGCGCCCCCGTCGGCGATCTTCGCCAGCGCCTCGGGGGAGAGCTCGGTGGTCGCCCCGGTGTCGAAGAGCACGTCCAGCGGCTTGCCGTCGACCTGGATGGTGATCCTCCCGAAGGCCGCCGCGTCGGGTCCCCGCCTGGGGAGGTGGAACGGGATGCGTTTCCCCGCCGGGAGCTCGCCCCTGGCGTTGAGCAGCAGCCGCTTGCCGGGATAGTCGAAGGTCCATGTCCGGCCGGCGAACCAGTCCTGCCCGAGGAAGCCGTCGAACCCGGGGCCGAGCTGGGTGAGGGACATGACCAGCACCCGTCCCGACGGGGAGGGCAACCCGGCGCCGGCGGCCCACCGGGGCCATCCGGTGAGCGCGGGGGCGTCGGGGCCCGCGTCCGGATGCTCGACCCGGAGCCTGGCCGCGGCGACCAGCTCGGGGGCGAGGATCGTGTGTCCTCCGCCCGAGTCGGAATAGAGGCGCACCACGCGCCCTCCCTCGAGGCGCGGGACGAGGACGAAGCGATGCTCCACCAGCTGGACCGGGAGGGCGCGGGGATGACCGGGGGCAGGCTCCCCCGGTGACGCGGCGGCGAGCAGCGCGGCGATGGCGAGGACGACGTTCATGGCTCGTCCCTACGTGCGCGACCCCGGGGCGATTGGTGAAGATGCGTGAAGGGGTGACAGCCCTCGCAGCAGGGAGCCGCCTGCAGGAGCGTGCCAGAGACCCAGGCTCAGCGTGCGGGCTCGAGCTTTCCGGGGCGGCGGAGCATCTTCTCGATGTCCATGACGTGGGTCTCCTCGCCGTGGACCATCTTGCGGGCGTACTCCTCGAGGACGACGCTCTTCCCCTCGGCCTGTTTCAGCAGCTTCCGGTAGGCGGCGACGCCCTCCAGCTCGTGGTCCAGGGCCTCGCGGAGGATCTGGTCGATGTCGTGCTTGTGCGTCTCGAGCAGCTTGCCGATCCCGAGCGAGGGGTGACCTCCGAGGGCGGTGACGTACTCGCCGGCGGAGACCGCGTGAGCGAGCGCCTCCGTCGCCTGCGCGCGCATCCAGGAGACGATCGGGATGCGGGCGTGCCCGAAGATCATCAGCGAGTAGTGCGAGTACCGGACGACCCCTGCCAGCTCGAGCTCGAGGATCTGGTTGAGCGTGCCGATCACCGCGGTCGTTTCGGTCTCGTTCATCGTCCACCTCGCATCGAGCACGGGCCCCGCCAGGCCGGGAAGACTCCTCCGCCGCGGACTCCACGTCCAGTGCGCCGGACCCCCGAAGGTGTCAAACACCTTCGATGCGCTTCCCCGACGGTGACGCGGTCTCTCCGGAGTGCCGACGTCACGCTGGGACCGCGCGTGACGTCCACGGCGCCGGACCCAGCGCCCCCCGGTGTTCGCCCGAGGTGTCGGACACCTCGTGCTCAACGCAGTCGGTCGGAAAGCTCGGTCAGCGAGGCGACCACCACGTCCGGCTCGGCGATTCCCCCGCCGTCCCAGTGGACGCGCGCCGAGCGACGCACCCACGCTGCGCGGAGGCCGGCCGACTTCGCCCCGAGCACGTCCCAGGCATTCGAGGACACGAGCCAGGTCCGGTCGGGCGGCTCACCCCCGCGCTTGACCAGGTGCTGGTAGACCGCCGGGCTCGGCTTGTAGGTCTTGACCTCGTCCACGCTCACCACGTCCGCCAGGGGTGGCATCAGGCGCGCGTGGCCGAGCAGCCCGCGCAGCGTCGCGCCCACCCCGTTGCTGAAGGCGACCAGCCGGTGCCCCGCCTCGGCGAGCTGCGTCAGCCCCTCGTGCGCATCGGCGAAGGCCGGAAGGCGCCGGTAGACCTCCAGCAACCCCGCTTCGGCCGTTCTCAGATCCACCCCCAGCGCCGCCGAGGTGGCGCGGAAGGCGTCCCTGGTCACGACATCGAAGTCCGCGTATCGCCCCATCAGCGCGCGACGGAAGGTCCAGTCGATCTGCCGCTCGCGCCATGCGGCGGCGAAGCGCTCGGCCGCGTCGCCCACGTGCTCGCGCAGCGGCCCATCCATCCCCAGCGGGTCGACCAGGGTGCCGTAGACGTCGAAGCCGATGAAGGCCATCCCGTCCTCCTGCGGTTCATCCGGGGAACGGATGCTCTCGCTTTGCTGCGTGCGGAGCAATCGGCGCCGACTCCGGGCGTTCAGCCTGGACGACCGGGAGGCTGGATGCGGCTCCGTTGCGCTCTGCTGGGTCTGGTTCTGGGCACTCCGTCGGTGGCGAGCACCGACGCCGGCACGCCGCAGGCGCCGCTCGAGCTCCGCCGTTCCATGCCCTTCGTCCAAGTGCTGGTGAACGGGAAGGGACCCTTCACCTTCGGCATCGACACCGGGACCAGCTCCGATGCCCTCGTGGCGCCCGCGCTGGCCGAGTCCCTCGGCCTCGAGGCGGCCGGGACCGTCCAGGCCGGGGACCCGAGCGGCAAGAACCCCCGGCAGCTTCCGCTGGTGCGCATCGCCCGGCTCTCCGTGGCCGGCGTGGACTTCCAGCGCCTCACTGCCGCCGTCTACACGCCGTCCCAGGCCGAGGGCCGGTGCGACGGCATCCTGGGGTTCGCGCTCTTCCGGGACTGGCTCCTCACGCTCGACTCCCCCGGGTCCCGTCTCACGCTGGAGAAGGGCAAGCTCGCTCCGTCGACGGACGGAAGCGTCGTACCCTTTCGCGCTCCGGATGGCGTCCCGGTCGTCGACCTGCACGTCGGGGGAGAGACGATTCCCGCGGTGGTCGACTCGCGGGGACAGGGGCTGGCCATCCCCGCGGCCCGCGCCGAGCAGCTGCGCCGGGTCGGCGACCCGGTCGTGATCGGCCGCGGTCGAACGATCTCCGGCGAGTTCGAGGTTCGGGGCGCGCAGCTCGCCGACGACGTCCAGCTCGGCGACTTCCGCATCCACCAGCCCTTCGTGGCCTTCCACCCCAGCTTTCCCATCGGGAACCTCGGCGCCGCCGTGCTCCGGCAGCTGGTCGTCACCTTCGACCAGAGGAGCATGCTGCTCCGACTGCAGGCGCCCGAACGCACCCTGGTCCTTCCCCGGCCGCAGCCGCGGGGACCACCTCCGGCGCCCGACGCCGGCCCGCCGCCCCGCTGAGCCAGGTCGGGGCGTCCGGCGAGGGGGCTAGGATGGCGCCGTGCCGGCCCCGTCCGCCGAGGCGCGGAGGATCCGCGGCGAGTACTTCACCCCACCCCCGCTGGTGGAGGCGGTGCTCGCGCTCGCCGTCCCCCACCTCGGTGCCGGCCCACTCACGGTGGTGGACCCGGCGTGCGGCGACGGCGCCTTCCTCGCCGAGGCGGCCCGCACGCTTCCTGCCGCACGGCTCCGGGGCCTGGAGCTGGACCGCGAACACGCGGACGCCGCACGCCGCCGCGTCCCGGGCTCGCGCATCGTCGTCGGCGACGCGCTCCGCGGCGGATGGGATGCGCTGCTGCGGACGCTCGCCGGCACGGGCGAGGAGCTCTGGATCGGCAACCCTCCCTACAACGGCACCTCCCCCCTGCTCCGGGACCCTCGCGCCTACCGGGCGCTGCGCGCGCGGCTGGGCCTCGACGAGGCGCTCCCTCCCGGAACGAGCCTTCGCGACGACTACGCCTTCTTTCTCCTGCTCGCCTCCCGCCGCCTGGCCGAACGCTCCGGCGTGCTCGCCTGGGTGACCTCGGCCACCGTCCTCGACGCGTACCTCTACGCCCCGCTGCGGCGCCGCCTCCTGGACCGGCTCGCGCTCCGCGAGGTGGTGGACCTCGGACGCGGCGCGTTCCCCGGCACGCGGGTGCGGACCTGCATCACCCTCTGGAGGAGCCGCGGGGGTCCGGAGCCGTCCCCGCGCTTCCGTGCCTGGAGCCCGGGACGCGCCCCGCTCGCGGCCTCGGCGCCCCGTCCGTTCCGGGTGGAGGGGCCGGAGTGGAGCCTCCGACCCGTGCCGGCCGAGGCCGAGCGACTCGACGCGGAGTGGCGCTCGACGGGTGCGCCGCTCGACGTCCTCGTCCCGGTGAGCTGCACCGGGCTCAAGACCCGCTTCGACGAGCTACTCGTCGACGAGGACCCCGACGTGCTCCTCGCCCGCGTCGCCGCATTCCTCCGCGCCCGGGACCTCCGGCGGTTCGCGCGGGAGCAGGGCATCCCCGGCACGCTCCTCTCCAAGCTCCAGGCCCTCCGCCGCACCCCCGGGCTCCCCGCGCAGGCAGAGGTCGCTGCCCTCCGACCCTTCCACCGCTGGGCGGGCGCCCGCGGGCTGTCGGGCCAGGCGCCCGCCTTCTGCTACCTCGACCGCCGGCTCATCCCCCGCGGAGACCACCGGCTGGTCGGCGCGTTCGATCCCCACGCCGGGGACTGCAAGCTGGTATTCAACGTCCGCGAGCTGCCGCTGGTGGCGGCAGTCGTCGAGTCCCCCGGCTGCGTCCCCGCCCACCGCCACACGCGCTTCGCCCCCCTCCTCGTCCCGGCGCGCGTCCTGAGCGAGGGTCCCCGGGCGGGCCGCTCGGGAGGGCCACTCGGGACCCTGGTCCCCAACCTCTCCCCTGCCGGTCTGGCCTGGGCGCAGCGGGTGGGAGGCCCCCGGGAGGCTTTCCGGCGCATCGCCGACTTCGTGAACTCGAAGGAAGTCCAGGAAGTCTGGGCCCCCGCGTTCGGGTGCACCCGCGTCCTGCCCGTGCCCCTGGCGGAGGGGCGCCCCGGGGCCGGCTGATCCCCGTTCAGGATCAGAAATACTGAACGGGCTGTCAGTCCCCGGGTGTAGGGTGGAGCCCATGGAACGGAGCGATCGGACCGCGGCCCTCCTCGAACAGCAGTCGCTGCTCGGCGGCGTGGACCTCGTGCGTCCCGGGCCCCGCCCCGGATCGCCCGTCCACGTGGATCCGCGCTGGCAGATCGGCTTCGCCAAGGCCCTGGCGCTCGTGGTCGAGCACGGCCGGAAGGCCCGCGAGGCCACCGAGCTCCCGCGCTGGAGCCGTTGCCCGCGCTGCCAGCGGGTGGGGGACACCCTGCGCGAGTTCGGGCTGCGGACGCTTCGTGGGCGACGGGTGGCCCAGTCCTGGTGCCGGACCTGCCGGGGCGTCCACGGGCCCTCCCGGCTCCCCGCCCAGGCCAGCTGGCTCGAGCACGAGCCGAACTAGTCCGGACTCACACGTATCCGAATCGCCGCCGGAGGAACCACTCGGCGCCGAGGAGCACGGCCAGGGCCACCAGCCAGCCCCAGCGGTCCCAGAGGGGGGCGTCCTTGCTCCGTCCCACCTCGATGAGCGGGGGATCCAGGAGCGGAGCCGCCGGGAGCCCGCCGAGCGGCAGCTCGTAGGCGCGGCCGCCGGTGGCCCGGGCGATGTCCGCCAGGAGCTCGGTCCGGACCGACGCGTCGGCCATCTCCGGCCCGACCGAGCGGACCGCGACCGCGTCGTCGGCCTCGCCGAGGTCGCGCCCCTCGAGGCGCGCCGTCGCGCGGAGCTTGTAGGCCCCCGCCGGTACCGGATCGAACACCACCCGGGAGACGCCATCCGGTCCAGCCGTCGCGGAGCGCGTCTGCAGCACCTTCCGGTCGGCGAGCGAGAACAGATCCACCCGCACCTCGGCCGCGGCCGCGGGCTGGTAGTCCGGCTTGCGCGCGGTCACCACCGCCCCGACCGGATGGCCGGGCTCCACCGTGGGCGGGTCGGCCGAGATCTGCAGCGAGGTCAGGTCGGGGTCGCGCACCAGCCACCGCAGCGCGTTGGTCCAGAACCGGTCGTAGTGGCGGTTCTGCTCGCCGGTGCGGCGCGCGGTGAAGGCCCAGGTCCAGCTGTCGTCGCTCATCATCGCCATCGCCCGGCCGCGGCCGTGGTCCCAGAGGGCGAGCACCGGCGCCGGCTGGCCGTTGACCTGGATGGTGGGGTGGGCGAGGAGGACCGTCGCCCCCGGCTTCAGGCGCACGAGGTTGAGGCCGCTCGCCGGAGGGAGCTCGTCCCAGGAGGCCTGGGTGGCCGCCTCGCTGGTCTGCACCCGCATCACCGGATGTCGGAGCCCGTCGGGAGTGAGCTTGAGCTTGAAGGGCTCGACCTGGGCCGGCGTCCCGCTGGGGTCGACCGGGAGCGCACGGTCGAGCACCGGGTACGCCGCCCGCCCCTCGCCGAAGGCGTGGTCTCCGCCGACGACCAGGAGCGCGCCGCCGCCGGCCACGTACTGCTCGAGGTTTCGCTCGTAGCTGGCGATGGAGAGCGCCGGCTCGGCGTACCCGAAGTTCTGGAACACGACCACGTCGAAGGTGTGGAGCTTGGTGTCGAAGATCTCCTCCATCGGGAAGGGAATCAGCGACAGCTCGCGCTCGGGGTTCCGGGTCTGCGTGTCGTCCGACGAGGTCCGGAGGATGTAGAACGACACCAGGTCCACGTTGGGGTCCTGCTTCAGGAGTCCGCGGAGGAAGCGCTCGTCCCAGCTCGGGCGGCCGACCACCAGCAGCACCCGCACCCGGTCGCGGATCACCTTCAGCACGAAGGAGCGGGTGTTGTTCTCCACCACCGCCTCGCCCGGGTACACCGGCGCACCCACGGTATAGACGAAGCGCCCGGTCTGGTCCGGGGTGAAGGTGAAGGACAGCGGCGTCCGCTGGTCGGCTTCCGACAGGTGCACCGTGCGCGTGCCGATGGTGAGCCCCTCCCGCTGGAGCACCACCGGCACGTCGCGGCCCTTGAGCCCCCGGGCGTGGAGCTCGAGGTCCACCGTCACCGCGTTCCGGACGAAGGCGAAGTCGTCGACCTTCACGCCCTCGACCGCCAGGTCCACCAGCGCCGGCTCGCCCACCCGGATGGTGGAGACGGGGAAGCCGAGCGCCCCCAGCTCCTCCGAGGCCCGCGGCGTGAGCCCCGACTGGAGCTCGGCGTTGTCCGCGCCGTCGGAGAGGAGGATGGCCCCGGCCAGCTTGCGGCTGCCGCCGGTGTCGGTGGCCTTCAGCGCGCGGAGCGCCGCCATGAGGTCGGTGCGATTCCCGGTCCCCGGCGTCCGGAGCGCGTCGGCCGAGACCGGACCCAGCTCGGGGGAGAAGCCCAGCACCTCCACCTGGTAGCGGTCGCGCAGCCCCTCGATGCCGGGCGCGAACCGGTCGAGCGCCTCGGCCACCACCGCCGCGCGGGTCGGGCCGTCGGGGCGGACCGGGAAGCCCATGCTCGCGCTCCGGTCCACGAGCAGCGCCATCCGGTTCTTCACCCGCACCTGCGCGAGCTGGCGGAGCCCGGGCTCGAGGAGGAAGAACAGCGCCATCGCCCCGGCGAGCAGGCGGAGCACGAGGAGCACCCGCCTGCGGAGCCCCGACGGCTCGCGCCGGAGTCCGAGCACCGCCAGCACCACCCCGGCCAGCACCAGCACGGTGAGCGCTCCGAGCGCCCAGAGCGGGAGCGGAGAGAGGCTGACCAGCCGCCAGGTGGTGGTGGTCCCGCCGTTCATCTCCGCTTCTTGAGGATCAGCGGCAGGTGCACCGCGTCGTCCTTGTAGTCGAGGCAGAGCGCGTACATGCAGATGTTGATCCCCACCCGCACCGCCAGCTCGCGCTGCGGCTCACCGCCCGGCGAGACCTCGTAGGCGTACGCCCCGCTCTCGTCCCGCTCCCAGGCGCCGGCGAGGTCGTTCTGCGAGTACACGACCGCGGCGCGATTGCCGAGGTTCACCGCGTGCAGCTGTGGGTGGAGGAAGAGCCGGCCGGGCGCCGAGTCGAGGAGGAAGAAGGTCTTGAACAGCACGTGGGCGCTCGGCACCGGCTCCAGCGCCGAGCCAGGGAGCACCCGGGCGAGCTCGCGCCGGAAGCTCGTGTCGAACCCGCGGCCGCCGCTCCCGTCGTTGGCGTCGGCGAGGACGAAGCCCCCGTAGGTCAGGTAGCGGCGAAGGGACTCCACCTCCGGGGCGGACAGGGGCGGGAACTCGGCGTCCCCCCCGAAGTAGAGGAAGGGGTGGTCGAACAGCCGGGGACTGGTCAGGGCGAGCCCCCGTGCCTCGGGGACCACCTCGACCGAGGTCCGCCGCTGAAGCTCCCAGGCGAGCCTCCGCAGCCCGGACAGGCGCCCGTCCCACCTCCCCCCGTGCTGGGCCACGCCGGGGACGAAGCGCGCCCCCTCCCCGAACGCCAGCGCACGGCGGCCCAGTCCGAGGAGCGGCAGGCTCCGGAGGAGGGTTCGTCGAGAGAGGGGAAACGCCATCGCTGGCCAACAGCGGGTCCGGCAGGCTTCATCCTGCCGCGGAGGGCATGTTAGACGGAGCCCCGGCGTTTCCAACCCCTGCATGAAGGCAACCGACTCCGAAGCCGCCGAGGCGCTTCGCCAGGCCAGGAAGGCGCTGGACGCCGGCGACGTGGTGATCGCCCGGCGGCTCGCCGAGAAGGCGCTCGCGGCAAGCCCGCGCGAGAACGAGGCCACCGAGGCCCGCGACATCCTGGCCCGGACCGACGTGGCCTGGCCGCTCCTCGTCTACGGCGCGGTGGCTGCGGCCTGCCTCCTCCTCCTGGTGCTGGTGGCGGTGCTCCGGAGCGTCCATCCATGAAGCGGCGACCCGCGACCGCGGCGGAGGCACCTGCGGAGGTCCCCGACCGCCCGAAGCAGCCCTTGTCCCCGGGGCGTCCCGAGCCCCTCGGCCGGAGAGGGTGGCTGGTGCTGGCGACCGTGGTGCTCCTGGTGAACCTGCCGGTCCTGCACCTCCTCGTCCGGAGCCCCCCCGCGGCCTCGGGCCACGTCCCCTTCTCCGACGACTTCTCGGATCCGGGAACCGTGGCCAAGAACTACCGCTCGCACGGCGGCTATCCGCGGGTCATCAACGGCGAGCTGCTCTCGCCGGGCACCAAGAACAACCCGCTGTGGCTCGATGCCGCCCTTCCCCACGACGTGGCGATCGAGGTCTCGGCGCGCCCCATCAGCCCCGACGGCGAGATCCGGGTGACCGTCTTCGGCAACGGGATCGACGCCGACACCGGGTACCAGGCGGTGCTCGGGCCGTGGGCCGCCATGGGCTCACCGGCGCGGCTCGGCCCGGGCCTGGTCCGCCTGGACGAGAATGGCGCCACCCTCTCGCGCTGGCTCTCCCGGGCCCGCGTTCCCGGAGACCTGCGCTCGGCCGGATTCAGGAGGGACTCGGCGGTCCGCGTCGAGGCCCCGCCGACCGTCCTCGAGCCGGGCCACGTCTACCGGATGCGCTTCGAGCGCCGCGGCTCGGTGCTCCGCTGGAGCGTCGACGGGCGGCTGATGGCCGAGCTGGACGATCCGTTCCCGCTCGACGGCCCGGGACACGACCGGCTCGGCCTGTCGAGCGGCGAGTGGGACGTCTACTACGACGACCTGCGCGTCGCTCCGGCCACGGGGACTGGCTTTGCCCCCATCGCCGCCGTCCCTCCGGACCCCACCCCCGGACCCTTCTCCGACGACTTCGAGCGCACCGCGCTCGGCCCGGACTGGCTCGCCACCGACCCCACCGCCGCCTCCATCGAGCAGGGCGCCCTCGTCGTCCAGCGGGCGCACAACCATCCGGTGTGGCTCCGGAGGCCCCTTCCCGACGACGCGGTCATCGACCTCGACGTCTGGACCGACAGCCCCGATGGGGACATGAAGGTCGAGGTCTGGGGGGATGGCCAGTCGTTCCACCGGGGAGAGCTCGGGGCGGCCTACGAGGCGAGCGGGTACGTCCTGGTGATGGGCGGCTGGAAGAACACCCTCTCCGCCATCGCACGGCAGCACGAGCACGCCGCGGACCGCGTGACCCGCGCCGATCCCCGCGTGGTGCCCGGGCGCAAGTACCACTGGACCATCCGCCGCCAGGGCCGCGTCCTCAGCTGGTCCGTCGACGGACAGCCGTTCCTCACGCTGAACGATCCGGATCCGCTGCGGGGCCCGGGGCACCGGTTCTTCGCGCCGTCGGGGTGGGAGTCGAAGGTCCACTTCGACAACGTCCGCATCCGTTCGCTCTGAGCCGGCGCCGCTAGTTCTTCGGCTCGGCGATCAGGTCGAAGTCCGGCATCTCCGAGCGGACGAACGCGCGCATCCGCTCCACCAGCGCCGCCTCGATCTGCCTGGCCCGCTCGCGGGAGAAGCCGAAGTGGGTGCCGATCTCCTGGAGCGTCATCGGCTCGTCGGCGATCAGCCGGTTCTCGAAGATGTACTTCTCCTTCCCTTCGAGGGTGCGGCCAAAGACCTCCAGCTTGTCGTGGAAGAGGCGCTTGAGCTCCTCGTTCGCCAGGCGCTCGTCGGCCGCGGGGAAGCCGCTGGCGGGCAGGATGCGGTCACCCCGGGTGGTATCTCCCTCGTCGCCGACCGGCGCATCGATGGACAGCTCGTCCGGACCGAGGCGCTGGTCCATCTCCACCACGTCCTGCTCGGTCACGTTGAGGCGCTCGGCGAGCAGCTTCGGAGTGGCCTCGTAGCCCTGCTTGAGCAGCCGCTCCTGCTCCTGGCGAAGCTTGAAGAAGAGCTTTCGCTGGGCCTCGGTGGTGCCGAGCTTCACCAGCTTCCAGTTGTCCATGATGTACCGAAGGATGTACGCGCGGATCCACCACGCGGCGTAGGTGGAGAGCTTCACCCCCCGCTCGGGATCGAACTTCTTCACCGCCTGCATCAACCCGATGTTTCCCTCCTGCACCAGGTCGAGGAGGGAGAGCGGATTCCGGTGGTACTCGTGAGCGAGCTTCACCACCAGGCGCAGGTTGGCCGAGACCAGCCGGGCCGCGGCGTCGAGGTCGCCGGTGCTCCGGTAGAGCCGGGCGAGGCGCTCCTCCTCCTCGCGGGAGAGCAGCGGATGGCGCTGCACCTCCGTCATGTACGCGGTCATCGCGTCGGGGCGGGCGAGGCCCCGGTCGGTCTCGCGCTCGGCGGGGCGCGACGGCGGTCCGGCCACCGGCTCGACCTCGGCGAGCTCCTCGGCGTCGGGCTCCGCCGGCTCGGAGCCCGCGGTGACCTCGGTGGGCTCCTCCGCGGTCTCGCGCTCCTCGTCCTGCCGGTTCGCGTGCACCTCCACGAACTCCGGCGTCACCTTCGCCCGTCGGCGGACGGGGCGCGCGGTCGTCCGCGGGCTCGCCGGACCCGCGGAGGCAGCGGCCGGCCTCGACGCCGGCTTCCGGCGGGGCTTCCCGGGCTTCTTCGTCGAAGGTGCCATGGCGGGCGGACCGGTTGCTTCTAGCAGGACCCCCGGGCGGCGTGATTGCCACCGTGGGTGGGAGGGATTAAGCCCGTGCCCGATGAGTGACAACCCGCCCGCGCCCGAACGCGGCGATTCTCCTGTGCCTCCCGACGCGGCCGTGGCCCCGGAGGCCTCCATTCCCGAGCGACCCGCCGAGTACCTCGCCGACGTGGGATTCGAGGCCCTGGCCCTCTCCCCAGAGATCCGGCGCGCGCTCGCCGATCGCGGCTACACCCATCCCACCCCCGTCCAGGCCCAGGCCTTCGACCCGGTGATGCAGGGGAAGGACCTCATCGTCCGGAGCAAGACCGGGACGGGCAAGACGGCCGCCTTCGGTCTCCCCCTGCTGGAGAAGATGGACCCCGAGGACAAGGCCGTCCGGGCGCTGGTCCTCTGCCCCACCCGCGAGCTGGCCCTCCAGGTCGCTGCCGAGCTCGCCGACCTCGGCAAGCACAAGGGCGTCCGGGTGAGCGCGATCTACGGCGGCGCCTCGATGCAGGAGCAGGAGGATGCGCTGGAGCGGGGCTCGCCCATCGTCGTCGGCACCCCGGGCCGCATCTGGGACCACATCCGCCGGAAGAACCTCCGGCTCCAGGGCTGCCGCCACGCGGTGCTCGACGAGGCGGACGAGATGCTGAACCAGGGGTTCTACGAGGAGGTCACCCGCATCCTCGACCAGCTTCCGAAGGACCGGCAGGTGCTGCTCTTCAGCGCCACCGTCCCACCGGAGATCCAGAACCTCATCAGTCAGTACACCACCTCGCCGGAGATGCTGATGCTCTCCGGCGACGTCCTCACCGTCGATCACATCCACCACGTCCGCTACGACGTGACCGACGCCTACCCCAAGCCCCGGAACCTCATCTACGTGCTGGAGATGGAGGAGCCGGACAACGCGATCGTCTTCTGCAACACCCGCGACGACACCGCCCTGGTGACCGCGGTGCTGAACCGGAACGGCTTCGACGCCGAGCTCCTCAACGGCGACCTGCCCCAGAAGGAGCGGGAGCGGGTGATGGGCAAGGTCAAGCGGGGCGAGGTGGCGTTCATGGTGGCCACCGACATCGCCGCGCGGGGGATCGACATCTCCGACCTCCAGTACGTCATCAACTACTCGTTGCCCGAGGACCCGGCGGTGTACCTCCACCGCGTCGGGCGGACCGGACGGATCGGCAAGAAGGGGACGGCGCTCAACCTCATCTCCGGGCGCGAGCTGGGCACCTTCACCGTCCTGGAGAAGAAGTACGGCATCCGCTTCGAGAAGCGGGAGATGCCCTCCCCGGAGGAGGCGCTCCGGATGTGGACCGAGCGCCACGTGCGGGAGATCCAGTCCGCCGCCGCGGGCAGCGTCTACGAGGGTTACCTCGGCCTTGCCGGCGCCCTGAAGCAGCGGGCCGACGCCGACGACGCCATCGCCTTCCTCCTGAAGTTCTTCTTCGGGCATCTCCGGATGGAGAAGGCCCGGGCCGCCGCCACCGCGGAGCACGCGCCCGCCCGTCCGCCGCGCGAGCGGGAGCGGGACCGGGGCCGGGGCGACCGGCCACGCCGCGAGGACCGGGGCGACCGCCGGGAGCGGGGTGAGCGGCCGGCGCGCGAGGAGCGCGAGGGCGGTTCCCGGGAGCGGCGGGAGCGCCGTGAGCGTCCACCCCGGCGTGACCGGCCGGACGAGCCCGCCGCGGCCGCGAGCGAGCCGAGCGCCCCGGGCCAGGTGCGGCTGTGGATGAACCTCGGGAGCTCGGAGGGGCTGGATGCTGCCGGCATCACCGCGGCGCTGGAGAGCCTGGGCGCACCCGCCGGGAAGCTGCTCCGGCTCGACGTCCGGCCGACCTACAGCTACGGGTTCGTCGCGGAGGAGGACGCCGCGGCCTTCGAGAAGCTGAACGGACAGGCCCGGGGCGAGAAGATGCTCCGGCTCGAGCGCGCGAGGCGACGATGAGCGAGCGACCGACGGCCGAGGCACTCCGCCTTGTCCCCCTGCTCTCCGGGCTGACCGAGGCGGAACGGGCGGAGATCGCCGGCCTGGCCGAGCTCCGGTCGCTCGAGGCACAGCTCCCGCTCTTCCGCGAGGGCGACCCCGGGGATGCGCTGGTGCTGGTGCTCTCCGGCTCGGCGCAGGTGGTGAAGCGGGACCCGTCGGGGAAGCACCAGGTCCTCTCGGTGGTCTCGGCTCCGGCGGTGCTGGGGGAGATGGCGGTGCTCGACGCCGGCGGGAAGCGCAGCGCGTCGGCGATCGCGGTCGGCGCGGTCACCATGGCGGCCATCCAGGGGCCGGCGCTCCGGTCGCGACTCACGTCGGGGAACGTGGCGGCGCTGAAGATCGCCCACGGCCTGGCCCGGTTGCTGGCCCGCCGGCTGGGAGAGGTGAACACCCGGCTGGTGCAGGTCCTCCAGAGCGGCAAGGTGGACGCCGGGGTTGCCGAGGCACAGCGCGCGCTGGGACAGGACACCGCGTCCTGAGCCGTGCCGCGGGCGTCGCGACCGCGGCCAGGCCCTGAAGGAGGCTCGATGACCCACGGATGCCGCGTGCCGACGCTGCTCGGCGCCCTGATCGGCCTCGCCCTTCCCTCCTCCGTGCTGGCGCAGGTCGCTCCGCCCGACTCGGCGCAGTCGAGGAAGATCGTCGCCCTGGTGGAGAAGGCGGCGGCACTGGTGAACGCCCGGGGCAAGGCAACCTTCGACGAGTTCCGGAAGCAGGGGAGCGAGTGGTTCGAGGGGGAGACCTACCTCTTCGCCTACGACCAGAGGGCGAACGTGCTCCTGAACCCCGCGTTTCCGAGGCGGGAGGGAACGAACGTCTCCGGTCAGACCGACACGGCCGGGAAGAAGTTCCACGACTTGATGCTGGAGACGGTGCGGACGAAGGGCGCGGGCTGGGTCGACTACCTGTTCCCGAAGCCGGGTCGGATCGCGGCCTCCCACAAGTGGGCCTACGTGAAGGCCGTCACGATCGACGGCGCCCCCGGACTCATCGGGGCCGGCTTCTACGTCGACTGACCTCGAGCATCGCCCTCGGCCTGCCTGCTCGGGTTCGCGCGCTTGAATCTCACGTCTCGACGCTTCCACCTCCGAGGTCGGCGAGGCCGGCTCCCTGGCCTTCCGGCCGGCGGCACTTGACTTCGGAATATATTCACCCTATTGGGTGAGTATTGTGAGTACCGCAACCCGCCTCGACCACACGCTCGGCGCGCTCGCCGACCCCACGCGCCGGGCCATCCTCCTCCGGCTCTCGGAGGGGGAGGCGCGGGTCACCGACCTCGCAGCGCCCTTCGACATCTCGCTGAACTCGGTCAGCAAGCACATCCGGATCCTCGAGCGGGCCCGGCTGGTGACCCGGCGGAAGGTGGGCCGGGAGCACCTGCTCTCGCGCAACGCGCGGCCGCTCGACGAGGCGGCGGTGTGGATCGACCGGCTCAGAGACCACTGGAACCGGCGGCTCGACCGCCTGGAGAAGGCCCTCGAGGAGGACGGAAGACGATGACTGCCCCAGCCGCAGCGAAGAAGACCTTCACCGTCGAGCGGGTGCTCAAGGCGAGCCCGGAGAAGGTCTGGAAGATGTGGACCACGAAGGAGGGCCTGGAGCGCTGGTGGGGGCCCGGAGGGGTTCAGCGTGCGGGTGCACCGGCTCGACCTCCGGGTGGGAGGCCGCCTCGAGCTGGTGATGGGGACCGAGGTGCCGGAGATCGTCGCCATGCTGAAGGCTAGCGGGGTGAGCCCGAGCAACGCGCTCGTCTGCACCTACACCGAGGTCGAGCCGAATCACCGGCTCGTCTACCAGAACCTCGTGGACTTCGTGCCCGGCGTCCCGCCCTACACCGCGACGACCCGCGTCGAGCTCACGCCCGTCCCCGGAGGGACTCGCCTCGCGGTCACCAACGACGTCATGCACAGCGCCGAGTGGACCGAGCGTGCCCGGATGGGGTGGGAGCAGGAGATCGGAAAGCTGGAGCGGGCGCTCGGCTGAGGCGAGGCGTCTACGGCGTCGACTTTGCGTGGGCGACGCTGGTGATCGCTCAGACCTGCGCCGCCGGTCCGCGCTTCACCGCCTCGCGGAGCGCCCGCACTCCGGCGCCGGGTCCGCCCGGATGGGCGAACACGCAGGTTCCGGCGACGAGCACGTCCGCTCCCGCAGCCGCGGCGAGCGGGCCGGTCGTCAGGTCCACGCCGCCATCCACCTCCAGCTCGCACCGCGGCGCGCGCTGCTGGATCAGCGACCGCGCCCGGCTCAGCTTGGGCAGCACCTCGGAGATGAACTTCTGGCCACCGAAGCCCGGGTTCACCGTCATCAGGAGCAGGAGATCCAGCCCCTCGATGACCTCCTCCACCGTCCCGAGCGGCGTCGCCGGGTTCAACCCCACCCCGACCTGCTTCCCGAGCTGCCGCACCTGCTGGATGGCGCGGTGCAGGTTGGGCGTCGCCTCCTGGTGGAGGATGAGGAGGTCGCCCCCGGCCTTGATGAAGTCGGCCGTGTAGCGCTCCGGCCGCTCGATCATGAGGTGGATCTCGAGCGGAAGCTTCGTCCCCTGCCGCATCGCCTCGACGATGGGGATGCCCAGCGACAGGTTGGGGACGAACAGCCCATCCATGACGTCGATGTGGAAGCGGTCCGCCCCACCTCGCTCGGCATCGGCGACCTGCTCGCCCAGCCGCCAGTAGTCCGCGGCCAGAATGGAAGGAAGGATCTTCACGCCCTAGGAGGACTCCCCTAGCCCGGCCGCCGCCGCCCGGTCCACCAGGAAGGTGAGCCGACCCGAGGTGGGGCGGATGCCCCGCGCGGGGATCTCCGGCACCGGGGCGTTCCCCTTCAGCACCTCGCGCAGCGCCCACCGCTTGTCCTCGCCGGCCACCAGGAAGAGCACCTCGGACGCGGCGTTCAGCACCGGGTAGGTCAGGGTGATGCGGTGGGTCCTCAGCTTCTCCACCCAGTTCGCCGCCACCCAGCGGTTGCGCTCCTCGAGCACCGGCGAGTGCGGAAAGAGCGACGCGGTGTGGCCGTCCGGGCCGAGGCCCAGGAGCACCAGGTCGAAGCCCGGGAAGGTGGTCACCCCCGGGAAGAGGGTGCGGAGCGTCTGCTCGTAGTCCGCCGCCGCCTCCTCCGGCGGCAGCTCGCCCCGAATGCGGTACACGTTCCGCTGGTTCACGAAGGGCTGACCGGTCAGCGTCTCGCGTGCCATGCGGGCGTTGCTGTCCGGGCTGTCGGGCCCGACGGGCCGCTCGTCGCCGAAGCAGAACACGGTCCGGTCCCAGGGCAGCCGGGGGCCGGCGGCCATCTGCTTGTAGAGCGCGCGCGGCGTCGTCCCCCCGGAGAGCGCCAGCGTGAACCGCCCCCGGGCGTTGGCCGCCGCCCAGGCGCGATCGTGGATCCACTGCGCCGCGGCGCGAGCCACCGCGTCCAGGCTCTCCAGCACTCGAAGCTGCGGACCCGCCATGGCCAGTCTCCTCAGCTCTCGTCGAAGGCCGCGCAGTGCGCCGCGCCCCACAGCGCCGCCCGGTCGTTCAGCACCACCAGCACCGGGATGGCCTCGAGGAGCGGCCGCATCCTCCCCTTGTCCAGGAATGCCTTCAGGAACAGCGCCTCCCGCTGGAGCCAGGGGAGGATCTTCGGCGCGATCCCGCCCCCGAGGAAGACACCTCCGGTGGCGAGCATCCGCAGGGCGACGTTCCCCGCCTCGGCCCCGTAGGCGGTGACGAAGAGGTCCATCGCCTGCACGCAGACCGGGTCGCTCTGGTCCAGGGCGGTGCGGGAGACCACGGCTGCCGCATCGCCCTTGCCCATCCGCTCGGTGAGCGCCCCCGGCTCGGGCACGCCCGACCGGTCACGGAGGAAGCGGTAGATCCGCACCAGCCCGCTGCCGGAGAGGATGCGCTCGGTGCTCACCCGGCCCTTCTCCCGGGCGATGTTCTCCATGAGGTCGGACTCGAGCCGGTTCCGGGGTGCGAAGTCGGCGTGGCCGCCCTCGGTGGCGAAGGGCCGGTGCCGCTCTCCGTCCCAGTACAGGCCGGCGGCGCCGAGCCCGGTCCCCGCCGAGAGGATCGCCTGGTTCCCGACCGCGTCCTTGGCTCCAGCCTGGAGGATGGCGAAGTCGGTGGGCCCGAGGTGGCGCAGCCCGTAGGCGTTGGCCTTGAGGTCGTTGAGCAGCGTGACCCGGGGCACGGAGAGGATGTCCGCCAGCCGCCCCGAGTCCACCACCCAGGGGAGGTTCGGGGTCTCGGTCCGGCCGTTCTTCACCGGTCCTGCGACCCCCAGGGCGACCCCGGTCGCGGAGGGGCGGACCTCCTGCACGAACCGCCGGACGATGGTCTCCAGATCGGGAGCGGACCGGCTCGGGTAGATCATCTCCCGGGTCAGGAGCAGCCGCCCGGCCTGGACCTCGAACGTCGCCAGCCGCGCGTTGGTCCCGCCGATGTCGCCGGCGACGATCACGTCCCCGAGTTCTCCCAGTGGCGCCCCTCCCGCTGGAGCAGCTCGTCGGACTCCTGGGGGCCCCAGGTCCCGGCCGCGTAGTTGGGGAAGCTCCGTGGCGGGAGCGCCTTCCACACGTCGAGGACCGGCTGCACCATCGACCAGCCCGCCTCCACCATGTCCGCGCGCTGGAAGAGGGTCGCATCGCCGATCATCGCGTCGTAGAGCAGCGTCTCGTAGCCGGTGCTCGGCACCCGGCCGAAGTAGTCGACGTAGTCGAAGTCCATCTCCACCGCGCCCACGGTCAGCACCGGTCCGGGGACCTTCGCCCCGAAGCGCAGCGAAATGCCCTCCTTCGGCTGGATGTGGATGTAGAGGCGGTTGGTCGTGAGCCGGTCCACCGAGGTGTGCTGGAAGAGCATCGCCGGCGCGTGCTTGAACTGGATGACGATCTGGGTGACGCGGTTGGGGAGCCGCTTGCCGGTGCGCACGTAGAAGGGCACGCCGGCCCAGCGCCAGTTGTCCACCATCAGCCGCAGGGCGACGAAGGTATCGGTGTTGCTCTCCGGGGGAACCTTCTCCTCCTGGCGGTACCCGGGGCTCTTCTTCCCCTCCACCTCGCCGGGACCGTACTGGCCCCGCACCGCCTGGTGCAGCACGTCCTCCGGCGAGAGCGGCTCGATGGAGTTCAGGAGCTTCACCTGCTCGTCCCGGACCGCGTCGGCGCTGAACGAGATCGGCGGCTCCATCCCCACCAGGCTCACCAGCTGCGCGATGTGGTTGGGCACCATGTCGCGCAGGGCGCCGGCGGTGTCGTAGTAGCCGCCGCGTCCCTCCACCCCCAGCTCCTCGGCCACCGTGATCTGCACGTGATCGATGTAGTTGCGGTTCCAGATCGGCTCGAACATCCCGTTCCCGAACCGGAACACCATGAGGTTCTGGACCGTCTCCTTCCCGAGGTAGTGGTCGATGCGGAAGATCTGCCGCTCGCCCACGACCGACTTGATGGTCCGGTTCAGCTCCACCGCGCTGGGCAGGTCGTGCCCGAAGGGCTTCTCGATCACCACCCGGCGCCAGCGCCCGTTCTCCTCCGTCGCCAGGCCGCTCTTCGCCAGGTTCTGCACGATGGGCGCGAAGAAGGTCGGTGAGACCGAGAGGTAGAAGAGGTAATTCCCCGGCGTCCCCACCTGGGCGTCGGTCTTCCTCAGGAACTCGGCCAGCGCGGTGAAGGACTCGGCCTTCGTGGCGTCGCCCGGGCAGTAGAAGATCCGCTCGGACAGCGCCGCCCAGGCCGCGCGCATCGGCTCGGTGGAGAGCGTCTTGTCCTCGGGCTTCACCTCGTCCCGGAACTGGGCATCGCTCATCGGCGACCGGGCCACCCCCACCACCGCCAGGTTGCGAGGCAGGAAGCCGGCGTTCTGGAGGTTGAGGATCGCCGGGATGAGCTTCCGCCTGGTGAGGTCACCCGAGGCCCCGAAGATGATCACCACGCAGGGATCGGCGGTGCGGTTGTGCGGCGGGGTGAGCGCGGTCTCGAGCTTCTGCACCATGGAGCTGAGCCCCTCCTATTTCGGTTCCACGTGGCCGCCGAACTGCTGGCGCATCGCCGACAGGATCTTCTCGGCGAAGGTGTGCTGCTGCCTCGAGCGGAAACGGGTGTAGAGCGCGGCGGTCAGGACCTCCGCCGGCACCGCCTCGTCCACCGCGGCCTGCACCGTCCACCGCCCCTCGCCCGAGTCCTGGACGAAGCCCGAGTAGCTCTCGAGCTTCGGATCCTGGGTCAGCGCGATGCTGGTGAGGTCCAGGAGCCAGCTGGACACCACGCTCCCCCGGCGCCAGAGCTCGGCGATGTCGGCGACGTTGAGATCGTAGCGGATCTCCTCGGGGAGCTGATCCGAGACGGCGTTCTTGAAGATGTCGAAGCCCTCGGCGTAGGCCTGCATCAGCCCGTACTCGATGCCGTTGTGGATCATCTTCACGAAGTGGCCCGAGCCCGAGGGGCCGCAGTGGAGGTAGCCCTGCTCCGCGGTGCTCTTGCCGTCGCGTCCGGGCGTGAGCGGGATGTCGCCGCGGCCCGGGGCCAGCGTCCGCAGCACCGGCTCGATGCGCGCCACGGCCTCCTTCGGTCCACCGACCATCAGGCAGTAGCCACGCTCGAGGCCCCAGACCCCGCCGCTCGTCCCGGCGTCGACGTAGTGGATGCCCTTCTTCGCGACGTCCTTCGAGCGCCTGACGTCGTCCTTGAAGAAGCTGTTCCCGCCGTCGATGATAGTGTCGCCGGCCTCGAGCAGCTTCGCCAGCGACTGGACCGTGCTCTCGGTGGGTCCTCCCGAGGGGACCATGATCCACACCGCCCTCGGCTTCTGGAGCTTCGCGACCAGCTCCTCCACCGTCTTCGACGGGCTGGCGCCCTCCTTCGCGAAGGCGGCGACCACGTCGGCGCCGCGGTCGTAGACCACGCAGCTGTGCCCACCCTTCATCAGCCGGCGGACCATGTTCCCGCCCATCCGGCCCAGGCCGATCATCCCGATCTGCATCGCTGTCGCTCCTGACTACCGCCTGCTGGGGACTGCTCTTCCCTTCGATCAGACCGCGCGATCGATGGCCTGCTGCAACGCCCGGAGCGCCGCATCCAGCGGCCCGCGGAGATGCACCCGCAGCGCCCGCCGCTTCCGGGCGGCGAGCACCTGGAAGTCGCCGCGGGCCTGCGCGGCCTTCACCACGCCAAAGGAGAACTTGTGCCCGGGAACCGGCAGCTGCACCGGATCGTCGCAGGTGACCTGGAGGAACACTCCCGAGTTCGGCCCGCCCTTGTAGGCCTGACCGGTGGAGTGGAGGAAGCGCGGGCCGAAGCCGAGGCAGGTCGCGACCTTCCTCGCGTCGCGCACCCGGAGCCGCGCCGTCTGGAGCACCGCCTCGTTCTCCGGCGTCATCGGGACGTAGGCCAGGAGCCCGAGGTAGTCGCCGGCGCCGAGACGGCCGAGGTGCTTCCGCAGCACGTCGGTCAGCGTCTTGCCGTCCTGGAGCGCCTGGGTGTTCGCCGGGTCGGCGAAGAGCGCCACCGGGGCGTCCTCGAGGAAGGGCTGCTCGGGGGGCAGCGCGCCCAGCGACTCGTAGGCCTCGGTGAGCTTCCGCGTCTCAACCTTGCTCGCCTCGACGTCCGGCTGGTCGAAGGGGTCGATGCCCAGCACCGATCCGGCGACGGCGGTGGCGATCTCCCAGCGGAAGAACTCCTCGCCGAGGGTGTAGGGCTCGTCGACGTCGATCCGCACCACCGGCTGTCCGACCTGGACGAGCGCCTCGACTCCCCTGTCCTGGAGGGCGTCGGGGGCGGACTGCAGCCGGAGGTAGGCGAAGATCCGGTCCTGGCCGTAGCGGTCGGGCGGTCCGAGCGCCTCCCGGTCCACCGGGATGAGCCCCTTGCCCTGCTTGCCGGTCGACTCGGCGATGAGCTGTTCCAGCCACGCGCCCAGGTCGCCGATCCCGGGGCTGGTGACGAGCGTCACCTTGTCCCGCCCCCGGTTGCCGAGCGTCCCCAGCGCAGCGCCGAGGATGCCGCCCGGGTTGCGCGAGGCCGGCACGCTCCCGGCGCAAGCCTCCATCATCTTCACCGTGTTGCCAAGGAAGCGGGGCAGGTCCACACCCATGACCCCCGCGGGCACCATCCCGAAGGCAGAGAGCGCAGAGTAGCGTCCTCCGATGCTCGGCCGGCCGAAGAAGATGCCCCGGAAGCGGTGCTCCCGCGCCACCGACTCCATCTTCGAGCCAGGGTCGGTGATGGCCACGAAGTGCCGGGGCGCCTTCTCGGCACCAACCGCGGCGCGGGTCTGCTCCCAGAAGAACTGGAAGAAGATGTTGGGCTCGAGCGTGCTCCCGCTCTTGCTGGAGACGATGAACAGCGTCGACTCCGGCTTCACCCGCCGGGCCATCGCCTGCACCTGGACCGGGTCGGTCGAGTCGAGCACCAGCAGCTGGGGGGCGCCGGCGGCATGGCCGAAGGTGAGCGCCATCACCTCGGGGCAGAGCGAGCTTCCGCCCATGCCCAGCAGCACCGCGTGCTGGAACCGGTCCTGGCGGATGTCCTTCAGGAACGCCTCGAGGTCGGGTGCGACCAGCGCGCTCGCGACGACGATGTCCAGCCATCCCAGCCACTTGTCCTCGTCGTGGCTGGTCCAGAGCGAGGGGTCCCGCTTCCAGAGCCGCTCCATCTTCCGGCCCTGGTCCCAGTCGGCCAGCGTCCGCTTCACCTCGGCGTCGAGGGCGGGCGGCAGGTGGAGGGAGATGCGGTTCACTTCCGGCCCCCACCGCTCCTCAGACGCGCATCCACCGCCGAGAGCAGCTTCTGGAAGCTATCGTCGAAGCTCTTCACCCCTTCGTCGACCAGCTGCTCGGTGACCGCCTTCATCGAGATGCCGGCCTGCTCGAGCTTGCGCATCACCGCGTCCGCCTGGTCCAGCCCCTGGTCCAGGGTTCGCTTGACCTTGCCGTGGTCGCGGAAGGCGTCGAGCGTCGCCGGGGGGATGGTGTTCACCGTGTCGGGGCCGACCAGCTCCTCCACGTAGAGCACGTCGGAGTACTTCGGGTTCTTGGTGCCGGTGCTGGCCCACAGCACCCGCTGGGTCTTCGCGCCCTTGTCGGCGAGCTTCTGCCAGCGCGGTCCGGAGAAGAGCTTCTTGTACTTCTCGTAGGCCTGCTTGGCGTTGGCGATGGCGACCTTGCCGGCGATCTCGTCGAAGAGGGTTCGCTGCTGCGGGGTCGCGGTCTTCTCCCGCGCGGCGATGGTCTTCTCCACCAGGGTGTCGATGCGGCTGACGAAGAAGCTGGCCACCGAGGCGCTCTCCGACACGTCATCGCCGCGGGCGGCCCGCTTCTCCAGCCCGCGGATGTAGGCCTCGGCGACCGCGACGTAGGCGTCCTGGCTGAAGAGCAGCGTCACGTTGATGTTGAGGCCTTCGGAGACGCACTGCTCGATGGCCGGGACGCCCTCCACGGTGCCGGGGATCTTCACCATCACGTTGGGGACGCCGAGCCTCTTCCAGAGCCGGTGGGCCTCGGTCACCGTGCCCGCCGTGTCGTGGGCGAGCGTGGGACTGACCTCGATCGAGCAGTAGCCATCGCGGTGCTTGGTCCGTTCCCAGACAGGGCGGAAGGTGCGAGCGGCGTCGCCGATGTCACGGACGGCGAGCGCCTCGAACACCTCCCCGGCCGACTTGCCCTTCGGCGCCCACTCCCGGAACAGGTCGTCGTAGTCCTGGCTGCCCTCGACCGCCTTCTGGAAGATGGTGGGGTTCGAGGTGAGGCCCCGGAGCCCGTCGTTGTCGATGAGCCTCTGCAGCTCCCCGGTCGTGACCAGGCTTCGCTTCATGTAGTCGAGCCAGATGCTCTGGCCCATCGCTTCCAGCGCCTTGAGGGGATTCATGGCTGCTCCTTCGACCCGCGCCGTTCCAGCGCATTGACCTTGCCCAGCGGCGTCATCGTCCCTTCCTTCCCAGCTGCCCCTTCGCCGCGGCCACCACGTGGTCGGTGGTGAATCCGAAGTGGACGAGGAGGTCCTTCAGCGGCGCCGAGGCCCCGAAGCTCCGCATCCCGATGACCGTCCCGGTGCGTCCGACGTACGCGTCCCAGCCGAACACCGCCGCCTGCTCCACCGCCACGCGGGCGGTCACCGCCGGGGGAAGCACCGAGGCGCGGTACTCGGGGGGCTGCTGCTCGAAGAGCTCCCAGCACGGCATGCTGATCGCCCGGGCGCGGATGCCCTCCGCCTTCAGCTTCTCGTAGGCCTCCACCACCAGCCGCACCTCGCTCCCGGTGGCCATCAGCAGCACCTCGGGCTTGCCGCCCTCGGCGTCGGCGAGGACGTAGGCGCCCTTCCGGGCCCCGCTCGCCGGGGCGTACCGGCTGCGGTCGAACGTGGGCAGGGCCTGCCGGCTGAAGACGAGGATCGCCGGGTGGTGCCTGCTCTCCATCGTCACCCGGTAACACTCGGTGACCTCGTTGGCATCGCCCGGACGCAGCACGAGCAGCCCGGGCATCGCCCGCAGCGAGGCGATCTGCTCGATGGGCTGGTGGGTGGGCCCATCCTCGCCGAGGCCGATCGAGTCGTGGGTCATCACGTGGAAGGCGGGGATCTCCATCAGCGAGGAGAGCCGGATCGGCGCCCGCATGTAGTCGGTGAAGGTGAGGAAGGTGCTCCCGAACGCGCGGAGCTTGCTGAGCACCATGCCGTTCACGATGGCGCCCATGGCGTGCTCTCGGACGCCGAAGTAGATGTTCCGACCGCCGGGCTGGTCCGTGGTGAGGTTGGGATCGCCCTTGAGGGTCACCTTGGTCGAGCCGCTGAGGTCCGCGGCGCCTCCCAGCAGCCAGGGAATCTTCTTCGCCAGCGCGTTCAGCACCTGGCCGGAGGACTCGCGCGTGGCGAGGCCCTTCGGATCCGCCGCGAACACCGGGAGCTCGGCGTCCCAGCCCGGGGGAAGCTCGGAGCGCTCCATCTGGTCCAGCTCGCGGCCGAGCTCGGGGAACTCCTTCCGATGCCGCTCGCGGAGCGCCTGCCAGTCCTGGCGCAGCTTCCGGCCCCGGGCGCCGATGCCCTGCTGGAAGTGCTCGCGGACGCCGTCGGGGACGAGGAACTGGGCGTTCTCGGGCCAGCCGTAGGCCTTCTTCGCCGCCCGGACCTGGTCCTCGCCCAGCGGCTCGCCGTGCGCTGCGCTGGTGTCCTGCTTCTTCGGGCTGCCGTAGCCGATGTGCGAGTCGACGACGATGAGCGTCGGCCGGCCCTGCTGCTTGAAGAAGCGGAGCGCTCTCGTCAGCTGATCGAGGTCGTTGGCGTCGGTGACGTGGGTGGTCGCCCAGCCGTAGGCCTCGAAGCGCTTCGGCACGTCCTCGTTGAACGAGAGGTTCAGCAGCCCATCCAGCGAGACGTGGTTGTTGTCGTACAGCCAGCAGAGGTTGGGAAGCCGGAGATGACCGGCGAGCGACGCGGCCTCCGAGCTGATGCCCTCCATCATGCAGCCGTCGCCCAGCATGGCGTAGACGTCGTGCGAGAAGAGCGTGAAGCCCGGGCGGTTGTAGCGCGCGGCGAGCCAGCGGCTCGCGATCGCCATGCCCACCGAGTTCGCGGCCCCCTGCCCCAGCGGACCGGTGGTGGCCTCCACGCCCGTGGTGAGGCCGTACTCGGGATGGCCCGGCGTCTTGCTCCCCAGCTGGCGGAAGGACTTGATGTCGTCGAGCGAGACCGCCGGCGTGTCGAGCACGCGCCCCTCGCGGTCCACCTGGCGCACTCCGGTCAGGTGGAGCACCGAGTAGAGGAGCATCGAGGCGTGGCCGTTGGAGAGGACGAAGCGGTCCCGGTCCGGCCAGGTCGGGTCTGCCGGGTCGTAACGGAGGACGTCCTGGTAGAGCGCGTACGCCACCGGCGCCAGGGCCATGGGAGCGCCGGGGTGGCCCGAGTTCGCCTTCTGCACCGCATCGATCGACAGGGTGCGGATGGTGTCGATGGCGAGCTTCTCGATTCCTTGCTGGGGCACGTGGACTCCCGATGTGGGGAAACGGCGCCGTTAGGCCGACGACCCGTTTCTGGCGCACCGCAGGGCTCTACACAAGGCGCAGGTAGGTGACGGTCGCCGGAGCGGAGGGTTGCGTTACGGCTTCAACAGGCACCGTGCACGCTTCGTGGACCCAGGGTTGCCGGGGTACACTCCGACGCGACAGATGTCCGACACGCGCGCGGCCATCCGCGAGCTGCGCTCCCTCAGCGAGAAGCGAAGTACCCAGGGTCTCACCGAGCAGGAGCGGAGCCGACTCGCCGAGTTGCGAGAAAGGCTGGGGTTGCCGGCCGAGCCGGCGGAGGCCCGTTCCGGCGGACCTCCTCCGGGCGGACCGCCCGCCCCCGGGCCCGTGCCCCCGTCTGCGCCGAGCCTGGCGGCCGCGGTCTCGATGGCGCCCTCCGCCCCGGCCGCCCTTCCCACGTTCGAGTCGTCTCCTCCCGAGGCGTCTCCCACGCTGCCGGACCTGCCACCTCGCGTGGCAGCAGCGGCAGGTTCCCCGGTCACGTCTCCCGTGGTGGCGCCGCCGGAGGACGAGGAGCCTCTGCCGGACGCTCGGACCACCGACCCGGAGCTCGATCTCGCCGCGCTCACCGCGAGCCGTTCGCCCGACGCCACGCTCACGCTGCCCGATCTCGGCGGGGGAACCGAGGCGGTCTGGGACGGTGCCCGGGCCGACGCGCTCGAGCTGACGGGGGATGCCGCGGCGCCCGAGGCGGAGGCATGGGCCGGTCCCGCCGAGGCCGCCGACCTCCCGCCCGCTCCCGAGGCGCCGCCGGACGCCGCGCTTCCCGCCGACCCCGCCTGGGCCGTCTCCGCGGGCGAGGCGTTCGACGGCGCGGGCGAGGCGCCCGCTGCCGAGGATGCGCCCCCGGCCGACGCCCTGCCGCTCGAGCCCGCCTGGACGACGAACGGTACCGACGCGTTCCAGCATGCCGACGCGGCCTGGGGCTCCAACGGCGTCTCCTCGCCGGCGCCACTCCAGCTGGTCGACGCGCTTCCGCAGGAGCCGGCCGAGCAGGAGCCTCCCCCCGAGCCGGTGGCCGAGACCGAGCCAGCCGCGGCGCGACCGGCGCTGTCCCTCGCCCAGCGCATCGACGCCGCCGAGTCGTCGAGCGAGGACGACACGGGGCGCGCGCCAGCCACGGACGCTGCGTGGGAGGCACCGGAGGCTCCGCTCGAGCTCGGTGCGACCCCGCTCGACGATGCCGATCCGGGCTCCGAGCCGGGCTTCGTGGATCCCGACGCCCTGATCGAGCTCTCGTCGGCGGACATCGAGCCGCTCGACGAGGAGCCCGGCACCGAGCCGGACCTCTCCGGCCAGGCCTCGGATCCCCTGCCGCTCGCGGGCAGCCTCGCGGAGATGCTCCCCGAGCAGCCTCCGGATCCCCGGGCGCTCGCGTTCGACGACCAGGGCGAGGAACCCACCTTCGTTCCGGAGGACCTGCAGTCCACCGAGGCCGAGCTGACCGCCGAGGCCGGCACCTACCAGCCGGCCGACCTCCAGCCGCCGCCCGCGGTTCCGACTCCACCGCCGGCCGCACCGCGCATCTCCGTCCCCAAGCCTCCGGCCGGGCCACCGCCGCCCCGTCCTGCGGCGACCGCGCCGCCCCAGCCTCCAGCCCCGCCTGCCGCGACGCAGCCAACCGTCCCCGCGCCGCCGCGCTCCCCCATGCCCGTCTCGGCCGTCACCGCACCCCAGGTCAGGGGTCCGCCTCCGCCGCCACCGGCCGCATACGCCCTCGGGGACGACGGCCGCCGAGTCCAGGTACCGGCGCTGAGCGTCGCCCGCCCCGAGCCTCCGCAGCTCAGCGTGGGCTTCGGCCGGAGCGGGCCCTTCGCCCAGGGCAAGCCGGTGCTCCTCACGCCCGCCCCGCTGGACACGATGGACGCGCTGGAGGACGCCGAGGCCTCTTCCCGGGAGCCGGAGGCTCCACCGGCGACCGACGTCGCGACCGGCGCCGAGGTCTTCGGCGGCGCCTACCTCAGCCCTACCTTCGTCGAGGGAGAGCACCGGGTGGTCCTCCACACCCTCGAGGGGCAGGTGAAGCGCGGGATGGTGAAGGACCTGGATCTGATGGACCCGGTCATCCGCCTGGCCCAGCCCGGGCGCCCGCCGGAGGCGATCGCCGCCGAGCGGGTGAAGGCCATCTTCTTCATGCAGGAGCCCGGGACCACGCCGTTCCCCGCGGCGGGGAGGCGGATCCGCGTGGGCTTCGCCGACGGCCGGCAGATCGTCGGCTTCTCCGAGGACGTCGACGCCGGCGAGCAGGGCTTCTTCCTCGTGCCCGCCGACACCCGGACACACACAGCCCGGATCTACGTCTTCCGGGCGGGCGTGCACTCGATCAGCCCGGCCTGACGGGCTGGCGGATCACTTGGTCGCCGTGGGCGCGTCCTGCTTCACCAGCTCCATCTCGACGGTGAGCTTCGCCTCGTCGCCGACCATCACCCCGCCCGCCTCGATGGCCTTGTTCCACATCAGGCCGAAGTCCTTGCGGTTGACCTTGGTGGTGGCGGTCAGGCCACGGCGCGTCTTGCCCCCGGCGAGCGTCTCGGGCGTGAACTCCACGTTCAGCACCACCGGCTTGGTCACGCCGTGAATGGTGAGGTCGCCCTCGGCCTTGAGGGTGTTGCCCTCGCCCTTGGTGATCTTGGTCGACTTGAAGGTGATGGTCGGGAACTTCGCGACGTCGAAGAAGTCGGGCGACTTGAGGTGGGCGTCGCGCTGGGCCACCCGGGTGTCGATGGTGGTCGTGTCGATGGTGATCTCCGCCCGGCTCTTGGTGATGTCCTTGTCGTCCTGAAAGATCGTTCCGGTGGTCTTCCCGAACTGGCCGCGGACGTTGGACACCATCATGTGCTTCACGACGAACGAGCTCTCGGTGTGATTCGGGTCGACCTGCCAGGTGGAGGCGGCGGCGGGCAGCGCGACGAGTGCAGCGAGAGCGGCAACGAACGAACGCATGAAGTGTCTCCGGATCGAGGGTTCAGTCGAAATTGCAACGCGCCGTTGGATGCCAGCCCCGCTCCCGCGATTCAATGATTCCGCCGTGAAACGGACCGTCTCACTGGAGGAAACGGTCCGAGTCCCGGGGCGTGTTCCGGTCGGGACTGACGAGCGTGAGGTGCTTGCTCCGGGAGCGGAGCTGCCGCTGGAACCTCCAGCTCCGGAGCCGGAGCAGCCAGTCCGAGGGGCCACCCAGTCGCAAGTAGGCCCAGGTGAGCAGCAGGGCCAGCGCCTCGGGGATGACGGGCAGGAAGCGCGGTCTGGAGAACGCCCCCTGGAGGAAGACGATGCCCACCCCGATCAGCGCGAGCATGTACCCGCTCACCGGAAGACCCCAGAAGCTGGTCTGGCGCCGGCCGAAGCCGAGGCCGTACGCCACCCAGAGCGCGAGCCCCATCACGAAGCCGCCTGCGAACGATGCCAGCCGGAGCGCGGGCAGAACGAGCGCGAGCAGCACCGTCGCGACGCCGGCGAGGACGGTGGTGCCGATGGCGAAGGCGACCATCCGCCGGCTCCCCCAGCTCTGCTCGAGCGCACCGCCGATCTGCCAGAGGATGAGCGCGCCGAAGATGCCGCCCCACGGCGAGTCCGAGATGAATCCGTAGGTCAGGGGCTGCCAGACGAATCCTCGCAGAACCGCCTCCGGCACGAGGAGGAGCAGGGCCCCCACGCTCTCGGCCAGCAGTGCGTACAGGACGGTGCCGACGATCAGCGCGACGGCGAGCTTCGCCGCCGCACTTCTCAGACCGGGAAAGACGGGGCGGAAGCCCCCGCGCATGGGACGCATGGCTGGAAGTCGGCACGACCGGGCCGCGCGACGCAACCCCCCTCGGGGCTCGGGTGTCTATCCGGTCCGCGGCGCCGGCTCGCGCGGCCGGAAGAAGAGGGTGATGGTCAGGCAGTGAAACTCCTTGTCGGAGCTCTGGGTGACCACCCGGTCCACCACCTCCACGCCGGGGTTTTCCCGGAGCCATTTGGTGATGGTGTCACCCATGGTCTCGCGGTCCCGGGCGAGCGTCGTCGAGAACACCTTCACTCCGGTGAAGGGAACGCTTCCCATGCGGAGGTCTTCTTACATCCCCTCCGGGCGGACGAGCAACCGCATTGGAAAGCTACAGCGAGCGTGCCCTTCGGGCGAGGCATCCTGACTCCTCGCGGCATGAGGGTCCGATGCCATCCGGGTGGGGCCCCAGGGGCGTTCGGTCCGACTCCTCCACCCCACACAGGACGCAGTGGCGCTTCCGCTGCCGCCGCTCCGCACGTCGCTGTTCGGCGATCCCCTTCGCCCGCTCCCGAGCGGTCTTCGCGCCATCGATCGTCATCGCGCCGTCACCCTCTGGCGCCATCGATAACACGGCTTGCCGCGAAGGGGGGGCCCCGATGATGCTCGGGACGGTCTTCCCGATGCTCCCATCCCGCGCGCTCCCGGCGATCCTGGCCCTCGGATGCCTGGCGCTCGCCGGGTGCGGCCCGGGAACCTCCGCTCCGGAGTCGGAGGCGGCGGCAGCGGCCACGGCACGGGCGCTGGTCCGGCCACACGTGGCGCGCAATGCCCTGAGGGCACCGCCGGTCCGCGACGCCTCGGGCGCGTGGGTGACGCCCGGTCCGACGGCGGTGGTGCTCGGCCACGTCTCGCCCGAGGGCGCGGTCACCGTCGGGTGCGTGGACAGCGAGGACGGTGCCGAGGCGCTGGTGCGCTCGGCCGACGAGAACCGATGAGCGGTCGTCCGAGCCTCTGTCTCGCCGTGCTGCTGCTGAGCCCCGTCGCACTGGCCGGGGCCGAGATTCGCATCCTGGACGGGAACGGCTCGAACGAGGGTCTCAACGACCAGACCCCGGCGACTCCCCTGGGCGGCAATCCCGGGACGACGGTGGGCGAGCAGCGGCTCATCGCCGCGCAGTACGCCGCCTCGCTGTGGTCGGCGATGCTCGGCAACCGCGTGCCCATCTCCGTCCAGGTGGAGTTCACCGACCTCGATTGCTCGGGCGGCACGGCGGTGCTCGGCGCCGCGGGACCGAGCCTGCTCTACGACGACAACCGGTACCCGGCGGCGCTGGCCAACGAGCGGGCGGGCCAGGACCTGGACGCCACCCGGGAGGAGATCGACGCCCGCTTGAACTCCCGGCTCGGGCAGCCCGACTGCGCCGTCACCACCTGGTACCCCGGCCTGGACAACGCCGCCCCGACGGGGACGACCGACCTGAGCTCGGTGCTCCTCCACGAGTTCGCGCACGGGCTGGGGTTCATCAAGTCGGCGACCGCCTTCCGGGACCAGGCCCAGGACGACAGCACCGGCCTCCTCCTCTCGCAGCTGTCGGCGAATGCCTACGACTCTGCCGTCCGCCAGCCCCTCGGCGTCAGCTGGGTGGGACCGGCCGTCCGGGCGCTGAAGGACTCGATCCTCGACAAGTCCGACGGGGTGATGCGTCTGACCAGCGGCGCGGCCTACCCGCTCGCCCGGGCCCACTTCGGGCCTGCCCACGTCGTGGTGACCGCACCGGTGGTGCTCGCCCGGGACGCGGACGGGGGGCTGGCCCACGACGCGTGCAACCCGCTCGCTCCCTCTCCCGGTGCGCTGGTGCTCGCCGAGCGAAACCTCCACCCCGACGGCGGGCTCATCTGCTTCGTCTCCCAGCGGGCGCTGTACGCGCAGGCCGCGGGGGCGGTGGGCCTGGTGGTCCGCCACGGCGTTCCCGGCTCGGGCCCGACCGCGTACACCGGTGACGCGGGTCCCGACCTCGCCATCCCGGTCTGGGGCATCGGCTACGACGACGGCGCGGCGCTGGAGCAGTACATCGCCGGGGACCCCGCTCCGGTCCTCGTCGACGGCGACGGGCGGCGCGCCGGCGAGAACCTCGCCGGCGACGTGCTGCTCTACACCCCGGCCGTGTACTCGGAGGGCTCGAGCGTCGGGCACTGGGACTCGAGCGCCTCTCCGAGCCTCCTGATGGAACCGGTGATCAATCCGGACCTGCCGCGGAACCTCGACCTCACCCCGGCGGCCCTGGAGGACGTCGGCTGGTCCCCGCCGAAGAGCCTGACCATCGGGGCCACCACGCTCGGAGCGAACTTCACCCCCGGCCGCGCGCCCCGCTTCATCGTGCAGGTGATCAACCGCGGCCCGGTGACCGTCACCGGCGTGGTGCTGGACGCCCGGGACGACGCGACGCTCGCCCTCGATTCCACCGCGCTGGACTGCACCGGAACGCTGCCCTGCGCGCTCGGGGACCTCCAGCCCGGAGCGATGAAGACGGTCATCGCCTCCACCCGCTTCATCCGCGGCACGCCCAGCCAGGCCTCGGTCACCTTCACCGTCTCGGGAAGCCCCGCGCCCAGCCGCCTCGACGCCAGCACCACCGTCATTGCCACCCGGGCGACGTCGGGCTGCAGCAGCACCGGTGGCGGACCGGGCGGTGGGCTCGCGCTGCTGGCAGTGGCCGGCTGGCTCGTGCGGCGCCGGCGCAGCGCCGCCCGAGCCCTCCCGGGCCTCGACAGCGGTGGCCCGTCCGGGCCATGACCCTCGCCACGCCCACCGGGAGCGCCACCATGTTCCAGCCCCTCTACACCGCCACCGCCACCGCCCACGGAGGCCGCGAAGGCAGGGTCGCGACCGACGACGGGCTGGTCTCGCACGCGCTCAGCATGCCCACCTCCCTCGGGGGGAAGGGCGGGCCGGGGACCAATCCCGAGCAGCTCTTCGCCGCCGGGTACGCGGCCTGCTTCGAGAGCGCGCTCCGGCTCGTCGCCCGCATGCAGAGAAAGCCGCTCCGGGACGCCCGCATCACGGCCCGGGTCACCATCGGCAAGACCGACGACGGGGGATTCGGGATCGCGGCCGAGCTGCAGGGCCACATCGACGGCGTCTCGCGCGAGGAGACCGAGGCCCTGATGAAGGCCGCCCACCAGGTCTGCCCCTACAGCAAGGCGACCCGGGGCAACATCGAGGTCCGGCTGGTCGCCGAGTAGCTCAGGTGGGGGTGAGCGCCGTCGTCTCGGACGCGTTCCGCGCCCGGCGCCGCTCGATGAGCCACGCGGCCACGACCCCCACCTCGTAGCAGAGGAGCATCGGCCCGGCGAGGATGCTCATGTTGATCGGGTCGCCGGTGGGGGTGATCACCGCCGCGAGGATCAGGCACACCACGATCGCGTGCCGCTGGTACTTCATCAGCCAGCGTGCCTTCACCAGGCCCAGCGCCGCCAGCAGCGCCATCACCAGCGGCAGCTCGAACACCACCCCGAGCGCGAGGAGCAGCATCAGCACCAGCGACAGCTGCTCGCTCATGGTGAGGAGCGGGCGGGTCCAGGCCTCCTGCGCGAGCGAGCCCTGACCGGCGGCGAGCGTCTTCTGCATCTTCCACGTCCGCGCCACCGCCGAGCCCTGGCTGCCCGCGGCGCCGGCGAGCAGCGAGGCCGACTGCTCCAGCGCCTCGGAGGCCTTCGAGGT
The DNA here is from genome assembly GCA_035501615.1 of Myxococcaceae bacterium. Classification (GTDB taxonomy): domain Bacteria; phylum Myxococcota; class Myxococcia; order Myxococcales; family Myxococcaceae; genus RPRB01. The sequence continues at coordinate 37,345 of DATJVY010000121.1, forward strand.
GGCGCCGGACTGGAAGGCGTCCACCGCCTCCATCCGCTTCTCCAGCGCCTGGCGGAGCGCTGGCGCCGCGCCCAGGCCGAGCCCGTCGCGGGTGGCGTCCACCAGCCGTCCCTCGGCGTCGAGCCGGGCCTGCAGCTCGACCACGCCGCTCGCGAACCGGTCCGGCGACGACACGCGGCCCTCGCCCAGGCCGGTCAGCCGCTGCACCTCGCCATCGGCCAGGTTGGCGGCGCGGTCGAAATCGCCCGAGCGGGCGAAGCGCAGCGCCTCCGCCTCCACCGCCCGGGCCCGCTCCACCCGCGCCTTGATGGGCCCCGTCTCCCCGCTGGTGAGGAGGAACTGGAACATCGTGGGAAGGACGACCAGGTAACAGAACGCCGCGCCGAGGAGGAAGGCGAGCGAGCCGAGGAGGACGAAGGGCATCGCGTACTTCCGCTCCCGCGGATACAGGCCGGGAGCCACGAAGCCCCAGAGCTGGGAGAGGAGCACCGGCGTGGCGAGGAAGATGCCGGCGTAGAGGCCGACCTTCATCAGCACGTTCAGCTCCTCGATGCCCGAGGTGTAGATGAGGCTGCGGTCGGTGGGGGGGAGCGCGTCCAGCACCGGCTTCATCAGGAAGCCGAAGATGGGCCGGGCGAAGACCAGGCCCGCGCAGCCGAGCACGAGCACCGCGATGACCACCCGGAGGAGCCGCGTCCGGAGCTCGCCCAGGTGCTCGGAGAGGCTCATCCTCCCCTGGAGTGGTTCCTCAGCCATGCTGGGCGGGGTCGCCCTCCGGACGGCCCGCGGCGACGGGCTCCGAGGGTGAGGGCGACGGGGCCGGGGCCCGGGCCGCCTCGGGCGCCGCAGCCGGCGTCTCGGAAGTCAGGGGCGCGGCGGACGCCGGACGCGAGGCGACCACCCCCTCGGGGGGCGGGAAGACCGACGGGTACGCCGGCGGGGTCAGCTCGCCGCCCTCGGCCGGGGCGGGCGGGGAGACCGGGGTGGCGGGAGCGGGCGGCTCGATGCGCTTGGCCTGCTCCTCGGCGAAGACCTCCTGGTCCATCTTGTAGAACTCGCGCTCGACCATGCCGCGTACGTCGTCGGTCTGGCGGCGGAACTCGCGCATGAACTTGCCGATCCCCCGTGCCAGCTCGGGTAGCTTGTCAGGGCCGAGCAGCAGCAGGGCGACGATCATGATGACCGCGATCTCGCCGGCACCGAGGTTGAACATGCTCCGTCGCTCTTAAACCCCTTTGGCCGCGGTTGCCATTCCCCCTGGCATCCCCCGGGGACTGCCGCCAGGTTGCACGAGGAGCACCCGGGCCGCGCGCTCAGAGCCGGAAGCGGCGCACCTCGGCCCGGAGCACCTCGGCCGAGTGCTGGAGCTGGGCGATGGCCTCCTCCAGCTGGCGCACCGAGCGCGCCTGCTCCTCGCTGACGCCGCGGATGGCCTCCATCGTCTTCAGCACCATGGCCGAGCCCCGGGTCTGCTCCCGCTGGGTGCGCTCCAGCTGCTGCACCCGCTCGCGCATCGCCTCGAGGCTCCGGGTGATCTGCCGGCTTCCCGCGGCCTGCTCCTGGCTCCGCCGCTGCACGTCGGCGGTGACGGTCTGCATGGCGCGGGCGGACTGCGTGATGCGCGCCGTGCCCCGGGCCTGCGCCTGGGCGGACTGGGTCACCGACTGGACGGTGTCGGCGATCCGCTGGACCGCCGAGGTGACCTGGCGGCTGCCGCGGGCCTGCTCCACCGTCGCCCGGGCGATGGCCTTCACCATCACCGTGCTCCGGTTGGCGGTGGCGCTGATGCGCTTGAGCGCGGTCTCGGCATCGCGGCCCAGCTCCACCCCCTCCTGGACGTGGCGGACGCCCTGCTCCACCGCCTCCACCGCGTTCCGGCTCTCCTCCTGCACCCGGGCGATGAGCTCGGAGATCTCCTTGGTCGAGGCGCCGGTGCGCTCGGCCAGCTCCTTGATCTCGTCGGCCACCACGGCGAAGCCCTTCCCCTGCTCCCCCGCCTGCGCGGCGATGATCGCCGCGTTGAGGGCCAGGAGGTTGGTCTGCTCCGCCACCTCGTCGATGACGTCGAGGATGGCCACCACCTCGCCCACCCGGCGCCCCAGACCCTCGATGACCCGGGCGGCCAGCTCGCTCGACTCGCGGATCCGGTCGATGCCGGCGAGCGTCTTCTGGAGCGACTGCACGCCGCTCGCCGCCTCCGCCGAAACCTGCTCCGAGAGCCGCGCGGTCTCGTTGGCGTTGGTCTCCACCTGGCCGATGCTGACGTCCATCTGCTTGATGCTGAAGGAGGTCTCCTCCGTGGAGCCGCCGAGCTCCTCGATGGCCTTCGCCACCTCGAGGATGCTGCGGGCCATCTCGTCGATGGACGCGGTGGTCTCCTGGACGCTGGCCGCCACCTGCTCCACACCCTCGGCAACCTCCTCGTTGCGCCGGGCGATCTCCCCGAGGCGGGTCGAGCTCTCCTCGGCGGTGTGCTGGAGCGCCTCGACGTGCGACGCGACCTCCTGGTGGGTGCCCATCGCCTCGGCCAGGGAGCGGCTGCTCTCGCTGACCTGCGACTGGATGCTCGCCGCGCCGGAGCTGACCTGGACGCCGGAGCGCGAGAGCTGGTCGATGACGCTGCCCACCGCCTCGCTGACGGTGCGTACCCGGGCCAGCGTGTCCCGCAGCCCCTGGCCGATGCGGTTGAGGGCCCCGGCGAGGACAGCGAGCTCGTCCCCTCCGCCGAGGGTGATGGTCTGGGTGAGGTCCGCCTCGCCCATCCGCCGGGCGGCGGCGAGGATCTCCTCCAGCGGGCGGGCGAGCACGAGCCGGCTCAGCATCCAGAAGAGCGCGGCGAAGGCCAGGAAGCCCACCAGCATCGCCAGCCACAGCGTCCTCCAGAGCTGGCTCAGCACCCCCGCCTCGTCGCCCCGGTGGATGGCGGCCAGCAGCCGGGCATCGTGAGAGACGTACAGCCAGATGGCCGCCAGCACGGCCAGGAGCGACAGGCTGGAGACGCCGAAGAGCGCCCTGCGCAGCCCGAGTTGTCGGAGCCACCGCGCCACGGATGAGGCCCCTGACTGTACTCTCCCGGACCGCCTCGGCGGCGGCTCGTTTTCGACGCCCGGCCCGGACGGGCGCGCTGCGCTACAGTCTCCGACACCTGACCGTGTCCGCGCCTGTCCTGGTCCTGACCCACCCGTTGTTCCTCGAGCACCAGCCCGGGCGAGGGCACCCCGAGTCTCCGCTGCGCCTGTCGCGGACGCTGGAGTTCCTGGAGCAGAACCGGCTTCCGACGCTCGAGTTCCGGGCCCCGCGGATGGCCCGGCTCGACGAGCTGGCGCGGGTGCACGAGCCCGAGCTCCTGGAGGAGTTCGCCGGGCTCGACGGCGCCCACGTGGCCATCGACGTGGACACCTTCGCCTCTCCCCGCACGCACGGCGCCGCGCTGGCGGCGGCCGGCGCGGCGATCGAGGGGGTGGAGGCCGTGCTCGGCGGCATGCACCGGACCGCCTTCGCGCTGGTGCGACCTCCCGGCCACCACGCCGAGCCCAACCGGATGATGGGGTTCTGCTTCCTGAACAACGCCGCACTGGCGGCCGAGGCGGCCCGGTCGATGGGGGCGGCGCGGGTACTCATCCTCGACTGGGACGTGCACCACGGCAACGGGACGCAGGCGGCGTTCTGGGAGCGCGGCGATGTGCTCTACCAGTCGGTGCACCAGTACCCCTTCTATCCAGGCACGGGAGCGTCCCACGAGACGGGGGAGCGGGCCGGCGCCGGCTACACGGTGAACCTCCCCTTCCCGGCCGGGCGGACCGACGCCGATCTGGGCGCGGCCTTCCACGAGGTGTTCCTTCCCGTCGCCCAGGCGTTCCGGCCCGACGTGGTGATCGTCTCCGCCGGCTTCGATGCGCACGAGGACGACCCGCTCGGGGGCATGCTGGCCACCGAGCGCGGCTTCGCGGCGATGTGCAGCGCGATGAAGGCCCTGGCCGAGGAGGTGGCCGGTGGGCGGCTGGTGCTGCTCCTCGAGGGCGGGTACTCGCTGCTCGGCCTTCCGCGGAGCGTGCACGCCTGCCTGGAGGTGATGGCCGGAAGGCGCGACGACTTCCCCCGAGGGGCGAGCCGGGAGGCAATGCACGCGATCGCGGCGAGCCGCGAGGCGCTGAAGCCGTTCTGGAAGCTCTGACGGCGGAAACCGTGGACTCGTGGCGTCCTCCGGAGCACGGTCGCGCCACCGAAGATGCCGGTGAGCTCGCACTCCTCCCTCGTGCCCCGCCTCGGCGTCGTCGAGGCGACGCTCGTCGTCATGGGCGGCATCATCGGCTCGGGGATCTTCATCAACCCGTCGGTCGTCGCCCGGCACGTCCACTCGGAGCCACTCATCCTCGGAGCGTGGGTAGCCGGTGGCGCGGTGGCCCTCGTCGGCGCGTTCGTCTACGCCGAGCTGGCGGAGCGGATGCCCCGGGTGGGCGGCCAGTACGCATACCTCCGGGAGGCCTTCCACCCCGTCGTCGGCTTCCTCTACGGCTGGGCGCTCCTGGTGGTCATCAACGCCGGCGGGGTCGCCGCGGTGGCGGTCACCTTCGCCCGCTACGCCGTGGAGCTCACCGGCTCCGCGGTCGACGAGCGCCTCGTCGCCGTCCTGACCCTGGTGGTTCTCGCCGCCGTCAATTGCCTCGGGGTGAAGAGCGGCAGCCTCGTCCAGGGCACGCTGATGGTGCTCAAGATCGGCGTCCTCCTCGCCGTCATCCTCCTCGGCCTCCTCCTGGCCGGGCCCACGGCTCCCGCCGCCTCGGCGGCTCACCCCGACGGACTGCTCTCCTTCGGCGGGGCGATGGTGCCGGTGCTCTTCGCCTACGGCGGCTGGCAGGCTGCGAACTTCCTCGCCGCCGAGGTGCGCGAGCCCACCCGGAACCTGCCGCGCGCGCTCGTCGCCGGCGTGATCGGCGTGGTCGTCCTCTACCTCGGCGCGAGCTGGGTCTACCTCCGGGGGCTCGGACCCGAGGGGCTGGCGGCCACAGGGACGCCGGCCTCGACGCTGATGCGGCAGCTCCTCGGCGAGCGCGGGGGAACCTTCATCGCCCTCGGCATCGCCATCTCCACCCTGGGCTTCCTGAGCCACTCGCTGCTGACGATGCCGCGGGTCTACTTCGCGATGGCCGCCGACGGCGTGTTCTTCCGGGAGGTGGCCCGCGTCTCGGAGCGGACCCGTGCCCCGGTGGTGGCCATCGTGCTCCAGGCGGTGCTCAGCATCGTGGTCGCGCTCTCGGGCCGCTACGAGCAGATCCTCGGCTACGTCGTCTCGGCGGACTGGGTCTTCTTCGGCCTCTCCGCCGCCTCGCTCTTCGT
>DATJVY010000122.1:0-58524 GCA_035501615.1 Myxococcaceae bacterium
CAATGGCGTGAAGAGCGGGCAGCTCACCCCTGGGGAGACCGCGCATCTGGAGAAGCAGGAGCAGCGGATCGACAACCAGGTCAAGACCGAGCGTGCGGCCAACGGTGGTCATCTCACCGCGGCCGAGCGCCGGCAGGTGAATCGCGAGCAGAACCGCGAGAGCCGCCACATCTACGCCGCGAAGCACAACGCCCGGCACCAGTAGCCGGCAACGCGCAGGTCGGTCCCCGGGGCCCGCTGACCGTCCACGGTCGGCGGGCCTTCGTGTCAGCTCTCCATCGCCACGGACCGGATGTGCCCGTCGGCCAAGGCCCGGACCGCGGCCATCTTCCGCCGCCCTGGCGAGCCGGTGAGCCTCACTCGAGGCCGACGTCCTTCCGCGGATTCCCCACCATCGACCGGGGGACCACGACCTTGTCGAACTGCTCGGCGGTGACGTCCCCCGAGGCCAGCGCCGCCTCGCGCAGCGTCATCCCCTTGGCGTGGGCCTCGTGGGCGATGTGGGCGGCCTTGTCGTAGCCGATCACCGGGCTCAGCGCGGTCACCAGCATCAGCGACTCGCCGACGAAGCGATCGATCCGCGCGCGATCGAGGGTGATCGCCTCCAGGCTGTGCTCCCGCCACCGGTCGACCACGTCGCCGAGGATGAGCGAGGAGTGGAGCACGTTGTAGAGGATGATCGGCCTCATTGCGTTCAGCTCGAAGTTGCCCTGCGAGCCGGCGAAGCCCACCGCGGTGTCGTTGCCGATCACCTGGATCCCCACCATCACCACCGCCTCCTCCTGGGTGGGGTTCACCTTCCCGGGCATGATCGACGAGCCCGGCTCGTTGGCCGGCAGGTTCAGCTCGTGGATGCCCGCCCGCGGGCCGCATCCCAGCCAGCGCACGTCGTTGGCGATCTTGATCAGCGGGACCGCCAGGCCGCGGAGCGCGCTGCTCACACCCACCACCGGGTCGAGCGAGCCGATGGCGGCGAACTTGTTCCGCGCGGTGACGAAGGGATGGCCGGTCAGCCGGGCGATCTCCTTCGCGATCCGCTCGCCGAAGTCCGGCGGGGCGGTGATGCCGGTGCCCACGGCGGTGCCCCCGGCGGCGAGAGGGTAGAGCCGCTCCATCGCGTGGCGCACCTCGCCCAGGGCGTCCTCCATCTGAGTGGCGTAGCCGCTCCACTCCTGGCCGACCGTGAGCGGCGTGGCGTCCTGGAGGTGCGTGCGGCCGATCTTCACCACGTCGACCCACTCCCGGGCCCTGGCCCAGAGCAGCTTCACCAGCCGCTCGATGCTCGGGATGAGGTGCCCGGACAGCTCGAGCACCACCGCGACGTGCATCGCGGCGGGGAAGGTGTCGTTCGAGGACTGCGACATGTTCACGTGGTCGTTGGGGTGCACCGGGGTCTGGGTCCCGAGCGTGCCGCCGGCGAGCTGGATGGCCCGGTTGGCGATCACCTCGTTCACGTTCATGTTCGACTGCGTCCCCGAACCGGTCTGCCAGACGTAGAGCGGGAACTCGGGGGTGTGCTTGCCGGCGATGACCTCGTCCGCCGCCCGGTCGATCAGCGCGGCCTTGTCCTTCGGAAGCCGTCCCAGCTCGGCGTTGACCCGCGCCGCGGCCTTCTTGACGATGCCGTACGCCCGGTAGACCGCCTGCGGCATCCGGTCCTCGCCGATGGAGAAGTGGTGGAGCGACCGCTGGGTCTGTGCGCCCCAGAGCCGCTCGTTCGGCACGCGGACCGCGCCCATCGAGTCGGTCTCGATGCGGTACTTGCCGCCCTCGACCAGCGTGCCTGCCTTCTCTCCCGTCGTGCCGTGCGCCATCCCTGGGGGACCTCCTTGCCGAGGCCCTCCTACGATAAAGGCGGGCCCGGCTCTAGAGGAGCGGCCGATATACTGGAGCCCAGAAGCGCGCCGCGATCGCCGCCCGGACCGCTTCGTCCGAGGTGACCGGGGCCAATCCCGAGTCCTGGGCCTCGCGGGCGACCGCGAAGGCGATCTCCTGGGTCAGCCCCAGCAGGTCCTCCAGCGAGGGCAGGAGGGGCGCCAGCGGGTCCTTCCGCGCGGGAGAACGCGCCCCCAGGGCACGCGCGGCGGCGAGCATCATCGCGTCGGTCACCCGGCGCGCGCCGACGGCGAGCACCCCCAGCCCCACTGCTGGGAAGATGTAGACGTTGTTGCACTGGGCGATCTTCCGGGTGACGCCTGCGTAGGTGACCGGGCCGTAGGGGCTGCCGGTGGCGATGAGCGCCCGGCCCTCGGTCCAGCGCAGCAGATCCGCCGGGGCGGCCTCGCACCGCTCCAGGGGATTGGAGAGCGGGAGGATGATCGGCCGCTCGACCCGGGCGGCCATCGCGCGGACCGCGGCCTCGTCGAAGAGGCCACAGACGGCGGAGACCCCGATGAGCACCGTCGCGCCGGCCTGCTCGAGGACCGCCGGGAGCGGGATGTGTCCGGCCGCGTCGCGCCGGAACCCGCCGAGGGCGTCGAGGGGCTGCGCGTAGAGCTTCTGTCCGGGGGTCAGGCCCTCCAGCCGGTCGTGGACGAGCCCGTCGCGGTCGACGAGGAAGATCTGCCGGCGGGCCTCCTCGGCGGGAAGCCCCTCGAGGCGCATGGCCTGGAGGAGGTAGGCGGCGAGCCCGAGCCCAGCGCTACCCGCACCGGCGATGACGATGCGCTGATCGCGGAAGCGACCGCCGGTGACCCCCAGCGCTCCGGTGAGCACCGCCACGACGACCGAGGCCGTGCCCTGGATGTCGTCGTTGAAGGTGCAGAGGCTGTCGCGGTAACGGTCCAGGAGCGGGGCGGCGTGGTCCCGGGCGAAGTCCTCCCACTGCAGCAGCACGCCGGGCAGGCTCCGCCGCACCGCGCGAACGAAGGCGTCCACGAACTCGAAGTAGGCCTCGCCCTGGACCCGCTCGTGGCGCCAGCCGATGTAGTCCGGCTCGCCCAGCTTCGTGGGGTTGTTGGTCCCGACGTCGAGGAGCACGGGGAGGGTGCGGGAGGGCTCGACTCCGCCGAAGAGGGTGTAGAGCTGGAGCTTGCCGATGGAGATGCCCATTCCCCCCGCGCCCTGGTCGCCGATGCCCAGCACCCGCTCGCCGTCGGTCACCACGACGACGTCCACCTCGCGCCGGGGGCGGTTCTCGAGCAGCTGCTCCAGCCGGTCGCGCACCGGATAGGAGAGGAACAGCCCCCGGGGTCGCCGGTAGATCTGGGAGAACTGCGCGCAGGCCTGGGCCACCACCGGTGTGTAGACCACCGGGACCATCTCCGAGAGGTGGCGGCGGAGGACGGCGTAGCAGAGCGTCTCGTTCGTGTCCTGGAGCGCCCGGAGATAGATGTGGCGCTCGAGGTCGTCCGCCTTCCGGCGGTAGGCCTCGTGGGCCCGAGTACACTGCTGCTCGAGCGTCTCCACCGCCGGGGGCAGGAGGCCGTCCAGTCCGAGGCGGGCCCGCTCCTCGGAGGTGAAGGCCGTGCCCCGGTTGCTGATCGGGTCCTCGAGCAGCGCGACGCCGGTGGGGAGCGACTGGACGTTGTCGGCGAGCGCGCGCATGGGGTCCCCGGGGAGGGGGCACACTCTACACCGGGCGCTCAGCGCACGCGGGCCGGCCGGCAGGTCCGCCGCACGCGGGCCCGCTCGCCCACCAGCGATTGCACCTCGGTGGGATCCGCGGCGTCGGGAAGGACGTCGAGCGCCCGTTGCACCGCATCGACCGCCTCCGCGCACTCTCCGAGCGGGCCGAGGATCGCGGCGCGGGTGAGGAAGACGGTGGGGTTCCAGGGTGCGATCTCCTCGGCGCGGCGGAGCGCCCCGAACGCGCGGACGTATTCGCCCGACCGGGCCTCCTCCAGGGCATGGCCGGTGAGGGCGTCGACGTCGTCCGGCGCGAGCACCACCGCGTCGAGCATCGCCTCGCGCCGGCCCGGCACGGGGCCGCCGTCGTCGCGGAGGATCCGGGCGAGCAGCACGGCGGCGTCCGGGCTCCGGGGATAGGCCCGGCGGAGGCCCGCGGCGGCCTCGAGGCGGCGGTCGGGATGCGTCTCCAGGTCGGCCAGGAGCACCTTCGGGAGCGGCTCGTCGGGGGCGGCGAGCGCTGCGGCCTCGAGCTCGGCCCGCACGCGCGGTGACCGGTCGTCGTCGATCGTCGAGGCGCCCGCCTTCCACAGCTCGGCGAAGACCAGGTGCACCTCCCAGGTCGCCAGCGCCCGCTCCTCGACCGGGCCGCGGGTGACCGTGAAGCGGTGCAGCTCGGTGGGGAAGCGCCCGCCGTGGAGCCACCGCCGGAGAGCGTCCTCGAGGCGGCCGGTGTCCAGGTCCCGGCGGGCCTCGACCCAGGCCACTCGCCAGGGAGCGCCGCGCTCGAGCGCGGCCTCCAGCGTCCGAATGCGCGCCGGCTCCTCGACCCGCAGGAGCTGAACCCAGAGGCGCGAGGACCGGTAGACGTCGGTGAGCTCGGCCGGGCTCGTCGTCTCCCAGGGGGTGCGGGCGACGTCGTCGAGCGGAAGCAGCGGACGGGTCCGTGCCGCCTCCAGATCGTCGCGGGAGATCTCCCCGAGCCGGACGCGCCCGGCGTCCACCAGCTCGGCCAGCTCGAGGTACGAGGCGAGCCCCTCGTCGAACCACCGCGGCGCTCCCGGCATCCGCCGGTGGTCCAGGTCGTGGGCCACCTCGTGGGCGAGCAGCGCCTGTCGCGGCGAGGCGTCGCCGAGGGCGACGGCGGTGCCCGCGGCGACGAGGAGGGGCCCCCGGCGCGTCACCCGGGCGAGCCCGGTCCACACCGTGAAGCTGCGGAGCTCGCGCGGATCGCGCAGGACGATGGCGTTGGTCGTCCCGGGCGGATCCGCAGGATCTCCCGCGGACCAGGCGGTCCCCAGCGCGGCGCGGAGCGTCTCCAGCTGGTCGAGCGTCGTCCGCGCGTCGCGGGACGGCAGGTTGGTCCAGAGGCGGAAGTGCGGGCTCCGGAGCTCGCGCCAGCCGTCGAGCGATGGCGCACGGGGTGCGTGTGCGCACGCGAGGGCCAGGGACGTCGCGACCAGGATGCCTCGCATTGCTCGATTTCCGAGCCTACTGGAAGCAGAACGGTGCCGGATTGTCACTGTTGCCGGGGAGGGAAAGCGGTGGAAAACACGGAGCAGGATGACCCGCCCGGAACACGCCCCCGGAGGACCCCGCCTGGCGGGGAAGGAAGCCTCGCTCTACCTGAACCGCGAGTTGTCGTGGCTGGCCTTCAACCGCCGGGTGCTCGAGGAGGCCACCGACCCCGCCTGGCCGCTCCTCGAACGGCTGAAGTTCCTGGCCATCACCTTCTCCAACCTGGACGAGTTCTTCATGATCCGGGTCTCGGGCCTGCACGACCAGCTCGAGCAGGCCGAGGCCGAGCGAAGCCCCGACGGGCTCACCCCCCGGCAGCAGCTCGCGCGCATCCGCGAGGTGGTGCGGAAGCTGCTGAAGGAGGCGACCGACGTGCTCGAGCGCGAGCTGCTTCCCGGTCTCGCCGAGCACGGGATCCGGATCCGCGACTGGAAGAGCCTGGGCAAGCCGGCGCAGGAGCGGGCCAAGGCCTACTTCCGCGAGTCGGTCTTCCCGGTGCTCACGCCGCTGGCGGTCGATCCCGGCCACCCCTTTCCATTCATCTCCAACCTCTCGCTCTCGCTGGCGGTGGAGGCCGCCGACCCGGAGAGCGGGGAGCGCCGCTTCGCCCGCGTGAAGGTGCCGGAGATCCTCCCCCGGTTCGTACCGCTGGAGCGCTTCAGCGAGACGCCCGACGACGTGCGCCCCGGCGAGTTCCTGCCGCTGGAGGCCCTGATCTCCGCCAACCTCGACCAGCTCTTCCCGGGCATGCAGATCCTCGGGGTGCACCCGTTCCGGATCACGAGGGACATGGATCTGGAGATCATGGAGGAGGAGGCGCACGACCTCCTGGTCACGATCGACCGGGAGATCCGGCGCCGGAAGTTCGGCGCGGTGGTCCGGCTCGAGGTCCACCCCGACACGCCGCAGCGGATCCGCGAGTTCCTGCTCTCCAAGCTGGAGATCGAGGAGGACGATCTGTACGAGGAATCCGGTGTGCTCGGCGCCTCGGCGCTCATGTCCGTGGCGATGCTTCCCCGTGCGGACCTCCACGACACGCCGTTCGTGCAGACCCTCAACCATGCGCTGGCGGAGGCGGCTGATCCGTTCGCGGTCGTGCGCCAGGGCGACATCCTGCTCCACCACCCCTACGACTCCTTCCAGCCCGTCCTGCACTTCCTCCGCCGGGCCGCCGAGGATCCACAGGTCCTGGCGATCAAGATGACGCTGTACCGCACCGGCTCGAACTCGGAGATCGTGAAGGCGCTGATCGCCGCGACCGAGAACGGCAAGCAGGTGGCGGTGGCGATCGAGCTCAAGGCCCGCTTCGACGAGCAGAACAACATCGTCTGGGCGCGCCAGCTGGAGCGAGCGGGGGTGCACGTCTTCTACGGCTCGGTGGGCCTCAAGACGCACGCCAAGGTCATCCTCGTGGTCCGGCACGAGGGGGAGCAGATCCGGCGCTACGTGCACCTCTCGACCGGGAACTACAACGTCACCACCACGCGGCTGTACACCGATCTGGGGATGTTCAGCGCAGACCAGGGACTGGGGGAGGACGTCTCGGAGGTGTTCAACGCCCTCTCGGGGTTCGCGAAGGTGGCCCAGTACCGCAAGCTGGCGGTGGCGCCGGTCACGCTCGCCGAGACCATCCTCCGGAAGATCCGCGAGCAGACCGAGGCCGCGCGCGCGGGGAAGCCGTCGCGCATCTACGCCAAGATGAACGCCCTGGTGGACCTGGCGGTCATCGACGCGCTCTACGAGGCGAGCCAGGCGGGCGTCCCGGTGGACCTGTGCGTGCGAGGCATCTGCTGCCTGCGCCCGGGGCTCCCGGGCATCTCGGAGAACATCCGGGTGTTCAGCATCGTGGGGCGGTTCCTCGAGCACTGCCGGGTGCTGGTCTTCGGAGCCGGGGAGCAGGAGGAGATCCATCTCTCCTCGGCGGACTGGATGCCCCGGAACCTCTACCGCCGGGTGGAGCTGATGTTCCCGGTGGAGGACCGCTCGCTGCGGGCGCGGATCCACCGCGAGGTCATCGACCCCTCGCTGACCGACAACACGCGGGCCTGGGACCTCCTCCCCGACGGGACCTACGTGCGCCGGCACCCGGTCCCGGGAGAGCCGGTGCGCGACGCGCAGCTGGGGGTGCTGGAGCCCCTGCTCCGCCAACCGCTGCGGGCGGTGACGAGCTGACGGCCAGGCTCAGGGCAACAGCGGGTGCCAGCCCTCGAACGGCCCGGGACGCGGGCCGATGCCCGGGACCTCGCGCCACCGGCGGGCACGGGCATCGAGCTCGAAGCGGCGGCCCTGCTCGTTCCAGAAGGTGCGGATCGGCCTGCCGCCCTCGATGCGAATCTCCGCGCGCTCCATCCCGAAGAAGTCGCGCACTCCGAGTGACTCCGCCCCCTCCACCTCCACGCGCCAGGCTCCCATGGGCTGTCGGTCGTAACGGGAGTGTCTCAATCGCGCCGCGACGTGACACATCTTCACGACGATTGCCGGTACGCTCGGTTGCGCATGCATCTGCACCTCGTCGACGGCACGTACGAGCTGTTCCGGGCGCACTTCTCGCCTCGTCCTCCCCACCCGGGGCCGGACGGCACGCCGCTCAAGGCCACCGTGGGGCTGGTCTCGTCCCTCCTCGCGCTGCTCTCTGACCCCGCGGAGCGGCCGACCCACCTGGCGGTGGCGTTCGACAACCCCATCCGCTCGTTCCGGAATGCGCTGTTCGATGGATACAAGACCGAGGAGGGCGTCGAGGAGGAGCTGCTCGCCCAGTTCGACCTCGCCGAGCTGGCGACGCGGGCACTGGGTATCGCGGTGTGGTCGATGGGCGAGTTCGAGGCCGACGATGCCCTGGCCACTGGCGCGGCCCGCTTCGCCTCCGAGGTGGAGCAGGTGCGGATCATGACCCCCGACAAGGACCTCGGGCAGTGCCTCCGAGGGACGAGGGTGGTGCAGGTCGACCGGATGCGGGGCAAGGTGGTGGACGAGCCGGCGCTCCGGGCGCTGCGCGGCATCGGACCGGGCAGCATCCCCGACTGGCTCGCGCTGGTGGGTGACACCGCGGACGGCATCCCCGGGCTGGACGGGTTTGGCGAAAAGGGAGCGGCGGCGGTGCTCGCCGCCTTCGAGAGGCTGGAGGCCATCCCGACCGACCCCCGCGCCTGGCCCGACTCGGTGCGCTCGCGCGAGAAGCTGGCACGGACGTTCGCCGAGCACCGCGACGAGGCGTTCCTCTACCGGACCCTGGCCACCCTCCGGACCGACGCGCCGGTGGACACCTCGCTGGCAGCGCTGGAGCACCGGGGCGTTCCCCGGGAGCCGTTCGAGCTGTTCGCCCGGCAGGTGGACGCTCCGGGGCTCCTCTCCCGGGTCCCGCGGTGGGCGGCGTGAGCACCGGCGCCGGCCCCGAGGCCGGGGAGACGGGCGGCGTCCTGCCACCCCTCGACCCTGCGCTCGCGCCTCCTCCGGCGACCCCCTGGAGGCGCGCCGGGCGCGTGCTGGTGCTGCTGGTCTCGGCGGGGCTCTTCGTCCGTGTGCTGTGGATGGCAGATCTCCGCAACGTCGCGGAGCTCCTGGCCCACGTCGGCCCGCTGGCAGCGCTCGCCGTCGTCCCCTACGGGGTGGCCGTGACGCTGGACACCGCCGGCTGGGCGGCCATCCTCCGGGGCCTCGAGGCCCGGGTCACCACCCGGCGCCTCCTCGGGCTGCGGCTCTCCACCGAGGCGGTCCACCTCAGCTTCCCAGGCGGCCCCATCCTCGCCGAGGGGCTCAAGGTGTTGTTCCTCCAGCGGCGCTTCGGCGTGAGCATCGCCGAGGGCTCGGCCAGCCTCGCGGTGAAGAAGTCCCTGCAGATCGGCACCGAGGCCGTGTACCTCCTCACCGCCGCGGTGGCGGCCGGGACCGTCCTGCCCGAGGGCTCGGTCCTTCGCCCGGTGCTCTTCGGCCTCGCGGGTCTCACCGCCGTCGTCTCGGTGGTGATGGTCGCGGTGCTGCTCTCCGGACGGGTGGCCTCGCAGCTCTGGAGCGTGCTCCGACGGATCCCGCTGGCCCGCATCCAGCGCTGGATGATCGCTCGCGAGATGGCCTTCGTGGACACCGACCAGCACGTGCGCGCGGTGCTCCAGTCGCACGTCCGGGGCCTCGCGGTCGCGTTCCTCTGGATCCTCGCCGGCTGGTTCGCCGAGGCCGGGGAGACCTGGGTGCTCCTCCGCCTGCTCGGGGTGGAGCTGTCGTTCCCGGCGGTTCTGGCCTTCGAGCCCGTGGTGTCGTTCGCGCGGAGCGCGGCGTTCTTCATCCCCGCGGGTCTGGGGGTGCAGGACGCAGGCTACATGGCGCTGCTCCGCGGGGCCGGCATCCCCGACGCGACCAACCGCGCCGCCGCCTTCGTCCTGCTCAAGCGGTTCAAGGAAGTGGTGTGGATCGCGGTCGGGTGGATCCTCCTCCTCGCGAACCGGGCCCGGCCCGTGCCCCAGCCGCTCCGGCCATCCCCCTGAGCGTTCCGGCCAGACCCATGGTAGAGGTGCCGCTCCGGACGCCCCGGTCCCGATGAGAGCCAAGTGATTCCGGGCGCTTGCAGGCCGGCAGCTCCGGGATGAAGACACGTGGCCGCGATGGGAACGACAGCAGACGAGGTCCGCGCCGAGCGCCCGCTGGCGGGGAAGGTGGCGGTGGTCACCGGGGCCCTGGGCCTGCTCGGGCGCGAGCACTGCCGCGCGCTGGCCGACGCCGGGGCCCGCGTGGTGCTCACCGACCTCGACGGAACGGCCTGCGCGCGAGTGGCGGCCGAGTCCGGCCACGGCGCGGTGGGGATCGGCGCGGACATCACCTCCGAGGCCTCGGTGAAGCGGCTGCGCGACCAGGTCCTCGCCCTCGGCGGGCGGATCGACGTCCTGGTCAACAACGCGGCCATCAACGACAAGTTCGAGGACCCGGCGAAGGCGGCCGAGCAGTCGCGCTTCGAGGCCTACCCCGTGGAGCTGTTCCGCCAGTCGCTGGAGGTCAACGTCACCGGGACCTTTCTCTGTGCCCAGGTGCTCGGCGCGGAGATGGCCCGGGCGGGGCAGGGGAGCATCATCAACGTCTCGTCCACCTACGGCCTGGTCGCGCCTGACCAGGCGCTCTACAGGAAGCCCGACGGGACGCAGGCCTTCTGGAAGACCGCCGCCTATCCGACGACCAAGGGCGCGGTGCTGGCCTTCACTCGCTTCCTCGCCGCCTACTGGGGCCCGGCCGGGGTGCGGGTCAACGCCCTGTGCCCCGGTGGGGTCGAGGCCGGGCAGGAGAGCTGGTTCGTCGAGGCCTACGCGCGCCGCACCCCGCTCGGTCGCATGGCCCGGCCCGACGACTACCGGGGCGCGGTGGTCTTCCTGGCCAGCGACGCCTCCCGGTACATGACCGGCGCGGCCCTGGTGGTCGACGGAGGGTTCACCGCGTGGTGAGGCGCTCCCGGATCGCTCCTCGCCGTGGCTCCGTGGCCCGGCGGGCGCGGGTGCGTGCGGCGGTCCTCCCGCCCCGGGAGCTGGCGCGCCGGGCGGCGCGCATCCGGCTCGTGCTGACCGACAGCGACGGAGTGCTCACCGATACAGGGGTGTACTACTCGGAGCGGGGCGAGGAGCTGAAGCGGTTCAGCATCCGCGACGGGATGGGCGTGGAGCGGCTCCGCAACGCCGGGATCGAGACCGGCATCGTCACCGGGGAGCGCTCTCCCTCGGTCCTGCGCCGGGCCGAGAAGCTGGGCCTCCGGCACGTTCTGCTCGGGGTGAAGGACAAGCTCGGGGCGGTCCGCGACCTCTGCGCCCAGGACGGGCTCACGCTCCCCGAGGTCGCCTTCATCGGGGACGACGTGAATGATCTCGAGGTCCTCGACGTCCTGACGACCCAGGGCCTGACCGCTGCCCCGGCGGACGCCTTGCCGAGCGTCCTGGGGACCGTTATTCACGTCTGCTCCGCCCCGGGCGGTCACGGAGCGTTTCGAGATTTCGCCGAGTGGATCCTGGGCCACCGAGCGGCAAAGTCATTCCCCAGAAGGAGTTCGAGGAAATGAACCAGGCCACGGTCCGCATCGGAGACCAGTTCGTGGGAGATGGCCATCCCGTCTTCATCGTCGCGGAGATCGGGATCAACCACAACGGATCGCTCGACCTCGCCCGCCGCCTGATCGACGGCGCGGTGCTGGCCGGGGCCGACGCCGTGAAGTTCCAGAAGCGCACCCCCGAGGTCTGCGTTCCGCGCGACCAGTGGGCAGTCATGCGGGAGACCCCCTGGGGGCCGATGACGTACATCGACTACCGGCACAAGCTGGAGTTCGGGTTCGACGAGTACGCGGCCGTCGACCGCCACTGCCGGGACCGGGGCATCCTCTGGTTCGCGAGCTGCTGGGACGAGGACGCGGTGGACTTCATGGAGCAGTTCGATCCCCCGGCCTACAAGGCGGCGTCGGCCTCGCTCACCGACCACTCGCTCCTGCGGAAGATGAAGGACACCGGACGGCCGCTCATCCTCTCCACCGGCATGTCCACCTGGGACGAGGTCGAGGCCGGGGTCGCGTCGGTCGGCACCGAGCGGCTTCTCATCGCCCACTCCGAGTCGACCTACCCCTGCCCGGTACACCAGCTGAATCTCAAGGTCATCCACACCCTCAAGAAGCGGTGGCCGGAGGTGCCGATCGGCTACTCGGGCCACGAGACCGGCCTGCCCCCGACCTGGGCCGCGGTCGCCATCGGCGCCACGCACATCGAGCGGCACATCACGCTCGACCGCGCCATGTGGGGCAGCGACCAGGCTGCATCGGTGGAGGTCGGCGGCTTCGTCCGCCTCGTCACCGGCATCCGGGACATCGAGGCCTCGCTCGGCGATGGGGTGAAGCGCCTCCACGACAGCGAGCTGGCCCAGAAGAAGAAGCTCCGCCGGGTCCAGACCGCCCCGCCGGCTCGCCCCTCGTCCCTGAGCTGAACCGTCTCGCGGTCCGAAGCTGGTCATTGCGGTTGCCACGGGTTATGTGGCGCGGGGTGCCTGCCGGCGTCACACCCCTGACTGGCAGGGGTGTCTCTCGGGAGGGGAGCTCTCGCCTTGCCCCAGCAGCAGAGCGTCATCGAGCGGCTCCTGCTGCGACTCGCGGCCTGGCAGCTCCGGGCTCCCTGGCAGGTGCTGCTCATCGGCCTCGTGCTGACCGGCACCGGCGCCTGGCTGGCACGTGGGCTCGAGCTCCGCACCCGGTTCGACCAGCTGCTCCCCGACGACCAGCCGTCGGTGCTCGAGCTCAAGCGACTGAGCGAACGCACGGCGGGTAGCTCGAGCATCTTCGTCGTCCTGGAAGGGGCCGACCGTGAAATCCTCCGCGAGGAAGGCGGCAAGCTCCTCCCGCCGCTCCGTGCCGTCGGGTCGCCCTGGGTGGTCAGCGCCGAGGACGGCGTGCAGGTCGCCCGGGACTTCCTCCTCCCGCGCTCGGGGCTCTTCGCCAGCGTCGAGGACCTCCAGAAGCTCAACAAGGAGCTGGACACCCAGCGCAAGAAGGCGGTCGGCAAGGCCCTATCGCTCGGGCTGGACGACGACGACGAGGAGCAGAAGGCGCCCACCTTCGCCGAGCTGAAGGAGAAGTTCCTCGGCGGAAAGTCCGCCACCCTGGAGGCAGCCAAGGACCGCTACCCCGACGGCTACTTCCAGTCCAAGGACGGCAAGACGCTGGTGGTGCTGGTCCGCACCGGCGTCACCACCGGGGAGCTGGAGCGGTCGCGCGAGGCGCTGGCCAAGGTGAAGGAGGTGGTCCAGAGGACCCTTCCCGACCCTGCGGCCCGGGGCTACCACGTCGGCTTCGCCGGCGACCTGGTCACCGGCCTCTACGAGTACGGGGCGGTGCTGGACGACCTGGTGCACGTCGGGACGATGGGCGTCGCGCTCATCCTGGGCGTCATCTTCATCTACTACCGGCGGTTCCGGGTGCTGGTGCCGATGGCGGTGACGATGTTCGCCGGGCTGACCTTCACCTTCGGCCTCACCCGGCTGGTGATCGGACACCTCAACGTCATCACCGGGTTCCTGGTGTCGATCGTCGCCGGGAACGGCATCAACTTCGGCGTCCTCTACGTGGCCCGCTTCCTCGAGGAGCGTCGCCGCGGCGCGGACCTCGAGACCGCGATCAAGCAGGCCCACCTCGCGACCTGGGTGGGAACCCTCACCGCCGCGCTCGCCGCCGCTGCGGCCTACGGGAGCCTGGCGGTCACCCAGTTCCACGGCTTCAAGCACTTCGCCTTCATCGGCACCTCGGGGATGCTCCTCTGCTGGCTGGCGACCTACTTCCTCGCCCCGGCGGTGCTCGTGCTCCAGGACCGCCGCTGGCCGATCCACGGCACCGTCTCCACCGGCAGCTGGTTCCAGCGGTGGCGCGCGCGGCCCTCGGCGTACGAGCGGCCCTTCGTGTTCCTGGTCTCGCGGGCTCCGCAGGCGATGGCGGTCCTCTCGCTGGTCGTCGCTGCCGCGGGAGCCATCGCCTTCGTGCTCTGGCTCCGGGCGGACCCCATCGACTACGACATGCGCCACATGCAGAACGACCTGGGGGGCGGGAAGGAGCTCTACCGGGTCGCCGCCAGGGCCGCCGACGTGCTGGGGAACAACACCGAGAGCGGCATGGTGGTGCTGGCCAACACCCCGGAGGAGGTCCCCGAGCTGGTGAAGACGCTCGAGGCCCGCCGCGACGCAGCCCCGCCCGACCTCAAACCCTTCGACGGAGTCCACGCGCTGCAGGACTTCGTCCCCAGGGACCAGGAAGCGAAGATCCCCCTCCTGGCCGAGATCCGGCGCAAGCTCCTGAAGGCGCGGCGCCAGGGGGGCATCTCCGACTCGGACTGGAAGGAGATGAAGGAGCTGCTCCCGCCGGAGAACCTCAAGCCGTACGGGCTCCAGGATCTCCCCGAGGACCTGGCGCGCCCCTTCTCCGAGGTCGACGGCACCCGCGGCCGGCTGGTCTTCATCACCCCGACCAACGGCAAGGACGACAACGACCTCCACTACCTCCTGCGCTGGGCGGACAGCTTCCGGCTCACCCGGCTTCCCAACGGGGACGTCATCCGCGGCTCGGGGCGGGCGGTCATCTTCGCCGACATCCTGGACGCGGTCCTGAACGACATCCCCAAGGCCGCGGCGGTGTCGCTCTCGCTCACCATCCTCACCGTCTTCCTCGCCTTCGGGCGGGGGAGGGCCGCCCTCGAGGTGGTGGGCTCGCTGGCGGTGGGCTTGCTGTGGCTGATGCTCCTGCTCTACCTGGGGCGCATCAAGATCAACTTCTTCAACTTCGTCGCCCTCCCGATCACCTTCGGCATCGGCGTGGACTACGCGGTGAACGTGATGCAGCGGGTGCTGAACGGGGGCGGCGTCATCCCCGCGATGCGCTCGACCGGAGGCGCGGTGGTGCTCAACAGCCTCACCACGACCCTCGGCTACCTGGCGCTGCTCGGCTCGGTGAACCAGGCGGTACGCTCGCTGGGGATGATCGCGGTGCTGGGTGAGGTCTGCTGCCTCACCTCCGCGATGGTGGCTCTCCCCGGCTGGCTGATGTGGCGGGAGCGGGTGCGCCACGAGCGGACCGAGCACGTCCCCTCGCGGACGCCACGGGAGGTGCCTGGCGGATGAAGCGACGAACCCTCGCCGTCCTCGGCCTGTGGACCCTGGCTGGGTGCAATCTCTGGGGCAGCTCGGTCCCCTCGGGCTTCGGGGGGTGGTTCCACCACCAGAACGCCGGGCGCGCTTTCGACCTGGCGTTCTCCGACTCGGGCCTGCTGGAGATCCAGGACCTGGGCTGCGACGAGTCGAACACCACGTACCAGCAGTGGACGACCGACGGCGACGCGCTGGTCGCCTACCAGTCCCCGGGCTCGCCCGAGTTCATCGCCGACCCGAACGTGCCGGGAGCCCTGCAGGCCACCCCGGGGATGTTCGGGCCCGACTCCGAGCAGTGGCTGCCCGGGGCCATCTGTCCGGTCTGCCCGCCCGGGGACGCCGGGGTGGTGGCCTGCGAGATCCCCGGGGTGGTCGACGCCGGCGTTCAGTGAGCGAGCAGTGACGTCGCGCCGACCAGCAGCTCGAGGACGATGAGCAGGACGATCATCACCTCGAGGGTGAGCGAGCGGGCGGTGTCCACCTCGCCCTTCAGCCACCCGTAGATGTCGCCGAGGATCTGCTGCTTCCGCGTGACCGAGGCCTTCCACGCCGGGATGCGCAGCTGCTCCACCGCGGCCTCGTAGACCCGGGCCAGGTACACGTCGCCGATGACCTTCAATGAGTTCTCCACCCGCTCGATGAACTCGCTCATCTCCAAGAGAGTCACCTGGACCTGCCGGGCCAGCGCCGGGTACGGGCTCCGGAAGAAGGAGCCAAGCCGGCGCCGCTCGCGCTTGAGCGTGTCGTTGACCCGGGCGAGGCGGTGGTCCAGCAGATCGTCGTAGTACCGCAGCTCGAGGAGCTGGGCGTTGGCAATGTCGAGGACGTCCGGGATGTCCTCCGAGCCCGAGGGCTCGTAGACGAACGCTGCGTTCCAGTCGACCACCACCAGGTCGTTCACCCCATAGCTGAAGTGCCGGCGGATGACGTCCGCCCGCTCCGTGGCCGAGAGCTCGGGGAGGGTGGTCTCGCCGATGAGCAGCCGGGCGAGGTCGGCGCGCTCCAGCACCTCGTCCCCTGGCGGAGAGCCGCGCACCCCCTGGACGAAGACCACCGAGTAGCTCTCCAGCTGGCTCCAGAGATGCGGGTTCTCCATCGCCGGGGCCACCGCCCGCCGGACGCCCTCGACCAGCTCGTGGGCGAGCGCGTCCACCTCCGGCCCATCGTAGAGGCGGTCCGCGCTGGGGACGAGCGCATCGAGGGGAGTGCCGGCCGGAACCGGGACCGAGAGCACGATGGACGCCGCGCCGAAGTCGTAGAGGCGGGCCCGGGCCTCGACCTCCGCCTTCCCTTCGGGGAGCGGCAGGACGTGCCGCCCCAGCCCGATCACGAGCGGCGGGTTCGGCAGGAGGAGGTACTCGGCGCCGGAACGGCTCAGCCGGAGCCGCCGCACATCACGGGCGAGGAGCGATTCGGCCGCCGCGAGGTCGACCTCGTCGGCGACGTCGTAGAGGCGGTAGCAGAGGATGGAGGCCTTCTCGAGGACCAGGGGGTCCATGGGTCGCCGTCCAGTCGGTCACAACCGCCGCGGCGGCGCCAGCCCCCTCGGCCGCGCCGGCGTCACTCCACGACGGCGGAGGCCAGCGCCGCTCGCCCGCCCACGTCCGCGCCGGGAGCGAGTCGCTCCAGGGCCAGCGCCCCCAGCAGGGCGATGCCGACCACCAGGAGCAGCTGGTGCGGCTCGGAGGCGGCCAGGAGATTCACGACGGCGATGGCCAGGCTGCCGCCGAGCATGCGGCAGGCGTACACCGCACTGGTGATGGCGCCCCGCTGCTCCCAGCCCACGCGTGCCTGGGGCGCGATGATGCAGGTGCTCGCTGCCGGCCCGAGGCCGAGGCCCAGGAGCGCGAGCGAGAGGTAGAGCCAGCCGTCCGCTGCGCCGTGGACCCGGGCGAGCCCGAACAGCGCCGCCCCGGTTCCGGCCACGAGGAAGCCGAGCCCGGCCGAGGCCCGGAGCCCGCCCCGGAGGAGCAGCTTCACGCCGAACGAGCTTCCCACCGCCCATCCGGCGAGCAGTGGCACCAGCGCGACGCCCGCGCCCACGGCCGTGTGGCCTCCGTGGGAGAGCATCCACAGCGGCACGTAGGCGCTGAGCGTGTAGAGCACCCCGCCCGCGACCAGGCCACCGACCAGGCCAGAGCGAACGGTGCGGTCGCGCAGCACCGCCGGCGGGACCAGCGGGTCGGCGCTCAGCCGCTGCCGGCGGACGAAGGCCCAGGCCGCGGCGGCGGCGGCGAGCAGCACCGCGAGGCTCGCCGGGGCGGGAAGCGCCGCCGGCTCGAGGACGAGGAGCAGGAGCGCCATCGAGAGCGCGCCCAGGGCCGGACCGCCGAGCTCGAAGCTCCGCTCCTCCACCCGTGGAGGGTCCCGGTACGAGCGGCGGAGGAGGACGACCGCCAGGAGGCCGACCGGGACGTTCACCCAGAACACCGAGCGCCACCCGAGGTGCTCGGTGAGGAGCCCGCCGACGACCGGCCCGATCACCGAGGCCAGGCCCCAGGCGCCGGTGAAGACGCTCTGGATCGTTGCGCGCTCCTCGAGCGTGTAGAGGTCCGAGCTGATGGTGAGGGTCGTCGGTTGCACCGCGCCGGCTCCCAGGCCCTGCAGCACCCGGAAGCCCACCAGCATCGGCACGCTGGTCGAGAAGCCACAGAGCACCGAGCCGAGCAGGAACAGCCCCATCCCCCACACGAACGTGCCTCGCCGGCCGAGGCGGTCGGAGAGCCGGCCTCCGAGGAGCACCCCGAGCGTGCTCGCCAGCAGGAATCCGGTGAAGACCCAGGCGTAGAGCGCGCGGCCCTGGAGCTCGGCGGTGAGGGTCGGCATGGCGGTGGTGACCACCGTGGTCTCGAACGCGGCCACCACCAGGGCCAGCAGCACCGCGGTCGTGGCGCGCCGGCGCTCCGGGCCGGGGGCCGCCGCTTGCCAGGACTGGGTGTCGCTCTTCGTCACCATGCTGGAACCGACTTAACCGCGAAAATCCCATGCAGGGAGCGCATCACGCGCATACTCTCCTTGCACCGGATGACGACCGACCAGCTCAGCGCCTTCCTCACCCTGGCGCAGGAAAAGCGCTTCGTGAGCGCTGCCCGCAGGCTGGGGATGTCACAGTCCGGGCTGAGCCGGCAGGTACAGTCGCTGGAGCGGGAGCTCGGAACGCGGTTGCTGGTGCGCACCCCGCGCGGGGTGGTGCTGACCGGGGCCGGTGAGCGGTACCTGGTCCATGCCCAGCGCGCCCTGGACGCCCTCCAGAGTGGCGCGAGCGAGCTGACGGCGCTCAGCGGGAAGGCCAGCGGGCTGGTCGCGCTCGGGACGCTTCCCACCGTGGGGGCGTATCTGCTCCCCGAGCTGCTTCCGCGGTTTCACAAGCTCTACCCGGACGTGCGCCTGCGGCTGGTGGAGCAGACCTCGGAGGGGCTCGAGGATCGTGTCGCCAAGGGGGAGCTGGACCTGGCGGTGCTCACCCTCCCGGTGCGCCGGGTGGACCTGGTGCAGCAGAAGCTCTGGAGCGAGGACTTCGTGCTCGCGGTCCCCAGGGGCCATCCGCTGGCCGAGGCGAGAAAGCCGGTGGCGCTCCACGAGGTGCTCCGGCTCCCGCTGGTGGTGATGCCCGACGTGGCGGGGACCCGGGCGCTCGAGGCCGCGGGCGAGGCGGCCGGCGAGGCGCTCAACGTGGTGCTGGAGACCGACAACCCCGAGGCGATGCGCCGGATGGTGGAGCGGGGGCTGGGCATCGCGCTGCTTCCGTCGATCATGACCCGCGAGCGCAGCGGCCGGAGCTTCGAGGTGGTCGAGGTGGGGCAGGGCGGCGTCCGGCGCCAGGTGGCGCTCCTCCACCGTGGCGAGGGCTACCTGAACGCCGCCGCCCGGGCGCTGAAGACCTTCCTCGGCGAGTCGCTCCCGAGCTTCTTCGTTCCCGCGGCGAAGAAGGTCCCCTAGACTCCCCTCCCGACGGCGCAAGGGGGTGGCGCGCCGGAGGGGGAGCCATGCGAACAGGCTGGTTGCTGGTCCCGGTGCTCGCGCTGGGTGGAGCGTCACGCGGCTTCGACGTTCCCACGCGGATGGAGCTCCGGGACGTCCCGTTCGACGTGCGGACGGTGGACCTCCCCTCGGGCATGCGGGTGGTGGTGGAGAAGGACTCGTCCCGGCCGCTGGTCGCGGTGGTGAGCGTGGTGGACGTCGGGGGCGCCAACGACCCTCAGGGCAAGGAGGGGCTGGCACACCTGGTCGAGCACCTCGCCTTCCGCTCGCTGCAGGACCAGAAGCACACCTTCAGCGACCTCCTGGAGGTCGCTGGCGCCGCCACCTGGAACGCCACCACCAGCTGGGACCTCACCACCTACTACGAGGTCGGATCGAAGGGAGCGCTCGAGTCCCTCCTGGCGCTGGAGGCGGCCCGGATCGCCCGCCCGCTGGAGGGCATCACGCCGGCGGTGTTCGAGACCGAGAAGCAGGTGGTGAAGAACGAGCTCCTCCAGCGGGACGAGCAGGGCTACGACACCGCCATCTTCAGCCGGATGTCCGGAGCGCTCTTCGCCGCCGGGCACCCGAACTCCAGGCCCGTCAGCGGGACCGAGCAATCGATCGCGGCGCTCACGCTCGACGACGCCCGCGAGTTCGTGAAGAAGAACTACCGCCCGGAGCGCGTCACCCTGCTCATCGCCGGGGACCTTGACCCCGCGACGGTGGGCAAGTCGCTCGCGGAGCGCATCCCGGGGGACTTCGTCGACCCGCCGGCCTCGGGCCCGGTGCCGGTGAAGTCCCGGCTCCCCTCACCGGTCCGTCCGGTCGAAGACCCGAAGAGTCCCCGGGAGGTGATCCGCGTCAAGGCGCCGGCAGAGGTCCCGATGGTCATCATCGGCTGGCCCCTCCCGAGCGGCTACGACAAGGAGGGCTACCTGGGCCGCTTCGTGGCGAACATGATCGTCGGGGCGAGCGCCCAGGCCGTGGCTCACGATGCGGACCTGATCGGCGTGGGGGCGACCCTGGCCCGGGGCCGGTCCGGCTCGATGCTCCTCTGCTTCGGCCGGCTCCGCCAGGGCACGAATCCCGGGCGCACGGCGGAGAGCATGATGGACGGGCTGACCGATCTCTGGTCCGGCGCGGTCCAGACCAGCTCCTCCGACAGGGTTCGCAGAGAGGAGGCCCAGTTCCTCGTGCGCCGGAACCGGATTCTGGTCGACCTCGCGAGCGACCTCGAGGATCTCGGGGAGCGTGCGGTGCTCCGCGCCCAGCTGGTGCACGTCACCGGGGACACCAACGCCATCTCTCGCGAGCTGGCGAGCATCGGACAGCTCAGCGCCAACTCGGTGGCGAGCTTCGCCTTCCAGAACCTCAGCCGCGGTCGCGCCCGGGTGGTCTTCCTCGAGCCCGACGGCTCTCCGGCGCCCGGCGACGGCGCCGCCAACGCCTTCGCCTCGGGAGCCGGCCTGCAGCTCCGCATCGATCCGGACCTGCTCCGGACCCGGGTCGCTTCTCCCGGCGCGGAGATTCGCACGTTCAAGCTCGACACCGGCCTGGAGGTCGTCCTCGCCCGCCGGCCGACGGCGCCGGTGGTCACGGTCGTGTTCTCGGCTCGGGGTGGGAGCGCGGACGGTGAGCCGCTCGGGGCGCCCGACTTCGCCCGCTACGCCTGGCCGGTGGAGAACGCCCACGGCCGCCCCGAGCTGTACGGGATCGCCGCCCGGAGGAGGCTCGCCAAGGACGTGATGTCGATCGAGCTCCTCGCGGGCAACGGAAACCTGGCCAACGCGCTGGGAATGCTCCTGGACCAGGTGCGCTCGCTGCACGTCGACTCGGCGGTGGAATACTACGTGGACCGCGAGCTGCGGAGCGTCTACCGGAACGACTGGACCCTGCCCCACGAGTCCTTCGTCCGCGTGCTCTGGTCGGCGGTGTACGGAACCCATCCGCTAGGCCGGACGGTACCCCCGGACCGGTTCGACAAGGTCGGGGGTGGCGACGCCCAGCGCTACCTCGACCGTGCCTTCACGCCCTCCAACGGAGTGCTCGCCATCGCCGGAGACTTCGATCCCAAGCTGGCCGAGGAGATGGTCCGCGACTACTTCGGGGGCTGGAAGCACAAGGGAGAGCCGGCGTACCTCGCCGGCCCACTGCCGTCACGCGCCGGAGGCCCGGTCCCCACCGTGAAGGAGGTCCGCCCCGGCGCCCGACAGACGGAGGTGCGCTTCGCCTGCACGGCGCCGGCGAGCACCCCGGCGGACCGGGCGGCCGCGGAGGTCCTCGCCCAGCGGCTCGGGGGCCGCATCCACCGCTTCGCCCGCCAGATGCTCGGTACCAGCTACGGCTTCTCGGCGCGGGTGACTCCCCGTCCCGGCTCGATCGAGCTGGAGGTCGGCGGCAACGTCGACGGGCGCGGCATCGCGCGCGTCCTGGCGCTCCTGCGCGGCGAGGCAGACGGCCTTGGCGCACGACCGATGGAGGCGGCGGAGCTCGGGCGGGCGCAATGGGACGCCGGACTCGTGGCGAGCACGCGTTACGAGGACTCGGAGCGGCTCGCCTCGTCCCTGGCGCGGCTGCGCTTGCTGGGCTACCCGGCCGACACGCTCGAGCGCTACCCTCAGGATCTTGCGGCCCTGACCCCGGCGGCCGTCCAGGCCTTCGCCGCGCAATGCCGGAAGACGGCGGTCGTGGGCCTGATGGGAGAGCAGGCGACCCTCGACCGGCTCGTCCCCTCCGGCTGAAGATGCGGTCGTGCCCGAGTATCCGGACGTCACCGTCTACCTGGAAGCGCTCGCGCCGCGGGTGCTCGGCCAGCCGCTGGAGGCGGTCCGGGTTCGGGGCCCGTCGCTCGTGCGCACCGCCGACCCGCCGCTCCGGGAGGCCGCCGGCAAGCGGGTGACCGCGCTCCGCCGGCAGGGCAAGCGCCTCGTCCTCGAGCTGGAGGACCGGCTGTTCCTCGTCCTCCACCTCATGATCGCCGGGCGGCTCCACTGGAGGCCGCGCGCGGCTCCCGTGCCGGGCCGCGTGGGACTCGCGGCGTTCGACTTCCCCACCGGGACGCTGGTGCTCACCGAGGCCAGCCCGAGGAAGCGGGCCCAGCTCTGGCTCTTCCGCGGTGAGGAGGGCGTGCGTGCTCTCGACCGCGGAGGCATCGACCCGATGGAGGCCGCGCCCGAGCAGTTCGCCTCCGCGCTGCGCCGCGAGAACCACACCCTCAAGCGCGCGCTGACCGACCCCCGGCTGTTCAGCGGGATCGGGAACGCGTACTCGGACGAGATCCTCCACGCGGCGCGCCTCTCTCCGGTGGCACTCAGCCAGCGGCTCGACGAGGCCGAGGTGCACCGCCTGTACGGGGCGACCCGGAACGTGCTCCGGACCTGGACCGACCGGCTCCGGGCCCAGGCGGGCGAGGGGTTCCCGGAGAAGGTCACCGCATTCCGAGAAGGGATGGCCGTGCACGGCCGGTACCGCAAGCCCTGCCCGGACTGCGGCTCGCCCGTCCAGCGCATCGTCCACGCCGACAACGAGACCAACTACTGCGCGACCTGCCAGACCGGGGGACGGCTCCTCGCGGACCGCTCGCTGTCGCGGCTCCTCAAGGAGGACTGGCCACGGAGCCTCGAGGAGCTGGAGGAGGCCCGGGCCGCCGCCCGGACCCGGATGCAAGGCGGGACCGGGTAGGTGCAGCGAGCGGGCAATGCCGCGCTGCCAGGCGTGCAATCATCCGTCGCGACGGGCGTTTTGCGAGGGACGGAGGACCCGCGACGGCAATGGGGATGCGCATCGACGTCCTGGAGGGCTCGAAGATCGCCGTTCTCGCGCTCCGGGCGAACCGCCTCCGGACGCTCCTGACCACGGTCGGCATCGGCATCGGCGTCTGCACGCTCCTGGCCATCGTCGGGATCATCCAGGGCCTGAACGCCTCGTTCGCCCAGCAGCTGGCGAGCCTCGGCGCGAACTCGATGTACGTCACCAAGTTTCCGTGGATCATCCGCGGCGACTTCTTCAAGTACCGGAACCGCCGCGAGCTGACGCCGCCCCTGGCCGAGCAGCTCCGCGAGCTGCCCGACGTTTCGGCGGTCGCGCCGATGACCTTCAAGACCGACGAGGTGAAGTTCTCCAACCTCATGCTCTCCAACGTCCGGGTCCAGGGCACCACCGCCGACTTCCCCGAGGTGGCGGGCTGGGAGGTGACCAACGGGCGGTTCCTGAGCGGGCCGGAGAACGACAACTCGAGCTCGGTGACGGTGCTCGGCGCCGACGTGGCCGACGGCCTGTTCCCCACCTCCAATCCCATCGGGCAGAGCGTCCGGATCGGCAACCGCCCGTTCCGCGTCATCGGGGTGCTGGCCCGGAAGGGGAAGATGCTCGGCCAGAACCAGGACCTCGCGGTGCAGGTGCCGCTGAAGACGTTCCTCTCCGCTTTCGGGAGCAAGCGTCAGCTGACCATCGGGGTGGCCGCCGCTCCCGGGACCGACATCCTCAAGGTCCAGGACCAGGTGGAGATCGCCCTGCGCCGGGCGCGGGCCATCCCCCCCGAGAAGGACAGCGACTTCAGCATCAACCGGCCCGAGCAGCTGGCGAACACCTACGCCGAGCTGACCGGCGCGCTGTACGGCGTGGCGCTCGGAGTCGGGCTCATCACGCTGCTGGTGGGGGGGATCGGCATCATGAACGTGATGCTGGTCTCGGTCCGGGAGCGGACCCGGGAGATCGGCGTCCGCCGCGCCCTGGGCGCCCGGCGGCGCACCATCGTCCTGCAGTTCCTGATCGAGGCCGCCGGGGTCTCGGCCATCGGGGGCACCATCGGGACGCTGCTCGGCCTCGGGCTGGCGAAGGTCGTCTCGATGGCCACGCCGCTCGCGGCCGCGGTCCAGCCGGGCACCATCGCCGGAGGCATCGGCTTCGCCGCAGCGGTGGGGCTGGTCTTCGGCATCTGGCCGGCGGCCCGTGCCGCGCAGCTCGACCCGGTCGAGGCGCTCCGGCACGAGTAGCGGCCCCGGGATCAGCGGTTCCCGAGCGCGCGCCGCAAGAGGAGGTCGAGCTTCCGGCGTGTCACCTCGTGGATCTGCGTGCCCGAGGTGAAGATCGCCCGCTCCAGTGACTCCTGACATCCGCAGCCGGAGGCGGCCAGCGATTGCACCGCCGGGAGCGCGGAGCGGAGGAGGGCGATCGCCGCCGCCGTCGTGGTCCGGAGGTTCCCCACGATCTCCTCCAGGAGCTCCTGGGCGCCGAGGTCCGTCGGATGCGGACGCCAGCAGTCGTAGTCGGTCACGAGGTTCACCGCCGCGTAGCAGAGCTCGGCCTCGCGGGCGAGCTTGGCCTCCGGCAGCAGGGTCATCCCGATGAGGTGCGCACCCCAGGAGCGGTGGAGGTCGCTCTCGGCCCGGGTGGAGAACTGGGGGCCTTCCATGCAGACGTAGGTGCCGCCGTCGTGCACCCGAACCTCGGAGCGCCCGGCCAGCAGCACCTTGCGGAGCGACGCGCAGAATGGCTGAGCGAACTCCACGTGCACCGCGAGGTCGTCGAAGAAGGTCGGCTCGCGACGGAAGGTCCGGTCGATCACCTGGTCGGGGACGACCAGCTCGCCGGGCCGGATCTCCTCGCGGAGCGAGCCCACCGCGGCGGTCGCGAGCAGGTGGGTCACCCCGACGGCCTTGAGGGCGAAGACGTTCGCCCGGTAGGGCACCCGGCCCGGCGGCAGGCGGTGGCCTTCGCCGTGGCGGGGGAGGAGCGCGACCGGACCCCCTCCCAGCTCCACCACCGTGACCGGGGACGACGGGGGCCCGAACGGTGTATCCACCCGGTGCTGCTCGCCGGCCCCCAGGGACCCCAGCGCCTCCGCCATCCCGGTTCCACCGATGATGCCGAGCATGGGCCGATGCGGCGACGACATGGAGACCTTCTCCCTTCGAAAGCAGGCGCGGAGCGCCGCCGCACGCTAGACGAGGGGCGTGCACACACCAAGGAGCCCGTCGATGAGCGAGGTCGCGGACCGTAGACTGGCCTACGAGGATCTCGTCCCCGGCTGGCGGAAGACCTTCCCCCCGCGCACGCTCGGCCGCCAGGACATCATTCGCTTCGCTCGCGAGTGGGATCCGCAGGAGTTCCACCTCGACGAGGAGGCCGCGCGGCGCACGCACTTCGGCGGGCTGGTGGCGAGCGGGTGGCACACCGCTTGCCTCGCGATGCGCATCGTCGTGGACGGATTCCTCGAGGGAAGCACCAGCATGGGATCTCCCGGGATCGAGGAACTCAAGTGGCTACGGCCGGTCCGCCCCGACGACCCGCTCACCCTCACCATCGAGGTGCTCGAGGCCCGCCCCTCGAAGAGCAAGCCCGACCGGGGCAGCGTCCGGTTCGGCTACGTCATGGTGAACGGCGCGGGCGAACCGGTGTTCACCATGGCCGCCTGGGTCATCTTCGGTCGGCGGATGCCCGCGCGTCCGGAGGGCTGAGCACCTGGAGCCGCGATCAGCGGCGTCCTTCCCCGCCGAGGCGAGCGACCACCTCCTCCGCCAGCCGCTCCACGCTGACCGGGGCACTTCCCTCCGCCTTGTTGTTCACCGTCACGTAGACCGGGCGACCCTCCCCGAACGCCTCCGCGACCAGCGCGACGATGTCGGCCCGGACCTCGGGGCGCTCGTTCACCAGGCGGTCGAAGGGGGCGTAGAGCTCGCGCGCCTCCTCGTATCCGAGGTCCGGCGGGAGCATCCAGCGGACCACCAGCGCGCTGGCCGACCGGGCGCGGAGCCGCCACGCCTGCTGCATGAGCGGCGGGAGCGGGCCCCAGACCGAGAGCACCGGAATGGCCCCGACGTCCTCGAGCACGTCGGCCACGTCGGCGGTGTGGAGCGCGCGGTTGCGGAGCTCGACGGCGTAGAGCGGACCCGCCGGGAGCGCGGCGAGGAAGGCGTGGAGCCGGTCCGCGAACCGCCCCGGCCCTCCCAGCGCCTGGACGTCCTGGGGTGGGAACTGGAAGAGGAGCGGGCCGGCGCTCGCGCCCAGCCCCTCGGCGAACGGAGCGACGACGGCGTCGCGGGCGTAGCCGGGGTCGAGGAAGGAGGGGTTCTCCTCGCCCCGCCGTGCCCCGTACCGCTCGTGGAGCGGAAAGCGGGGCAGGGTGAGCGCCTCGTGCGCCTTCACCAGGAAGCGGAAGTCCTCCGGGACGACCGAGGCCCAAGCCCGGAACTGCTCGGCGAGCACCGGGCCGTAGAAGGTCCGGTCCACCCCCACCGTCCGGAAGAGCGGGTGTCGGGCGTACGCCGGCAGCCCGTCGCGGGCGAGGATCTCCGCTGCGGCCTCGCGGGCGTAGACCAGCCCTGTCCAGCCCGGGAACGACCAGGAGCTGGTCCCGAGCCGGACCTCGGACGGAAGCCGCTGCCCGAGCACCCGGAGGGCCTCGGCGACGGGGGCCGGAGCCGGCGGCTCGGGTGGGTGCTCGGGCTCGGCGGCCACGCCCGGGGCGGGGGCGAACAGCTCGAGCTGCGGTCGAGTGGACATCCCGGGCCGAAGCCTCGGCGAACCGGGCCTCGGGGCTCAAGCGGGCGGCCGCGCCTCGTGGGCGGCGGGGCCGGGCCGCGCTGCCGGCGGACGCCCGCGCCGCTACGCTGCAGACATTGTGGCGCCCATTCCCGAGCGCATCATCACCCCGAGGCTCCTCGTCCGGTGCTGGCAGCCCGACGACGCCCCGGCGCTCCGGGCTGCGATCGATGCGAGCCTCCCCCAGCTCCGGGAGTGGCTCCCCTGGGCGCTGGGCGAGCCTTTCCCGGTGGAGGAGGTCTCGCGGCGTCTCGCCGAGTTCCGGGAGCGCTTCCTCGCCGGGGAGGACTTCGCCTTCGGGCTCTTCGACCCTGCGAGCGGCGCGGTGCTCGGGGGCGCAGGACTCCACCGCCGCTCGGCGCCCGACGCGCTGGAGATCGGCTACTGGATCCGGGCCGGCGCCACCGGGCGCGGCCTGGCGACCGAGGCGGTCGAGGCGCTCGCCCGGGCGGCCTTCGACCACGGGGTCGACCGGGTGGAGATCCGCTGCGACCCGAGGAACACCGCCAGCGTCGCGGTCGCCCGGCGGGCGGGGTTCCGGTACCTCTCCACGCTCGAGGGCGACAGGACGACGCCGGGCGGAGCACCCCGCGACACCGTGGTCTGGGAACGCCGGCCGGCTACTTCGACGAGCCGCTGATCCCGGCGACCGGGGGCGGGTACCGGGCGGAGATCTCCTTCATCACCGCGCACCCGCCGGCATCCGCCTGGCGGTTGGCGGCGATCTGGGCGGCGAGGGCCGCCATCTCCTTGCCGATGGCGGCCTTGGCGTCCTTGCTCGCGCCCGCGTCGGGCTTGCCCTTCGTCGTCGCCGCGGTCGCCGGCACCTTGGGAAGCTCGTCCGGCTCGTCGCAGAGCTTCACGTACCCGGCGAAGATCTCGGGGCAGTCCGTCGCCCCGCTCACCGCCACGTCGGCGAGGCAGCGGTCGCGGAGGATCTCCGCCATGCGGGTATTCGCCGCCTCGGGGGTGGTGGGGAAGGTCAGGCCACCGAGCCTGGGCGCCTTGACCAGGGTGTCCCGGAGCGGCCGCCGCACGGCGCGGAAGTCGGCCATGGTGGTGCACACCTCGGCGGACTGGCCCACCAGGCGCCGGACGTAGACCCCGAAGACCTCCGCGGCCTCCTCCACGTCTCCGTACTTGTTCAACCGCTGCGCGACCTTGTCGATGCTCCGGGCGGCCCGCGCGAGCGCCGCGCAGTCCCGCGTCTCGGAGAGCGCGGTGACGATGGCCACCACGGCATTGCGGTGAGCTTCGTCGATGCCCTGGCCGGTGTTGCGGCGGAGCTCCTGGGCCAGGGACTCCTCGAGCATCAGCATCGCCTTGCTGGTGTACTCGGCGTCGCTCACGAATTCCTGGAGCAGCGCGTAGCCCACCAGGCGCTTGTCGGCGTTCGCGGTGTCGGTGGCCAGCACCGTGGTCTCGAAGAAGGCCCGGTACTTGTCCGCCTCGCGGGCGCGCTCGAACTCCTTGCTCCACCGGTCCTGGTCCACCTGCGCCTGCTGCGCGGCCTGCTGCTTGTTGGTGAAGCTCTGGTAGGCATTGACCACGAACCCGAGGATGGCGACCCAGCCCACCAGGACCTGCGCCGCGACCGTGAACGTGTTCCGTGACTGCAACCGCCTGCGGTCGGCCTCGATCAGCTCCTCGGCGGCACGGAGCTTGTCGAGCTCCTCCTTGCTCGCCGCGCCGGCGAGGGCGTGGGGGTCGTTCTCCTCGAGGGCCTTGCGAACCTCATCGGACATGGGAGGGCTCATTGCCGCTCGACGTTAGCGGAACGGACGGCCTGCTGGCGCTGGTCGCGCTGGCCGCGGGCACGGTGGACGCCATCGGCGGCGGGGGAGGGCTTCTCACCTTGCCGGCACTTCTCGCAGCGGGGTTGCCGCCCCACCTAGCCCTGGGGACCAACAAGGGACAGTCCGTCTTCGGGGCCGCCGCGGCTCTGGTGCGCTTCTCGCACGCCGGGCTGGTTCCTCTCGCCCGGGCCCGCTGGACGTTTCCGCTGGGGTTCCTCGGCTCGCTCCTGGGGGCATCGCTCGTGCTCTGGGTGCGGCCCGACGTGCTCCGCCCGGTGGTCCTGGTGCTGGTCGTGGCGGCGGCGGCGTTCGTCGTCCTCCGGCCACCGCTCGGAGGCACGCGGCCGGCGAGCGCGGCCATCGCTCCGGCCGCGGCGCTGGCCTTCGGGGTGGGCGCGTACGACGGCTTCTTCGGTCCCGGGACCGGGACGCTCCTCATCGTCGGGCTGGCCGGGCTCCTGGCGCTGCCCCTCCAGCAGGCCTCCGCCGAGGCGAAGGCCATCAACTTCGCGAGCAACCTCGCGGCGGCGTTCCTCTTCGCCGTCCGGGGGACGGTGGTCTGGCACACCGCGCTGCCGATGGCCGCGGGTCAGCTGGTGGGTGGCTGGCTGGGCGCGCACCTCACCATCCGCGGCGGCGAGCGGGTCGTCCGCTGGGTGGTGCTGGCGGTGGTCACCGCGCTGGTGGTTCGACTGTCGTTCGATGCGCTCCGGCGCTGACCCTGCGCTTGCCGCAGGCAGGGCACCGGCCCCAGTGTGAGGGAGCGAGAGGAGCCTGGATGCGGACGCGCCGATTCGGGTGGACCGGGAACGAGGTCACCGTCCTCGGAGAGGGCACCTGGAAGATGGAGGGGGACGACCCGGACGAGGTGGTGGCGGCGCTCCAGGCCGGGATCGACGCCGGGATGACCCACGTCGACACGGCCGAGCTGTACGGCGGTGGGCGGGTCGAGTCGCAGCTCGTGGCCCGGGCGATCGCCGGGCGCCGGGACCGGATCTTCCTGGTCTCGAAGGTGATGCCCGGCCACGCCAGCCGGGAGGGGACGGTCCGGGCCTGCGAGGCGAGCCTGCGCCGGCTGGGGACGGATCATCTCGACTGCTACCTGCTCCACTGGCCGGGATCGCATCCGCTGGAGGAGACCCTCGCCGGATTCGAGCAGCTGGTCCGCGAGGGGAAGATCCGCAGCTGGGGACTGAGCAACTTCGACGTCGACGAGCTCGAGGAGGCGCTGGAGATCGCCGGACCGCGCCGCATCGCCTGCAACCAGGTGCTCTACCACCTGCGCGCGCGCGACATCGAGGACCGGGTCCTCCCCTGGTGCGTCGAGCATGACGTCGCGCTGGTCGGCTACAGCCCCTTCGGCTCGGGCGACTTCCCCGCTCCAGCGTCCCGGGGAGGGAAGGTGCTCGCCGAGGTGGCCCGGGCCCACGGGGCGACGCCGCACCAGATCGCGCTGGCCTTCCTGATCCGCGATCCCCACGTGTTCGCCATTCCCAAGTCGGCGAGGGCCGAGCGCGCCCGGCAGAACGCGGCGGCGGCCGATGTCCTGCTCCTGCCGGAGGAGACCGCCCGGATCGCCGAGGCCTTCCCGCTGCGCCGGGGCCGTGGCCTCCCCACGCTGTGAGGCGGGCTTGCCCGGCGCGGGCCGACGTGCTCTGGAACGGCACACCATGTGCCGCAACATCCGCGTCCTCTACAACTTCGAGCCGCCCACGACCCCCGAGGAGATCGAGGCGGCCGCCCTGCAGTACGTCCGCAAGGTGAGCGGCCTTCGCGCACCATCCGCCGCCGACCGGGCATCGTTCGAGCGCGCCGTTCACCAGATTGCCCACGCGACCGAGCACCTCCTGGAATCGCTGAGGGCGCCCACCGCGGTGCGGACGCGCGAGGGCGAGCGCGAGAAGGCTCGCGTGCGGGGCGCGCGCCGGGCGGCTTCGCTCGCCGGCGGATCTCCGTGACGGACGGCTGGCAGGCGTGAGGAACGGGTCCCGGATCCCGTTGGCGCTGGTGATGGTCGACGCGGGTCTACGGGGACGGGACGAGCCCGGGAACGCGCTTCACCAGCACCGCGCGGACGTAGGCGAGCTGAAACCCGAGCCGCGCCGCGTTCCGCTCGGTGGGGATGCCGGGATGGGAGGTGATGCTCGCCAGCTCCGCCCCCAGCGAGAGCGCGCGTCCCAGCCGTGCGGCGATGAGGGCCTGCTGGATGCCCCGCCGCCGGAACGCCGGAAACACCGAGGTTCCGAAGAGCGACATGACGCCGCGCCGGTAGGACGAGCCGGCGGCTCCCGCGACATGCTCTCCCACGTAGGCGAGGAAGCCGTGGTGGTCCGGCGCGACGGCGGCCTTGAGTCCCGTCTCGAGGTAGGAGTCCGGGAGGGGCCCGCCCTCGGGAAGAAACCCGCTCGCGCTGGTCAGGACGAAGGTGCGGACCTGCGCGCCGTCGGTGGGGTCGAGCGGCTCGATCCGGACACCGGCAGGCCGCCCGGCGGGGAGGCGGGCCTCGAGGCCGGCCAGTCCACGGTCCACCGGAAGGACGAGGGTGTGCTCGAACTCCTGGAGGACGAATCCGCGCTCTGCGATCCGCCGGAGGAGGCCGAGCGGGGCGAACGCGGTGAGCTCGATGCGCGGCTCGATGCCACGCGAGGAATGGAATCGCTCGATCCGCTCGAGCTCGGCCTCCGCCGGCTCGCCGTCGAAGCCCACCCCCACCGCCTTGTTCAGGTAGGAGCCCTGGCCGTTGGCCGCCATCCAGCCGCCGGCGACGGGCTCCGAGTCCCGGGCCAGGTCCCGCACGAACTCGGCCTGGATCGCCTCCAGCCGTCGCGCGGTGGCCAGGAAGTCCAAGACGTTCCTCAGCGCCGCTTGCCGCTCGCCGCGCCGGCGCGGGCGCCGATCGCCGCAGCGCCGGCCTTCTCGATGTACTCCTCGTACGTCCCGCGGAAGTCCACCAGCCCCTCCGGGGTGAAGGCCCAGAGCCGGGTGGCGAACTGCTCGATGAGGTCGCGGTCGTGGGTGACCACGAAGGCCGTGCCCTCGTAGCGGGAGAGGGCATCGCCGAGGGCGATGATGGATTCCAGGTCCAGGTGGTTGGTCGGCTCGTCGAGGACGAGGACGTTGTCCCGGGTCAGCATCAGCTTGGCGAAGACCAGGCGCACGCCCTCGCCGCCGGACAGCGCCCGGGTGGGCTTCAGGCCCTCCTCGCCCTTGAAGAGCATCCGCCCCAGGAGGCCACGGATCTCCTCGTTCCCCGCCTTGTGATCGAAGGTGTGGAGCCACTCGGCAGCGGTGGTGTCCTCGGGGATGCCCTCGCGGTGGTCCTGGGCGAGGTAGCCGACCTTGGCCTCGTGGCCCCAGGTGAGGGTCCCCTCGTCCGGCTCGAGCTGGCCGACCAGCATCTTGCAGAGGGTGGTCTTGCCCACGCCGTTGCGGCCGATGATGGCGATCTTCTCGCCGCGGGTGACCAGGGCGCCGAAGTCCTCACAGACCGTCACCCCGGGCCAGCGCTTGGTGAGGTGCTCGATGGTGAGCGTCTGCTTGCCGCTCGGGCGCTTCTGCTCGAACTTGATGAAGGGCCGCTCGATGTTGCTCCGCTTGAGGTCGGCGAGCTGGAGCTTCTCCAGCGCCTTCTTCCGGCTCTGGACCTGGCTGGCGCGCGTGCCGGCCGAGAACCGGGCGACGAAGTCCTGGAGCTGGGCGATCTTCTTCCGCTTCTCGGCGTTCTCCGACTCGACGCGCGAGCGCACCTGCCCCTTGGCCATCACCATGTCGTCGTAGCCGCCGGTGTAGGTGATGATGGTCTGGTAGTCGATGTCCGCGATGTGGGTGCAGATCGCGTTGAGGAAGTGCCGGTCGTGGCTGATGGCGACCAGGATGCCCTCGTACTCGTGGAGGAAGCTCTCGAGCCAGCGGATCGAGTCGAGGTCGAGGTTGTTGGTGGGCTCGTCGAGGAGGAGCGCCTGCGGCTTGCCGAAGAGCGCCTGGGCGAGCAGCACGCGCAGCTTGTAGCCGCCGGCGATCTCCCGCATGAGCCGGGTGTGGTCGGCCTCGGGGACGCCCAGACCGGAGAGGAGCGCCGCGGCGTCACTCTCGGCGGTGTAGCCGTCCTCCTCGGCGATGACGGTCTCGAGGTCGGCCAGGCGGTGGCCGTCGTCGTCGGTCAGCTCGGGCTTGTGGAGGAGCGCCTCCTTCTCCTGGAGGACCGCCCACAGCACCTGGTTCCCCTGGAGCACGACGTCGAGGACCCGCACGTCCTCGTGGGCAAACTGGTCCTGCTTGAGGACCGAGGTCTTCTTCGGACGGCTGACCGTCCCGGTGTCGGGGTCGAGCTCGCCGGCGAGGATCTTCATGAAGGTCGACTTGCCGGCGCCGTTGGGGCCGGTCAGGCCGTAGCGGCGGTGCTCGGAGAAGGCGACGTCCACGTCCTCGAAGAGGCGCTTCTGGCCGTAGGCCTTGGTGACCTGGGTGACTTGCAGCGTGGGCATGGGTTCCGGGGAGCGCCGCACTCTTAATGATGCCGTGCGTCGCGTGCAGGGGACGGGGGAACACCACAAGTCCCCCCGGAACGCAACCGGGGCGGGGGTGGCGACTCTCGCGTGGGGATGCTCCGGTGAAGGCCTCAGATGCCGATTCGCCGGAGCGTCAGCAGTGCTGCATCGCCGAGCGGCCCTCCCCGAAGGGTCACCGCGCAGTCCAGCATCCAGTCCGCCTCGCCGTCGGGGGAGAGGATCTTCTGGCGCGCCTCCCAGTGCCCGGGGGCGTCGGAGCGCACCACGGCCATGCTCGGGCGGCGCGCCTCGGGGGTGAGGACGATCCGCTCGTGGGCGGCGAAGTAGGGTGCGGCCTCGGCGGCGAGGGAGTCGGCGGTCCAGTCCTGCCCCGGCGCGAGACAGGCGAGGGCGTCGTCCCATGACTTCTCGGCGAGAGCCTTGAGGAGCCGGTGGAGCTCGGAGCGGATCCGGGCGGCGATCTCTCGTGGGGAGGGGCCGACCGGACCGCCGGTGGTCGCCGCCCTTGCCGGCGCGTCGTCCGGCCGCTGCAGCCGCTCCCACTCGTCGAGGAGGCTCGAGTCGGCCTCGCGCACGGTGCGCCGGAGACTCTGCAGCGCCTCGTCCAGCGCCTCGTCGCGGTAGCCCTCGGGCACCGTCTGGGCGAGCGTCTTGTACGCGTCCGAGAGGTACCGGAGCAGGACACCCTCGCTCCGCTGCAGCTCGTACTGGAGCACGTAGTCGTTGAAGGTGGCGAAGCGCTCGAGCACGTCCCGGGCGACGGACTTGGGCCGGATGTTCTCGTGCCGCACCCAGGGGTGCTTCAGCGCGAAGGCGTCGAACGTGCCGTATACGAAGTCCCGGAGCGGCTTCGGGTACTCGAGCTTCTCCAGCTCCTCCATCCGCTCGGCGTACTCGACCCCCTGCGCCTTGAGCTCCGCGAGGCGCTCGGTCTTCAGCGCGTCCAGCTGCTTCAGCAGCACGATGCCCGGATCCTCGAGGATCGACTCGACCAGCGTCACCACGTCCAGGGCGTAGGTGGGGGCCTCCCGGTCGAGCCGGGGGAGCGTGTCCAGCAGGTAGAGCGACAGGGTGTGATGGAGCGAGAAGTCGCGCTGGAGGTCCGGTGAGACCTCGACCTCGGCCGACCGGGCGTGGGGGTGCTTGAAGGTCGAGACGAGGCCGGCGGCGCGCAGTGTCCGGAAGAGCACCGCGCTCTTGACCAGGAGCTGCTTCTTCCGCGTCTGGGTGACGTGGGCCCGCCGGACGATGCACACCAGCCGCCCGTAGCCTCCACCGCGCTCGTCGACGTCTGCCTGCAGGAGGTTGAGGAGCAGGCCGTGGGTCACGTCGAACCGGGAGACGAGCGGCTCGGGCTGGCGCGCGACGAGCTTCTCGAACGTCTGCCGGTCCCAGCCGACGAAGCCCTTCGGGGGTTGCTTGCGGGTGACCTTCTTCCCGGCCGCCGCCTTCTGCCCCAGGCGGAGGTTCTCGATGATGTGCTCGGGCGCCTGGGCGACGACCCATCCCCGGTCGTCGAATCCCTTCCGGCCGGCGCGCCCGGCGATCTGATGGAAGTCCCGGGCGGTGAGCTGCGCGGTCTTCTCGCCGTCGTACTTGCTGAGCTGGGTGAAGAGGACGGTCCGGATGGGGATGTTCACCCCCACGCCGAGCGTGTCGGTCCCGCTCACCACCTTGAGCATCCCCGCCTGAGCGAGCTTCTCGCAGAGGAGTCGGTACTTGGGGAGGAGGCCGGCGTGATGCAGCCCGATTCCCTGCGACAGGAGCCGCCGCATGTCCTTGCCGAACGGGGTGTCGAAGCGGGCGTCGGTGAGCGCTGCGCGGAGCGCCTCCTTCTCCTCGCGGGTGGTGACGTTGGCGGAGGTGAGCGCCTGGGCCTGCTCCGCGGCGGCGCGCTGGGAGAAGTTGACCAGGTAGACCGGGGCACGGCCTCCCTCCACGAGCGACTCGAGCGTCTCGTGGAGGGGCGTCTCCCGGTACTCGTACTCCAGCGGCACGGGGCGCTGGCCGCTCCGTACCGAGGCGACCTCCCGGCCGGTGAGGTCGCGGATGCTCTGCTCGATGGCGGTGGTGTCCCCGAGCGTGGCCGACATCAGGAGGAAGGT
This sequence comes from Myxococcaceae bacterium, assembly GCA_035501615.1. Taxonomy (GTDB): domain Bacteria; phylum Myxococcota; class Myxococcia; order Myxococcales; family Myxococcaceae; genus RPRB01. Next base: position 34,636 of record DATJVY010000122.1, read on the forward strand.
CGCGTGGGGAAGGGTGAGGAGCGGGATCTGCCACGCCACGCCGCGCTCCCGGTCGCCGTAGTAGTGGAACTCGTCCATCACCACCGCGTCGACCCGTGGCTCGGCCTCCCGCAGGGCCAGGTTGGCCAGCACCTCGGCGGTGCAGCAGACGATCGGCGCGCCCCGATTGATGCTCGCGTCGCCGGTGAGCATCCCGACCCGCTCGGCGCCGAACAGCTCGCAGAGGGCGAAGAACTTCTCGTTGGCCAGGGCCTTGATCGGCACCGTGTAGAAGGAGGTCTTCCCCTCCGCCAGGGCCTTGAAGAGGAGGGCGACTGCCACCAGCGACTTGCCCGATCCGGTGGGAGTGGCGAGCAGGACGTGCTTGCCGGCCATCAGCTCGAGGAGGGCCTCTTCCTGCGCGGGGTAGAGGGTGAGGCCGGTGGTCTGCACCCAGGCGAGGAAGCGCTCCAGCAGCAGGTCCGGATCGGACGTCGGCTCGGGCGGGAGCAGATCGGCGAGGGCGGCCATCGGAGTGAGCCACCCTAGCAGCGCTGGCGTCACCGGCGAGGCTGGGGCAGGGTGGCAGGAGAGCCGTGAGCACCTTCCGCTTCACCCTCGAGCGCACCGACGGCGCGGCCCGGGCCGGCCTGCTCCACACCCGCCGGGGGGACGTGCCCACGCCGGTCTTCATGCCGGTGGCGACCCACGCCGCGTTCCGGCACGTGAGCGTGGACGAGGCCGGCGAGGCCGGAGCGCGCATCCTGCTCGGCAACACCTACCACCTGATGCTGCGCCCCGGCCGCGAGGTGTTCGAGCGGCTCGGGGGCATTCACCGCTTCATGGGCTGGGAAGGGTGCGTGCTCACCGACTCGGGCGGGTACCAGATCTTCAGCCTGCCGGAGGATCGGGAGATCACCGAGCGCGGCGCGCACTTCCGGAGCTTCCACGACAACAGCCGTCAGCTCCTCTCTCCGGAGAGCAGCATCGCGATGCAGCAGGCCCTGGGCTCGGACGTGATGATGGTGCTCGACGTCGTCCACGACGCCCGCGCGGAGCTGGAGGCGGCGCGGGAGGCGATGGAGCGGACCCACCGCTGGGCGGTCCGGAGCCTCGAGGCGGCGCAAGCCCGGGACACTGGGCAGGCTCTCTTCGGGATCGTCCAGGGAGGCATCCACCCCGAGCTACGCGACCGGAGCGTTGAGTTCCTCACCCGGCGGCCGTTTCAGGGCTTCGCGATCGGGGGGCTCGCGGTGGGCGAGGAGAAGCCGCACCGTGATGCGATGACGGCGCGGGTGGCGAGCCAGCTCCCGGAGGACCGGCCCCGCTACCTGATGGGCGTGGGGACGCCGCTGGACCTGGTGGAGGCGGTGGAGCGCGGGGTCGACATGTTCGACTGCATCATCCCCACCAAGATGGCCCAGCAGGGCTACGCCTACACCTTCCAGGGCCTGCTCCGGATCACGCGGATGGCGCACCGGCTGGAGGAGGCCCAGCTCGATCCGAGCTGCGACTGCGTGGCCTGCACGAGGCACGGCCGCGCCTACCTGCACCATCTGATGCGGGGGAAGCACGCGCTCGGGAGTCGCCTCCTCTCCATCCACAACCTCCGCCACTACCAGGTCCTGATGGGCAGGATACGCGAGGCGATCGTCGCCGGGCGGCTGGCGTCTCTCGCGGAGGAGATGAGGGCACTGTGGGGCTGAGCGACTTCGAGACCGTCGTGCTCGGCACGGGTGAGTGCAGCATCCGCGACCGCCGCTCCGGGGAGATCATGCATCCGGGGCTCGGGCCGCGGCGCGAGGCGGAGCTGCTGTACGTGGAGCAGACGCGCCTCGCGGAGCGGCTCGCGACGACGGCGACCGCACCGCTCCGGGTGCTGGACGTCGGGCTCGGCGCCGCGACCAACGCCCTCGCGGTGATCGATTGCGCGCGCCGGGTGCAGGGCAGGGCGCTCCACCTCACCAGCCTCGACCGGGACGACGGGCCGCTCCGGCTGGCGCTCGGGGAACCGGAGCGGTTCCCGGTGCAGGCGGGGCACCGGGCGGAGCTCGAGGCGCTCCTCCGCGACGGGGCATTCGAAGGGCCGGGGATCCGCTGGATCTGGATCCGGGGCGACGCGCTGGACGCGCTGGGCAGGCTCGAGGCGCCGCAGGACGTCATCTGCTTCGATCCCTTCTCGCCGGAGGCGAACCCCGAGCTGTGGACGGTGGAGGCGCTGCGGCGCGTTCGGCAGGTCCTCGGTCCCGGGGGCGTGCTCTCCACCTTCAGCGCCTCGACCCGCACGCGGGTGACGCTGCTCCTCGCGGGGTTCTGGGTGGGGACCGGCGCGACCGCCGCGGTGAAGGAGACGACGGTGGCGAGCGATGGGCCGGCCGCGCTGGCGGAGCCCCTCGGCCGGCGCTGGCTCGAGCGCTGGAGCCGCTCCAGCGCGCGGACACCCCACGGCGTGGTGGGGCTGACTCCCGAGATCGAGCAGGCGGTGCTCGGGCATCCTCAGTTCGGCGCGTCGGGAGGTGCTGCAGGATGAAGCGCGCGCCTGCCCGGATCGGCGTTCTCTGAGCGCATGAACCGATCGGTTGCCGCAGACTCGCCGGATCGCCTCGTCCGCGTGGTCGACGGCGCACTTCCGCCGGAGCTCTTCCGGACGCTTCGCGAGAAGGTCGTGACGCTCGGAACGCGTGGAATCCGGCGGACCTACCAGACCACGTTCTGGCTCGACCTCGACGCCCGGCCAGCGGCGCTCCCGGAGCTGGGCATCGTCGCGCTCGCCCGCCGGTTCCGCGAGGCGGGCGCTCGCGGCGTCGAGTGGTGGCTCTCGAGGATGTGGACCGGCGACGTGCAGGTCGACTTCCACCGCGACCGGGACGAGAAGCTCGCCCTCCGCGGCGGCCCGGAGCGGCACCCGAGGGTCTCGTCGGTTCTGTTCCTCAACCGGGTGCGGGGTGGGGCGCTGGTGGTGACCGCGCAGCGGCCGGATCCGCGGAACCCGGCGATGGTCCCGTTGCCGCTGGAGGCGGACCTGGTCGGCCCGCGCCCCAACCGGCTGGTGGTGTTCGATGGGAAGCTCACCCACGGAGTTCTGGATGCGGAGAACCAGGTTCCCACCGGGCGGCTCCGGAAGCGGGGAGAGCTGAGGCTCACGGTGGTGATGAACGGGTGGACGCGGCGGCCGCGCGACGTGCCGAGGTTCGAGGGGGCGGGGGTGTATCCGGGGCTGAGGATCGGCTCCCGGCGCTGAGTCAAGGTCCGGGGCGGTCCAAAGGCTCCAGAGAGGACGCGGATCCGGGCTGGCGTCGGCGCCTCGCTGGGCTCGACTCTGGCCTCCCCCTGCCTTCTCAGCCCTGCGGAACGGCGGTGCGGGGAGGCGCGGCCGGCTCGGGCGCGGCGAGATGGCGGATGACCGCCTCCCTCCCCGGCTCGCCCCGGTGCGCTCGCTCGAGGAAGATCATCTGGCTCCGGACCGTGGGCCCGCCCTCGGTCGTCACCGGGCTGTAGGTCCCGTCCGGCCGCAGCTCCGCGGCCTTGGCGTCGTCGCGCAGGCCGATGCCCAGCACCTCGTCGAGCAGCCGCAGGCGGATCGCCGGGTCCTCCACCGGGACCATCACCTCCACGCGCCGCTCGAAGTTGCGCGGCATCCAGTCCGCGCTGGAGAGGAACACCTCGGCACGCTCCGGCGTCCCGAAGGCGAAGACCCGCCCGTGCTCGAGGAAACGGTCCAGCACCGCCCGGACCCGGATGTTCTCCGACACCCCGAGCATCCCCGGACGCAGGCAGCAGATGCCCCGCACCAGGAGATCGATGCGCACCCCGGCCTGCGAGGCCGCGTACAGCTCGCGGATGACCTTCGCGTCCACCAGGTGATTCACCTTGGCCAGGATCCGCCCGCCCTCGCCCTTCCGCGCCCGGTCCGCCTCGCGCCGGATGAGCTCCACCAGCTTTTCTTGAAGTCCGAACGGCGCGACCACCAGCCGCTTGAACGTCGGCGGCACCGCGTAGCCGGTGAGCATGTTGAAGAGCGCGCTCACGTCGTCCGCCACCGCCGTCCGGGCGGTGAAGAGCGAGAGGTCCGTGTACTGGCGGGCGGTCAGCGCGTTGTAGTTCCCCGTCCCGAGGTGGACGTAGCGCCGGATTCCCTGGCCCTCGCGCCGGACGACGAGGGCGATCTTGCAGTGGGTCTTCAGGCCGATGAGCCCGTAGACCACGTGCACCCCCGCCTCCTCCATCCGCCGCGCCCAGGCGATGTTGTTCGCCTCGTCGAGCCGGGCCTTCAGCTCCACGAGCGCGGCCACCTGCTTCCCGTTCTCGGCCGCGCGGCTCAGCGCCCGGGCGATGGGGCTGTCCGGGGCGATGCGGTACAGGGTCTGCTTGATGGCCAGGACGTTCGGGTCGTCCGCCGCCTCCTCGATGAAGCGGGTGACCGCGTCGAAGGACTCGTAGGGATGCTGGAGCAGCACGTCGGCCCGGGCCAGCACCGGGAAGAGGCTCTCGGCGTCCCGGAGCGGCGCGGGGAGGGCGGGGGTGAATGGCTCCGCCCGCAGCTCGGGCCGGTGGTCGCGCTCGGCCAGCGCCGTGAGGTCGGACAGCTGCAGGGGCGCCTCGGAGCGATACACGTCCTCGTGGGTCAGCCCCAGCGACTGGCGGAGCGACGCCTCGAGCGCGAGCGTGGCCCCCTGATCCAGCTCCAGCCGGACCGCCATCCCCCGGTCACGCCGGCGGAGCTCCTCCTGGATGGTGGACATGAGGTCCTCCGACTCCTCCTCGTCCAGATCCAGGTCCCAGTTGCGCGTCACCCGGAACGCCGCCCGGTGCTCCACCGTAAAGCCGGGGAAGAGCTCCCCGAGAAAGAGGCCGATGAGGTCCTCGAGGAGGAGGTAGGCGCTTCGCCCCTCCGCGGCCGGCACCGGCACGAGACGGCTGAGCACGGTGGGCACCTGCACCACCGCCAGGTCCACCGGCCCGCTGCCGGTCCGGCGCTTCCGGCCATCGCGGTGCAGCACCACCGCCAGGTTCAGAGACTTGTTGCGCAGGTGGGGGAAGGGATGGCCGGGGTCGACCGCCAGCGGGGTGAGGGCGGGGAACACCGCGGACCGGAAGTGCTCGCGCGCCGCCTCCCGCTGGCCCCGGTCCAGCGCCTCGGGGGAGAGGAGCTCCACCCCGTGCGAGCGGAGAAGCGGCACCAGCTCCTCGCGCCAGACCGAGTCGAACAGGCGGACCATCTCCCGGACCTCGGCGGTGATGGCCTGGAACTGCTCGGTGGGCGAGAGGCCGTCCGCCTCGGTGGCCGTGACCCCCGACCCGAGCTGCTGCTTGATGCCCGCCACCCGCACCATGAAGAACTCGTCCAGGTTGGCCGAGGCGATGGCCAGGAACCGGAGCCGCTCGTACGGAGGGAGGGAGGCGTCCTGCGCCTCCCCCAGGATGCGCAGGTTGAAGGCGAGCGCGCTGAGCTCGCGGTTGATGAACATCCGGGCGTCGGTGGATTCCACGGCGGGGGGTGTAGGGGCCGGTGCGTCCGGGGGGTTCCGGACTGGTGACGATGACGTGAAGAGCGTGCCCGGGCAAGTCGGAGCGCTTGCGCGTCGGAGCGCATTGTTACACCTCCAGGGATCGTCTTGACCCGCCCAGTCCAAGAGCCCGTCCTGGCCGCCATCGACGTCGGCACCAATGCCGTGCGTCTGGAGCTGGCCCGGCTGCTGGCCAACGGCTCGCTGGAGCTGCTTCACCAGGAGCGCGACCCGGTCCGCCCCGGGGAGGGCGTGTTCCGGAGCGGGGTCATCCCCCGCGAGGTGGCCGAGCGGTTGCTCTCCACGCTCCGGCGCTACGGCGCGCTCTGCAGGCGCTACCATGCCCAGGTCCGGGCGGTGGCGACCAGTGCCCTCCGGGAGGCGCGCAACCGCGACGAGATCGTTCGCCGCGCCCGGGAGGAGGCCGGGCTCCGGCTGGAGGTCATCTCCGGGATGGAGGAGGCCCGGCTCATCACCCTGGGCGTCCTCTGGGGGAAGCCGCAGAGCGCTCGCTCGCTCTGCATCGACATCGGGGGTGGGTCGACCGAGGTCGCCTCGGCGATGGGCGACAGCCCGAACGCGATGTGGAGCGTCGGCCTCGGGGCCGTCCGGCTCACCGAGCTGTTCGGGACCTCGCGGAGCATGAGCAACAAGCAGCTCAAGCTCATGCGGGGCTACGTCTCGGAGGCGCTCACCGAGGGGCTCCCCGCCCGCATCGCCGGCGCGCCCCGCTCGGCGCTGGGCAGCTCGGGGACCATCGGCGCCGTCGTGGGTTACGCGGCCGCGGCCGGGACGGCGCACGCCACCGCCCGGCAGATCTCCGAGGCGGTCGAGGACCTGGTGGAGATGTCACCGGCACAGCGGCGAAAGCGCTTCGACGCCCGCCGCGCGGAGGTCATCTGCGCCGGCGCGGTCATCCTCGAGCAGCTGGTCAAGCACCTCGGGCTGGACTCGGTCACCGCCGTCCAGCGGGGCCTGCGCGAGGGCATCCTCGTCGACCTCATCCGCCGCCGGGCCGCGGGAGAGGACCACAGCCTCCACGAGGCGGCCCTGGTCCTCGGTCGCCGCCTCCACTTCGACGAGGCCCACGCGGCACAGGTCACCCGGCTGGGGCTCCAGCTCTTCGACGACCTGGCCCCCCTGCACCGGCTCCCCGCCTCGGCACGCCCCCTGCTCGAGGTCGCCGGGTTGCTCCACGACATCGGCAACGCGGTCAGCTACCAGAAGCACCACCGCCACAGCTACTACCTCATCGTCAATGCCGAGATCCCCGGCCTGCGGGAACGGGAGCGCGAGCTGGTCGCCCGCATCGCGCGCTACCACCGCCGGAGTCCCCCCGACCCCAGCCACTCGGGAATGGAGGGCCTCGGGCCCGGCGAGATCCGGCTGGTCCGCAAGCTCGCCACGTTGCTCCGGGTGGCCGATTCGCTCGACCGGAGCCACCGCCAGAGCATCGTCCGGCTCCAGGCCCGGCTGCTCCCCAACGCGGTCGTGGTGAAGCTCAAGGCACGGAACCCCCTGGATCTCGAGCTGTGGGACGCCACCCACGAGGCGGCGCTCTTCCGGCGGGTGTTCGGGCGAAAGCTGCATCTCCAGGTCCTTCGCCAGCCCCGGGAGCTCCACCGCAAGGCGATGCGCGCCGCGGCCTACCTGGCGATCGACCCGCGGTTCCGGTAGACACACCCCTCGGCCGGAAGCATCGCGGCTGCCGATGGAGACCTCCCACGAGGGCCAGGAGCGGCGTACCTCGGACCGCATCCCCGTGCGGATCGAGGTCCACTTCCGCGACGCGGCCGCGGCCGCCGAGGCGCTTCGCTCCTACGCGGTGAACTTCTCCGTCGGTGGGATCTGCCTCCGGACCGAGCGCGGCTATCCCGTGGGCCACCTGCTCCAGCTGGTGCTGATCGTGGACGACGAGCGGTTCGAGCTCGAGGGCGAGGTGGCGTGGACCCGCGGCCGGGAGCAGGTCATCGGCGTGCGCTTCCGCGAGGTGGATCCGCCGGCGAAGGAACGGCTGGCGGCACTGGTGTACCGGCTGGGGCCGACGACCTTGCCCGGCGTCTGGACCCTCAAGGGGCCCGGGTGACCACGCCGCGCTCGGCGTCGCGGAACCCCATCGCCTCGCAGAAGCGGAACGTGGCCTCGCCCGGCGCGCTCGGGAGCTGAAGCTCCACGCGCTTGACGCTGAGCACCCGGGCCCGCTCCAGCGCCCGCTGCACCAGGGCTCGCCCGATGCCCTGGCGCCGCGCCGAGGGGTGCACCACCAGCTCGTCGATGGTGGCGATGCGCCCGCTCAGCCGCAGCTGGGGCCGGTGGGAGAAGGAGAGCAGTCCCAGGGGGCGGTCGCCCGGGTCGGCGGCGACGTGGACCTCGATCTCCGGATGGCTCAGCACCCAGTGCACGGTCCCGGTGTCTCCGGCCCCGGCGTGTCCGAGCTCGGCGAGGAGGACGCCCAGCTGCTCGCCGTCGCCCCTCCGGGCGAGCCGGACGCGAAAGGCGGGGGTCACCGCCGGGCTGGAGCGGGAGGGCAGGGGCATCGGGGGGCCGCGGCGAGTCCCGAGTCTAGCGCCAGCGCTCCGGGGTGGCGGCGGCAAAGCGGCAACCCCGGACCGAGGGCGCCCACTTCGCCGCACCACCGCTCACCAGCGACGCGCCCAGCCCAGGCCAAGCCCGCCGCGCACGGTCACCACCACCAGCTTCGGCTTCCCGTCGGGCCCGGGGACCGCGACGTCCGAGATCCACCGGGTGACCTGTGCGTAGGCGCCGGGGCGCTCCACTGGCTCCGTCTCCTCGGGCAGTGGGCGGAGCAGCTGGCGGGCGGAGATCCGCGAGGCGACCCGCAGCGGCAGCCGGAGCCTCGGGTCCGTCGGACGTGGCGCGGCCCGGGCCACGCCCGTCCCGAGGACGAGCAGCGCCGCGAGCAGGGCAGGGGAGCGGGGGCCGCGCATCGGACGTCAGGGTGTGCACCGGTTCTCCACCGCGGAAGTTGACAGGCGGCGCCCGTCCGCTGTCCGACGGTGCCTCCACCGCCTCCCCCTCCCCTCCGGGCGGGAGACGTGACTAGGTCTCTGGCTCATGCGGCATGGAGTGTCCAGACGGCAGAACGGGTTACGGCTCGCGGTGTGGGCGCCCCGTGCCGGGAAGCTCGAGGTGTCCATCGGCGGCCGGCGGACGCCGCTGCGGCCTGCGCCCGACGGATGGTGCACCGCGGAGCTGCCGGAGATGCCCGCCGGGACGCCGTACGCGCTGCTCTTCCCCGACGGACGCGCGCGGCCCGACCCGGCCGCCCGCGCGCAGGTGGGCGACGTGCACGGCCCCTCGGCGCTCTTCGACCCTGGCGCCTTCCGCTGGACCGACCGGGGCTGGCCCGGTGTCCCTCCCGAGGAGCTCGTCTTCTACGAGCTGCACGTCGGAACCTTCACCGAGGCGGGCACGCTGGATGCCGCCCGGGAGCGGCTCCCCGAGCTGGTCGACCTGGGCATCCGCTGCGTGGAGCTGATGCCCGTGCAGCCCTTCGCGGGCTCGCGCAACTGGGGCTACGACGGCGTGCTGCTCCACGCGGTCCACCCGGCCTACGGCGGGCCGGAGGCGCTGCAGCGATTCGTGGACCGCGCACACGCGCTCGGGCTGGGAGTCTGCCTCGACGTGGTCTACAACCACCTCGGGCCAGAGGGGAATTACCTCGGCGAGTTCGGCCCCTACACCACCTCGCGCCACCGCTCGCCCTGGGGAGACGGGATGAACTACGACGGGCCGGACTCCGGGCCGGTCCGGGCGTACATGGTTCAGGCGGCCCGCTCCTGGGTCGAGGACTTCCACGTGGATGCGCTCCGCCTCGACGCGGTCGACGCCATCGTCGACGACAGTCCGGTGCACCTCGTGGCCGAGATCGTCCAGGCCGTGAGGGCCGCCTCGGGCGGTCGGGCGCACGTCATCGCCGAGACCGAACGGAACGACCGGAAGGTGGTGGACCCGCCGCCGTCCGGCTGGGGCTGCACCGCGGTGTGGGCCGACGACTTCCACCACGTGCTGCACGCCCTGCTCACCGGCGAGCGCGACGCCTACTACGTCGACTACGGCGACCCGGCCGAGCTGGTCACGGTGCTGGAGCAGGGGTTCCTCTACCAGGGACAGCGCTCGCGCTTCCGGGGCAAGCCCCGCGGGACCGACACCGCCGGGCTCTCTCCCCGGCAGTTCGTGTTCTGCCTCCAGAACCACGACCAGGTCGGGAACCGGCCCGCGGGCGAGCGGCTGGCGAGCCTCGTTCCCCGCGAGGCGCTCGAGCCGCTGACGACCCTGCTCCTTCTCGGCCCCGGGCTGCCCCTGCTCTTCATGGGCGACGAGCACGGCGAGACGCGCCCCTTCCTCTACTTCACGAGCCACGGCGACCCGGAACTCGCCAGGGCGGTCTCCGAGGGACGCCGGGCGGAGTTCATCGCCCGGGCCGCGGAGGTTCCCGACCCCCAGTCGGAGGAGACCTTCCGCCGCTCGCGCCCGGCCCGGAGCGGGGACGGCGCGCTCCGCGAGCACGTCCGGCACCTGCTCGCGGTCCGCCGCAAGTTCCTGGACCGCATCGGCTCGGAATGGCCGCGCGTCGTCCGGGAGGGCCGGGCCTACCGGCTCGAGCGACCCGGGCTCGGTGTGGCGGTGAACCTCGGACCCGAGCCCGCGGCCGGCCTCCCGGGCTGGGGATGGGAGGTTCTGGCCCGATGAGCCTGCCCTGGGACGCCGCGCTGTTCGACGCGCTGGTGCAGGCGTGGAAGCGCGGCGACGTGGTGGACGCCCCGCCGCCCGCCGACCTCGAGCCGCTTCGCCCGGGAGACGTCCTGCCGCTTCCGGCCCGGGGCACGGCGGAGCACGCGCGCCTGACCGCGGCCGGCGAGGCCCTCCTCCGCGAGGGCAGGGTGGCGGCCCTGGTCGTCGCCGGAGGCGCCGGCACGCGCTTCGGCGGCGCGGTGAAGGCCCTCGTCCCCGTCTTGGGCGACCGCACGTTCCTCGATCTCAAGCTCCTCGACGCCGAGCGCGCCTCGGAGCGGGCGGGCAGGCCGGTGCCGGTGGCGCTGATGACGTCCTTCCTCACCGCGGATGGCATCGCCGAGCACCTCGCCGCCCACCCCCCGGGCGTCCCGGTCCTTCCCTTCCTCCAGGCGCACCTGCCCCGGCTGACCCCCGACGGAGCCATCGCCCGGGAGCCCTCCGGGGCCCCGTCGCTCGCCCCGAGCGGGCACGGGGACGTCTTCCGCGCGCTCCGGGCGAGCGGGGTCGGCGAGCGCCTCCGCCGCCTCGGAGTGGAGCACCTCTACTTCTCCAACGTGGACAACCTCGCCGCCACGCTCGACCCCGCGGTCCTCGCCATGCACGCCGAGGGAGGCGCTGCAATGACGGTGGAGGTGACGCCGCGCCGCGCGCCGGACGGCAAGCTCGACGTCGGCGCGGCGCCGGTGCGGGTCGGCGGTCAGCTCATGCTGGTCGAGAAGGTGGACCCGGCCGTCCACGCGACGATCTCCACCAACAACATCGCCTTCCGCCTCGCCCCGCTCCTCGCCGGACCCATCCCGGTGCCCTTCCGGGCAGTGAGGAAGACGGTGGACGGCGCCACGGTCATCCAGTTCGAGCAGGTGACCGCAGAGGCCTCGAGCCTCCGGCGCGCCGACGGCTCCCCGGTCCTCCCGGTGCGCTTCGTCGAGGTCCCGCGGGGGGACCCGGCCACGACCCGGTTCGAGCCGGTGAAGACCCCGGACGACCTGCCCCCCGTGGCGGGGCGGATCCGGGCGCTCCTCGGCCTCTGACGCGGGGAGGCGCATCGCCCCCGGGAGGTGGGGGGCGGCGTCGACCCGGCCTGGAGCACGTGCAACAGGCATTTTCCCGGGTGTCGCTGGACCGGCCCGCACGCGCCCATGGACGCCCCCGGTGGCCCGGGCCTAGAGTCCGTCGCCAATCCGGCGTGGACCAGGGCCCGAAACCGACATGTCAGTCCGCGGTTTCGCGGTCGCGAGGTGCCCTCGGGGGAGCAGGACGGATGCGTGTGACTCTGCGGTGGTGGATTCCGGCGCTGTCACTGACTCTGCTCGGTGCAGCTCCAGCGGAAAAGGAAAAGGACGCCTGGACCCTCACCAAGGTCCAGGGCGGTGGCTGTCGCCTCGACTCGGACAAGACGTCGGTCAGCGACGGCTACCAGACGACGAGCGTGCAGGTCCGCGTCACGGCCACGGAGGTCCGCGTCGTGAGCGAGTCGACCTTCGACGACGGGAAGGGCGACCTCATCGTCGAGGTGGACAAGAACGAGGCCGTGAAGGCCGATGGGCTCGATGGGGCGAAGGCGGTCGTCTTCAAGACCGGGGCGAGCTCGCTGATCACCCAGTTCAAGGCCGGGCTCAAGGCCAGGGTCCAGCTGCGCTTCTGGCCGACCTGGCCAGAGACCGGTACCCACTCCGTGGTGGTGAGCCTCATCGGGTTCACCAAGGCGTGGGACGACATGCAGGCGGGCTGTCGCTGACGGAGGACGTCCTCACATGGGGCTGCGACTCAAGTTCAACCTGGTGCTGATCCTGGTCTTCGCCCTTGGCCTCGCGGCCTCGGGCTACGTCTCGAAGCGGATCCTCGAGGCCAACGCGCAGGAGGAGACCACCCGCAACGCCGAGCTGATGATGGGCGCGGCGCTCGCCGTGCGCGGCTACACCTCGAAGCAGGTCCGGCCGCAGCTCGAGCTGCAGCTGATGCGGGTGTTCCTCCCGCAGTCGGTGCCGGCCTACGCGGCGACGGAGATGTTCAACACCCTTCGCCAGCAGCACCCCGAGTACACGTACAAGGAGGCCACGCTGAACCCCACCAACCCGCGCGACCGCGCGGTGGAGTGGGAGGCGGACATCGTCCAGCAGTTCCGGAACGACGCGAACCGGACCGAGATCCGGGGCACTCGCGAGACGCCGACCGGCAGGGCGCTCTACCTGGCGAAGCCGCTCAAGATCTCCGACCCCGGCTGCATCCCGTGTCACGACACGCCGGACACGGCGCCCAAGTCGATGGTCGCGCACTACGGGCCGGCCAACGGCTTCGGCTGGAAGCTGGGGGAGACGGTGGGAGCACAGATCATCTCGGTGCCGATGTCGGTCCCTCTCGCCAAGGCAGACCAGGCGTTCAAGACCTTCATGACTTCGCTCCTGGGGGTGTTCCTCCTCGCGTTCATCGTCCTCAACGTCATCCTCTCCCTGCTGGTCATCCGGCCCATCGTCCGGATGTCGAAGGCCGCGGACGAGGTGAGCACCGGCAACTTCGACGTGCCGGAGTTCTCGGTCGGAAGCCATGACGAGATCGGCGTCCTGGCGACGTCGTTCAACCGCCTCCGGAGGAGCCTGGAGAAGGCGATGAAGCTGTTGGAGTAGACTGGCGGTCCCCGGTCCTCCGCGGAGTGGAATGAGCGAGCACGGTCAAAGGACGTTCGTCGGAACCTTGGTGTTCCTCGATGTCCTCGATCCGACCCCGGACGCGCTGGAGTGCGTCCAGGAGGCAGCGACGCGCGCGGTGGGGCACCTGGACGCGGAGGACGTGCTCCGGGTCACGCATCCGAGGGGCCTCGTCCTGGTCTTCCCCGGCGACCCGGAGGATGCGCTCTTCGTCGCCCTGGGGCTCCGCGATGCGCTCGAGCACGAGGCCTCCACCCGGACCGGGTTCGGCGCCCGCATGGCCATCCATCTCGGCCCGGTGCGGATCGTCGAGGGCGTCGCGCAGGGTGAGGGGCCCACCGTCGCGTCGCAGCTGGCCGCGGCGGCCATCGCCGGGCAGATCCTCTCCAGTCGCTCTTTCTTCGAGGTGGTCTCCTCGCTCAGTGCCGAGCACAAGGCGCTGCTCCATCCGCTCGGGCGACGGCGCACGGGAGAAGGGAAGGAGATCGACGCCTACGAGCTCGGCGCGCACGTCGAGCGCGAGGTGGAGGTCACCTGGCCGACGGTGCGCACCCCGGCGCCCGGCGTTCCGGCGGCGCCGCCTCCGGTCCAGCCCATCCCCCTGGTGACGCCGGTCGAGGCTCCGCCTCCGCTGCCCCCCCAGCCGGCGCCGGTCGGTCCGGTCATCGTCACCGGCGGCTGGGTGGCAGGGGCCCTGGACGAGCTCGGGAACTTCCTGGCGAAGAGCATCGGACCGCTCGCCCAGACGCTCGTGCGCAGGGCTGCGCGCGCCACCCAGGACCCGCGTGCCCTCGTCGCCGAGCTGGCCGAGTCGATCGAGAACGGAGACGACCGGCGCAGGTTCGAGGACTTCGCCCGCTCGTGGGTCCGCCGTTCCCGCGCGGTGGGAGGTACCCCGGCCACGCCCGGACCGCCCTACACCCCGGGCGCTCCCTACACGCCCGGTGCTCCCTACACGCCGGGCGCGGCACACGGTCCGGGCGCCCCGCTCACCCCCCTTCCGCAGCAGGCCGGGCCGTCGCGGATGATGGCCGCGCCCCGGGCCGGCTTCGCGGCCGGCGTGACCGCGGAGCAGCGGGCGGTGCTGGAGGCGGCCCTGGCCCCGCACCTGGGCCCCATCGCCCGGGTGATGGTGGACCGCGTCGCCCGCGATGCCCCGGACTGGGGGACGGCGTGCCAGACGCTCTCGGCGTCCATCCCCGACCACGTCTCGCGCGAGGACTTCCTGAGGACCATCTCGGACCCGGGCCACCTGCGCACCCGGACCCCGAAGGCCTCGGGCCGCACCGCGACCCAGGTGAAGCCCACCTCGACGCAGATCCGCGCGACCCCACCCGCGCCCGTCCGCGGCACGCCCTCGCGACCCACGCCGGTCGTCGAGCAGCCGCCGTCGCCGATGCCGCGCGCCTCGCCGTCTCGGCCCACGCCGGTGGCCGAGCAGCCGCCGTCGCCGATGCCCCGGGGGTCGCCGTCCCGGCCGCTGCCCGCACCGCCGGCTCCTCCCCGCGGATCGCCCTCGCGCCCGACGCCGGTCGTCGAGACTCCGGCACGTGCCCGCGCGCTGGTGGAGGACGATCTCCATCGGGCGGAGCAGGCGCTGTCCGTGTCGCTCGGGCCGGTGGCGCGGGCGCTGGTGAAGCGCGCGGCGCGGAGCGCGAACACCCCCTGGGAGCTGTTCGCCTCGCTCGCTGCGGAGCTCCCCGAGGGCCCGGAGCGCGACCGGTTCCTCGCTGCGCAGCCTGAAGTCTAAGGTCACGGCAGGCGCAGCACAGCTCCACGTCGAAGCCGACGGGTCCGCGTCCGGCGATTCAGGGCGGCTGCGTCCGGCTGGACACCGCAGCGGCAGCGAAGCCGCTCCTGCCGACCTCAGGGCGGCTGGAGCGGGGACTCGGGCCGGCCGGCGGCGACCAGCGTCTGCCGGACCTCGGCGCCGGCGCGGGCTGCCATCGCGCCCAGCTCGCCCACGGTGCCGCGCTCGGACCAGTTGGTGACCACCTTGCCCGACTCGGCATCCTGGACCCGGATCGCCAAGCGCAGCGGGCTCGCAGCCCCCGGGCCCACGCAGAGGTAGCTCCCCAGGACCACCCAGCGAGCGCCGGCCGAGTCGCGCAGCTTCTCCAGCGACTCGCGGGGCAGGCTGTCCTGGGCGCCGAGGTTGAGCGCGCGCTGGGCGCGGAACACCTCCTCGGGGGGCACGAGGCGGAGCACGTCCGAGGCGACCGACAGCTCCCGGCCGACCATCTCGGCGAGCGCGGTGGAGATCCACCCTGCGTCGGGACGGCCGGAGAGGTTCCGGAAACCGAGGACCGCCGCCGGGCTGCGGGTGTCCTGCGCGCT
Source organism: Myxococcaceae bacterium (assembly GCA_035501615.1). Lineage (GTDB taxonomy): Bacteria > Myxococcota > Myxococcia > Myxococcales > Myxococcaceae > RPRB01. The sequence continues at coordinate 49,862 of DATJVY010000122.1, forward strand.
CGTGTCGAGGGCCCGGACCAGGTCCCGCACCGACCGGAAGCGCGCGGGCGACTCCTTCTCCAGACAGCGAAGGATGGCCGCATCCCAGCGCGCATCGAGCGTGGGGAGGTAGGTGCTCGGCGGGGTGGCCGCCTGCTGCAGCCGCTTCAGCGCCGCCTCCATCGGCGTCTGCCCGCCGAAGGGGGTGTGCCCGGTGAGCGCCTCGTAGAGCACGATGCCCAGCGCGTAGATGTCGGTGGCGGCAGAGACGGTTCCCCCGGTCAGCTGCTCCGGGGCCATGTACGCCGGCGTCCCGATGAAGCCCACCCGGGCGGTCATCGAGGTGTCGCCGTCCTTCTCCACGCGGTGGAGAGCCCGGGCGATGCCGAAGTCGGTGATGACCGCCCGCAGCGGGGCGTGGCCGGCCGCGTCGTGCCGGTGGACGAGGAAGACGTTGGCCGGCTTGAAGTCCCGGTGCACCACGTCCTGGAGGTGCATCGCCTCCAGCCCGTCGGCGAGCTGCCGGAGCAGCACCGAGAGCTCGGCCGTGGCGAGCGGACCGGTTCGTGCCAGCCGCTCGGCGAGCGTCTCCCCGTGCAGCAGCTCCATGGTCAGGAACGAGAGCCGGTCCCCGTCGGGCCCGATGGTGTCGTAGAGCTCGAAGATGCGGCAGACGTTGAAGTGGGTGATGCGCCGGGCCAGGAGCACCTCGCGCCGGAAGCGCTCCATGGCATTCGGGTCGGCGGAGAACTCGGGGAGGATGGTCTTCAGGGCCACCCGGGTGCGGAGCGTGGTGTCCTCGGCCTCGTACACGGCGCCCATGCCCCCCCGTGCGATGAAACGCACGATGGCGAAGCGGCCGGCCACCATCGCGCCGACCTCGAGGGTGTTGGTGTCCGGGCGCAGGCCGGCCGTCGACGGAGGCAGGGGAGTGGTGGGCTCGAGCGGTTGGTCCGGGCCCGGTACCGGGGACATGGGACCCCTGTTCCCCGGCCTGTCGCGCTCGACTGGCATTCTCCCGGGGGAGGTTCGCAGACGCCCCCGGGGTGCCGCAAGTTCGCGGCGCCGCCGGCCGAGGGTGGCCCCTCGGCGCACCTCGGTCCGGGCCTCGCTCAGGGCTTCACGAGCAGCGGCCGCATCATGTCGTGCTCCTCGTGCTCGAGGATGTGGCAGTGCCAGACGTACTCGGCCACTTTCTCACCGGGAAAGCGCGGGCTGGGCGGCACCGGGAAGGGCACCTTCGGCAGGTCGAACGTGGCGATGACCGTGGTGCACTCGCCGGGGTTCATCCGCACCGTCTCCTTGAAGCCGAGCTCGTTGGCGTCCGGCGCCCGGGCCGGCCCCGTCCAGCTCGGGGTCCCGTCGAAGGTCGTGGCGTCGAACGGCCGCCGCGCCAGCACGTGGACGTTGACGAGGTGGAAGTGGATCGGGTGCGTGTCCCCGGTGAGGTTGAAGACGTTCCACACCTCCACGGTGCCGGCCCTGGCGACCTCGGTGGGCGGATCCGAGTAGGCCCGGCCGAAGGCGCCCGGCTTCCTCGGGTCCGGCAGCTCGGTGGTTCCGAGGAACTGGATGAGCCGGCCGAACTCGTCGAAGTCCTCGTTGAGCGTGAGGTTCCGGACCCTCACGCATGCGCGGGGGTCGAGGGTGGGGATGCCGGGGAACACCGTGTTGACGGCGTTCCCACGGGCGATCTTCTCCAGCAGGTCCATGATCGGCGGGTCGCGCGGACCGCTCCGTGGCTTCACCACGAGCTGGAGGAGATTCCGGGTGTCGGGGCCCTGCCCGTTGCCGGGGTCCTGGTAGTCGTTCAGCGGGTCGCCCATCGGAAACGGCGCCGGCGCATCGCCGTAGAGCATCAGGCGCGATCCGGCGGGGACGCCGGAGAAGTCGATGACCAGGTCCGCACGCTCGGCAGGGGCAAGGATGAGGTTGAAGGTCAGGTTCCCGAGCAGGTCGATCGCGAATTGCCGGGGCGGGCTGTTGAGCAGGACCGGGAAGGGCAGGAAGCCGCCCTCGGTGCCCACCTGGACGAACGCCGGCCCCGGCCGGGCGAGGTCCGCCCGCGTCGACCCCGAGCTGGCGGGATCGTTCGACTGGGCGAAGTAGAGCTGCAGGTTGTAGAAGCGCGCCTGCGAACCGTTGAGGATCCGGAAGCGGTAGTGGCGCTGCTCGACCTCCACCGAGGGGTAGGCCGCGCCGTTGACCAGGATGGTATCGGAGAAGAACTCGGGCACCACGCTCGGCTCCGCTGGCGGTCCGCCCGGGCCCAGATCCCAGCGGTCCGGCTCGTACTGGAAGGGGTAGAAGAGGTCGCCCAGCCTCGCGCCCGTCACCGGGTACGGCGGACGGCTCCCGTCACCGTCGAGCGCGGCCTGGTCGAGGAAGGTCTTGTCCTGGATGACCAGAGGGACCTCCGCCGAGGGGAGCAGCTTCGCGGCGACGAGGAAGGCCTCGAAGTCGTCGCGGAGGATGTAGCCGCTGGCCAGTCCCGCGTACGCGTTGAGCCGCGTCGTCCCCAGCGCGTGGTCGTGGTACCAGACCAGCCGCGCGCTCTGGTCGTTGGGGTACCAGTACTCGGCGGTTCCCGCCGCCGGGCCCGGGTTCCGGAAGCTCGCCCCGGTGAGCCCCTCCGGGGTGAACCAGGTGTACGGGCCGCCATCGCTGGTCCAGGGCACCAGGCCGCCGTGAAGGTGAACCGTCATCCGGTTGTCCGGACCTTCGGCTCCCATGATCGATCGGTCGATCGGCAGCGGGTGGGTACCGGGGAGGCCGTTCTTCACCCGGAGCTTCACCGGACGACCCTTCCTCGCGACGATCGCGCCACCCAGGTAGCGGTGGTTCGCCGGCTTTCCGCCGGTCACGTCGGCATACCCCCAGAAGCGCGCACCGTCCCCCGGGAGATCGGGATGGACCTGTTGACGGAACGCGCCCGCCTGGAGCGCGTAGAAGTCGACCTGCTGACCGAACTCGCGGATGACCTTCGGCACCGCCACGGGGATTCCGGAGGGTCCCAGCCCCGGCAAGGGCTGGATGAACTTCCGGAGCCCGGCGGGCGTCTGCCCGAAGGCCCACGCAAGCCGGGGCCGGAGCAAGGCAAGCGCACCGCCTGCCGCGCCCCCGCGCAGCACCGTCCGTCTCGAGATGTCCATGGAACGCTCCCTCCGGGCGGGCGTCGGCCGCCAGCCGGCATCCCTGCAAGCGGCATGCAGACGGTGCGCTGCTCGGGCGAGGGCGTCTCCGCGAGGGAAAACGGCGCGTTCGGGATCGCTGGATCCAGTCTTGGGCGACTCCCTCCGCCGGGGACGTCGGTCGGTCACGCAAAGCTGTCGCGCTGGCCCCGGTGGATCCGGAGTCGCCGGTGCTGCGTTCCTCCGCCGGAGGTGTCCCCGCGTGCGTCCCGCCCTGGTGCTGTCGCTGCTCGCCCTGGTCTCCGCGGCACGGGCGCAGCCGCTCCCGCCGTCCGACGTCCCCCCTGCGCTCCGCCCCTGGATTCCGTGGGCGCTCCTCGGCAACGAGCAGCTCGCCTGTCCCCGGTTCAACGGGACCGACCATGAGCCCGGCTGCGTCTGGATCGGCAGGCTGCAGGTCGAGGTCTCGTCCCGCGGGGGTCGCTTCCACCAGGAGGTCGAGCTCTTCGCCCGGGACCCGGTGCCGCTCCCCGGGGACGCCGAGCACTGGCCGCTCGACGTCCGCGACGGTGCCACCCCGGTGGCGGTGGTTGAGCTCGAGGGCCTCCCCGTGACGTGGCTCGGCCCCGGCACCCACGTGCTCACCGGCGCGTTCTCCTGGGAGACGCTGCCCGCGGCGCTCGGGGTGCCGGAGGCCGCCTCGCTGGTCGAGCTCACCCTCGGCGGGAACCGCGTCGTCCACCCGGAGCGCGACGAGGAGGGACGGCTCTTCCTCCGCCGTCCCGATCGGGCGGCCGGCGATGCGGACCGCCTCGAGGTCCAGGTCCAGCGGAAGCTGACCGACGGCGTGCCCTTGCTCCTCACCACCCGCATCGTGCTCGACGTCGCGGGCAAGGCGCGGGAGGTGGTTCTCGGCCGGGCGCTGCCCACCGGGTTCACGCCGCTCCAGCTGAACGCGCCCCTCGCCGCCCGCGTCGAGCCCGGGTCGCACCTGCGGGTCCAGCTCCGTCCGGGGAAGTGGGTCTTCACCCTCCTCGCGCGGAGCGACGCGGCCGTGGCCTCGGTCGCACGGCCCGATCCGCAGGGGCCGTGGACCGAGGCGGACGAGACGTGGGTGTTCGAGCCGGCCCCGGCCGTGCGCGTGGTGACGCTCGAGGGAGTGCCCTCGGTGGACCCGTCCCAGACGCAGCTGCCGCCGGAGTGGCGGTCTCTCCCGGCGTTCGCGGTGCGGACCGGGGAGGCGCTTCGCCTGGTCGAGCAGCGCCGCGGCAACGCCGAACCCGAGCCGGACCAGCTCACCCTCTCACGGCAGCTCTGGCTCGACACCGATGGAGGGGGCTGGACCTTCCAGGACCGGCTGGGCGGGGAGCTGCGCCGGAGCTGGCGGCTGGAGATGCCGGGGCCGGCGATGCTGGGGCGAGCCGCGGTGCAGGGACAGGATCAGCCCCTGACCCGGCTCGGGCCGACGTCGCCTCCCGGGGTCGAGGTGCGGCAGGGCGTGCTGGCGATGACCGCCGATGGTCGCATCGAGCGGGGAGGTGGGTGGCTGCCGGCTGTCGCCTGGACCCACGACTTCACCTCGGTCGGAGGAGTCGCGCACCTGCCGCCGGGGTGGAGCCTGCTCGCTGCCACCGGGGTGGACGAGGTGAAGGGGACCTGGGTGCAGCGCTGGTCCCTCCTCGACCTCTTCCTGGTCCTGGTGCTCGCGCTCGCCACCGGACGGCTCTTCGGATGGCGGGTGGGAGCGCTCGCGCTCGTCGCGCTGGTGCTCAGCTTCCCCGAGGAGGGGGCTCCACGCTGGGCCTGGCTCCTCGTGCTCGCCGCCGAGGGGCTCACGCGGGTGGTTCCCGAGGGAAGGCTCCGTGCCATCGCCCGGGCGCTCCGCGTCGCCGCCTTCGGGGTGCTCGCGCTGGTGCTCGTGGCCTTCGCGCTGGCCCACCTGCGCGAGCGGTTCTACCCCGCGCTCGGTCAGCCGGGTATCGGTGAGCTCGAGGAGGGCATCCTCGCCCCGGAGCAGGAGCGCGACGCCCTCGCCCGGATGGGCGTCGCGGTGCAGCAGACCGCCCCGGAGGTGCTGGAGGCTCCTGCCGCCGCTCCGCCCCCTCCGGAGAAGAAGGCCAAGGAGGCGGCCAAGGTGCTCAAGCGCGAGGCCGGGGGTGCCGAGGCGGTCAGTGACCTCACGAGCGGTGTGGAGGGTGGCGTGGCCCGCGGCGTCGCCGTCGGAAAGGGGGTGGCGGCCATCCGCGGGAAGGTGGTCTCTCCGTCCTCGGTCGCGGTTCCCCGGCCGAGCGCGACCCAGTCCCAGATCGACCGGAACGCGGTGGTGCAGACCGGCCCCGGCGTCCCGCGCTGGACCTGGCGGACCGTTCCGTTGCGCTGGAGCGGCCCGGTGCAGCAGGGCCAGTCGATGCATCTCTGGCTGCTGTCGCCGGGGGACAACGTCTTCCTGGGTCTGGCGCGGGTCGCGTTGCTCGCCTGGCTGGGGTTGCTGCTGCTGGTCCGCGGCGGGATGTGGCGTCCGCCGGGGCTCCGGAGGGGCGGCGCGGCGGCCGCGGCGGCAGCGGCTCTCTTCCTCGGGGTTCCGACGGCGAGCGCGGAGGAACAGCCCACCGACGAGCGGCTGACCCAGCTCCGCGACAAGCTTCTCCAGGCGCCCCGCTGCGCCCCGAGCTGCGCCTCGGCCGCGCGCGGGCTCCTCGAGGTGGACCCGGGCGGGCTCCGGCTCCGGGTCGAGCTGCAGGCGACGGTGCAGGTCGCGGTGCCTCTGGCCGGCGGAGGCGAGGGGTGGCGGCCAGAGCAGGTCCTCCTCGACGGCAAGCCGGCGGTCGCTCTCACGCAGGTCGAGGGCGTCAGCTGGCTCGTGCTGAAGCCCGGCATTCACACCCTGCTGCTGGCCGGCGCCCTGCCCCGCAGGGACTCGGTGCAGCTGCCTCTCGGCCTGCCGCCGCGCTCGCTGTCGGTTCAGGCCCGCGGATGGAAGGTCGATGGCGTCCGCGAGGATGGCCGCCCCGAGCCGACGCTGCAGCTCTCGCGCATCGAGCGCTCCGGGGGTGGAGAAGCCCTGCGTCCGGGCGCGCTCCCGGCGTTCGCGCGAGTGACCCGCTCGGTCCAGCTCGGGCTCACCTGGGAGGTGGAGACGACGGTCGAGCGGCTCTCGCCCTCGGAGAGCGCGGTGGTCCTCGACGTCCCGCTCCTTCCCGGCGAGGCGGTGCTCACCGCCGACCTCGAGGTGAAGAACGGAACCGTGGCGGTGAACCTGCCGCCGTCGACGGCCAGCGTCTCCTGGCACAGCACGCTCGAGCAGAGACCGACGGTGTCGCTCACGGCGCCCGCGACCACGTCCTGGATCGAGCACTGGATTCTCGATGCCGGCCCGATGTGGCACGTGCAGCTCGCGGGCATCGCACCGGTGCACCCCCGCGGGCCGGCCGACTCGCACCTGCCCACGTGGTTGCCGTGGCCGGGAGAGTCGATCTCCATCCAGGTCAGCCGCCCCGAGGGCGTCGGCGGAGGCACCCTCACGCTCGACGGCGGGAAGGAGGAGGTACGCCCCGGGCTTCGTGCCACCGAGGTGGGACTCGACCTGTCCTTCCGCACCAGCCGCGGCGGTCAGCACGCGGTCGTGCTTCCGCCGGGCATCGAGCTGCTCGGGGTGGCGGTGAACGGGCAGTCGCAGCCGGTGCGACTGGAGTCGGGGCGGCTCCTGGTGACGCTGACTCCCCCGGCCTCGCGGGTGTCGGTGCGCTGGCGCGAGCCGCGGGGCATCTCGGCGGCGTTCCGTCCCTCGGCGGTGGACGCCGGCGCCTCCGGAGCGAACGTCGACGTCGTGATCTCGGTCCCGGCGCAGCGCTGGGTGCTCTGGCTCGCGGGGCCGACCTTCGGGCCGGCGGTGCTGTTCTGGAGCGTCCTGCTGGTCACCGTCGGCATCGCGGTGATGCTCGCCCGGGTCCCGCACAGCCCGGTCCGCGTCGGCGCGTGGATGTTACTCGGCGTGGGCCTCACCCAGGTCTCGGTCCCCGCGGCGGCGCTGGTGGTGCTCTGGCTCCTGGCAATCGGCTGGCGCGAGGCGTACGGCGCACGGGTGCGGCCCTGGTGGGTGTTCGACCTGATGCAGCTCGCACTGGTGGTGACCACCGGGATCGCCTTTCTGGTTCTCTTCGAGGCGGTCCGGCGCGGCCTCCTCGGTCAACCGGACATGCAGATCGCGGGGAATGGCTCGACGCTGGCCAACCTCCGCTGGACGGCGGACCGCGTCCCCGGCGCGCTTCCCCGGCCGCTGATCGTCTCGCTGCCTCTCCTCGTCTACCGGCTGGCGATGCTGGCCTGGGCCCTCTGGCTCGCGACGGCGCTCTTGGCCTGGGTGCGCCTCGGCTGGCACGCGCTCGCCACCGGCGGGCTCTGGCGGCCGCATCCGCCGAAGGTCGTCACCGGTCCGGCCCCAGGGCCGCCGGCCGCGCCGGGCTGAGCGGGCCGGGAGGCATCCCCGTTCGGTCCAGCGACGCCCCGGGGAGGGGACGCACTGTCCATCTCCGACCGTTCCCGGGAGGCCAGGGGATGCGGTCTGGCCCGGTCGTCACTCCCTTTCCCGCTGCCCCGGGAATCGGCCAGGGCGACGAGGGCGTGGAGGGCGGCGTTGCATCGCGGGTGGATCATCGCAGGGCTCGCCGTGGGGCTGAGCTGTGGCTCCTCGGGAGCGGGGAAGATCGGAGCGGGGGGACCCCTCGATGGTGGGACCCTCGCCGACGGGGGCTCGCCCGGCGCGGGCCCGGACGACGGCGGAACGGTCGATGGAGGGGTGCCGGGGAACCCCGATGCCGGGCTGCCAGACGGCGGGACGACCTTCCGGACCCTCCGCTGGTCGCGGCTCGCGGACCGGCCTCTCGGCACGAGCGAGGCCCACGGGGCCCTGGTCGGCGGGAAGCTCTACACCTTCGGCGGCTTCGACTGGAGCACGCCCTGCTGCACCCCCTGGCGCTACGCCTTCGTGTACGACCCGGCAAGCAACGCCTGGACCCGGCTGGCCGACATGCCGGAAGGCGTCACCCACGCCGGTGCGGCCACCGACGGCACGGACGTCTACTACGCGGGGGGCTTCCCCGAGGATGCCTCGCGCACCTTCCAGATCTTCGGGACCAAGCACGTCTGGCGCTACCGCGTGGCCACCGACACCTACGAGGCCATGCCCGACCTGCCGGACTTCCGCGGGGCGGGAGCGCTCCAGTACCTCGACGGCAAGCTCCACTTCTTCGGCGGCGAGAGCTTCGGACAGGCAGCCGACACGCCCGAGCACTGGGTCCTCGACCTGGCCGGCGGGGAAACGACCTGGGTCCCGGCGGCGCCGATGCTCCTCGGCCGCGCCCGGAACCACCTGGGATCGACCGTGTACCGGGGGAAGATCTACGCCGTCGGTGGCCAGCACGGACACGACGAGGGGCTGGTCGAGACGCCTCTGACCGACGTCTACGACCCCGCGACCGACACCTGGACCCCGCTGGCCGACATGCCCCTCGCCAAGGGCCACATCGCGATGGGCACCTTCGTGTTCCAGGGACG
>DATJVY010000123.1:0-35043 GCA_035501615.1 Myxococcaceae bacterium
CCCCCTGACCTGGAGCCTCCTGTGTTCACCCCGTGTCCATCGTCCCCGGCACGCGCGGCGCGCGGGCCCGGCAGATCACACACTGACCGGTGCGCATGGCACTCCGGATCGAGGACTACGCCGTCATCGGAGACACGCAGACCGCCGCGCTCGTCGGCAAGGACGGCAGCATCGACTGGCTCTGTCTCCCCAGCTTCGACTCCGGAGCCTGCTTCGCCGCCCTCCTCGGCACTCCCGACCACGGCCGCTGGCTCCTGACTCCCGAGGCCCCGGTGCACGAGACCCGCCGGCGCTACCGCGGCGACTCCCTCGTCCTCGAGACCGAGCTCCACACCGCCGACGGAGTCGTCCGCATCACCGACGGCATGCCCGTCCGCACCCGCTGGCCCGACCTCGCCCGCGTGGTGGAGGGCGTCCGTGGCCACGTCCGCATGAGGATGGAGCTCGTCATCCGCTTCGACTACGGCTCCATCGTCCCCTGGGTCCGCAAGGTGGGGAACAGCCGCCTCCGCGCCGTCGGCGGCCCCGACGCCCTCGAGCTCGTCACCCCCGTGCCCACCCGCGGCGAGGGCATGACCACCGTCGCCACCTTCGACGTCACCGCCGGCGATCGCGTGCCCTTCCTCCTCACCTGGCACCCGAGCCACGAGCATCCGCCCTCCCCCGTCGACCCCATCCACCAGCTCGCCGAGACCGAGCGCCACTGGCAGCGCTGGGCGGACGCATGCACCTACCAGGGCCCGTGGCGAGAGGCGGTGGTTCGCTCGCTCCTGACGCTGAAGGCACTGACCTACGCGCCCACCGGCGGCATCGTCGCCGCGGTCACCACCTCCCTCCCGGAGCAGCTCGGGGGCGTGCGCAACTGGGACTACCGCTATTGCTGGGTGCGAGACGCGACGCTCTGCCTCTACGCGCTCCTCGAGGGCGGCTACCACGAGGAGGCGCGCGCCTGGCGGGACTGGCTCCTGCGGAGCGTGGCCGGGAGCCCGGACGACCTCCGCACCCTCTACGGCGTCCACGGCGAGCGCCGCCTCCCCGAGCTCGAGCTGCCCTGGCTGCCGGGTTACGCGGCCAGCAAGCCGGTGCGGGTGGGAAACCGCGCCGTCGATCAGCTCCAGCTCGACGTCTACGGAGAGCTCATGGACACGCTCTACACCGCGCGCCGGGTGGGCCTGCCCAGCGACGAGAACGCCTGGCGCGTGCAGCGCATGCAGATGGAGTGGCTGGAGCGCAACTGGTCCCAGCCCGACGAGGGCATCTGGGAGGTCCGGGGACCTCGGCGCCACTTCACCCACTCGCGGGTGATGTGCTGGGTGGCGCTGGACCGCGCCGTGAAGATGGTGGAGCAGTTCCACCTCGAGGGGCCGGTGGACCGCTGGCGCAAGGTGCGCGATCGGATCCACGACGAGGTGTGCGCCCGGGGGTGGAACCCGCGCCGGCGGAGCTTCACCCAGTCCTACGAGAGCGACGCGCTCGACGCGAGCCTGCTCCTCGTCCCGCTGGTGGGCTTCCTGCCTGCCTCCGACGCCCGGGTGGTGGCGACGGTGGAGGCCATCCAGCGGGAGCTGATCCAGGACGGGCTCGTCCTCCGCTATCGCACCGAGGCCCCGCCCCGTGTCGACGGGCTGCCTCCCGGCGAGGGCGTCTTCCTCCCCTGCAGCTTCTGGCTGGTCGACGCGCTGGCCGTACTCGGGCGGCAGGAAGAGGCGGAGCGGCTGTTCGAGCGGTTGCTCGCGCTCCGAAACGACGTCGGCCTCCTGAGCGAGGAGTACGATCCGCGCACGCGCCGGCTGGTGGGGAATTTTCCACAGGCGTTCAGCCACATCGCCCTGGTCGACAGCGCGTCCAACCTGGCGCGCCTTCCCTCGGCTCCGGCCGAGCACCGGGGCGGCGGAGGGCCAGGAAACTCACGGTGATGGACGGCAGGGTCTCGTGACAAGGTAGGGCTAGACCCGCTGGTGACGCCCCCGCCCTCCGCAACGCGCCTCGCCGCGCTCGTCCTGGTGCTCGCCGCCACGCCTGCGCTTGCGCGGGTCGCGGTGCTTCCGCTCAGCGGTCCCCGGAACCACAACCTCGAGCGCCAGCTCACCTCCACCATCTGCTCCCGGATGGGCTGCGTCCCCGCCTCCACGGTGATGACCGGAAAGCGCGTGGACTGGGACAAGGTGCGCCGCGCCAAGCTCGAGGGCATCGTCGTGGGCGGCCTGTCCAAGGCCACTCGCCCCCAGGTCCTCGAGGTGAGCTACCTCACGCCCCAGGGACAGCGGGCGTGGCGCGAGCGGTACACCGTCGTCAACGGACGTATCTCCTCGGCCACCCTGGTGAAGATCCGCGACGGCATCCTCGCCGCGGCCCGCCCCCCTGCGGCCGCGCCGGGCGCAGCGCCCGTCCCCGCCCCCGCGAAGCCCGAGGCACCGAAGGCCGCCGCCCCCGTCGCCGCGGCCCCCGCCGGGGAGATCGCTCCGCCGGAGGCGGGGGAGATCGCACCTCCCCCCGCCGGAGAGATCGCCCCACCGTCCGCCGGCGCGGCCGCGGAGCTCGAAGGCCCCCCCAGGCCCGAGCTGCTCGAGGTGGAGATGGCGCTCCAGCTGCTGCACCGGAGCTGGACCTACTCCGAGACCGAGCCTGCCAACGGCTTCCGCGGCTACTCGCTCGGCGTCTTCGCCGAGCCCCGGGCTCGCGTCGGCATCTACCCCCTCCGCAACGCCGAGGGACTGATCGCCTCGTTCGGCCTCGAGCTCGCCGGCGCGGTGGCGATCTCCACCGTCCTCGCCGGGAGCGATCCGGCGCAGCCCAAGTTTCCTCTGAGTCTGTACTGGCTCGACGCGGGCCTGCGCCTCCGGCTGCGGCTGGGGAGCTGGACCCTGGGGCCGGGTCTGGGATTCCGGCTCAGCCACCAGTCGGTCAGCCCGAACTCCCAGGGCGACCGCATCGATTGCAACGCCCCGGGGCTCACGACGCCGGCCTGCATCCCCGGGACGGACGCGAAGGCGGTGCGGATGGGCCTCGAGGCCCAGGGGCCCATCGCGGGCGCGTTCGGTGCGACTGCCGAATTCTCCTACCTGCTGGTGCTCTCCACCGGCATGGAATCCACCCAGGTTCCGAGCCCCGGCGCCGGGCCGGCCTTCGAGGGCCGGGTCGGCGCGACCTGGCAGGTGTCACGCCCGCTCCGGCTCGCCCTGACGGGCACCTTCTCGCAAGAGAGCTACAGCCTGAACGTCCCCGGGCACGCCAGCACCGCCCGGGCGGCGTCCTTCGGCGGAGAGCTGGGCTTTCGCCTGAGCCTGTAGCCACCCGGTGGACCGGGCACTGTAGACCGGGCACTGACGGACGGCCCCCCGAGCCGGCAATGAGTGGGAGCAATCCCCTCTCCGATCACCCCACCGCGCTAGAGTCCGCCATGTCCATGAACAAGGTTCAGCGTTTCCTGTCGGTCGTCCTGCTCGCCGCGCTCCCCGCGGCGGCCAGCGCAGCGCTCAAGGCGCGCGCTCCCGCACAGGTCAACTTCGTCGCCCTCGGGCCCGCCGGACTGCGCATCGAGGGGAAGTCGAACGAGCTCCAGGTCACCGACCGCCCCGATGCGCTGGTGATCACCGTCCCCCTGGGGAAGCTGGATACGGGCATCTCGCTCCGCGATCACCACATGCACGAGAAGTACCTCGAGACGCCGAAGTATCCGAACGCCCAGCTGGCGGTGGCCCGGAACGCGATCAAGTTCCCGGCGGACGGACAGACCACGGAGGGCACCGTCCCCGCGACGCTGGCCTTCCACGGCAAGTCGAAGACCGTGCCGGTGCACTACAAGGCCTCGCGCTCGGGCAAGGCCTACGACGTGAAGGGGGATCTGAAGGTGGACTTCCGGGACTTCGGTATCGAGGTTCCCAACTATCTCGGCGCCACCGTGAAGCCACCGGTGGACGTCACCGTGGCCTTCGTCCTGGATGAGACATAGCCGCCGCGGCGGTCCTGTCCTCCTGCTGCTCGCGACGCTCGCCTTCCCAGGCGTGGCGCGCGCCTATCCGTGGATGATTCGCCACGGGTACAGCGGGTGCGGGGTCTGTCACATCGACCCCTCCGGTTCGGGACTGCTCACCGACTACGGGCGGGCCCAGTCGGACCTCCTGATGGCCACCCGGTGGTCGTCCGAGAAGTCCGACGAGGCCAGCCCGACGGCGGACTTCGGTTTCGGCCTCTTCAAGCTGCCCGACTGGCTGTTCCTGGGCTTCAGCTACCGGGGCGGCGAGCTCTTCGCCCGCTCCAGCACCAACGATGCCTCCGGGCAGCAGGTCAGCACCAGCACCGACCAGCGCTGGCTCCACATGCTGGCCGACCTGCGCGCCGGGCTGCGCATCGGGCGCTTCCGGGCCTCGGGCGCCATCGGCTGGTTGCCCTACGCAGCCTCGGGAATCAGCGTCACCTCCAAGGACCAGAACAACATCGTCGCCCGCGAGTTCTGGGCCGGCTGGGAGATCGGCGACGAGGCGGGGCTGATCCGCGGCGGCCGCATCCAGCTCCCCTTCGGGTTGCGCAACGTCGAGCACACCGCCTGGGTGCGCGCCAACACCGGAACCGACACCAACGAGGGCCAGTCGTACGGCGTCTCGCTCCTCCTCGCCGGTGAGACGCTGCGCGGGGAGATCATGGCCATCGCCGGCAACTACCAGGTCAAGCCGGACGACTACCGGGAACGGGGGTACTCCGGTTACCTCGAGGCGATGGTCGCGTCGTCGACTGCGCTGGGGGTGAGCAGCCTCGTCACCCGTGCCGACCGCGGCCTGGGCACCGGAGTGCCCACGCTCCGGCAGGCCCACGGGGCCTTCTTCCGCTGGGGCATCATCCCGCAGCTCGGGCTGGTCGCCGAGGCGGACGTCCTCCTCCAGCAGCGCCTCGGCACCGGGGTGCTCGAGCCCGGATCCGCCACCTGGACCCAGCTCGACTGGGAGCCCATCCAGGGCTTCCACGTCATGCCGGCCTTCGAGACCCTCACCCAGTACGGGGACTTCAGCGGCGTGGCGCTCGGGGAGTGGATCACCCTCGACTGGTTCCCCTGGAGCCACATCGAGCTGCGGATCGACCTGTTCCTCCGCCAGCAACCCCAGAGCACGGGTTCCACCAACAGCCTCGGAGCCCTCTTCCAGGTCCACGTGCTCCTGTGAGATGCCTGGTCTCCGGTGAACCCGTTCGTCCGGCGCGCGCTCGCCGTCGTCGCGAGCGGCTTCGTGCTCGTCGTCCTCCTGCTGCTCGGCCAGGGGCTGGGCGCGCTGCTCTACCCGGCTGACCCGGTCCGGCCCGAGCCGGCACCGGCCGTCGTGGCCAGGCCCGCGCCAGCGCCCGCGCCGCCACCGGTCGTCACGCCACCCCCGCCGCCGGCCCCCGCGCCGGCGGCCCAGGCCCGTGCGCCCGACCCGCCGGCGGCCGCGGCCCCGGTCCTCCCGGACGTGCTCCCGCTCGCGACGCGCCTCGAGATCCGGCGCGAGCTCGTCCGCGGCATCGGCGCGATGGACAACGAGCTCTCCGGCTGCCCCGCCGGACCCGTGCTCCGCCAGCCCGAGAGCCGCGCCGCCGTGGTGCTCGAGCTGCTGGGTGGGCCGGGCCTGGGCTCGGTCCGGGTGACGGGGAGCTCGATCGAGGCGGAGGCGCCGGTCAACGATCGCTTCGTCGCCTGCGTCCGGAGGGTGCTCGAGGGGCGGGCATTCTCCGCGCCGGGAGCGAAGCCCGGAGCCCGGCTCCGGATGTACGTTCCGCTCGCGCCCGCGGGGAACGCGCTGTCCCTGTCCGCGGCCTCCCTGACCGAGGTGGGCGCACCCCCCTAGCGGGTCAGAGCCGCCAGGCGAGCTGCAGGCCGCCGCTCAGGTAGGTGTCGGTGGCGCCGCCCGCGACGTGCGCGTCGCCAGGCTCGGGGTTGAAGCTGAACCCGTAGCGCTGCAGCGCGCCAACGATGCGGATCTCGAACGAGCTGCCGAGCTCCACGCCGATGCCGACGTGGGCATCCACGCCCATCGAGGACTGGTGGGGGAACCAGGCGGCGGTGCCGATCTCCCCGACCGAGAAGAGGTAGCGGTACGCGGCGCCGCCGAGCAGCGACACGGGACCGAAGAGCGAGAATCGCAGATCCACCCCCGCGGCGAGCGCGGAGTACCCGACGTCGGGGATGTCCGGCCTCGGATTCGACGCGGTGGAGGAGATGGCGAAGCCCTGTCGCTCGAAGCGGGCCTCGATGCCGACATGCGACCTCTCGCCGATGAGGAAGCGGTAACCGAGCCCCGCTCCCCAGGCCAGGGCCTGGGTAGGGTAGCTCGTTCCATCCTGGGCCTTCGACTGGAGGCCCACCGACATCGCGATGTGGCCGGTCAGGTACCCACGTCCGCCGAAGAGCGGGGACCAGGTGACCTCCACCGCCGGGGCGACCGCCGCGCTCAGCGAGTAGCCCTGGAGCGACTGGTAGAGATCGTCCTTGTAGGTGAAGTCGCGGGTGAAGAGCGCCGCGCCGGCCGCGACGTCGAGGACCGGTCGGGTCGACTCGCGGAAGGTGGTGGTGACCTCGCTGTGGCTCCCCACCACGCCCGGGTCGGGCTGTGCCGCGGCGGTGGCCGCGACCGGCAGTGGCGGGGCTGCCCCGGTGGGGAGCGGCGGGTTGTCCGACGGAGGAGCGAGGGCCGGCCCCGCGGCCGCCGGCGACACGGTGGATGCGGGCGGGGCGGCGGTCGAGGACGCGGCGGCCACGGCGGCGACGCCTCCCGCGGCGGGCACGGCCTGGAGCGAGCCGGGGCGCGGAGCCTTCGCTCCGGAGAGTGAGCGCTGGAAGCGCGGCTTCAGCTGCTTGGAGAGGGTCTGGGCCAGGGCCTTGCCGCTGGGGGCCTTCCAGGTCGCGTCGTCGACGATCGCCCCCGTCGACCCGTCGCGCACCTGCACGACCGCGACCTGGCTCGCGCCCTTGTCCAGGGTGCTCACGCGCACCACCGCGTCGAGCTTCATCCCCAGGGCCAGCGCCTGGTACGCCTGATCGGTCCCGAGCGCGACGCCGTACTTCTGGGCCTCCTCCTGGAGCCGGTTGTCGGGGACGGTGACGCCCTTCAGGGCGCCGACCGCCGCCTTGCCCGCGGCCGCGGCGGTCGGGCCGGTGGCGAGCACGCCGTAGCGGCGGGAGCTCTTCGAGGACGTGCTCTTGCCCTTCTTCGCGGCCCAGGCCGGGCCGGCGGCGAGCGCCGTCAGGAGGACGAGGAGCGTGCCGAGCCTCATTCCGGGCCTCCCGAGGCCAGGCTTCGGGTCCACTCGACGATGCAGTTCACCTCGGAGTTGGTCAGCCCGCCCCCGGGCGGCATCGCCGAGGTGCAGGTGGGGTTGGTCTGGGTGATGAGCTCCTGGAGCGTGCCGCCGTCGACCGGGTCGACCCGGAGGCGAGGGGGACAGGCGGTGGTGCTGACGCCGACCAGCCGGCTGGCGGCGCTGGGCGACTCGAGGTCGAGGTTGCTCGCCGCGATCGCGGCCGAGTGACACCCGGTGACGCACTTCTGGAGAATCACCTGCGACTTCGCCGGCTGGCCCAGGCTCGGACAGACGAAGGCGCCCGACGTCCCGCCGTCACCGAAGCGCTCTGGATCTGCGAGTGAGCCCGCACACCCGGCCAGACAGAGGCAGGCGGCCAGAACCACGTGTCGCTGGGGCACGTGCAAGACGGTAAACGACCGTCACGCGAGCGGACAATGTGCTCGCCCCGCCCACCCACGGTGCCAGCATGCCCCGCTTGGCCGCGAGCGAGGCGCTCGAGCACGGTGCTGCTCGGAGCGCGCGAGGGCAGAGCCGATCCCGCGCGGCGTCGTGCACCCGCCGCCGCCCAGCCTGGAAGACTGCGACGCGGGTGGCCGGCCCGCGAGGGCGCAGCGCTTTCGCGACCGGTAGCACTGCCCGCGGCACGAGGGGTCCCCAGTCTCGTGCGAGCAATCCGGTGGCGCAGGTTCCGGGGGCTCAGTCGTGCTTCGGCGGCCCCTCGACCGCTGGAGGCGCGAGGACGCCCTGGGCGTCGGCCAGGGCCCAGGTCAACCAGGCGAATGCCGCCGCCGACTGGGCCATCGCCACCGGGTCCACCTTGTCCAGGGTGTCCGCGGCCGAGTGGTGGATGTCGAAGTAGTGGGTCGCGTCCTGCAGGAGATGAATCGTCGGGAGCCCCCGCTTCCGGGCCAGCGCGCCGAGGTCCGCTCCGCGGTGCGGGGTCGGCCGCGGCCGCGGGTCCACGCCGAGGGCGGCCAGCGGCCGGACCAGGGGATCGAGGAACGCCTCCGCTTCCTCACCGGCGCGGAAGCCGACCCACAGCGGGCGGCCGGACCCGGCGTCGGCCTCGAGCGCGGCGACGGTGGTCTCGCTCGCGTGCGCCTCGGCGTAGCCCTTCGAGCCAGCCCCGCCGTTCTCCTCGTTCATGAAGAGGACGAAGCGGATGGTCCGGCGCGGTGCGGGCCGCACCCGGGCGATGAGGCGCGCGGCCTCCACCACCATCGCCACCCCCGCGCCGTCGTCCTGCGCGCCCACCGCCAGGTCCCAGGAATCGAGGTGCGCGCCGAAGAGCACGACCTCGGCGGGCCTTTCGCGGCCGCGGATCTCGGCCACCACGTTCGCCGAGGGAACGTCGGGCTCGATCCGGCAACCGAGCACGAGCCGCACCCGCACCGGCCCCGCGGCGAGCCAGCGGTGGAGCGCCTCGGCGTCCTCGGTGGCGATGGCCACCGCCGGGATGGCGGGCTTGCCGGGCTTGAACACCACCGTTCCGGTGTGCGGCGTGCGGAGCGAGGCGGTGGCGGCGGAGCGCACCAGGGTGGCCACCGCGCCCCGCTCGGCGGCCTTCGCCGGACCGAAGCTGCGGAGCTCCGACGCCTCCCCGTAGCCCTCCGGGGTCGACATCGCGTGGTGGAAGTAGACGACGCGTCCCTGGACCGGCGCGGTGGCCAGCGCCTCGAGGCTGGTCACCTCCACCACCTCGGCCTCCACGCCCCCGGCGGGCGTGGGCGGGCTGCCTCCCAGCGCGGTGAGCGCGAGCGGCCACGCCCGGCGCCCGGGCGCGGCCACCACCTCGCCGCGTTCCTCTCCGCGGGTCCAGCGCGGCACGGTGACCGGCTCGGTGCGGACCGTGACCCCCGCGGCCTGGAACTGCTCCACTCCCCAGCGCACCGCGTCCGCCGCAGCGGCCGAGCCGCTCAGACGGGGGCCGATGCGGTCGGTGAGATCGGTCAGGGTGGCGAGCGTCGCGCCGTCGGTGAGCGCGCGGCCGACGATGCTCTCGGCCGGCGACGGAGCGGGCGGGGGTGAGGCGGCGGACAGGGCGAGGAGCGCGAGCGGAGCGAGCATGGCCCAACGTGCATGCCATAGAGTGACCGGCACAGTGAGCGTTTCCGCCCTGCTCGCGTCGGTTGCCCTTGCTGCAGCTCCGTCCGAGCTCCGTTGGGGGGCCGACGCCGAGGGGGGCGCTCCGTACATCTTCGAGCAGCCGCCCGGGCACCTGCGAGGCTTCGAGGTCGAGCTGGCCGAGCTCCTCGCCCGCCGCCTGGGACGCAGCGCCCGGCACGTCCAGGGGCCGTTCGCGGAGCTGCTCCCCCTGCTCGAGCGCGGGGACGTGGACGTCGTCATCAACGGCATCGAGGCCACCGAGGACCGCGCCCGGGCCTTCGCCCTCACCCGCCCCTACTGGGCCGGCCCCGAGCGGTTGACGGTCCGCCGGGACGATCCGGCGGCCCCGGCGACGCTCGGCGATCTGCGCGGGCGCCGGGTGGGGACTCTCCCCGGCACGCTCGCCGAGCGGATGCTCAGGGCCGCCGGGGCCGACGTCCGGACCTACGACGGCGGGCAGGAGGACCCCTACCGCGACCTCGCGCTCGGCCGCACCGACGCGGTGCTGCTCGATGCGCCCATCGCTCTCTACTACGGCGAGCGGCCGGAGCTGACCACGGTGCCGCAGGGATTCGGCGAGCTCCGCTACGCGGTGGTGGCGAGGGCTTCGGACCGGGCGCTGCGCGACGCCCTGGACGACGCCCTCGCTTCCCTCGTCCAGGACGGAAGCCTTCCGGCGCTGCTCCAGCGCTGGGGGCTGTGGACGGACGCTTCGGCCCGGGTGCTGGGCGTGACGGCGCCGCCTGGCGGTCCCTCTGGGGAGCTGGAGCGGTGGCGTGCCCGCTCCGGCGACGGGGTGTGGGCGGTCGGCGCAGGGCCGGTGCTCCGCGCCATCGGCCGGGGCGCGGCGGTCACCCTGGCCATCTCCGTGGCGGCGATGGGGCTGGCGGTGATGCTCGGTGCGGTGCTGGCGCTCGCCCGGGTGTACGGCCCAGGCCCGCTCGCTGCGATGGCGCTCGGCTACGTGGAGCTGTTCCGGGGGACCCCGCTGCTCCTCCAGCTCATCGTCGTCTACTACGGGCTGCCCGAGCTCGGAGTCCGCCTCAGCCCCTGGGTCGCCGGATGGCTGGCGCTGGGGCTCAACTATGCCGCGGCCGAGGCCGAGAACGACCGCGCCGGCCTCCTCGCCGTGCCCCGCAGCCAGATGGACGCGGCGCGGGTGCTGGGGCTCGGCCGGTGGCAGGCCGTGCGCCACGTCGTCGCCCCGCAGGCGATGCGGGTGGCGCTGCCGCCGGTGACCAACGACTTCATCGCGCTCCTCAAGGACAGCTCGCTGGTCTCGGTGGTGACCGTCACCGAGCTCACCAAGACCTACGGCACGCTGGCCGCGGCGACCCGGGATCACCTCGGGCTCGGGCTCCTCGTCGGGGCGGTGTACTTGCTGCTCGGGCTCCCGTTCGCCCGCCTCTCGCGCTGGGTGGAACGACGGCTCGCGGCGCACCTCGAGGTGTCGCGGTGAGCGCGCTGCGCATCGAGGAGCTCGTCCGGCGTGTCGGGCGCGAGCGCCTCGCGGTGCTGGACGGTGTGAGCCTCGAGGTCGCCGCCGGAAACGTGGCGGTGGTGCTCGGGCCGAGCGGCTCGGGGAAGTCCACCCTCCTCCGCTGCCTCGCCGGGCTGGAGCCATTCGATGCCGGCCGGGTCGCGCTCGGAGCGCTGGAGGTCTCCCCCGCGCGCCACGCGGTCCTCCTCGGCCGGGTGGGACTGGTGTTCCAGTCGATGGAGCTCTTCCCGCACCTGAGCGTGCTGGAGAACTGCACGCTCGCCCCCCGGCTCCGGGGCGAGGCCGAGCCCGAGCGGGAGGCACGGGCGTGGCTCGAGCGCCTCGGCCTGGCCGACCGGGAGGAGGCCTGGCCGCAGTCGCTCTCCGGGGGCGAGAAGCAGCGGGTGGCGATCGCCCGCGCGCTCAGCTGCCACCCGTCGGCTCTGCTCTGGGACGAGCCGACCAGCGCGCTCGATCCGGAGCGCAAGCGCGAGGTGGCGGCCCACGTCGAGGCGGTGCGCTCCCGGGGCATCCCCCAGGTCGTCGTCACCCACGACGCCGAGCTCTCGGGCGCGCTCGAGGCCGACCGGTACCGCCTCGGCGACGGACGGTTGACCCGGCTCGCGAACGGGGCGGGCTGAGCCTCGTCGGCCCGCGGCCGGAGAGTGGCCTCCGATTTCTCGGTGGGCCGCGGCCGGGAGCGGCTAGCCTCTCCTCCGCAGTGTGGCCGGACCGGGAGGGTCCAGCGGGCGTGAGACGGCGGCTCGGAGTCCTGGTGACCGGGCTGCTCGTGGGCTCCACGGCGGCGAGCGCCGAGCCGACCGACGTCGCGCTGTCTGCCGGCTACTGGGGGCTGCGCGCGCACGAACCCCACGAGCTCGCGTACGAGCTCGAGCTCCGGCCCGGGGTCCGCTGGTGGTGGGTGCGGCCGACCGCGGGATTCCTCCAGTCGAGCGAGGGCACGGGCTACCTCTTCGGGGGCGTGCTGCTGGAGATCCCCCTGCCGTGGGGCATCACCGTCTCTCCCGGCTTCGCGCCGGGCATCCGCACCATGCAGGGGGCGAGGAACCTCGGGTCGGCCCTGCTCTTCCGGTCGTCGATCGAGCTCGGGTTTCCGATGTTCCCGGGGCTGCGCGGCATCGTGAGCTTCGCGCACATCTCGAACGGGAAGCTCGCGGCGCCGAATCCCGGCATCGAGCTCCTGCTCTTCGGCTTCGAGCTGGCGCTGGAGTGAGGCGAGCTACTGGAACTGCAGATCGTCGAAGGGCACCGGGACCGCGTTCCAGCTGGTCTGGCAGCCACCGGGGTTGGGATACGAGAAGTCGAAGACCACCTGCCGGTTCGAGTCCAGCCCGAGCAGCCGGGTCGTGGTCCCGCCGGTGGCCATGGCGTAGTTCACCAGGTAGGTCTGCCCGACCTCGTACGAGCTGGAGCAGAAGGAGGACTGGAGATCCGGCTGGTGCTCGAAGCGCCAGACCTCCTGCGCGGTCATCGCCACCGGATCGATCGCGTAGGCCGAGACCACGCTGAAGTTGCGGGAGTCTCCCGGGGGCGCGCCGTCGGGCTGGTTCAGGCTCGCCGCGCCGTCGTTGAAGAGCATCAGTCGTCCGTCGGCGGTGATCGAGGTCGCGTGCTGCCCGATGGGATAGAAGCCGCCCTCGGCGAGCGTCAGCGCCTTCGCTCGCAGCGAAGGGAAGGTGTACCAGTACTTGGTTGGATCACCGAGGATCCAGATCGGCTCGCCGCTCGTGTAGTCGAGCTTGATGACGAAGTTCTCGCGGCTGGAGACGATCATCGAGTCGTCGCTGGGGTCGTAGGTGGCGGCGTTGACGTGGAACCAGTCCACCCCGGGTCGGACGAAGGTCGTGGGGTCGTCGCCGTGCGCGCTCATGTAGGCGCTCAGGACGTCGCCCATCTTCCAGGAGGCGAGCACGGCGCCGTCGCGGGTGATCTCCTCGACAGTCGCGTCCGCATCACCCGTGATGTCGAACTCGGCGAGGAACCCGGACTTCCCCGGGTCGATGTTGTGGGTGAAGTCGAGGACGGCGGGATCCCCGACCTGCCCTCCGGTCGACGTTCCATCCAGCTCGAGGCGCTGGAACTGCGCCGAGCTCTGGCTCCCCACGACGAAGCCGCCGTTGTCGAAGATCACCGCCTGCGAGGGAGTCCCGTTGCCCACCCACCGCACCATGCCGTCGGTGTCGACCACCACCACCGAGTCGAGTGTGGACTTCATGGCGAAGAAGTCGAAGCCCAGAGTGCTCCCGGGGGCGCGGGGCTGGAGGATGGTCGCGTGGTCGTAGACTGCGTGGGGGTCCTCGTACGTCTCGGTGGTGATCTGGACGTGGACCAGCTGGCTCGAGGCGTCGCTGAACTGGAGCCCGACCGTGGCCTGGTTCTGCGCGCCGGGGTACAGCCCGAACACCGGGACCGTCAGCTTGCCCGTCTCGGCGACGTAACCGCGGGTCTGCAGCGCGGAGATGGAGAAGGTGGCCTGCACCGGCTTCGAGACGCTCCCGGCTCGCGGCTGCACCGAGTAGGTCACCGAGGTCACGTCGCCGATGGTCGGCCCGGAGAGGTCCAGGAAGGCGATGAACGGGCTCGACCCCGGTCTCCCGGCGACGGAGATGCTTCCGCTCGCATCGGAGGAGACCTGGAACGGGGCTGGACCACACCCGGCCAGCGCTGCGAGAAGCAGCAAGGAGAGAACCGGAGGTGTCTTCACGCTCGCCCGGAACCCGCCGAGCGTGCCCACGTTAAGGTCGCTCGCAGACCGGGTGGCGAGGCCGGTCCCACGCACCGGTCGCGGTCCGCTCGTGGCCACCGGGTGACACCTGCCGGTGGCGTGCGACTGCGCGGTCAGTGCGGCACCGGACAGTCGAGGGGAAGCGGGTGGATGGACGCAGATCGGTGCCATCGCGCGGAGCCGCGGTCGGAGCTGGGGCGGTTTCCCCTTCTGACACGCGCCGCGGCCCTCGTTGCGGTGGCACCGGTCCTGCGGGCGAGTCGGACGCGCTCCGCTCTACTGGGCGCTCATCACGAACGAGGCGAGCAGGACCAGCGGCCCCTGGTAGCCCACGTCGGGCTCGGTCAGCTCCCAGGAGGCCGCCGTGCAGAGGCTCCCGTTCCAGCCGCAGCCCACCGAGAAGTCGCGGTAGGCATAGGCGGGGTAGGTGCGGTCGGGGATGGTGTACGTCCCGTCGTAGTACCAGTTGGGCCCGCCGGGCATGAGTCCCGGGGCCGGACCGTAGGTCGAGGTCTCCGAGTCGTCCGCGTAGTACGGGTAGAGCGGCTCGGTCACCGCGGTGGGCTTGCCGTTGTAGGTCGTGTTCCCGTGGTCGCCGTCGTTCACCGTGAACGAGAACCAGCTGTGGAAGATGTGGAAGGACGAGTGCTCCCCGCCGTAGGCGGCCATGTTGGTCAGGTAGACCATGTTGAGGGGATTCAGTCCGAGCAGGTAGTGGAGGTGCTTCTGCGCGAGCGCGAGCACCTGGGCCTGGGTGTGCGAGCCGACGATGCCGAGCTTCGCCGCCATGAAGAGGTTCGCTCCGTAGAAGGACTGGCTCCGGTTGCTCCCCCAGCTCCACTCCCAGCCGTTTCCGGAGTCGCCGAACATGCCGCTGTACGGCCCGTCCACCGTGAATGCAGGATCGACGAGGCCCTGACCCACTGCGGTCTGGATCTTCGTCTTCACCGAGGCGGTGCCCGAGGTGTTCATCAGGTAGTGCCAGGCGCCGGTGGAGAGCGTTCCCTCGGCGGGGGTGAGCGAGCCGGGGTACATCCCGTCCCAGGTGTCCCAGGGGAACGCGTCGGCGAAGGCCTTGGCGGTGGACTGGGTGGGGTCCATCCGGAAGACCGCCGAGGCCGCCGAGGCCTTGAGGTCGTTCTCGGCTCCGCTGAGCGTCTGCCCGGCGAGCCATGCCCACCCCGCGGTGGCCGCGGTGGCGTAGCCGTCTCCGATGGTGGTCTGTCCGATGGCGCGGAAGACGATGGCGGCGTGGGCCAGGGCGAGCACCGCGTTGCCGGTCGCCTCGGCGGTGGTGACGCCGCCGCCGGACCAGCCGCCGCCCGAGGGAGACGTTCCGTCGAAGTAGACCCGCGCCTCGTTGGCCTGGCTGGGAGGTGAGGTGACGCTCGGGTTCTCGCCCTTGACCGAGGTCAGGAAGTGGCCATCGGAGCGCTGCATGCGGACGTAGAAGTCCAGCTCCCAGCGTGCCTCGTCGAGGAGGTCGGGAATGCCGTTGCCGCTCTCCGGGATGTGGAGCTGCCCGTCGGTCCAGGCGCGGGGGTTGACCTCGTAGGCGAAGAGCATCTGCGGCACGCCCCGCCCCCAGAGCGTCTTCTGGTAGTCGCCGGCGTCGTGCCAACCGCCGTGGAGGTCGAGCGTCCCGTCGTTGGCGGAGCCCGGCCCGGCCGGGGCCTGCGCGTCCCCCGCGTGGCAGGCGCCGTCGACCCACTTCCCGCCGATGCCCGAGAAGCCGAGCAGCGCGTCGTTGGCGTAGGGCAGCGCTTTGTCGTGGTTGCAGCGCTGGAAGTAGTACGACTTCACCGCGGCGGCGCCGACGATGTCGTAGACGTCGTCGGAGATCCGGAAGCCGTACGAGCGCAGCTTGCTCGCGGGGAGGTAGAGGTAGAAGTCCCCCCCGGTCGAGGCGGAGCTGAAGTCCACCGTCGCAACCTGGTCTCCCGAGTACTTGTCGGTCGACAGGCCGCTGGCGGTGAAGGTGCCGGCGACGTTTCCGGTCGCGGCGTTCACCAGCTGGACGGACTCGCCGCCGTGGCCGAGCAGCACCGCGACCTTCGTGTCGGCAGTGCGCCAGCCGAAGTTGTTCACCCGGATGGCGCCGCTGAGGGTGCCGGACGCTCCGACGGTGCCGCCGTCCTGGCCCTGGCCCGCGTCGGAGCCGCCGCCGCCGTTGGCGCCTCCGTCGTTCCCGCCACCGGGGTTGCCGCCGGCGTCCGGGCCCCCACCCGTGCCCGATGCACCGGGCCCGCCGGCATCCGAGTCGGAGCCGACGATCTCGCCCATGCAGGCGGGGAGGAGGAGCGCGAGGGTGAGGAGCGACCAGCGGTGGAGCATGTTCCGCGGGTCAGGTGAGCAAACTCCGGGCCCCCGGGGAGGCGGATCGTCCTGGGGGCATCTCCGTGGCGATCGGGGGGCGCTCGACCCGGGTCGCCTCGCCGCTCGAGGCCAGTCTGCGGGCGGTTACGGAGTTCCCCGCCGGCGCTGCTCACCCGCGGTGACCGGTGCCCACCCCTCGGCTGGGGTGGACTGCTCACCCCAGGAGGAACTTCTCCAGCGGAAGCGATCAGGTTGTGAGCGCACCTACCCCGTGACAAGAGAGCAGTCGGACCGATTCCGGAGCGAGGTGGACGGACATGACTGCGAGCGAGCGAGCTGCCGAGGCGCCTCTCGTCCTCCGCCGGGACGACGGCGGGGTGGTGACCCTAACCCTGAACCGCGGGGAGCGGTTCAATCCCCTGTCGGCGCCGATGATCACGGCGCTGGAGAAGGAGCTCGATGCGGTCCGGGAGGACCGAACGGCGCGTGTGGTGGTGCTCGCCGGCG
This sequence comes from Myxococcaceae bacterium, assembly GCA_035501615.1. Taxonomy (GTDB): domain Bacteria; phylum Myxococcota; class Myxococcia; order Myxococcales; family Myxococcaceae; genus RPRB01. The sequence continues at coordinate 16,425 of DATJVY010000123.1, forward strand.
CAGGCAAGGGCTTCTGCGCCGGTCACGACCTCAAGGAGATGCGCGCGCACTCCGACGACCGGGCGTGGCAGCAGAAGCTCTTCGACGACTGCGGCCGGACGATGGTCAAGATGACCGAGCTCCCGCAGCCGATCATCGCCCGCGTGCACGGGATCGCCACGGCCGCGGGCTGCCAGCTGGTCTCGATGTGCGATCTCGCCGTGGCGTCGGACCAGGCGCGCTTCGCGCTCCCCGGGGTGAACGTGGGGATCTTCTGCTCCACCCCCGCAGTCGGCGTGGCCCGGAACATCGGCCGCAAGCGGTCGATGGAGATGCTCCTGACCGGCGAGCTGATCGACGCGACCACGGCGCTCGGCTGGGGCCTGGTGAACCGCGTGGTACCGGCGGCGTCTCTCGATGCCGAGGTCGAGCGCCTCGCCGGACTCGTCCTCGGCCGGAGCGGCCGCGTGGTCGCGAACGGCAAGCGCACCTTCTACCGGCAGATCGACCAGTCGCTCGAGGAGGCCTACGCGACGGCCGGTGAGTCGATGGCCTGCAGCCTGCTCGAGCCGGACGCCGCCGAGGGCATCGACGCGTTCGTCGAGAAGCGCCCGGCCCGCTGGGGCGGAGCGGTGATGCCGGCCGGAGCGGCCTTGCATACCCGATCGAGCCGGTGAGCAGGAGACCCTACGCGATCGCCAGCTGACTTCGCTGGCTCACAGTCAGTCCTTGGGTCGTTGCAGCCGAGGATGGCGGCGGCAAGTACCTCCTCCCCGAAGACCGCGCTCCACCGCGTGATGGGATGAGTCGCCCCGCTCGTAGCGCCGCGCGACAAGCTGGAAGGAGAGCGCTGCGATGAGCGCGGTGGCGCTCGTGAAGAGGACGACGTGCCCGGATTCGTCGTCCATCGTGCTCGGCACGATGATCGGAGGAGGCGATCCCACCCCCGGCGCCCCCACGCCCCCCCGCAGTGCCTTGAGGGATCGCACGTGTGCGCCGGGGTGGTGACAGCGACCCCGGCGTGACTCGAACACGCAACCATCGGCTTAGAAGGCCGACGCTCTATCCAGTTGAGCTACGGGGCCAGTTGTCAGATTGCACGGCCGAAGTTCCCGCGTCCACTCGGCTTTCCCCGTCGTCGTTCGCGGAGGAAGCGGGCTGCTGAGTCGATGTTGAGTCGATGATTGCCGGGTCGATGCCGAGGGAGAGCCGCTCCAGCTCCCCGCCGAGCCAGTCCGCCCTCAGGTGGGTGTAGCGCGCGGTCTGCTTCGGGGTGCTGTGCCGGAGGAGCCGCTGGACGACCGCCTGCGATGCTCCCGCCTGGACGTGCAAGGTCGCTGCGGTGTGGCGAGTCGCGTGCCAGTTGATCGTCCGAGGGACTCCCTTCGCCCACAGTTTCGTCCCGGGGTGCTTCGGGCACGTGCGCTGCTCGCTGTCCGGGCGCTGCTCCTCGTGGTCGCACCCGTGCTTCCGGCAGTAGTGCTTCCAGTGGTCCACGATGCCCGCCTTGACCATCGCCCGCCGCAAGACCTCCGCTAGGCGCACGTCCCGGGAGAACATCTTGCCGTCCGGCCCCGGGAACAGCAGCTCGTGCCCCTCGGAGTCCTTCAGAGCCACCTCGAACCAGGGGGAGCACTCGGTGGGGATGGGGACGATCTCCAGCTTCTTATTCTTCGGCACCCGGTCCCAGCTCCGCGCGATGGTGAGCCGTCTGGTCCTGAGGTTCACGTCCTTGCGGCGGAGCCCGTGGAGTTCGCCCTTCCGCAAGGCGCAGAAGACGCTGACGGCGAACCGCGGCCGATACTTCGGAGCGAGCGCAGCGCAGACCCGGCGGATCTCCTCGGTCGTGAGGTAGGCGAACTCCGTCTCGTCCACCTCCTCGACCGGGACCCGCGGGACCTTAGTCTTGTCCACCGGGTTCGCTCCGTGCCACCAGCCTTTGAGCGCCGCGGTGTTGAACGCCCGGGAAATGTGCCCGCGCACGTGATTCTTGGTCGCCGCGGAGATGCCCTTCAGATCGGCCAGGAAGTTCACCAGGTCGCTCGGCCGGAGCTGCTGCAGCGTGAGCCGGGCGATCTCGTGCTCCAGGACGTGCTTCGCGACGGTTGCCCGGGTGCCGTTCGCTGACGGTCCAGTCAGGGTTTCGCCCCACTTCAGCATCAGGTCTCCCAAGGTCCCCCCGCCGTTCTTCGCAGGGAGGGGTTCGAGCCCGCGGCGCTGCCGGAGAGCCTTCGCCTCCAGCTCGATCGCCAGCTCCTCCGCCTTCCGAGGATCGTCCGTGTTGGTCGCCTTGCGCACCAGGTTCCCGTCCGCATCACGGAAGCGGATGTAGAGGACGGACCCTCGACTGAAGACGCGCTTGCGCTGCCTCATACTGCTCCCTTCAATCTCGCTGACCGACCCTGCTCCTCTGCCCACCGCCGCACTGCCTCGGGTCGAAAGCGAAGCTGCCGCCTGATATGGACGCACGGTAGCTCGCCCCCCGCCAGCTTGAACACGGTGCTGCGACCAACCCGGAGGTAGTTCGCGACCTCCTTCCAGGTCCAATGCGGCTCGGCGTTCATGACTTGCCCCCGCCCCGGACCGCCTTCCTGACTGGCGCCAGGTTCCTGGGCGTCGGCTTCGTCTCGTGGATCTCGACGGGGAGTCGCTTGGCGGGACCGGTTCGAGTCCGGCGAGCCGGCAACGGGCGTTGGCTTCGAGCTCCACGACCCGCTGTGCGCTTTGCTTCGGGTTCGTGGACGCTGCGGTGTAGCGCCATCGGCCCGCGGGGTCCTTCTGGCTCGCGAGCCACCGCCCGCGTTCGTTGCGCTCTATCGACGCCAGTTCTCAGTCGCCGCGAGCGCAATCCGCCATCATGGGGACTACCCTCTTGCCGGGGCGGAAGCGCGAAACGCCGGCGCGGCTTGCGACTGAACCGGAGCAGCCCACCCACCCGCGCGGATGGGAGATCGCCCGGGCCGGCCTGGGCGCAGACCCACGAGGCGGACACCTTCAGCGCTTTGGCCACCTCACGCCAGGTGCAAAGCTCCCATTCCTCGCTTAACACTCCCACCAGGGACCTCTGACCCCTCCCGGGGACTCCCGCTGGCTAGCGTGCTCTCCGGCCGCTTCCTGCCGGCGCCCTCGCCTGCCGGGCCGTGCGGTCGCGGATCGCCTCGTAGCGCCGCAGGAGCAGCTCCTGGACGTAGCCGAGGACGTTGAGCTTCTTGGCCTTCATCTCCGCCTCCAGAACATCGACGACGTACTGAGGCAGGCGGAAGCAGGTCCGCAGCTGGACCAGCACTTCCCGGACCGCCTCGGCGTTGTACGAAACGCCGAGGGCCGGCTTCAGGACCTCCTGGACGAAGTAGAGGTCCTCGGAGGGCACCTTCACGTTCAGCGGCTGGAGGGCCTCGTCCTTAGGGAGCGGTGTCCTTCCCACAGCCCAAGTAGATTCTATTTAGGTCCCCGAGTCAATCCGGCTCCGAGGCACACGGAACGAGGCGGAACGAGTCAAGACATCGCTGACAGTTGACTGCAGGGTGACGGAGGGTTTCTCAGGCGTTTACGGCTCGTGCGTTCAGCAGCGCGTCCTGCCGGGGGACCATGAACCTCCCGCGCGACTGCGCCGGTACATCGCCCTCGAGATCGACGGTGGCCGCAAGGTCGACGTGGTGCGCCATCGACGAGTGCCCGCCCCTGGCCTTGAAGGCGGGGAGCGCCTGTCCGGGGCTGGCGGGCGGGTCCCCTCGTCGCCGTACTAGCCCCAAGAGCGGAGGCCGGAGTCCGAAAGCGAAGACAATGACTCCTGCTGCCCGGGGATACCCAACCTCGCCATTCAATCGTGCTCCTCCCCGAAGATGTCTTCTTCAGGCCTCGCGACGACTGCTGCCCTCCTACCTCCCCAGTCCTTGGTCTTCGCTTCCGGACTTACCTGAGAGATGCCTCGCCCTCTGCTACCCACGGCTACCGAGCAATCCCCCGCGAGCTCTTCGTTCTCTACTCAATCGACGTCTTCATCCATACCAGCTATCGACGCGTTCGCTCCTCGTCGCACCCACCGAACCTCGAGTTCTCCTCACCGTCGCCCTGCCATCGGTCCCTCTGTCATTCTGGTCTCCTCTGATTCTTCCTGAGACTGAGGTAGAGATATCTCCGAAACATCCCCCTCTCTGGTCAGTCTTGTCCTTCCTCTTTCCCTCGCCCACCCCCCAGAATTGTCTGCACCCCCGAGTTTTCCGCTCACGCCCTCAGTCATGTGGTTGTGAGGGCGTGAGCGGGAAACTCGGGGGTGCTCCCGGTGCTGCGCGCAGAATGCGGTGGGGGAGGGCGCAACTGCTGGAAATCCGGGACAACGACGTCTCGAATTGGCCCTCGGCCTCGCCCTGGAAATGGCCCGGAAATACGCCCGATCCGGGAGCCTATTCTCGGGCGTATTTCCGGGCGCATTGGAGGGCCATTTCAGGGCGTCCCGCAATCGATTGCGGGAGCGCATTTCAGCGTTTGAAGCCTTCTGACCTGCCCCCGTCTCTAGGCCACTCGTAGCGGGAGACCTCGCTGGTTGAAGTCACACCCAACGCCCCGGCTCCGCAGCGTCTCGATCTCCTCCAGCCAGGCTTCGACCGACGGGTCTGCTACTGCGCGACCTTGCGCGGCAGCGCCTCGGAGGCTCGGGCCTTCAGCGGCTCCGGAGGAGGAAGCTCCTCGGCGGCCCCGTGAAGCAGCTGGGCTGATTCGGGCTCGAGGGCACTTCCCGAAGGAGTTGATGAGAACGGATGGGGTATTGCCCCCGGCCCCCCGAGCGTTGTGCGACGTCTCAACTAGTGGACTCGCTCCTCGACTCCACGTTCGCTACGTTATGGGGCTAGACGAACCCGAATGAATCACATGATGGCGACGATGCCGAACTCGAAGAACGAATGGTGGAGGCTCAGGCGGTTCCTCGTGCCTCAGCAAGGCCGTGGAGCGAGCCATTTGCCCGGAACATACTGGCGACCTCAGGTGCCCCTCCGGTTCCTTGCCGTCGCCTGTGCGGTTTGGACGCTCCCAACCGGGTGCAACTCGAGCGTTCGATGCGAGGAAGCTGGAGGCACGTGTCTCATAGGCCCAGCGACGTGCAGCGGAACGGTGGGCCCACAGAGTTGCGAGCCGGACGGCGTCATCCTTCCTAGTGGCCCGTTCTGCTGCCTTCCGTGCCCAGCCAACGAGACGCCCTCGGTCGGCGGAAGCCCCGCAACCGGTTGTCGCTGAGGGGCGCACGCGGGCGCCCTGTCCCCCCCCGCGTGCAGAACTGGTCCGACACGCCGAAGAACACCGTTCTATCGAGCCGTCGCCCACGGTCTTCACTAGCGCTGTGCCTGACCGGCAGCCGCCTGGTCCTCTCGATGGAGGCGGACTGATCTCCCGACGCGAAAACGTGAGGTACTGACTGGTTCCGAGGGCCACAAAGGGGATCAACCTCTCGTAAAACCGAGACGTTGAGCCCAATTTGCTATGGAGAAGAGATGGGAACTGCGACCGTAGTCACCCCTTCGTTCTTCAGCACAAACGTAGCTTGACCAGAAGGCTGCCCAGGTTGGGGCTGGCACTGGTCCTCCAAAGCGTTCATGCAATAGCTCTCGAGTGGAGACTGGGTCCGAGAGTCGAACCACATCCAAATGGTATACCCAGGCACGTCCCGACCAGGGGAAGGACTCTTGCAGAGCACGTTGGTCACCGGCGGCAGGAAGAACTGTCCCTGTGCAACAAAACCCCAATCACTTTGCTGAGTGGACGGAGGAAAGGTCTTCCAGACAACCCAGTCCGTCGCAGTTGGGAGCACACCTTGAGGAGTTGGCTGTAAGCAGACATCTCCCGAGCCACCGCACCCGATGAACAACAGAGAGCAGCACGCTATCGATCGAGTCGCGGCACCCATCGCCCTAATGCCCGCAATAAGGAATGTAAGCGCCCCATGCAGTATTGAAGGCTTTATTTGTATCTTGATTGGTCGCGCACATGCCCTTGATGTCGTCGACGGCAAAGTAAGAAGGTAACCCGCTCACTGTCACTGGCAGTAGGCCGCTACCTGTAACAGAAACAATAACAGAAACCTCGTAAATCTTCCAGTCTGCCGTTTCGCAATTATTGCAAAAAGCTCCGGCAGTTGTCGCCCAAATTGGAGTTGGGCTGCCTGGGTGTTGTCCGTAGACTTGAATAGTAACGCTCAGGGCATTTGAACCAACGCTTGAGAAGCAAAGAACTGGGCCGCAGAAGTAGGCAGTGCGATGATACCCTCCCTCATCCTGGCGCGTCGAACTCCCCTTGGCGTGGTAGACGTTGAGGAGTGGAGGGATCTTGCTCTCGTACGTCTCGCCCTCGATGCACCCCACGCTGTTACAGACCTTTCTGAATTGGGGAATTGGCGGAGGCGGCTGTGGACCAGGAGGGGGGTCGGGTGGAGGGCAATCGACACATTGGGCATTCCCAATGGGCCCGCGCGCCCCGCCGAGGGCCGGGGGTGGAGCTGTTATTGAGCTACTCATCGTTCCGTTTCCTGCATATGTAAAGAGCGCCGCCGAGGTCGAGTCATACATCGCGTAGTCGGTAGCCGCGATTTGTATGAATTGGCTCGTTCCACCAACGTACGCAGCCAACGCGTCGGAGACACCCCAAAAATTATGGTTATTGTCTGCGTAGAACGGCCTTCCCTTTGTAACTACGATTCCTTGAATACCGATCAGGTTGCCTGCTGTGTCTCTGAGCTCTTTGGCGTTGAGGTTAGCCTTGGCGAATGCGACGAAATCCGTGATGCTGGAAAACGCTCTGTAGCTAGGTAATTGCGCAAGTGGATTAAGGTTCGTGTCTATGACGAGCATGTCGGAGGTCGTGCCTGGGTCTGCGGCCGTTCCCCCAAGCCGAAAACCTGGCGGGAGTGCCATAGCTGGAGCGGAGACGAGGAGTAGGGCCAAGGCCATGAGCGACAGCCTCGTAAACGAGTTGCGATGGTTCATTGTTCCCCCCGATCGGCGTGCAGGACGGTCGAGACCGCTTGAGTACCGCCGGGAACGTGTTGCGTCAACGTCCGTGCTTTCGGACGGCCCCTGCTCTGGAAGTCAGTTCCTTGATGCCGTCCAGGTGCCCAGCTTGGGCCGTGATTCGAGGAGACTGGCTTAGTATCAGCCAGCGCGGCATCACGAACGACCCAGCGCATGCACAGCTTCCGAGTGAAGCTTCGACAACTTCCAAGAGGTGGGCACGCCAACAGGCGGAACTCTCTTCGTTCGTTGAATGTCTTCCCATCGCTCCATCCTCTCAAGGGTGGAGCCTCTGAAAACGCGGGGCGGTTCACTCCCGGACCGGCCCGGCGCGTTGTGGACGGCGTCTGATCCCGACCGATTGTGCGGAACTGGTCAAACGCAAGCACCCGGCGTTCGTCCCCTAGTCGGGATGAAGAGCGCTTCCGTGCCCGGAACAAGTAACCCTTGAGGATGTGCTGATTCAGCCCGTCAGTTCTTGTCCGGCTACGAGCGCAAAGTGCAGTCGGGACGAGGCGGCCATGTTTTCACGAACTTCTCTGGATCGGACGTCCTGCGTGCTCGTGCTGGACCCGACGGGCGACCCTCACTGCGCAGATCCGGGACGCCGTCGAGAATGCGCCTATCTAGCGCCCGAACGCAGACCCCATCGAGGGAGCATCTTTCGCTGGTTCCTGCAGTGCGGCACGGAGGAGCCTTCGAGCGCGCCATCCAGTCCTTCCGCACCGCGAACGCGATTCTCGACCAGCTGAGCTGCCTGCCGTCGTTGCCGGGCCTAGCGGTCCCGCTCTTTCCCGGTCGGCGCGGTCTTCTTCTCTCGGCGGTGCCGCAGAATCAGCTCCAGCTCCTCGGGGGTGAGCAGGATCGCCATCCCCGGGTCGTCCAGGAGCGGCACCGGCACCAGGCCTGTGCTCGATTTGGGTCGATTGGATCGGTCTTCGATGGACTTCGATGGACTCTGCGGCGGGGTCTGTGAGCCATCCCGCGGCGCGATCTCCCCGGAAGCACTCTGCTCTGGACTCCGCTGGACCTCGTTGGACGCGTGTGGATCTGCGTCGGGGTGTCCAGTTGAGCTACGGGGCCAGACCTGGTGGTGAGCCCCGAAGTCCTACGCTGGGGGTGCGCCCTCCCGCAAGTTCCCGTGCAGGCGTGGTATCCAGGGCCCCGAGCCTCGACCCCGCGCTCGACCGGAGGTGACGGCGATGACGGCCCTGCTCGTGTCTTTCGTTCTCGCGGCGAGCTCCGCGCCGCGCTACGGGACGCTGGACTTTCCCGTCACTGGCAACGCCGAGTGCCGGCGCCTCTTCGTGCAGGGGATGCTCCAGCTGCACTCCTTTCAGTACGAGGACGCCCACGAGACGTTCCAGGCGGCAGGCAAGGCCGACCCGGGCTGCGCCATGGCGTTCTGGGGCGACGCGATGACCTACAGCCACCCCATCTGGGGCGAGGAGCAGGTCCAGTCCGCCCGGGCCGCGCTGGCGAAGGTGAAGGACACCTCCCGGCTCCGTCCCACCGAGCGGGCGCACCTCGCCGCGGCGCAGGCGCTCTACGGCGAGGGAGACATCCAGGAGCGACACCGCGCCTGGCTCCAGGAGACCGACCGCTCCCACCGGGCCTTCCCCGCGGACGACGAGCTGGCGCTCCAGCACGCGCTGGCACTGATGGCCAACTCCGACGGGTTCCGCAACACCGGGCGGCTGATGCAGGCCGCGGCGATCGCCATGGACGTCTTCCGGCGAAAGCCCAACCATCCCGGCGCGGCGCACTACCTCATCCACGCCTGCGACACGCCGGACCACGCCGTGCTCGCGCTCCCCGCGGCGCGCAAGTACGCCCGCATCGCCCCGGCCTCGTCCCACGCGCGGCACATGCCCTCGCACATCTTCGTCCAGCTCGGGATGTGGGCCGACTCCGTGGCCTCCAACGAGGACGCTTGGGCCGCCTCGGAGCAGTGGGCGCTTCGCCGGAAGATGGGGCAGGCCGATCGCGACTACCACTCCTACTCCTGGCTCGGCGCCTCGTACCTCGAGCAGGGACGCTTCGGCCGGGCACGCGCGGTGCTGGACGACATCGGCCGGCGGATGACGGAGGAGGATGGCGCGGAGGTCCGCTACGGCTACGCGGCGCTCGCCCGCAAGTACCTGGCCGACACCGGACGCTGGTCCGAGGCGAAGGCGCTCCTCGCGGTGATGGAGGCGCCCTACCTCGAGAAAGGCGAGCCGGAGGGGAGCCTGGGCTGCGCGCTGCACAGCCCGTCCGGCGGCGGCAACGAGGTCCGCGTTCCCGTCGGCCTCTTCGCACGGAGCCTGATGCAGGCCGCGCTGGCCGACGCCGCGATGCGCGCCGGGGACGAGCCGGCGGTCCAGGCGCAGCTCGCGGCGATGTTACAGACGCAGCAGGCCATGGAGCCTTGGGCGACGATGCTCAGCCCGGACCGGGCCGAGCGCGCGAAGCTGCAGTCGGCGGCGTACCTCGCCGCGACCCGGGCCTTCCGGGAGCGGACGCCCGAGCGCTGGAGCGCCGCGGCCGAGGCGATGACCCGCGCCGCAGAGGCGTCGGAGAAGCGCCCGCCGGCAGGACCGGCCTTCGAGGCGCCGGCGCGCCTGCTGGTGGGCGACTTCCTGCTCGAGGCCGGACGGTCGAAGGAGGCGCTGGCCGCGTACGAGGCCACCCTGCTCCGCTACCCGAACCTGTCCCGTGCCCTCCTCGGCTCGGCGCGCGCCGCGCAGCGGGCAGGCGACGCGGTGACGGCCCAGGAGCGTTACGCGACGCTCGCCTCCCAGTGGAGGGGCGCCGATGCGGACGTGCCGGAGCTGGACGAGGTACGCGCCGGGGCCCGGACGGTCCGGACCACCCGGCGCTGAGCCTCATCGGCGGCGCGTCAGCGCTTCCTTGAGCGTACCCCTCGTGCGGGGCGGCTCACCTCAGCCCGCCGACCGGAGCGGCACCGGCCGCTCGAGGAGGTCGCGCATCACCTCGCGTCCGGCGTTCATGAAGCCCGGCCAGCGTCGGCGATCGACGAAGGTCTCGTAGAACCGGCCGCCCCGCACCGCGTCGTACGGAACGGGATGGAGGAGCGTGAGCCGGTTCCCCGCCAGGCGCGCCTGCTCCCGGGCCAGGGCCACCATCCCCGACCAGCGAAGCTGACCGCTCGCGCGGAGGATGGCGAACGACCGCCGGCGCCAGCCGGTCAGGTCCTCGCCCTCGAAGCCCAGGGGGAGGTAGCAGTTCAGGCCCACCACCCGGTCGGGCTTCACCTCCAGCACCGGCCGGAGGGGGAAGATGTCGATCACCCCTCCGTCGCCGTAGACGTGCCCGTCGATCTCCACCGGCTCGACGAAGATCGGGATGGCGATGGCGGTCCGGATCGCCACGGCGACGGGTAGGTCGGGCGTGGTCCGGGTCCCGAACGTCTCCACCCGGTTCTGGTCGATGTTCCAGGCCGGCATCGAGAAGGGGATCCGCGTCTCACCCAGGCGGCGGTCGCCGACGAGCTTCCGGACGGAGCGCTCGATGGCCTCGCCGCGGAGAAGCCCGGCCCAGCCGCCCATCGCCCTGCCCGCGGAGCGCAGGAGCGCCCCCCAGCCGACGTCCACGTAGTCCTTCCTGCTGAGGCCCAGCCAGAACCGGGCGATCGCCGCCGAGTCGAGGCCGCAGGCCCAGAGCGCGGCGAACAGCACCGCCCCCGACGCGGCGGAGATCGAGGCGGGTTCGAGGCCCGCCTCCTCCAGCGCGCGCTGCACGCCCACCGTGGCGCAGGTGGCACCGCTCCCGCCCGAGACGACGATGGCCAGCTTCAGGCCGTGGAGGCCGGGCACCGGCAACGCCTCGAAGGGCGGGAACGGATCCGTGTCCAGCGCCGGCTCCAGGTCGGTGGGAAGCGGGAGGAGCGTGCGGCGGGCGACGCCGAGGAACTCCGAGTCCTCGCGCAGGGCCCGCCAGGCGTCCCGTCCCACCGACAGGGCGTCGAAGACCGGACGCAGGTTGTTCGGATCCAGCACGCGCACCAGCCGGCCCATGGTCGGGGGCTCAGGGCACCGCGCGGCCGGACGGACCGGTGCGCGGGCTGCTGATCGCGGCGAGCGTCGACGCCACCTCGGCCGGCTCCAGACCCTCCGGCGAGCCCCGGGTGCGGAGGTGATGCGCGAGGTCGTTCACCGTCACCATCCCCTGGATGAATCCGAGCGGATCCACCACCGGGATGCGGTGCACCTGCTCCGAGCGCATCCGGTCCTCGGCCACCCGCAGCTCGTCCGTGGGCTGGACGGTGACCAGCCGGTGGGACATCGCCTCGGAGACCGTCAGCTCCTCGAGCGCCTTCCCCTTGATGTACGCGTCCATCGCGATGTCGCGGTCGGTGATCACCGACGTCACCCGACCGTCGGCCGCGACCACCGGAAGACTTCCGATGTCGTGCTCCCACATCTTCTTCGCGGCCTGCGCGAGCGTGTCCTCGGGACGGCACGTCTCCACGTGCCTGTTCATGATGTCCTCGATCCGCATGGCTGACCTCCTTGCAAACGCCCGAGATCGCGTGCATCGGCCGAGCCACGCTTGGCCCTACGGATGCAAGCTCCTGGGCCCGGCTCCAGGGCCGTGAATCGCGCGCAGCGCATGCAGCGGCGCGGTCTCGCCTGCGCAGTCATTGCGGGTTCGGGTGACGAGATGACCGCCAACGACCTCTTCCTCAGGACCCCGGCGAAGCCGGACGCGACCGGCGACGCGTTCACCCCGTGGGAGCGGCGCGACCAGATCGGCGCCGTGCGCGGGCTCTTCGCGACGCTCACCCGGGCCGCGTTCTCGCCCTCCACCTTCTTCGACGGTCTCCGCCCGGACGCGCCGTGGAAGGACGCGTTCTGGTACGGCTGGCTGGTGCAGGCGCTGCTCGGAGCGCTGGGCGCCGTCCTCTACCTCGTGCCCATCCTCTCGCTCCACGGCGGCGCGCTACCGGCGCCGGGGCAGCTGGGCCTGTATCTCCTGCTCCCGCTGGCGCCGGTGGTCCTTTACCCGCTCCTGGTGCTGGTCCTCGCGGGCGCCGCGCACCTGCTCGCCCTCGTCGCCGGGGGCGCGCACCGGGGCTTCGGGGCGACCGTCCGCGCCGTCTGCTACTCCGGCGCGGCGGTCGTGTTCCTGGTCAGCCTGGGCCCCCTGGCGCTCTGGGCCCTGGTCATCGCGGTGTACGCCCTGGCCAGGCTCCAGCGGACGACCGTCCCGCGCGCCGCGTTCGCGGTGATCGGCGCGGTGCTGCTGCTGGCCATCGCGATCATCGTCCCGCTGGGGATCCAGCTCGCGCGGAGCCTCCCCTGAACGGAGAGCTCAGCGACGGGTGACGATGAGCTCGAGGTACTTCGAGGGAACGACCATCGTTCCGTCGTCCGCCCGGTTGAACCTCCGGATGAGGTCGGTGAGGTCGGCGGTGAACGCCCTGGCCTTGTCCTCGGGCAGCGCGCCGTAGAGCTTGTGGGTCGGCCCGTAGAAGCTCCGGAAGACGTCGATGAAGTGCTCGGGCGACAGGTAGCGGAAGACGAACTCGCGGTGCTGGGACTGGATCGACGCCGCGCTGTCGGCGAAGAGCTCCTGGCAGTGGCCGATGGTTCCCCAGAGATGCGGCGGCTTGATGCCCGCCGGCGGCGGCATCGTGCGTCCGACCAGCGCGAACAGCTGTCCGACGAAGCCGTCCGGAGTCCAGGAGGCGAGGCCGATCTTCCCGCCCCGGCGGACGACGCGGGCCAGCTCGGAGGCCGCCTTCCGGTGATCGGGGGTGAACATCACCCCGAAGGTGGAGAGCGCGGCGTCGAACTGCCCGTCGATGAAGGGCAGCCCTTCGGCGTCGCCCTCGACGAAGGCGATGTCCAGGCGATCGGCACGGGCTCGCTCCTCCGCCCGCGCGAGCAGCGACGGGACGTAGTCGAGGCCGGTCACCGTGCAGAAGCGGCGCGCGGCGGCGAGGGTGGCGGCACCGTTGCCGCAGGCGACGTCGAGGACGGCCTGCCCCGCGCGGAGGTCCATGCTCTCGCAGAGCTGCTCCCCCACGAGGGTGAGCGTGGTGCCGATGACGGCATAGTCGCCGCTGGCCCAGGTGGCCTGCTGGCGGGTCTTGATGGCGGCCAGATCCGGCACGACGCCGATCTGGGGTGAGGCGGTGGTCACGGGCGGAACTCCTGGGGTAAGGGGGACGTTGTTGCACTGCCGTTGATGTCCGGAGGCCCCGGGGCGCGCCTTGACCGCCAGTCCGCAACTCTTGCTCGGCCGTCCGGCGGCCCCCGGGCACGACCACGACACGCCGCGTCGTCCGGGAGTCGGCCGGTGACCACCGACGTCCTGTCCGACGTCCTGCGGGCGGTGCGCTTGACCGGAGCCGTCCACTTCTCGGTGGAGGCCTCCGCCCCGTTCGCGGCCGAGGCGCTGGCGGGGAGCGAGGTGGCACCTCACGTCCTGCCCGGCGTCGAGCACGTGCTGGAGTACCACCTCGTCACCCGGGGACGGTGCTGGGGCGGCATCGTCGGCGAGGAGCCACTGCCGCTCGAGGAGGGGGACATCATCGCCTTCCCTCACGGCGATGCGCACACGCTGTCCAGCAGCCCGGGGATGCGGGGGCAGGCGTCGCTCGCCATGTTCCGGCGCCCGCCGGGGAGCAGGCTTCCATTCTTCCTCCACGAGGAGGGAGGCGGCGAGCGCACGGGGCTGGTCTGCGGATTCGTCGGCTGGGACGTGAAGCCCTTCAACCCGTTGCTCGCGACGCTGCCGCGGGTCCTGAAGGTGAGCACGCGGGGCACCGGTGGCTGGCTGGAGGCGGTGGCGCAGCTGGCGGTGGTCGAGACCGCGAGCGGGCGGACCGGCGGCGAGTGCGTGCTTGCCCGGGCGAGCGAGCTGATGTTCATCGAGGTCATCCGCCGCTACCTGGCCTCGCTCCCGGCGGAGCAGACTGGCTGGTTCGCGGGGCTGCGCGATCCGTCCATCGGCCGGGCGCTGGCGGCACTGCACGATCGGCCGGCGGAGCCGTGGACGGTGGAGTCACTGGCCAAGGAGGCGGCGGTGTCGCGGTCCGTCCTGGCGGAGCGCTTCGCTCACCTGGTGGGCGAGGCCCCGATGCAGTACCTGACGCGCTGGCGGATGCAGCTCGCGGCCACGCTGCTCCGGACGCGGAACGTGAGCGTGTTCGAGGCGGCGGTCGAGGTGGGCTACGCCTCGGAGGCGGCCTTCAGCCGGGCGTTCAAGAAGGTGGTGGGCGTGCCGCCCGCGGCGTGGCGCGAGGGCCGCCGCGAGGAGGAAACGACGGCGCGCGCCGGGGAGACCGGGCGAGCCTGAGTCGGGGCGAGAGGATTTGAACCTCCGACCCCCTGCGCCCAAGGCAGGTGCGCTACCAGGCTGCGCTACGCCCCGAGTCGGTCGCGGTAGAGAACACGAGGATCCCGGGTCGGTCAAGAACGCGGGACCGCGGGGCGCGGCGTCCTAGGGGAAGGTCATGGCGCCGATCTTGCGGCCGGCGCGCTCGGTGAACCAGATCTTCCCGTCGGGGCCGCCGGCCACCGGAACGCCGAAGGGCTGCGAGCCGGGGGTGGGGACCTCGAACTCGAACATCCCGCCGATGGGGTTGACCCGGGCGATGAGGTTGGCATCGGGCTCGGGCACGTAGAGGGCGCCGTCGAAGGCGTAGTTCTCGTCGAAGGGCGAGGCGCCGCCCTGCAGGTTGTACTCGGTGACGACTCCCCCGAAGGTGATCGAGGCCACCTTGTCCGCGCTGGACTCGATGAACCACATCCGGCTGAGGTCGAAGCCGAACCCGTCGTCCCCGCTGGAGATGCGTCCGAGGCCGGGTCCGCCGGGAACCGGGAACTCGTTGATCGTCCCGTTGAGGAAGATGACGCCGACCTGCCCGACGTTGCTCTCGGTGAACATGAGCCGGTCGGTGAGCGACCAGTCGATGCCCACTGGACCTGAGTTGGGCGTGGGGATGGGGTACTCGGTGATCACGCCGGTGCTGCTGATGAAGCCGATCTTGTTGGCGTAGTTCTCGGTGAACCAGTAGCCGCCGGCGGGACCGGAGATGATCCCGGTGGGGCCCGAGTTGGGGGTGGGGATGACGAACTCCTGGAACACGCCGGCGCTGGTGACGTGGCCGATCCGATTGGCGCCGGTCTCGGTGAACCAGGCATCGGCGCCCCCGAGGGTGCCGATCGACTCCGGGAACGCGCCCGCGGTGGGCACGACGTACTCGGTGATCACGCCGGCCGAGGTGATCTTGCCCACGCGGTTGTACTCGGGCTCGGTGAACCAGAGGTCGCCCGAGAAGCCCCAGCTGATGAGGTAGGGCAGGCCGAAGCTCGGGATGGGGAACTCCTGGAAGGTGGGGTTGCCCACGAAGTCCGCCGAGACGAGCGCCTGGACGTTCTGGCGGAAGGTGAGGAAGACCTTGGTGGGGGTGCCGGGCGCGAGGGTGACGGTCTGCGAGTCGCTGGTCCAGGTGGGGAAGGACTTCCCGGTGACGGCGCTGCAGGCGGCGTTGAAGGCGTCGCCGCTGAAGGTCGCGGGACCTGCCGCGAGGCCGGTGAGCTCGAATCGGGTGGTCTGTCCGGGGACGACGGAGAAGAGCTGGCGCTGGACCGTGGCGCCCATGACCACCGTCAGCCGGAGGCACATCACTCCCGTGGGCGGGACCGCATCGAGCTCTGCGCTGACCGAGTCGACGTCCCCGCCGACGCCGTCACCGCCGGCGGTCGAGGGCGAGGGCCCGCAAGCAAGGGGCAAGAACGCTGCGAGGACCACCGCAAGACGACGCACGGCTCGGCTCATGGCTCGCTCCCGTCCGGTCACGGGTGAGACGTGAAGCGCTGTTCGGCTGTCACTCCCCCCGGAGCGGGCCCATATTCCTCCCCGCCGAGAGGATGGGCAACGGAGGAAGGGCGTAGGGGTGATGGGTCCCGATCACCCCGTCCCCCCTCACTGGTTGCAGACCCAACCGTCGGTCTGTCCGCAGACGAAGGTCTCGGTCGAGCCGCAGCCCTGGACCTGATAACGCGACCCGCCGAGGTTGGTGATCCTCATCTCGTCCTCGGGGCAGGCATGGAGCGCCTTCATCTGCTGCTTCAGCGTCGTCTCGGGGCCGAACATGGCGCAGCCGGCGATCGCCACGAGAAGGAGCGCCGCGAGAGCGAGCACCGGGGAGAGTCGACGGAGGCCTGAGGGCGGAGCGTTCACGGGCAGCGATGCTAGGCCGAGCCCGCGGTCGGGGGAACGGGACTGTGCTGGCGGAGCGCCCCGGTCCTGCGAGACTCTTGCGGGGCATGATCCGCGACGCGACGGAGTCCGATCTCCCGGCGATCCTCGCCATCTACAACGACGTCCTCGCAGGCTCGACCGCCATCTTCTCGGAGAGGCCGGCGACGCTGGAGGATCGGGCACAGTGGCTCCGGGCGCGGCGCGAGCTGGGATACCCGGTGCTGGTCGCGACCGATGGCTCGGGAGTCCTCGGCTTCGCGACCTTCGGAGACTTCCGCACCTGGCCGGGGTACCGGCACACGGTCGAGCACACGGTGCACGTCCGGGCCGATGCGCGGGGGCGCGGCGTCGGGAGCGAGCTCGTGCGGGTGCTGCTCGCGCGGGCCGTCTCGCTCGGGAAGCACGTGATGGTCGCCGGGGTCGATGCGGACAACGCCGGCTCGATTCGCATGCACGAGCGCCTCGGCTTCCAGCGCGCGGGAACGCTCCACCACGTCGGGTGCAAGTTCGGCCGCTGGCTCGACCTCGCCTTCCTCGAGCGGCGGCTCGACGACCGTCTCGCGCCACCGGCGTCACCCGGCCGCTGAACCGGTCGGAGGAGATCGCATTCCGGTACTGCCCTGGGTAGGAGGTGGGAGTGCCTCGCGACCGGATCCGGGTCATCCCTCGCCGCGACTTCACCGACGAGCTGATCGGCAAGCTCCACGCGTTCTCCGACCGGATCCTCCCCGAGGACCCGGCGCACTTCCGAGTCCACGCCGAGACCAACGAGGTGGTGCACGTCTTCGAGCATGGTGGCGCGATCGTCGGCTACCAGTTCTGGCGGACGGCGCCGCTGGACCTGCCGGGCGCCCGGGCGATCCTGGGCGGCAAGCTCCGGGTCCTGCCCGAGTACCGTGGCCGGGCGCTGCACCTGCGCTCGGGGTTGCGCTTCTTTCTCGGCTGCAAGCTCCGCCATCCCTTGACGCGCCACTACCGGCTCGCCATCGCGAGCCTGTTCGGGTTCGTGTCGATCACCTCGGCGCTGGCCGAGTACCGGATCGTCGATCCCAGCCCCGCTCCGGGTGATGCCGAGGGAGGGGCGGTGCGCGCGGCGCTCGCCCGCTTCGCCGCCGAGAGCAACTTCCGGATCGACCCCCGGACGGGCCTGGTGTTCGTGGACATCGGCATCGCGCCCGAGACGCTGGCGCAGTTCCCCGCCGGCTACCTCGAACGACCCGAGGCGCGGGCCTACGCCCGGATCAACCCGGGCTGGCGGGACAACCGATGCGACGTCGCCTTCTGGTTCCGCTTCACGCCCCGGAACCTCCTCACCCTCGTGCGGAAGATCCGACGCGCGCAGGACCGCGCGAGCGCTGGGCGCTGACCCGACCGGCACGCGCGCACCACGTCGCGCCGGCGCGAGGCTCGGGCCTGCCGGCCAACCTCCACCCCAGGCTCCGCGGATTTCACGCGCGGTACGTCAAATGACCCTCAAAGCACTCGGAATCTCGTCGAGCGACTTGACCGCATTCGAAGTTCTGGCGACTTGGGGCGCTTGCGTTCAGGCCCGGTCGCGGGTCCCACGCCAGGGAAGCTCGCCGTCCCAGGGAGGGGGCGAGGGCGTTGGCGTCGAACGGCACACTCCCCGGGCCAGGCGCCCCTCTCACCGCTCCCGGACGGCGAGCCGTTCCAGCTCGGGGCCGAGCGCATCGAGGGCCCGCGCGCGGTGCGAGATGCGGCCCTTCTCCTCGAGGGAGAGCTCGGCCATCGTGCGCTGCAACTCCGGGACGAGGAACACCGGGTCGTACCCGAAGCCGTTGCTTCCCCGGGGCGCGCGGAGGATCTCCCCGCGGCACTCGCCCCGGAAGAGCGACACCTCCCCCGCGGGCGAGGCGAGGGCAAGCAGGCAGCGGAAGGCGGCGCCCCGCTCGCCGTCCGGCACGCGCTCCATCTCGGCGAGGAGCTTCTTCACCCGCGCCGTGTCGTCTCCCGGCGCGTAGCGGGCGGAGCGGACGCCGGGCGCACCTGCGAGCGCGTCGACGAAGAGCCCCGAGTCATCGGCCACGCTCCACAGCCCCGAGCCGCGCGCGGCGGCGAGGGCCTTGAGCCGCGCGTTCCCCTCGAGCGTGTCCTCGGTCTCCGCCACCTCCGGCATGGGCGGAGCCTGGTCCAGCGAGACCACCTCCACTCCGTGCACCCGCGCCCGTACTTCCCGGAGCTTGCCCGGGTTCCGTGTGGCGACCAGCAGCCTCATCCGCCGAGCGCGCGCCGCTGCGCCTCGACGAGTCGCGCAACACCGGCGAGCCCGGCGTCGATCAGCGCGTCCAGCTCGGCACGGGCGAACGAGCCCTTCTCCGCCGTGCCCTGCACCTCGACCAGCTTGCCCTCGGCGGTGGCGACCACGTTCATGTCCACCTCGGCGGCGCTGTCCTCCTCGTAGT